>JAFEFS010000093.1 GCA_018240465.1 Pseudomonadota bacterium
CCGGTGATGAAGCTCGGCGGCGTGTCGCGCGCGACCAGCTTGAGGTCGCCCAGTTCGATGTCGGGCTGGATGCCCGCGGCCTGGATCGAGATGCCGCTCGGCGTGTAGTAACGCGCCGTGGTGAGCTTGATCGCATGCGTCTCGTCGAGTGGCAGCACGGTCTGCACCGAGCCCTTGCCGAACGTGCGCCGGCCCATGATCAGCGCGCGGTGGTTGTCCTTGAGCGCTCCGGCAACGATTTCGGCGGCCGAGGCGGTGCCGTTGTCGGTGAGCACGACGATAGGTGCGCCGTCGATCAGGTCGCCGGGCGTCGCGTTGAAGGCGAGGTCGGACTGCTTGAGCCGGCCCTTGGTCGTGACGATGAGGCCCGAGTCAAGGAAATCATCGCTGACTTCGACTGCAGAGGTGAGCAGGCCACCGGGATTGCTGCGCAGGTCGAGCACGAGACCCCGGATCCGCTCGCCGCCGCCCGGCTGGCTTTTGTCGCGCAACTTGGCCAGTTTGCGCTTGACCTCGGAGCCGGTGTCCTCCTGGAACTGGGCGATGCGCAGATAGGCATAACCGGGTTCGACCCAGCGCGCGCGCGCGCTCGCGACGCGGATCGGCTGGCGTGTGAGCTTGATCTCGACCGGTGCGCTCGCACCCTCGTGGACCACGCCGAGCGTGACCTGGCTGCCGACCTTGCCGCGCAGCATGTTCGAGGCCTCGCCCGCGTTCTCCGAGGTGATCGGCTTGCCGTCGATGCGCACGATCGTGTCGCCCGGCTTGATCCCGCCGCGCTCGGCCGGCGAGTCGTCGATGGGCGCGACCACGCGCAAGCTGCCGTCGACCGTGAGCACTTCGATGCCGAGGCCGTTGTAGCTGCCGGTGGTGTCCTCGGACAGCTCGGCCATCGCCTTCTCGTCAAGATACTCGCTGTGCGGATCCAGGTTGGCGAGCAGGCCCTTGACCGCCGACTGCAACAGGGTCTTGTCGTCGACCGGCTCGACGTACGCCTGTTTGACCAGCGCGAACACGGCGGCGAACTGGCGCACGTCGTTGATGTCGACGGTGACTTTCTTCGCCGCCTCGTTCGCGGGCGCGGGGGGCGCGTCGGGTCGGGCCTCGTCGGCGCGGGCGAGAGTGAGGCCGGCAACGGCGACGAAGGCAACAGCGAGGACTTTGGCCGACATGGAATGCACCTAGGGAATCAGCATGAGCAGTAGAACATAAACGCATCGGATCGAAGCGCGCGGACACGAGCGGAATCTACTCCTGCGCTTCGTGCGTCGCACGGCCGTCTTGCCCTGCATGCGGCCCGTCGCACGGCAATCAAGGCTTGAGCCAGGCGCGCGGATCGATCGGCTTGCCCTGCGCGCGCAGTTCGAAATACGTCCCCGGCGTCTTTTGTCCGCCGGTACTGCCGCTGGTCGCGATGGTTTCGTTCGCGTTGACCCAGTCGCCGACGTCCTTGAGCAGGGTTTCGTTGTAGCCGTACAGGCTCAGGTACCCGTCGCCGTGATCGAGGATCAGGAGCAGGCCGTAGCCGCGCATCCAGTCGGCGAACACAACGCGTCCGTGCGACACCGCATGCACCTCGGCACCGGCCGCTGCCGCGATCACGATGCCGCTGCTGACGCGCTCGCCCGCCCGTGCGCCGAACCCGTTCAACACCTTGCCGCGTACCGGCCAGTTCAATCGACCACGTTGCGAGGCGAACGGTTCCGCACCGGCGAGTTGCCTGGGGATGTCGGCGAACACATCGCGCAGCTTGGCGAGCAGGTCGGATAGCGCCTTTTCGTCCTGTCCAAGCGCGGCGAGGCGCGCCTGGTCGTACTTGAGTTGCTTCTCCAGGTCGGCCAGCGCCTGCGCACGTTGCATGCGCTCGACGTCGAGTTGCCCGGCCTCGTCGGCGCGTTGCGCGCGCGTCGCGGCGAGTTGCGTGGTCTCGGTGTCGATTGCCCTGTGCACCTGGGCGAGCGCGTCGAGATCCTCGAGCAAGGCCTGGATCTGGCCGACGCGTGCGCGCTCGAAGTAGTGGAAGTATTCGAGCATGCGGCCGATCTTGGCGATGTCTTCCTGCGCGAGCAGCAGCTTCAGTTCTTCGCCCCGGCCGACCACGTAGGCCGAACGCAGCAACGCCGCCAGCGTCTCGCGCTGCGCGGCGAGCTTGATGTCGAGCGCATCGCGCCGGGCTTCCAGTTGCCGCAGCTTGTCCTGCTGGTCGGCAAGCTTCTGCTCGATGGCGCGCAAGTCCTTCGCTGTCGCGGCGACTTTGAGATCCTGCTCGCGCAACGCAGCGACCGCAGCATCCTTCTGCGCGCCGGTTTCCTTCTGCGCGTCGACGATTTTCTTGATTTCGGTGCGGATGGCTTCCAGTTTTTCCCGGGTTTGCGCCTCCTGCGCGGCGTGCTGGGTTTCGTCGCTTTGCGCGTGGGCTGGACGCATGCCCGATGAAACCAGAAGCATCAACGTGATCGCCGCAGCGGCTTTGCTTGTCATTCCCGCGCAGGCAGGAATCCAGTTCTTATCTTGGCTTTTGATTTTCTCTGACCGCCTCCCTTCGCCTTTCCGTACGCCTCCTGCGCGCGATCCTGCGGACGTTTCCGTCACGCCCTCGCCGCCGCAAACGGGGACCCGAAGGCCAAAAGACGGATCAAGTGCCGAAGCTTGGCGCGCTGGAGCGTGCTGCTTCTGCTTTCGGCTCCCCATCGCCTCGCGGCGGCAGCGGTCGACAAGGCCCCGAAGGGGTGCGCGCGAGGATCGCACGCATTCCGCCGTTGCACGGGGATGTGCAATCAGCGGAACCCGGCCGATGTCGCGCACCCTTTGGGCAGGACGCGCAACGGGTGCAGGGCGCTGGGGCGTGCTCCCTTTGGTGACTTGGTCTTGCGCGAGCAAGAGAAAGTCACCCGCTCGTCCGCAGGACGGGTGGAAGTTGTGGCTCCTAACCAACCCATGATCAAAAACAAAGACACCGGATTCCGGCTTTGCTCGCGCCATCCCGGCGCCCGCCCTTCGAGCCAATCGCTGCGCGAATGTTCGCGCGCGCGACTGCGCCCGCAGTCGCCGGAATGATGAGAAAAAGCGGAGCAGTGGAACCCGATTCAAGCGAGGCGCACGAGCGAATGACCGGTCATCTCCGCCGGTTGCGCCAGCCCCATCAGCGCCAGCGCGGTCGGCGCGAGGTCGCGCAGCGCGCCGTGATCGAGCGTCGCCTTGCGCCCGACATAGACCAACGGCACCGGGCCGACGGTGTGCTGGGTGTGCGGCACGCCGTTTTCATCGAGCATCTGCTCGAAGTTGCCGTGGTCGGCGCTGATCAGCATCTCGCCGCCGGCGTCGAGGATCGCGGCGAGGATTTTCGCCAGTGCCGCGTCGACCGCTTCGGCGGCCTGGATCGCCGCGGCCAGTTTGCCGGTGTGGCCGACCATGTCGGCATTGGCGATGTTGCAGACGATGAAGTCGTAGTGCTGGCCGCGGATCGCCGCGACGAGCTTGTCGGCGACCTCGGGCACGCTCATTTCCGGCTGCAGGTCGTAGGTCGCGACTTTCGGGCTCGGCACGAGGATGCGTTCCTCGTGCGCGTACGGTTGCTCGCGACCGCCGGAGAAGAAGAAGGTCACGTGCGCGTACTTCTCGGTTTCGGCGATGCGCAGCTGACTCAGACCCTGCGCTGCGAGATATTCGCCAAGCGAATTCGTCAGCGACTGCGGTGGGTAGGCGATCGCGGTCACCGGCAAATCGGCGCTGTACTCGGTCAGGGTGACGAATGCGGACAGCCTGGGCTTGCGCGCCTCGAACCCGGCGAACTTGGTATCGACGAAAGCCTGGGTCAGCTGGCGCGCACGATCGGAGCGAAAGTTCATGTAGATCACCGCGTCGCCATCGGCGATCTTCGCGCCGGCGCCAATCACCGTCGGCTTGATGAACTCGTCGGTCTCGCCGCGCGCGTAGGCGGCAGCGAGTGCCGCGAGCGCATCGTCGGCATGGAACCCGGCCTGCGCATCGACGATCGCGTCCCAGGTCAGCTTGACGCGCTCCCAGCGCTTGTCGCGATCCATTGCGTAGTAGCGGCCGCTGACCGTGGCGATGTGTGCGTTGCCGAGCGCGACGCATTTCGCCTGCAATTTTTCCAGCGAGGCGCGCGCGCTTTGCGGCGGCGTGTCGCGGCCGTCGAGGAAAGCATGCACGGCGACGCGGGCGACACCGTGGCGCCTGGCCAGATCAAGCATGGCGAAAATGTGTTCTTCCTGACTGTGCACGCCACCGGGCGAGAGCAGACCGAACACGTGCAGGGTGGATGCCTTCGCCGCGGTGCAGGCGCCGACCAGGGCGGGATTGGCGTAAAAGCTGCCGTCCTCGATCGCCGCGTCGATGCGGGTCAGATCCTGATAGACGATGCGGCCGGCGCCGATGTTCATATGGCCGACTTCGGAATTGCCCATCTGCCCGTCGGGCAGTCCGACGAAGCGGCCGTGCGTTTCCACCAGCGTGTGCGGATACGTCGCGAGCAGGTGCCGCCAGGTCGGCAGCTTGGCCTGCGCAAGCGCGTTGTCGGCGGGGTCGTCGCGATGGCCCCAGCCATCGAGGATCAACAGAAGGACGGGTTTCGGAGCGGGCACTGCGAGTTTCCTTGAACGGTACGGCGGTATGCTCGCCATGGTAACGGAATTCGGCTTCGTGCCGACGGCAACTAAACCGTTTCCATCGCTGCCGCATCTGAAGATAGGCTTACACCACACCAGGGAGACTCCCATGATCCGCATCAAGCTCGCTCTGTTGCTTGCGCTCGGCTTCGCCGCACCCGCGTTCGCCGACGATCAGGGCGACGTCGACAAGGTCAACGGCGCCATCGCCGTCGACGACGGCGCCAACGGCGGCAAGCTGACCACGGTCAATGGCGGCATCCGCATCGGCGCGAACGCGCACGTGAAGAGCGCGGAAACGGTCAACGGCGGCATCCACGTCGGCGCGGGCTCGACGCTGGATTCGGTCGAGTCGGTGAATGGCGGCATCAAACTCGGCGCCAACGCCAAGGTTGGCAAGGCCGTCACCGTCGTCAACGGCTCGATCACGCTGGAACAAGGGGCCGACGTAGCCGGCAAGGCATCGAACGTCAACGGCAGCATCCAGCTCGACGCCGCGCACGTCGGCGGTGGCATCGACACGGTCAACGGTGACATCACCGTCGGCGCGAACTCGCGCGTCGAGGGCGGCATCTTCGTCGACGAGAACCACAGTTGGTTCTCCTCCAGCTCGCGCAAGCCGCGCATCGTGATCGGCCCGCATGCGGTCGTGCAGGGCACGCTGAAGTTCAAGCGTGAAGTGGAGTTGTGGGTCAGCGACAGCGCGACGATCGGCACGGTCGACGGCGCGAGCGCGCAGAAATTCAGCGGCGAGCGGCCGCCGAACTGATCGCCCCATCACGTCCAAAACAAGAGCATTTACCGCGGATCAGAGCGGATAAAAGCGGATCTACGCGGATAGAGCTTTTCAGTTTTGCTCTATCCGCGTCGATGCTTTGCAAATCCGTCCTGATCTGCGTTAGAAATCTTCGATGCGGCGAGCGAATCACGCATGACGCGGTTTGTTATGATCCGCGCCCATGCCGATACTCGTCCTCGTTTCGCTCGCCCTGCAGGTCGCCTGCGCCGTGCACGTCGTGCGCACGCGCCGCGAGCTGTACTGGATCTGGATCATCCTGATCGGCTCGTTCCTCGGCGTCGCCATCTACGTGATCGCGAACGTGCTGCCCGACCTGCGCCACGACCCGCGCGCGCGCAAGACCGCGACGAAAGTACTCGACACCGTGGCGCCCGAACGCCGGCGCAAGCAGATCGAACAGCGTCTCGAACTCGCCGATACGGTCGACAACCGCCGCGCGCTGGCGGAGGAATGTCTCAACCTCGCCGACTACGCCAACGCCGCCGAGCTGTACCGCTCGATCCTGACCGGGATCAACGCGAACGACGCCGGTTTCTCGATCGGCCTCGCCCGCGCGCAGGTCGGCCTCGACGATTTCGCCGGCGCCAAAGAAACCGTGGACAAGCTCTACGCCGCGAATCCGCAACTGCGCTCGAACGACGCCGACCTGCTGCGCGCGCGCATCGACGAGGCGCTCGGCGATCCCGACGTGGCGCTCGCGCGCTATCGCGATCTTTCGACGAGCTATCCCGGCGAGGAGGCGCGCTACCGCTACGCGACGCTGCTCGTGCAGCGCTCGCACTTCCGCGAGGCGCGCGAGGTGTTCAACGACATGCTCAAGCGCGCGAAAGTCTCGCCGATCTACTACCGGCGCAAGGAAGCGCGCTGGCTCGACGCGGCCAAGCGCGATCTCGCCAGCCTCGGGCCAGGCTGACGCCGCGACGCTCGCCTCTGCGGAATCCCCATCCTTGAATCCCCGTTCCCTGCCGCCTGGCGCGGCAACGCGCGATCGCAACCGCGGCATCGATGCTTTGCGCGGCGCGTCGATTCTGCTCGTCGTCTTCAACCACCTCGGCATCCGCATTCCGCTCGCGAAAACCGCATTGGCGCAGATTCTGCCGATCTGGCTTCTGCGCGGATTGAACTGGAACGGCTACGAGTCGGTATTCCTTTTCTTCGTCATCTCCGGTTTCCTGATCGCACGCCGCTCGCTCGAACGCTGGGGCGAGTTGCCGCGCACATCGCTGCGACAGTTCTATCTGCTTCGCGCTTCGCGCATCCTGCCCACGCTCGTGCTCGTCGTCGCCTTGTTCGCCGCGTTCCATCTTGCCGGCGTGCCGAATTTCGTCATCGACAAACCCGGGCAATCGCTGGCCGGCGCGATCGCTTCGACCTTTGGCCTCTACCTGAACGTCTACGAAGCGCGCTACAACTATCTCGCGGGCGGCTGGGACGTGCTCTGGTCGCTGTCGATCGAAGAAGTTTTCTACCTCGCCTTCCCGCTGCTCTGCGTGACATTGGGCCGCGTGCGCTGGGCGTTTGTCGCCACGCTGACCGCGCTGGCCCTGTCGCTGCCGTACACGCATGCGCTGTTGCGCGCGGAGTACCTGCAGTCGCATTCGGACCTCGCCGAGATCTGGCTCGAAAAAGCCTATCTTCCCGGCATGGCGGCCATCGCGTTGGGCGTTCTCACCGCACTGCTCGCGCAGCGCGTTTCCTCGCCGCCGAAGGGGCTTCCGCTGGCCTGCTGCCTGATCGGCCTCATCGGCATCGGCGCGATTTTCTTTGCCGGTCAGCTCGTTTTTCCGTGGCTGCACGACGCCTACATGCTGCTGCTGACCGGCTCCGCGGCGAGCCTCGTGCTCGGCCTGCACTGGCAGGCGGCATCCGGCACGCCGTGGCGTCTGCGCGCATTCGGCTGGCTGTGTTCGTGCGGAAAACTCAGCTACGAAATCTATCTGTTCCACATGTTCGTCGTGTTCGCGTTCGTCGGCATCGCGCGCGCGTGCGGACTCGACAAGGAATGGGGCTGGCTCTGGTACGCACCCGCGGCGGCGCTGTCGTGGCTGCTCGGCCTCATCGTATCGCGCGGCTTCTCGCAGCCGATCGAGCGCAGGATGCGGCAGCGGTTTGCGGGCAATAGCGCAAACACCGACCTGCAGGCAGCGACCGCAAGATGAACCGACGAGTGGCAAAACAAGCTTCAGCATTGCGGCGCTGGCATGTTCTGCCGCCAGCTGCGCTCGTTGCCGCATTGTTGCTTTTTATACTTTTCCACAAGTCGACAACCCAATCGCCTCCTACGTCCGCGCCCAAACCCGAACAGACCGCTACCCAACCGAAGCCGACCGCCGCGGGCTGGCCCGCACGCATCGCCCTCGTCTCGGGCGACGGCATCGACGGCCTGCGCGACGGACCGTCCGCGCAGGCGCGCTGGTCGGATCCCTGGGGCATCGCGATCGATGCGCATGGCGCGATGTACGTGGCCGACGCAGGCGGCAGCAATCGCATCCGCCGCATCGCGAGTGACGGCGTGGTCTCGACATTGGCCGGGGGCCGCGAAGGCTTCGCCGACGGCGTCGGCGCCGCAGCCATGTTCCACACGCCTTCGGGCCTCGCGCTCGACAAGGCCGGCAATCTCTATGTCGCCGACACCGGCAACCATGCGATCCGCAAGGTCACGCCGCAAGGCGCGGTGACGACGCTGGCCGGCACGGGCACGGCGGGCTGGCGCGACGGACCGGCCGCACAAGCGCAATTCAACGGGCCGATCGGCGTCGCCGTCGACGCGGCCGGCAAGGTCTACGTTGCCGACACGTACAACGACCTCATCCGCGTGATCGATCTCGACGGCATGGTGACCACGCTGGCCGGCGGCGACGCACCCGGCTACGCCGACGGTATCGGCGCCGCGGCTGGTTTCGATACGCCCTGCGCGCTCGCGGTCGACGCGGCCGGCACGCTTTGGGTCGCCGACACCGGCAACGGTGCGATCCGCCGCATCGCGCGCGACGACAAGGTCGACACCTTCGCGCGCGCGACGATGCTCGGCGACAAAGTGTTGCTGCGTCGGCCGCTGAGCCTGGCTTTGACCGACGACGGCTATCTCTACGTCGGCGACATGGCGCAGGGCAGGGTGCTGCAATTCGCGCCCGATGCGCAGATGGCGGTGCTTGCCGGCGCGCGCGACGGCGAGCGTTTCGTCCGCCCGGCCGGCATCGCGCTGGTCGCGGCCGGCGGGTTGCGCCTGACCGACGCCGCAAGCCATCGCGTGCATGAGCTCGTGCCTGCGGCGACCACGCCGGGAGTGCCATCTCCGCAGTCGATCGGCCCGGCGGCCGACGCGCCGCCGCCGGACACCGACGGGCGCTGGCCGGTGCGGCCGCAGAACGTGCGCCATGAAATCGTCGGCACGGTCGGCGAGGCGCGCGGTGCCTACCACGGTGATGCGCTCGATCATCTGCACGACGGCCTCGACATCCACAACAACGTCGGTGCCTCCGTGCTCGCGATCGCCGATGCCAAGGTCGAGGATCCGCTGCCGGTCTGGGGCGTCGGCGAACTGCGCGAAGGCCTTAGCATCGAGGCGTTGAGCTACATCCACATGCGCGTCGGTCGCAACCTCAAGGACGAAGCGCTCGATCCGGCGCGCTTCCAGCTGCTGCGCGACGCGGCCGGCGCGCTCGAGCGCGTGCGCGTGCGCCGCGGCACGCGCTTCAGCGCCGGCGACGTGCTCGGCACGACCAACGCGATGGCGCATGTGCACCTGACCTGGGGCGACTGGGGCTATACGCGCAACGCGCTCGCGCTAGGCTTCCGGGACTTCGTCGACCATGTACCGCCGCGCATCGACGGCGTGCAGATCGAGGACGCCGACGGCAAGGCGTTTGCGCAGAAGCGCCGGGGACGACTGGTTGTCCCCAGGGACGCACGCGGCGTCGCCATCGTCGTCGAGGCCTGGGACCAGGCCGATGGCAACGAAGCGCGACGGCGTCTGGGCCTCCACTCGTTGGGCTACCGGCTACTCGACAAGGACGGCCGTCCGGCACCCGGTTTCGAGCAGCCGCGCATGACGCTGGTTTTCGACCGCATTCCGGCCGACAGCGCGGCAACGAAGGTTGCGTACGCGGCGAACAGCGGCATCACCGTCTACGGCAGCGCGGCGACGCGCTTCCGCTACGTCGTCACCAACACGGTGCGCGACGGCAACTTCGCGACGGGGTCATGGCGGACCGACCAACTCCCGGCCGGCGACTACACCGTGCGCATCATTGCCAGCGACTACGCGGGCAACGTGGCGAGCAGGGGTCGCGACCTGCCGATCGCGCTGATGGAACCCGCGGACATCGCGCCACCCAAGCCCGCGCGCAAAACTCCGCACGCGAAAAATTCGAACCGCTAGCGTGCTTCGATATCCGCGGGCGGTTGTGCCGAGAATCGCTTGTAGTGCCACTGGTATTGGCGCGGCGCGAGGCGGATGCAGTCTTCCACGCCGCGGTTGAGCGCAGCCACGGCCCGCGGCAACTCGGGATCGGCAATGCCTGCCGGCGCCGGCAGGATGTGCAGCACGCAGCCCGCGCCGCGCGGCAGACGTTCGGCGAAGGCGAACAGCACGGTCGCGCCGGTGCGCTGGGCGAGGCGCGAAAGCAGCACCATGGTCAGCGCCGGACGGCCGAAGAACGGGGCGAACTCGCCTTCGCCCTGCTTGGGTTCCTGGTCGGGCAGGATGCCGACGACTCCGCCCGCCGCCAGGCGCTTGAACAGCGTGCGCACGCCGGCCGTGCCTTCGGCGCGCACCTGCTCCGCGGCGAGGCCGCCGCGCGCCCGGATCAGCAGCGGCTCGAGTTCCGGTTGCCGCGGTGGCCGGTAGGCGATCGCGATCCGGGTGCGGCTGCACAGCCAGTAGTTGAGCAGCTCGAAGCAGCCAAGATGCGGCGCGGCGATGATGACGCCGCGCCGGGCCGCAAGTGCCGCATCGAACAGGTCGCCGCCGCGCACCTCGCGCACGAGGGCGAGCGTGCGCGCCGGATCGGCGGTCCAGATTTTCGCAACCTCGAAGAACGACTTGCCCGCTTCGACCAGTGCCGCGCGCAGGAAATGACGCTTTTCCTCGCCGAACGACGTATCGATTCGGGAAAGGGTGTGTTCGGCCTTGCGCCGCATCGGGTTGTCGGTGCGCGCGAGCAGCCCGCCGAAACCCGCGCCGAGTGCGTGCAGCGCGCGCAATGGCAGGTAGCCGAGCAAGCGCAGCAGGCCGTAGATGATCCAGATGTGCCAACGCATGGAGGAAAAGCGTGAAAAGAAGCGATTGTAGCCGTGCCTCTTCGGTCGCGCCGGCATTGACGCCGCCGCCTCGGCCCGCGAGCATCGACCCTGGCCTCCCTGTCGCGGCCGGCGCCGCATCGGAAACCCATGATCGCCCTGATCCAGCGTGTAGCCGAGGCACGCGTGGAAGTCGAGAACGAAACCGTTGGCAGCATCGGGCCGGGCCTGCTTGCGCTGGTCGGCGTGCAGCCGGGAGACGGGGAGATGCAGACCCGGCGCCTGCTCGAGCGCATGCTCGGTTATCGCGTGTTCGCCGATGCCGATGGCAAAATGAACCTTTCCCTGGCCCAGACCGGCGGCGGTCTGCTGCTGGTCTCGCAATTTACCCTGGCTGCGGACACGCGCTCGGGCATGCGCCCCGGCTTTTCGACCGCGGCGACCCCCGTCGAAGGCGAACGCTGGTTCAATCGCCTGATTGAATCGGCAAGAATTCGTCATCCGACCGTGGAAATCGGCCGTTTCGGTGCCCATATGAAGGTCAGTCTCGTCAACGACGGACCGGTGACGTTCTGGTTGGAGGCGCGTTAGTCCGCGCCGTAAACCGCGAAGGGTCGAACGATGGTTTCGCAACGGCAATTGGCCTCACTTTTGCTAGTCGTTTCAAGCGATTTCCCGACCGGGTCCGCGATTCCGGGCCCTCCTTGACACCCCTCCTATACTTTCCAGTCTTTGATCTTTGAGCCGTAGATTCCATGAACGCTGAAACCCGCAGCCAGCAGCAGTCCGAAATCAAGACCCTGATCATCAAGGGCAAGGAACAAGGGTTCCTCACCTACGCCGAGGTCAACGACCATCTGCCCGATGACATCGTCGATCCCGAGCAGATCGAAGACATCATCGGCATGATCAACGACATGGGCATCGAGGTGCACGAGGTTGCGCCCGAGGGCGATACGATCCTGCCCGATGCGCCTGTGGCGACGGACGACGAAACCGCGACCGAAGAGGCCGTGGCCGTGCTGTCCGCGGTCGACGCCGAAGTCGGCCGCACGACCGATCCGGTGCGCATGTACATGCGTGAGATGGGCACGGTCGAATTGCTCACGCGCGAAGGCGAAATCGCGATCGCCAAACGCATCGAGGAGGGGCTGGGCCAGGTTCAGTCGTCGCTCGCCAGCTTCCCGTGGTCGATCCAGCTGCTGGTCGAGGAATACGACCAGCACGTCGAAGGGCGCAAGCGCCTGTCCGAAGTGCTGACCGGCTTCGCCGACATCGAAGTACCGGGGCTCGAGGTCAACGAGGAGATGCTCGAATCCGAAAGTTCCGGCACGGCAGCCAAGGACGACGACGATGACGAGTCGGCCGACGGCGAAGAAGCCGGCCCCGGCGAGAGTGGCCCCGATCCGGCCGAGGTGACCCGGCGCATGGAGGAGTTGCGCACGCTCTACGTCAAGTTCCAGAAGAGCGCGGCCAAGGTCGGTACCCAGGACAGGAAGACGCAGAAGATCCGCACGCAGATGGCCGAGGCCTTCCTCAAGCTCAAGCTGCCCTCGATCATGATCGATGCCTTCGTACGCAAGCTGCGCGAAGTCGTCGCCTCGGTGCGCCAGCACGAGCGCGTGATCATGGACGTCTGCATCAAGCAGGCGCACATGCCGCGCAAGGACTTCATCAAGGCATTTCCGTCGAACGAGACGAATCCGAAGTTCGTCGACGACATCATCCGCAAGAAGCAGAAGTGGGCGTCGTCGATCAAGGCGCACAAGGAAGAAATCCTCGCCGAACAGGAAAAGCTCGTTGCGCTGGAACAGACGCTTTATCTGTCGCTGGCGGACGTCAAGGAAATCAACCGCGCGATGTCGATCGGCGAAGCCAAGGCTCGGCGGGCGAAGAAGGAGATGGTCGAGGCCAACCTGCGCCTGGTCATCTCGATCGCGAAGAAGTACACCAACCGTGGCCTGCAGTTCCTCGACCTGATCCAGGAAGGCAACATCGGCCTGATGAAGGCGGTGGACAAGTTCGAGTACCGTCGCGGCTACAAGTTCTCGACCTACGCGACCTGGTGGATCCGCCAGGCGATCACGCGTTCGATCGCCGACCAGGCGCGCACGATCCGCATCCCGGTGCACATGATCGAGACGATCAACAAACTCAACCGCATCAGCCGCCAGATGCTGCAGGAAATGGGTCGCGAGCCGACTCCGGAAGAGCTCGCGGTGAAGATGGAAATGCCCGAGGACAAGATCCGCAAGGTACTCAAGATCGCCAAGGAGCCGATCTCGATGGAGACGCCGATCGGCGACGACGAGGATTCGCACCTCGGCGATTTCATCGAGGACACCCAGGTCGAATCGCCGGTCGAGGCCGCCACCGGCACCGGCCTGCACGAAACCGTGCGCGACGTGCTCGGCGGCCTTACCCCGCGCGAGGCCAAGGTGCTGCGCATGCGCTTCGGCATCGACATGAATACCGACCACACGCTGGAAGAGGTCGGCAAGCAGTTCGACGTCACCCGCGAGCGTATTCGCCAGATCGAAGCCAAGGCGCTGCGCAAACTGCGCCACCCGAGCCGCTCGGAGCAGCTGCGCTCGTTCCTCGATCTGGAATGACTTTCGTTCGGATCGCTTGATGAGAAAAGGCTGCATTGCAGCCTTTTCTTTTCGCATCGTGGCAGGCGAGTCGAATCAGGTACGCAGCGTGAACGGCGTGAACTGCGTATTGCGATCGTAGTAGTCCTCGTTCTCCGCACGTTTGAGCGCGGCGATGAGGCGATAGGTCAGTGGCGTGGCGAGGATTTCCCAGACCACCTTCATCACGTAGTTCGACACCATCACGCTGAGCACGAGCCTGGTCTCCCACACGCCGAAGAATGCGATGGGGTAGAACACGAGACAGTCGACGCCTTCGCCGGCGATGGTCGAGCCGATGATGCGCGACCACAAGGCATTGCCGTTTGTCCACAATTTCATTTTTGCCAAAGTGTACGAATTGACGAATTCGCCGAGAAAGAACGCGGTGATCGAAGCGAACACGATGCGCGGGGTCTGGCCGAAGATCGATTCGTAGGCTTCCTGCCCGTGCCAGCCGGCGGCCGGCGGCAGCTTGACGACCACGGTCGCCATGACCGAAGCGAACACGAGTGCGGTCAGCCCCGACCAGATCACGCGCCGCGCGCGCGCGTAGCCGTAAACCTCGGTGAGGATGTCGCCGAACACGTAGGAGATCGGGAAGAACAGCACGCCCGCGCCGAAGCTGAAGTCGCCGATCAGGGGCAGGTGTGCGGTCGCCACCTTGGCCGGGCCGATCAGGTTCGAGCAGAGCAGGACACAGACGAACGCGCCGAGGATGAAGTCGTAGTAGCGATAGGTACGCGGCGCGGGAGTGGATGCGGGCATGGCGGGATCGATGGATCGGCGTTGGCCGCTAGCATGCCGGCTCGCACCGCTTTTCGCCAGCGTAAGGTTTCGCGCCGCAGCCGTGTCTATTGGGTACCGGCGCCACATGCATCCGCGGCGCCAGCAGAAGGAGATTTCCGCGTGAAGCGCGCACTGCTTTTCATTCTCTTCGCCGGCCTGGTCGGCGTATCCCCTGGCGCATCTGCGCAGGACGACGCGATCGCCTGGCAGGGCAGGACCGCGGACGGCACGACGATCCACTTCGATCCGCGACACCTTGCGCGCCCCGCGATCCTGCTGTTCTGGGCGACCTGGTGCCCGTACTGCGAGGCGTTGATGCCGTACGTGCAGCACGTCCAGGATGCGGCCGGCAGGGACCGGCTCGATGTCTACGCGATCGACATCAAGGACGACGGCGATCCGGTCAAGACGCTGCGCGGGCGCAAGCTCGGTTTCACGCCGATTCTCGATGGCGATGCGATCGCCGACCGTTACGCCGTGCAGGGCACGCCGGGGCTGTTTCTCGTCGATGCACGCGGGAAAATCATCTACCGCCGCAGCGGTGGCGATGCGCCGGAAAAAGTCGAGCAGGCGTTGCGCGCGAAGCTGCATCTCGCGGCCCCGACGCGTTGAAGACGCGCGGCATCACAACGTCCTAGTGGGCGACGAACAGCGGCACGTCGCTGTGCTGGAACAGGTGGCGGGTGGCGCCGCCGAGCACGAGTTCGGCGATGCGTGAGTGGCCCCAGGCACCCATGACGATCAGGTCCGACTGCGCCACGTGGGCCGCGTCGAGGATGGCTGCGCCATAGCCGCTGCCCACGGTGAACGGACGAAATTCCGCGTTCACGCCATGGCGCTCGAAATGTGCCGCGAGATCGAGCGCCGGCAGATGGCGCGCGCCGACCAGGTTGGTCTGCTCGGCACCGTCGAGCACGATCACCTGTTGCGCCCGACCCAGCAGCGGCAGCGCACCATGGATCGCGCGCGCGGCCTCACGGCTATGGTTCCAGGCGACGAGCACGCGTTCGCCCACGCTCGTCGGCTTCGCCGTCTCCGGCACGACGACGACCGGAACGCCCGCGCCGAACACGGTGCGCGAGACCACACCCCAGCCGACCGGCGCTTCGGCATTGAGCTGCGGGCGTTCGGCAACGACAAGGTCGCACCAGCGCGCAGCATGGCAGATCGCCTCGACCGGCTCGCCCTGGGCGACCAGCCACTCGCCCTCGACGCCCGCTGCGGCGAGACGCCGCAGCCAGCCTTCCTGCTGCGCCAATGCCGCGTTGTACAGATCGTCCGCCTCCTGCACCTGGAACACGACGGTTTCCAGCGTCGAGTAGGCGATCGTGCCCAGCGAAGCGACATGCAGGCCGCTGAGGTGCGCGTCGAGTCGCTTGGCCAGCGCGAGCGCAGCCGCGACGGCGAGCGAATCCCCTTCATGACGGCGCACGTGAACCAGAATATCGAAGCGAGCCATGACGTATCCCCGTTTCTGTCCGGAAACGCTACTTTACGCCTATCGAATCGGACGGTGCGGAGAAGCAGGAGCCCGGCTTGCGGAAGCCGCACGCGACCCCCGGCGCACTCCGCGTTTGCGCTTTCGTTCCGTTCGGGGAGGTATGATCGACGCTCCCTCAGCGCAAGGAGAAAGTCATGCGTACATGCCATGTGGTTGCCCTCGCCCTGATCGCCGCCGCATCGATGGGCTTGCCTGTCCCGCACGCCGAAGCAGCCGGCAAGATCGATTGCGAGATGCGCTTCAACCTGTCCGGCTGGGCGGCGATCTACAAGCACGCCGAAGGCAGCGGCACGATCACCTGCGACAACGGCAAGAGCTTCAGAGTGCACATAACCGCGGTCGGTGGCGGCCTCACCGCCGGCAAGTACAAGGTCGAGAACGGCAAGGGCAAGTTCGCCGAAGTGTCGAGTACCGATCAGTTGTTCGGCAGTTACGCGCAGGGCGAAGCCAATGCCGGGCTGGTCAAGTCGGGCACTGCGCAGGTGCTGACCAAGGGCACTTCCACGCTCGCGCTGTCCGGAGCCGGCGAGGGCGTCGACATCGGCATCTCGTTCGGCAAGTTCACGATCACGCGCGCTAAGTAACCCCATCCGCGCAATTTTCTTCGCCATGCTGCCGCGCTATGCTGGCCGGCATGGCGAAGATACTCACGATCGAGGACGATGCGCTGACCGCGCGCGAGATCGTCACCGAGCTTGCGAACAACGGCAACGAGGTCGAAAGCGTTGGCAACGGACGCGAAGGCCTCAAGCGCGCGCTGACCGGCGCTTACGATGCGATCACGCTCGACCGCATGCTGCCCGAGGTCGACGGCCTTACTCTCGTCACCGAGCTGCGCCGCGCCGGCATCGACACGCCGGTGCTGATGATCAGCGCTTTGTCCGACGTCGACGCGCGCGTGCGCGGTCTGCGCGCGGGCGGCGACGACTACCTGACCAAGCCGTTCGCGCCCGACGAGATGGCCGCGCGCGTCGAGGTGCTGCTGCGTCGCCGGCGTGCGGCGGCGCCGGAAACCCATCTTGCGGTCGGCGACCTCGACCTCGATCTGATGACGCGCACCGCGAAACGCCGCGATGCCGAACTCGAACTGCTGCCGATCGAATTCCGGCTGCTCGAATTTCTCATGCGCAACTCGGGGCAGGTGCTCACGCGCTCGATGATCTTCGAGAGCGTGTGGGGTTACACGTTCGATCCGGGCACGAACGTGATCGACGTGCACATCGCGCGCCTGCGCCGCAAGGTCGACCCGGAAGGCCTGCCGCCGCTGATCCACACCGTGCGCGGTCGCGGCTACTGCATCGGCGGCGTCGATTGAAGCGGTGCGCATGATCCGGCCCGAGACTCCCGCGACCGCGCAGTCGCCCGGCGGCCACTGGCGTTCGGGCACGGCGCGGCTGATCCTGCTCTACGGCGCCTTCTTCCTTGTCTGGACCGTGCTGCTGGTCGCGCTGATCAGCTGGCAGACTTACCACTATCTCGAGCGCGTCGTCGACGAAATCCTCGAACAACGCATTGCCTACCTGTCCACGCTCGATCAGGACAAGTTGCCGACCGCGCTGGCGACGACCGCGGCGATCGACCTGCGCGGCGTGATGAGCTTCGGCCTGTTCGACGCAAGCGGTCGCTACGTCGCGGGCAACCTCGACAAGCAGCCGCCCGAGCTGCCGGTCGACGGCGGCATCCACGCGCTCGCGCACGGCGTCGTACGCACTGACGGCGAACACACCGGGCCAAGCCGCGGCGTCGCGCTGCAACTCGGCGGCGGCGAGCGCATCGTGCTCACGCGCACCACCCACGTGATCGACCGCGTCGGCATCATCATCCGCAACGGCTTCATCTGGGCGTTGTCGCTGACCCTGATCCCGGGCGTGCTTGGCGGCTTCCTGCTCGCGCGCGGCTCGCTCCAGCGCGTGCGCCGCATCGAGACCGCGGTCGCGCCGATCATGCGCGGGAGCCTGGGCGTGCGCCTGCCGATCTCCGAGCGACGCGACGAGGTCGACATGCTCGCGAGCATCGTCAATCGCATGCTCGACCGCCTCGAAACCCTGCTCGGCGAGGTCAAGGGCGTGTCCGACAGCATCGCCCACGACCTGCGCACGCCGCTGACCCGCCTGCGCGCGCAACTCCATCGCCTGCAGCGCGAGACGCCGGCCGACGACGCGCACGCCGCGACGATCGAGCGCTGCATCGCCGACACCGACAACCTGCTCAACCGTTTCCGCGCACTGCTGCGCATCTCCGAACTCGAGGACCTGCAACGCCGCGCCGGCTTCGGCGATGTCGACCTCGGCGAGAAGCTCGCCCGCGTGCACGAGCTCTATTCGCCGCTGGCCGAGAACAAGCGCATCGCGTTCACGCTCGAACTGCCCGCAAACCTGGCCAGCGTGCACGCCGACGGCGGCCTGCTGTTCGAGGCGATCTCCAACCTCGTCGACAACGCGATCAAGTTCACCCCGGATGGCGGGCGCGTCGTGCTGCGCGCGATCGAGGAGAAAACCGGACCACGCATCGACGTGATCGACAGCGGCCCCGGCATCCCCGCCGCCGAGCGCGAAGCGGTGCTGCACCGTTTCTATCGCACCAGGACCTGTCGCAACGAACACGAATGCGAGCCGGCCGGCTTCGGCCTCGGCCTGTCCATCGTCTCGGCGATCGTCAAACTGCACGACTACCGCTTCGAGATCGCCGACGCCGACGCGCCGCCGGGCACGCGCATGAGCCTGTATTGCCGGCACCCGGCATGATCCGGGCGCATCGTGGCCGGCATGAACGAAATTTCATGCAGTGGAAGTTGCGCTGCAAATCCTTGTCGGCTCGGGCGTTTGATGCCGTCGCGGACGCATCGGCCCTGCCCATCTAAACAATTCTTCATAACCGCAATGATGAAAACCGGCGGCGTGACAGCATAATTGCCTCGGCAAGTTTCTGTCCCAGGGTGTTTTCGTCCATGCAAGGCCTCGTCCGCATCGCGCTGTCGCGTCCGTACACGTTCGTCGTGCTGGCGCTGTTGATCCTCATCATCGGTCCGCTCGCCGCGCTGCGCACGCCGACCGACATTTTCCCGAACATCAACATTCCGGTGATCGGCGTGGCCTGGCAGTACACCGGCCTGCCGCCGGACCAGATGGCCGGACGCATCACCACGCCGTTCCAGCGCGCGCTGACCACGATGGTCAACGACATCGAGCACATCGAGGCGAACTCGTATACCGGCTTCGGCATCGTCAAGATCTACTTCCATCCTGGCGTCAACATCGCCACGGCGAACGCACAGGTAACTGCGGCATCGCAGACGATGGTGAAGAACATGCCGCCCGGCACGACGCCGCCGCTCGTGCTCAACTACAGCGCTTCGACGGTGCCGATCCTGCAACTCGCGTTGTCGGGCAAGGGCCTGACCGAAGCCAACCTGGCCGACCTCGCGATGAACTCGCTGCGCACGCGCCTGGTCACGGTCGAAGGCTCGGCGATCCCGTATCCGTTCGGCGGCAAGGCGCGCCAGGTGCAGATCGACCTCGACACGGCGGCGCTGCAGGCACGCGGGCTCACCGGCCAGGATGTGGCCAACGCGCTTGCCGCGCAGAACGTGCTCACGCCGGTCGGCGCGCAGAAGATCGACGCGTTCGAGTACGCGATCAACCTCAACAACGCGCCGTCGGATCTCAAGGATATCGCCGCGCTGCCGATCAAGGCGGTCAACGGCGCGATGGTGTACGTGCGCGACGTAGCCAATGTGCGCGACGGCAACGCGGTACAAACCAACATCGTCCACGTCGACGGCGGCCGCTCGGTGCTGATGAACGTGCTCAAGAGCGGCGCGACCTCGACGCTGGCGATCGTGGACGGGATCAAGTCGATGCTCGAGGAGGTCAAGCCGTCGCTGCCCGAGGCGCTCGTGGTCAAGGCAGTTGGCGACCAGTCCGTTTTCGTGCGCAATGCGATCGGCGGCGTGGCCAAGGAAGGCGTGATCGCGGCCGTGCTGACCAGCCTGATGATCCTGCTGTTCCTGGGCTCGTGGCGCTCGACGACGATCATCGCGATCTCGATTCCGCTGTCGATCCTCGGCGCGATCATGATCCTGTCCGCGCTCGGCGAAACGCTCAACATCATGACCCTGGGTGGCCTCGCGCTCGCGGTCGGCATTCTCGTCGATGACGCCACGGTGACCATCGAGAACATCAACTGGCACCTCGAACACGGCAAGGACGTGCGCACGTCGATCGTCGACGGCGCGCAGCAGATCACCACGCCGGCGCTGGTTTCAATGCTGTGCATCTGCATCGTGTTCGTGCCGATGTTCTTCCTCGAAGGCATCGCGCGTTTCCTGTTCGTGCCGATGGCCGAAGCGGTAATGGCGGCGATGGCGTGTTCGTTCCTGCTCTCGCGCACGCTGGTGCCGACGATGGCGAACTACCTGTTGCGCCCGCACGCGGCGCATGCCGGCGAGCACGGCAACGGCGCACGACTGCCGCCGTCGCGCAATCCACTGGTGCGCTTCCAGCGCGGCTTCGAGGCCCGCTTCGAGCGCATGCGTGCGGGCTACCATGACCTGCTCGGCCTCGCGCTTGCGCATCGCCGGGCGTTCGTCGGCGGTTTCCTTTTCTCGGTCGCCGCTTCGTTCCTGCTGGTGCCGTTCCTCGGCCGCAACTTCTTCCCGTTCGTCGACGCGGGCCAGATGTCGATCCATGTGCGCGCGCCGGTCGGCACGCGCGTGGAGGAAACCTCGGCGCGCTTCGCCGCGGTCGAGCAGGCGATCCGCGAGATCATCCCGGCGCGTGAAATCAACACGATCACAGACAACGTCGGAGCGCCATTCCTGTCCTCGATCAACACCGTCTACAACAATACCGGCACGATCGGCGAACAGGATGGCGACATCCAGGTCGCGCTCGCCGAAGGCCACGCGCCGACCGCCGACTACCTGCGCCGCCTGCGCGAGGAACTGCCGCGGCGTTTCCCCGGCATGACCTTCGCTTTCCTGCCAGCCGACATCGTCAGCCAGATCCTCAACTTCGGTGCGCCTGCGCCGATCGATCTGCAGGTGCGCGGCAACAACCTCGCCGAGAACTTCGCCTACGCGAACAAGCTGCTTGCGCAGATCAAGCGCATACCCGGCATCGCCGACGCGCGCATCCAGCAGACCGGCCGCGCGCCGGCGCTCAAGGTCGACGTCGACCGCACGCGCGCACAGTACGCGGGCGTGACCACGCGCGACGTGACTTCGAGCCTCGTCGTCAATCTCGCCGGGTCGAGCCAGGTCGCGCCGACGTTCTGGCTCAACCCGGCCAACGGCGTGACCTATCCGATCGTGATGCAGACGCCGCAGTACAGACTCGACTCGCTGGAAAAGCTGCGCAACCTCTCGATCAACGCGCCCGGCGGCACCACCGCCGTGCTCGGCGGCATCGCCGACATCAACCGTACCCAGGTCAACGGCGTGTTCAGTGAATACGACATACGCCCGCTCGTGCAGATCTACGCGACCACGCAGGACCGCGACCTCGGCGGCGTCGCCGCGGACATCCAGAAGATCATCGACGCCAACGCGAAGGATGTGCCCAAGGGCGCCAACGTGGTCCTGCTCGGCCAGGTGAAGACGATGAACGGCGCATTCTCGGGCCTCCTGTTCGGTCTCGCCGGCGCGATCGTGCTGATCTACTTTCTCATCGTGGTCAACTTCCAGTCGTGGAGCGATCCGTTCGTCATCATCACCGCGCTGCCCGCGGCGCTGGCCGGCATCGTCTGGATGCTGTTCGCCACCCACACCACGTTGAGCGTGCCCGCGTTGACCGGCGCGATCATGTGCATGGGCGTGGCGACCGCGAACAGCGTGCTCGTGATCTCGTTCGCGCGCGAGCAGCTCGACGAACTCGGCGATGCCACCGCGGCCGCGCTCGAGGCCGGGTTCGTGCGCCTGCGTCCGGTGCTGATGACCGCGCTCGCGATGATCATCGGCATGGCGCCGATGGCGCTGGGCCTCGGCGAAGGCGGCGAGCAGAACGCGCCGCTCGGCCGCGCGGTGATCGGCGGTCTCGTGTTCGCCACGATCGCCACGCTGTTCTTCGTCCCGGTCGTGTTCAGCATCATTCATCGGCGGCACGGTGAGAAGCCGGCGCCGCGAGTTTCGTTCGGAGAGTCCCATGCCACAGCCTGATCCCATCCCATCCACGCCACGCCGTGGCCTGCGCTTGGCCGGTATCGCAGCCGCGCTGATCGCCGCCGTGATCGTCGTCTACGGCATCGCCACGCGTGCCGCCGAGTCGCAGCGTCTGCACGACTGGACCGAGGCGCAGGCGTTGCCCACGGTCGCGGTCAATCCGCCGTCGGCCGCGGCGAACGCGGCCGGCCTCGAACTGCCCGGTCGCATCGAAGCCTGGCAACGCGCGCCGATCTACGCGCGCGTGCCCGGCTATGTCCGCGAGTGGAAGTACGATATCGGCGCAAAGGTGAAGGCCGGCGACGTACTCGCCGAAGTGGAAACGCCCGATCTCGACCAGCAACTCGCGCAGGCGCGCGCCGACCTCGCCACCGCGCAGGCGAACGCCTCGCTCGCGCGCACGACCGCGCAACGCTGGCAGACGCTGGGCAAGACCAACGTCGTCGCCAGGCAAGACGTCGATGAGAAGACCGGTGACCTCGCCGCCAAGCAGGCCGGCGCGAATTCGGCGCAGGCAAATGTGGCGCGCCTCGTCGCGATGAAGGGCTTCGCCCGGCTCACCGCGCCGTTCGACGGCACCGTCACCGCGCGCAACACCGATGTTGGCGCGCTGATCAACGCCGGCAGTGCGGCCGGTTCGGAACTGTTCGTCGTCTCCGACACGCACAAGGTGCGCGTCAACCTCGCCGTGCCGCAGAACTACGCGACCAGTGTGGCGCCCGGCACCAAGGCGACGTTGAGCGTACCCGAGTATCCGGGCAAGACCTGGACGGCCGAAGTCGCGGCATCCTCGCAGGCGGTCAACGTGCAGTCGGGCACGACACAGATGCAACTGCTCGTCGACAATCCCGACGGCGAACTGTTGCCCGGCGGCTACGCCAGCGTGCGCCTCGACGTGAAGGGCAAGGCCAACGTGCTCAGCGTTCCCGGCAGCGCGCTGATCATCGACGCCCGGGGCATGAGCGTGGCCACGGTCGATGCGAACAACAAGGTCGTGGTCAAGCCGGTGACGATCGCACGCGATCTCGGCAAGGTCGTCGAGATCGGCTCCGGTCTCGCGGCGACCGATCGGGTGATCGAGAACCCGCCCGACGGCGTTGTCACCGGCAGCGAAGTGCGTATCGCCGGAACCACCAAGGCCCAGGTCGCCGAGAACGGCAACGCGAAGGGCAGGAAAGGTTGAGCCACAGCCGACCGCGCGCATCGGCGCGGTCCCGGCGAATCGCGGGGATTGAAGAACGGGGGCGCCGGCCGAATCTCCCAGGCATCCACCGCTGGTTTCGTTCACTCCATGTCCGACCTTCGTTGCGCCGCTGCGCCGCTCTCCATCCTCGACCTCGCGCCGATCTGCGCGGGCGGCAGTGCCGCACAGTCGCTGGCGAACACACTCGATCTCGCACGGCACGCCGAGCGCCTCGGCTACCGCCGCTACTGGCTGGCCGAGCACCACAACATGCCCGGCATCGCGAGCGCAGCGACTTCGGTGGTGATCGGCCACGTCGCTGCGGGCACGCGCACGATCCGCGTCGGCGCAGGCGGCATCATGCTGCCGAACCACGCGCCGCTGGTCATCGCCGAACAGTTCGGCACGCTGGCGACACTGCATCCGAACCGCATCGACCTCGGTCTCGGCCGCGCGCCGGGCACCGACCAGCGCACGATGGTGGCGTTGCGCCGCCATCTCGCTGGCGACGTCGACCGGTTCCCGCAGGACGTGCTCGAACTGCAAGCGTACTTCGCCGTGCCTGAATCCGGTACCGCACCGGCACCGGTGCGCGCGATTCCGGGTGAAGGCACGCGGGTGCCGATCTGGATCCTCGGTTCGAGCCTGTACGGCGCGCAGCTCGCCGCCGCGCTCGGCCTGCCGTTCGCGTTCGCCTCGCACTTCGCGCCGGTCGAACTCGACGATGCGCTCGCTCTGTACCGCCATCGCTTCAAGCCATCGGCTACGCTCGCGCAGCCATATGCGATGGCTGCACTCAACGTGTTCGCCGCCGCCAGCGACGACGAAGCACGGCGTCTGTTCACGAGCCTGCAGCAGGCCTTCCTCAATCTGCGTCGCGGCGCGCCGGGACGATTGCCGGCGCCGATCGAAGACATCGGCATGGTTGCCACGATGCCGGAGAAGGCGGTGCTCGAACAGTCGCTATCGTGTTCGGTTGTTGGCGCCGCCGACACGGTACGCAAGGGCGTAGCCGATTTCCTCGCGCGCACGCAAGCCGATGAGATCATCGTCACCGCGATGATCCACGACCATGCCGCGCGCCTGCGTTCATTCGAAATCCTCGCCGAGGTCGCTGCGACATGACGCCGCGGCTGTATTTCAAACGCGACGTGGGTTAAGGTCGCGCGATGAATGTATCGATCGCCGCCGTGCAAACCGACCGCGAGGAAATCGCCAACACGCTGACCCACGGCCTCGGCATCATCCTCGCCGTCGCCGGCACAGCCGTCCTCCTGACTGCCGCGCAGGCGCGCTCGGCGCCACATGCGACCATTGCCTGCGCGGTGTACGGCGCGACCATGATCGTGCTCTATCTCGCCTCCACGCTGTACCACGGCGCCGGTATCCAGCACGCGAACGGTACCGCGCCGCCACGCCCGCGCCTGCGCGCGTTTGATCACATCGCGATCTTCCTGCTCATCGCCGGTACCTACACGCCGTATGTGTTGATCACCTTGCGTGGAGTCTGGGGCTGGAGCCTGTTCGCGATCGTCTGGTCACTCGCCGTGCTCGGCACGGTGTTCGAACTGACCCACCTGCGGCGCTATCGTGGCGCGATGGTCGCGCTCTACATCGGCATGGGTTGGGTCGGCATAGCCGCGATCAAGCCGCTCGTCGCCGCACTCGCCCCCGCGGGACTGTGGCTGCTGTTCGGCGGCGGCGCGGCATACACGCTCGGCGTGATCTTCTACAAGATGAAGTCGCTGCGCTATCACCACGCGATCTGGCATGTGTTCGTGCTGGCCGGCAGCGCGATGCAGTATTTCTCGATCCTGCGCTACGTCGTTCCCGCGCGCGCGTGAGCGATCTCGTTACCCACCGCGGCGGTTGCCACTGCGGCGCGGTGCGCTTCGAAGTCGACGCGCCCGCGCGCATCGCCGCGCTCGACTGCAACTGTTCGATCTGCCGCATGGCGGGATTCCTGCACCTGATCGTGCCACCCGCGCGCTTCCGCCTGCGCGCCGGCGCCGACGCGCTGAATGAGTACACCTTCAACACCGGAACCGCGAAGCACCGCTTCTGCCGTGACTGCGGCATCAAGTCGTTCTACATCCCGCGCTCGAACCCGGACGGTTTCGACGTCAACGTGCGCTGCCTTGATCCGGCGACGATCGACGCCGTCGACGTGCAGGCGTTCGACGACGCCGATCGCGACGCGGCCACCGCGGCGATTGCGCATCTGTCGCATTGAATCTTGCGACACGAAGGAGGCCGCTCAATCCAGATGCGGTCGCATCAGCGCTTCGAACCACTCCACAAACGCGACGAGGCGGCGCGAACGTTGCGCGCGATGCAGGTAGAGCACGGATACCTCCATCGCGGCGGCGCGATGTGCAGGCATCACTTCGACGAGCTCGCCGCTGCGCAACAGATGCTGCACGTCATAACGGGGTACCTGGATCAGGCCGAGGCCGGCCTGGCAGCAGGCGATATAACTTTCGGCGTTGTTGACGATGACGCGGCTCGGCACCGCGAGGTGTTTTTCGCCTTGCCTGGTTTCGAATTCCCACTGCGTTTCGCGCCCGGTCGCAGGCGAGGCATAGCCGACCATCCAATGCCCGTGTTTCAGATCCTCGGGTTTGCGCGGCATGCCGAACTTGCGCAGGTAGACGGCACTGGCACAATTGATCAGGGCCAGGCGCCCGAGCGGATGGGCGACGAGGCTGCTGTCGTGCAGGCTGCCGATACGCACGACGCAGTCGACACCTTCGTGCACGAGGTCGATCTGGCGGTCGCTGGAGCCCAGGGCCAGTTGCAGGTGCGGATGGCGCTGCAGGAACTCCGGCAAAGCCGGGGCGACGAGGCGGCGTGCGATGCGGCTCGGCACGTCCACCTTCAAACGTCCGGAGACGCGTCGCGGTTCGGTCTGGAAGAGCTGGACGACGGCGTCGGCGTCGGCGAGCAGCCCGCGCGCTCGTTCGAGCAGTGCGGCGCCATCGGCGGTCATCGTCACCTCGCGCGTGGTGCGGTGTAACAGGCGCACGCCCAGCGCGTTTTCGAGCTGCCGGATCGCCGCCGACACCGACGCACGCGGCAGGTCGAGCGCGTTCGCGGCCTTGATGAAACTGCCCATCTCGGCGATGCGGACGAACAGGCGGTATTGATCGAGCGTGTCCATTCCGATGCGCTTTCTCCGGGCTTTGCCCAAGATATCACCCGGAGAAACCGCCTTCATCCAGCCAGGCCCGTTCCTGCGGCGTCGTTTCGCGACCGAGCACGGCGTTGCGGTGCGGAAAACGGCCGAAACGCCGGACGATGTCGCGATGCCGGCGCGCGTGCGACAACCATGGCTCGCCGAGTTCCAGATGCAGTTGGAGCGAGCGGTCCTGATCGGCCAGCGCTTCGGAATGCGCGAACGGCAGGCAGAAGAAGACGCGCAAATCGTGCTCGACCCCTTCCATCTGCCCCGCCGCGGTGGCGCTGGCCGCGAAATGGCGCGCGAGCGCATCGGTCGCGTACATCTGCGCAGTGCCGCGAAAGGCGTTGCGCGGGAATTGATCGGTCAGGATCAGCAGCGCCAGGCTGCCGATGGCGTTCGATTGCCAGTGATCGAGCTCGCGCCGCGCCGCGGCGAGGTGGGCATCCAGGAATGCAGCGCGAAACTGCCGGTCGAAGTCGGCGTCCTTGGTGAACCAGCGGGAGGGGCCGGCGTTCTTCCAGAACCGGACGATCTCTTCGGCGGACGAGTGAGTCATGCAGCGTTCGCGGGAACAGGACTGGCCATCGATCGTGGGTCGCTTTCAGGAAAACACGCTCAAATTCTTCGCGATGTCCTTGCCGGCATACGTCGGGAACACATCCAGCTCGAGATCGGGATTGCCGATCAGCATCGCCTTGGTATTGCTCAGCGCGTCGAACCCGGCTTTGCCGTAATACTTGCCCATGCCGCTGTAGCCGACGCCGCCGAACGGCAGGCTGTCGATCCAGCAATGCAGGTTGGTCTGATTGACGCAACCGCCGCCGAACGACAGGCTGCCGAGCACGAAGTCGATGGTGCTCGGGTTCTTGCTGAAGACATAGGCTGCCAGCGGCTTCGGTCGACGCTTGATGATGCCGACGGTCTGCGCGAGATCGCGATAGGCCAACACCGGCAGCACCGGGCCGAACACCTCCTGCTGCATCGCCGGATCGTCCCACGCCGATGGATACAGTACCGTAGGCTCGACGTAGCGCGCCTGGATATCGCTGCGCCCGCCATGCACGACCTTGTGCGGCAGGATATACGAAACGACGCGCGCAGCGTCGTGCGTGCCGATCATGCGCGCAAAGTCGGGGCTTTGCTGCGGATCCTCACCATACATCTTGACGATGGACGCCTTGAGCTTGCCGATGAACGCGTCTGCGACGTGTTCGTGCACGCAGACGTAACCCGGTGCAATGCACCACTGTCCGGAAATCGCATTGTGCCCCCAGGCAATCCGATCGGCAGCGATGTCGAGGTTGGCCGTCTCGTCGACGATCGTGGGATTCTGCCCGCCGAGTTCGAGCAGCACCGGCGTGAGATTCTCCGCCGCCGCGCGCATGACGACCTTGCCGACCGAGGAACTGCCCGTGAAGAAAATGAAATCGAACGGCAGTTGCAGCAGATCGGCGATCTCCTCGCGCCCGCCCGTCACCACCGCGACATTTTCCGGCGCGAAGTATTGCCCGATGTATTTCTGCAGCAGCGCGGCGGTGGCCGGCGTGGTGTTCGCCGGCTTGAGGATCACCGTGTTTCCGGCGGCGAGCGCGGCGATGGCGGGGTCGAGCAGCAGCAGGATCGGCGCGTTGAACGGACCGATCACGAGCGTAACGCCGTACGGTTCCTTGTAGATGACGCCACGATTGCCGGTCGCTTCCAATCCCCGCGGGATCGGCACCGGCTGCGGAGCCATCAGCTCCTTCAAGTGTTCGCGATAGTACCGGATCACGCCTGACGGCACGGTCATCTCGAACAACTGCTCGAACGGCGGCTTGCCGAAATCCCGATACAGCCCGGTGCAGAATTCGTCCTGATGGTCGCGCAGCATGCGCTCCATGCGGTCGAGCTGATCGATGCGCCATTCGTACGACTTGGTCGCGTCGCCGAGAAAATGCTCGCGCTGCGCATCGAACAGAAGCTGGAATCGGTTTGCCATCGCGGCATAGCCCGCTATTTCGTCGTATAGCCGCCGTTGATCAGGATGGTCTGGCCTGTGATCCACCAGCCGTCGGAGACGAGAAAGCGGATGAACGGAACCACGTCGTGGATGTCGGTCAAGCCGGTCTTGGAGAACTTCGACAACGCCGCGGCCGTCTTGTGGTAGGCCACCGCGTCGGCGCCTTCGGCCGGATAGAAGAATGGCGTATCCATCGGCCCGGGGCCCACCGCCGTCACCGAGATGCCGCGCTCGCCGAACTCCTTCGACGCCGCGCGGGTGAAATGCTCAACCGGCGCCTTCGTGCCTTCGTAGGCGGCGTAATACGGCGTGTAGGCGCCAAGCAGCGACGTCACCAGGGTGACGACCTTGCCGTTGTCGTTGACCTGCTTGCCGGCTTCCTTGAGGAAGAAGAACGCGGATTTCGAATTCACCGCGGTCATTTCGTCGTATTCGGCCTCGCTGATCTCGACCATCGGTTTCTTCAGCACCTTGCCGACGGTGTTGATCGCGATGTCCGGCCGGCCGATGGCGGCAACGGTATCGGCGAACAATTTCTCGACCGCAGCCGCCCTCGTCAAATCCGCCTGGAATGCCACGGCCTTCGCGCCGGCCGCCTTGATCGCGGCCACGGTGGCCTCTGCCTCGGACTTCGTTGCAGCGCTGTTGTAATGGACCGCGACAGCTTTCGCGCCGTTCGCCGCCAGATCGCGCGCGATCAAACCACCGAGGTTCTTCGCGCCGCCGGCGACGAGCGCGACTTTGCCTTTTATGGAATGGTCTGCCATGGGAATCTCCGTGTCGTTGCGGGGATCCCGATTCTAGTTGGCACGCAAGTGCGGATTGGACAGCGCGGCGTGGATGGATCATCCAGGATTTCCGACCAATCCGACGACTGCGATCGGGCCGCCGCGGTCAGAGCATGAAACTCAGCGCGAACACGCCGAGCATGGTGAAGCACAGCGCGATCTTCGCCAGCGTGCCGAACAGCAGGCCGAGCCAGGTGCCGACGCCGACGTGTGCCGCGCGATCCAATCGGCTGCCGACCAGCAATTCGCCCGCGACCGCGCCGAGAAACGGCCCGAACACGATCCCGGGCAGGCCGAAGAACAGGCCGACCACGGTGCCGATCATCGCCCCCCAGATCGCATGCGGGCTCGCGCCGACGCGCTTGGCGCCGAGCAGGCCCGCGACGAAATCGATCGCCAGCGCCAGCAGCGACAAGCCGCCGAGCACGATCAGGGTGAACGTGCCGACGTGCTGGAAGTGGTCGGCCCACGCCGCGAGCAGCATGCCTGCGAACACCAGCGGCACGCCGGGCAGCGCCGGCACGACGGTGCCGGCGAGTCCGGCAAGGATCAGGATCGCGCTGAGGGCGAAATACAGTGCTTGCTCGGTCGGCATGTCGTGGCGTTCAGTGCGGGCCCGAGCCCGGGGTCGGCGCGGACGGCGTTGCGCTGTCCTTGTCGAACGCGTCGCGGTACTCCGGCTTGATCGCATCGATGAACAATTTCACCGGCACCTCGATCTGCTGCGCGCCGTCGGTCTCGGCGGCGACCTGGCCGGGTGCGAAGATCAGGGTGATGCCGATCGCCTTGCCGTCGACGCCGTCGACGAGAAATGCGGCGAAATTTTCCGCCTTGGGCTCGGTGCCCTTGTCGACCAGCGCGTGCATCGCCTTCATCCGCGCGGTGAGTTCGGCCTGCGGCAGGTTCTGGTTGTACAGGCGCGCCTCGTATTCGGCGTACAGGCGGCGGCGCGCTTCTTCGCTGAAGGTGTTCAGCGCGGCCGCCGGATCGGTGAACAGGTCGCCGAACGCGACGATCTTGCCGCTGCCCAGATGCTGGGTGAACGTGGCGCGCAACGGTGTCGGTTTGCCGTCGCCGACATCGGCCTGGCCCTGCGTGAGCGCGCTGACGAAGGCGACGGTCTGGGTGGCGATGGTGAAATCGAGATCGAGCTTGCCCGGCCGCTCGGCGCGCTCGGCTTCGGGTTTGAGCTTCTTGATGCGCGTGGCGAGTTCGGCCTGCTGCGCCTGCGTGTAGGCGTGCATTGCGGCGTCGAGCGGGGCGAGCTCGCTGCGCATGGACGGATAGCGCGCGTCGACCTCGACGCCGTCGCTGCCGGCGGCTTCGACCTTGTCGGTGATGCGCGGAATGGACGGTGCCGACGATTGGGGCTGTGCGGCAGGAGCAGGCGCGGGTGCCTGGCTGCAAGCTGCGCAGGCGAGGACGAAGGCAAGGAACGGCGCAAGTTTGAGGCTTCGCGACGCAGCGCGAAGTATCGGGGAAAACGTCATGGACACGGCGAATTTCAATACGGCGGCGACGCAGTGTAGTCGTTGCAACGTCTGCATTCCACGCATCCCTATTGAATTGACAAGGCGCTTAGAAATTCTTAACGCAAAAGCAACGCTTCTCACCCATTCGCAGCCTCGCGGCGCCTGCGCCACGCACCGTCACGGCAATGTTTTTCGCCATACGTTTCAGGCTGATAGGATGGTGGGAATCGCAACGCGCAGGCGGCGCGAATCTCGCCGGAAGGAACTGATGCATGGGCATTCGATATCTTTCTCTCACGTTTGCCGCTTGCGTACTTTTCCTGACCGTCGCATCAACCACCGCGGCCGGGCCACAGCTCGAAGTGCGCCTGCCCGACACCGGGCCGGGGCGGCTGGCGGACGGATGGCTGAAAGTCTGCCGAACGCACGACGCTGTGAAGATCAAGGCCTGGACGCTCGCGCATCTGTCCGTCGAAACCGCAAAGCACGCTCCTGTCGATGCGATCGCGCAACAGGAAGCCGAAACTTGTTCGCTCAACGGCGGCTACCGCGTCGCCGAAATCAAGCGCTCGGAAGATCAGGCGGTTGAATGGTCTATGGTCGGTTTGAAAACCAGCATCTGGTATCAGATGAAGTTCGATGCCGACGCCTCCGGCAAAATCATGAATGCCGGCATCTGGCCAATCATGCCCGCGGAATCGGCCCTGCCAAAGGACTTGAGCGACAGCGCACTCGCGACGCAGGTGAAAAGCATCGTCGCCCAACGCGCAAAACTCGGATTGTTTTCCGGCATCGTCAGCGTCGCACGCGGCACCCAAGTCATCGCGAGCGCGAGCGGCGGTTACGCAAATCGCGAGAAGAAAACACCGATCACCGGCTCGACTCAATTCGCCCTCGGATCGATGGGCAAGATGTTCACGGCAGCCGCGGTCGGCCAGCTCGTCGATCAAGGCAAGATGACGCTGGACGACAACGTCGGAAAGTTCTTCCCCGACTATCCGAACCAGTCCGTGCGCGACAAGGTGACGATGCGCATGCTGTTGTCTCACACCGCAGGCATGGGTGATTTTCTCCGCAAAGCTACGCCGGCCATGGTGAAAGAAGGGATCAAACGTGCTTCGGAGATCATGCCGCTGTTCGATAAAGACGAACCGCTGTTTGAACCAGGCACGAAGTGGGACTACAGCAACGCCGGCCTTGCGCTCGTTGGCGCGATTGTCGAGAAAGCCTCAGGCGAGGACTATCCCGACTACCTGCGCAAGCACATCTTCGCCGTCGCGGGGATGACGAACAGCGACCCCAACAATATCCCGCATACCAGCTCGCTGCTGGCCACGCCATACACGAAGATGACCGAGAAAGGTCGGTCGCTCGACTGGCATGCAACCGAACCTGGTATGGGTCTTGTCGGCACCCCGGCGGGCGGAGCGCTTTCGACCGCCGATGATCTGATCCGTTTCGCCGACGCCTTGCGCAACGGCAAACTCGTGAGCAAAGCCGTGTTCGCCGAGATGACGAAGCCTTGGCGCACGAGCGAGCACTACGGCCTGGCGATGGAGATCGAAGATGTTTTCGACCGCCCCGTGGTTGGTCACGGCGGCGGATTTCCCGGCGTCAGCACGCATTTGTATCTGCTCCTCGATTCACCGTATACGGTCGTGGTACTCGCCAATCAGGATTCGCCATATGCAGTCATGGAACTGGCCAATCAGGATCCGCGTTCGGACGTGCTTGCGGGTTGGCCAGCGCTCGCTTTGACGGTCGAAAAAGCGAAAGCGGAATCGAAACGAAATCCATAGCCGAAATTTGCGAGCCTAATCGAGCCGCTTGCGTGTGCGCAGCACCGCGATCGTCAGAGTGATGACGCAGAACGCGGCGAGCGCGGCCAACTCCGGCCACAGTTCGCGGAGATGAGCCCCGCGCAGCATGATGCCGCGGATCAGGCGGATGAAATGCGTCATCGGAAAGATTTCCGCAAGGTATTGCGCCGGCCGCGGCATGCCCGCGTAGGGGAACATGAAGCCCGACAGCAGGATCTGCGGCAGGAAGGTGAAGAACGCGAGTTGCATCGACTGGAACTGCGTCTTCGCCAGCGTCGAGATGAATACGCCCAGCGACAGCGAGGCGACGATGAAGACCAGCGCCGCGCCGTAGACATCGGCCAGCGTGCCGCGGATCGGCACGTGGAAGATCAGCATGCCGAGCAGCAACACGACGGTCACCTGCACTAGGCCGATGCCGACGAAAGGCAGCACCTTGCCCAGCGTCAGTTCGAACGGAGAAACCGGCGTTGCGATGAGGAATTCGAGGTTGCCGCGCTCGCGCTCGCGCACGATCGCCATCGCGGTGAACAACACCATCGTCATGGTCAGGATCACGCCGATCAGGCCGGGTACGGTGTTGACCGGCGCGAGCCGCGCCGGGTTGTAGAAATTCACGATCTCGACATTTTTCACCGGCGCCGCCGTGGTCGGATCGAGCAACTTCTGCAGCGGCAGCAGAGCAAGCTGCGCCGCCGCCTGCTGCACGACCTGGTCGGAGCCGTCGACCACGATCTGCAACGGCGGGCGCACGAACGCACGCGGGTCGGCTGGCGGGCGCGGCAGGGCCTGCTCGGCCAGGCGCCGCTCGAAGTCGGGCGGGATCACCAGCGCGGCGCTGACCTTGCCGGCACGGATCAGGTCGTCGAGTTCCTGCGGTGTCCGCAGCCGGTAGCGGAAATCCATCACGTCGGTCTGCGCGAGCGCGGCGGTGACCTCGCGCGCGTGCGCCGTCTGCGCCTGATCGAGCACGGCCGCGGGCAGGTGGCGGATGTCGAGGTTGATCGCATAGCCGAACAGCAGCAGCTGCATTGTCGGGATGCCGACGATCATCGCGAACGTGAGCCGGTCGCGGCGCAACTGGCGCAGTTCCTTGAGCACAATGGAAAACAGGCGGCGCAGGTTCATTGTAGCGCGGCCTCGCGTTGCGGCTTCTGCGTGGCGACGACGAACACGTCTTCGAGGTTGGCTTCGACTTCGCTGACATGCGCCTCGATGTCTTGCTGCTGCAGCCTCGCAGCAATCGCCGTGCGCGCCTGCGCGCCTGAGCGCACGAGCACCCGCAAGTGCGCGCCGATCTGCGCCATCGACACGATCGCGACATCGCCTTCGAGTGCCTGCTGCGCGCGGCGCGGGTTTGCGCATTCGATCAGCAGCACGCTGCCGGGCAGCGCCGCGCAGAGTTCGCGCGGACTGCCGTCGGCGACGAGACGGCCGCGGTCGAGGATGGCCAGACGATGGCAGCGCTCGGCCTCGTCCATGTAGTGCGTGGAGACGAGGATCGTCGTGCCGGCGTCGGCGAGCGCGAACAGCGAATCCCAGAACTCGCGCCGCGACTGCGGATCGACCGCGGAGGTTGGCTCGTCGAGCAGCAGCAGCTCGGGCTTGTGCAGCACTGCCGCGGCGAGCGCGAGGCGCTGCTTCTGCCCGCCCGACATGGTGCCGGCGAGCTGGTCGTGCTGCTGCGTCAGCCAGTACGTCTGCAGCAGTTCCTCGATGCGCTGCTTCGCGTCGCTGCGCGAAAGCTCGTGCACGGCGGCGACGAAATCGAGGTTCTCGACCACGCTCAGGTCATCGTAGAGCGAGAACTTCTGCGTCATGTAGCCGATGCGCCGCTTGAGCGCCTCGGCGTCGCGCGGAATCGTGCAGTCGAGCACGCGCATGTCGCCGCTGGTCGGCAGGAGCAGGCCGCAGAGCATGCGAATCGTCGTCGATTTGCCCGAGCCGTTCGGCCCGAGGAAGCCGTAGACCTGCGCACGTGCCACGGTGAGGTCGACGTGATCGACCGCGACGAGCCCGCCGAACTTCTTGGTCAGGCCGCGCGCGACAATGGCGTTGCTTTCAGTCATGTGCGGGAGGAGCAAAAGCGCTGAACGCAGTTAAAAGGCGGATTGCCGCGGATAAGAGCGGATAGAACAAAAGTGATCATATTTTCCTTTGCAACATCCGCTTTGATCGGCTCTCTATCTGCGCAAATCTGTGTTCAACGCTTTTTTTCTTCGGCAAGACTCGCGCGGCACGGCAGGCCCGCGGGCAACTCCTTCGTCTTGTCCGTGGCATCGAGCAGCAACTCCGCGCGCCAGGCGAGCCGGCTCGCATCGTCGCCGCTGAGCGCGTAGTACGGGGTGAACGTCGGTTCGCTGGCGATGCGCTGCACGGTTGCGTCGAACGCCGCGGCGGCACCGTCGATGCTGACCTTGAAGCGCGCGCCCTGCGTGAGGTTCGCACGCAAGGTCTCGGGCACGTAGACGCGCGCATACGGCGCGTCGCCGACGAGCAGGCTGACCAAGCTTGCGCCTTGCGCGGGGCGGTCGCCGAGCTTGTACGGCAGCAAATCGACGCGGCCGGCGCGGGTCGCGCGCACGCTCAGGCGCGACAGCGTAACCTGCAATTGCGCGAGCTGTGCCCGGGCCTGCGCGAGCGCGGCCTCGCCCTGGCTGACGTCCTCGACGCGCGTGCCGTGCAGCAGCTCGTCGAGACTGGCGCGTGCGGAATTCGTTTCGGCGTTGGCCTGGCGCAGCGCGGCATCGGCGTTGTCGAGATCGGCCTGGCTGTTGAGTCCGCGCTTGCGGATTTCGGCCGCGCGGTCGCGCGCGAGTTTCGCGTTGACCGCGCCGGCCTGCGCGCGCGCGAGTGCCGCGCGCGAAGCGTCGATCGTTTCGATGCGCGCACCGTGGCGCAGTTCGTCGAGGGCCGCGGTGAGCCGCGCGACATCGGCCTGCGCCGCGTCGACCTGCGCCTGCGTGCGGCGCGGATCGAGCGTGAGCAACAGCTGGTCGGCAGCGACATGCTCGCCTTCCTTGACCAGGATCTGCGTGATCGGCTCGGACACCTCGGCGGGCATTGCGATGCGATCCCATTCGAGCGTGCCGAGCAGCGCGCCGGCATCGTTTTCGCGTGCGCAGCCGGCGACGGACAAGGCGACGATGCAGATGAACAGACTAGCGTTTCGGTTTCGCATGGATCGGCTCCAGTACGCTGTCGATGACGGTCAGAGTGTGCGCGATCAGCGCCTCGTTGACGCCGTCCTCCAGGAGGGGCTGCTGCGCGGCCTTCGTTCTGGCCCAGGTGCGCAGGGTCTGCGCCTTGCCGGCGGCGACGCCGTCGAGCATCGCCGTGGCCATGCCGCGCCACACCGGCAGCGCGGCGAACGGAAACACGACGAGGCTGATCAGCGACAGACCGAGCAGCAGCGGCTGCAGGTCGTTGCGGATTTCGCCGCGACGCTGCGCCGCGGCGATCTGGTACAGCGCCATCGGCGCGATCGTGGCCATGAACTGCGCCTGCATCTGCGCGCGCAGCGCGCCGCCCTCGCTGAGTACCTCGCGCGCCATCAGTCGCGGCATCCATGGATTGGCCGCGATGTTGCGCATGTGCGTTTGGACAAAGCGGCGCAGGGTGGCGCGCGGGCTCGGCAAGGGCTCGCGCAGCGGCGCCACCGACACGGCGATGAACGGCGCGATGCGCTCGTCGAGCACGGTTTGCACGAGTGTGTCCTTGCTCGCGAAATAGTAGTGCAGCAGGGCCGGCGTGACCCCGGCGCGGCGTGCGATCTCGCGCAGCGGCGTCGCCGCGATGCCGCGTTCGCCGAACAGCGCGATCGCCGCGTCGAGCAGGCGCAGGCGCTGGTCGATGCCCGCCGCTGCGCTCGGCCGCCCGGGGCCGCGCGGCGCCGCGGCAACGGCCTTTGCCGCGCGCGGCCGTATCGCCTTCGCCTTGCTCGCGGCGGTCAGCCTCGTCGATTTCGCGGATATTCTGCCGGGCATGGAAAGGATAATAATTGAATAGTTAATTAATTTCAATCGCGGTCGTGGCAGCGCGACGCGCGACGGTTGCTTCAGCGGCGGTCGGCGTCGCCGGCCCCGCGTCCCGCCTGCGGCATCGCGGCGGACAGGTGGGCGGCGACGAAATCGACGAACGCGCGCACCTTGGCCGGCACGAAGCGCGCGCTCGGGTAGACGGCGTAAACATCGCGCGCCGCGGTCGACCAGCCGGGCAGCACGCGCTTGAGCTTGCCGCTGCGCAGATCGTCCGTGGCGAGCACCTCGGCGACGAGCAGGATGCCGACGCCGCTGCGGCAAGCGGCGAGCAGCGCGAGCGCGTTGTTCGAGCGCAACGGGCCGTTCGCGTCGTGTGCGCAGCGCGCATCGCCACGCACGAATTCCCAGCGCCCCGGCGGAAACGTGCCGCCGACATGGACGAGGCAGTCGTGCGTGGCGAGCTGCTGCGGCCGCCGCGGCACACCGCGGCGCGCAAGGTAGCCGGGGCTGGCGACGAGAATCTGCCGGTTCGGCGCAAGCCGCCGCGCGATCAGCTGCGAGTCGGCAAGCTCGCCGATGCGCAGGGCCAGGTCGAAACCTTCCTCGACCAGGTCGACGAAGCGGTTGGACAAATCCAGGTCGAGCCGCAACTGCGGATGCGCGGCGAGGAAACGGTCGAGCACCGGTGCGATATGGGTCAGGCCGAAGCCGCTCGGCAGGCTGACGCGCAACGTGCCGGTCAGCGTCGAACCGAGATCGCGTACCGCGGCGTCGGCGCCATCGAACTCGCCGAGCAGAGTTTCGCAGCGCTGGAAATACGCGCGCCCGGCCTCGGTCGGCGCGACGCTGCGCGTGGTCCGCTGCAGCAGGCGCACGCCGAGCCGCTTCTCGAGCGCGGCGACCGCGCGGCTGACCGCGGAGACGTGCCAGTCGAGCTCGCGTGCCGCGGCGGCGAAACTGCGCCGACGTGCGACCTCGACGAACGCCACGACTTCGTTGAACCGGTCCATTATTGCAGATTCCACAATAGTTCATTGCATTCTATCCCGTTTATCGCGAACTCGCGCGCGCCTATCCTGCCCGCGACTGGAGATCGGAACGTCGCAATGAAACTCGAAATGCCACCGCTGGCCGCCGTTTCCGCGCCGAAGCTTGCGCCGCCGACCGCGCTGCTCGGCGGCGCATTCGTGCTGCTCTGGTGCACGGGCTACCCGGCAGCAAAGCTCGCGCTCGCGCATGCGGCGCCGCTTACCTTGCTCGTGCTGCGCTTCGGCAGCGCCGCCGTGCTGCTCGCGGCACTGGCCCTGTTCGCGCGCGCGCCATGGCCGCGCGGCCGCGCGGTGCTGCACAGCGCGGTGACCGGCGCATTGTCGCTGGCGTTGTCGTTCGGCGCGCTGTACGTCGCCGTCGCCCTCGACGTCAACGTCGGCATCGCCGCGCTCGTGATCGGCATGACCCCGATCGCGACCGCGCTGATTTCGCGAGCGCTCGGCGAAGCGCTGGCGCCGCGCCAATGGCTCGGGTTCGCGTTCGGCGCCGCCGGCGTGGCGCTCGCGGTCGCCGACCGCATCGGCAGCAACGATGCGCCGTGGATCGCTTACGCGCTGCTGCTGCTTGGCCTTGCCGGCATCGGCGCAGGCACGGTGTACCAGAAGCGCTTTGCGGTCGACGTCGATCCATGCGCGGGGCTCGCGATCCAGCAGGCCAGCGCGACCGTGCTGCTGCTGCCATTCGCGCTGCACGAAGGTTTCCGTTTCGACGCCTCGACGGCGCTTCTCGGCAGCCTGGGCTGGCTCATCGTGGTCAATTCGCTGGTCGGGTTCGCGCTGATGTTCGTGTTGCTGCGGCGTGGCGCCGCGAGCCGCGTGGCCGCACTGTTTTTCCTGGTGCCGCCGGTCACCGCGATCATGAACTACTTCGTGCTTGGCGATGCGCTGACCCTGGCCAAGATGGCCGGCTTCGCCCTCGCTGCATTCGGCGTCCGGCTGGCGACGCGCGAAGCCGCTATGCCACGCGCGTCCTGAGCGCGCCGTCGATAATGGTGTGCGACCGCCCGCCGACCCAGACCGCATCGCCGCCGTCGATGCGCACGTCGATCGTGGCGTCGTGACCCATTTCGCGGCCCTGGCTGACGCGATAGCCGCGCGCGAGCGCACCCTGCGGCTCGCGCTGCGCGATATAGGCAGCGATCAATCCGTTCGCCGCGCCGGAGGCGGGGTCCTCGACGATGCCGACGCCGGCCGGGAATGCGCGCACGACGAGCTGATAGTCGTCGGGGGCGCCGCCCGCGCGCGCAAAAGCGCACAGGCCGAGACTGTCGCCCGCGCGCGCGAGCGCGAGGATCGCCGCATGATCCGGCTTCCACGCGCGCAACGAGGCCTCGTCGGCGAGCTCGGCCACCCACCAGCGACGCCCGCCCTCGATGAACGCGGGCGGCAGCGCGCCGAGCGGCGTATCGCCAAGCACCGCGCGCAGCAGCGCATCGTCAGCGCCGCTGCGCAACACGCGCGCCGCCGGCGCCTGGACAAATAGACGTCTGGACGTCCCTTCGCCATCGATGCGTACAGGCAGCAGGCCCGCGCCGCATTCCTGAATCAGCTCGCCGTCGCGCGCCTGCACGCGGCCGATTTCGAGCGCGGCATGCGCGCTGCCTATGGTCGGGTGGCCGGCGAACGGGATTTCCCTGGACGGCGTGAAGATGCGCAGGCGATAGCTCGCGCGCGCGTCGCTCGGTGCGAGCACGAAAGTGGTTTCGACCAGATTGGTCCACCTGGCGAAACGCTGCATGTCGGCATCGCCCCACGCTTCCGCGCCGAAGACAACGGCAAGTGGATTGCCACCGCCGGCGCGTTCCGAGAAAACATCCACTTGCAGGTAGCGCAGCGCGACCGGATCAACGTTGTTCATGTGCTTGGATTGCTTCTCACTTCATCGCCAGCGACACGGCGATGCCCACCCATAGCGCCATGCCGACCCAGTTGTTGTTGCGGAATGCGGCAAAGCATGCGTCGCGATCACGCTTGCGCATGGTCCACAGCTGCCGGGCGAACAAGCCCGCGGCGATGGCGACGCCGGCGAAATACGGCCAGTGCAGATGGCCGCGCTGCGCGACCAGTGCCATCGCCAGCAGGAACGTCGCCATGAGCACGCCGAGAATGGCGAGGTCGGCGTCGCCGAACAGGATCGCGGTCGACTTCGCGCCGACGCGCCGGTCGTCGTCGCGGTCGACCATCGCGTATTCGGTGTCGTAGATCGTCGAGAACAGCACGTTGGCGAGAAACAGCAGCCAGCACAGCGGCGGCGTCGAGTTCGTCACCGCGGCGAAGGCCATCGGAATGGCCCAGCCGAAGGCGGCACCGAGATAGACCTGCGGCAGGTGCGTGTAGCGTTTGGTGAACGGGTACGTCGCGGCGAGGAAAGCGCCGACGAAAGACAGCTCGATCGTCAGCCGATTGGTGAACAGCACGAGCACGAAAGCGCTCGCCAGCAAAGCGACGAACACGAACAACGCTTCGTGCGGCCCGATTTTCCCGGCCGCGATCGGTCGTTCGCGCGTGCGCTTGACCTGTGGATCGAGCTTGCGGTCCGCGTAGTCGTTGATCACGCAACCGGCCGAGCGCATGAGGAATACGCCGAGAGTGAAGATCAGCAGCGCGCGCCATGGCGGAAAATCGCCGGCGGCAAGCCACAGCGCCCACCAGGTCGGCCACAGCAGCAGCGCCGCGCCGATCGGGCGGTGCATGCGCGCGAGCTTCGCGTATTCGACCAGACGCTCGCGCCAACCTGCCCAGTCGATGCCCGCATGTGCCGGTTTCTCGATTTCGGCCTTGCCGAGCGAGCGTTTGACCGCGCCGACCGGCGGCACGGAAATCCGCGGGCGCGCGCCGAGGTCGGCCCGCCTCGCCTTCGTCGGGCTCGCCGCCACGGTGGCGCTTTTCGCCGCGGGCGGGGCGAGCGGCAGCGAATCCTGCGCATCGGATTTCGCTTTCGTTCGCGAACGGCGAAGTTTCTGCGGCGGAGACGGCTGATCCATTGCGTCAAGTGTAACCTGCCGGCCTTGCCTTCTCCCATCCCGAGGATCGACAGCCGCGCATGCGGCAAACGCAACGGAGTATCCTCGCGCGGGTCCTCCATCGAGACGCAAACATGCTGCCCTCGCGCTACCTTCCCTTCGCGCTTTGCCTCGCGCTGTTCGCACTGTCGGTCGCCATGCTTTGGGACGGATGGTTGTGGCGCTGGACGGCGGTCATCTGCGGCGCGCTGTCGCTGCTCGGTGTGCGCGACCTGTTGCAGACCCGGCATACGCTGCAGCGGAATTTTCCGGTCACCGGCCACCTCCGCACCTTCTTCGAATTCTTCCGCCCGATGATGCGCCAGTACGTGGTCGAGTCCGACACCGAGGAAGTGCCGTTCTCGCACGCACAGCGCTCCGTCGTCTATCAGCGCGCGAAGAACGTCGAGGACAAGCGTCCGTTCGGCAGCGAGCTGAATTTGTATGCAGCGCAATACGAGTGGATCAATCATTCGCTCGCGCCTTCGATGATCGCCAGCCACGACTTCCGCATCACGATCGGCGGCCCGCAATGCACGCAGCCGTATTCGGCCAGCGTGTTCAACATCTCGGCGATGAGTTTCGGTGCGTTGAGTGCGAATGCGATCCGCGCGCTCAACGAAGGCGCCAAGCGCGGCGGCTTCTACCACGACACCGGCGAGGGTTCGATGTCGCGCTACCACCGCGAGATGGGCGGCGACATCTGCTGGGAGATCGGCTCGGGCTACTTCGGCTGCCGCAACGACGACGGCAGTTTCAGCCTCGACAAATTCGCCGCGAATGCGATCGACCCGCAGGTGAAGCTGATCGAGATCAAGCTCTCGCAGGGCGCAAAGCCCGGCCATGGCGGCGTGTTGCCCGGGGTCAAGGTAAGTGCGGAAATCGCCGAAGCGCGCGGGGTGCCGATGGGCGTCGACTGCGTTTCTCCGGCCGCGCATTCGGCGTTCTCGACGCCGCTGGGATTGCTCCAGTTCGTCGCCCGACTGCGCGAAAAATCCGGTGGCAAGCCGACCGGTTTCAAGCTCGCGCTCGGCCATCCGTGGGAGTGGTTCGGCATCGCCAAGGCCATGCAGGAATCGGGCATCCTGCCCGATTTCATCGTCGTCGACGGCGGCGAAGGCGGCACCGGCGCGGCGCCGCCCGAATTCACCGACCATGTCGGCGCGCCGCTGCGCGAGGCGCTGCTGCTGATCCACAACACCCTGGTCGGGCTGAACCTGCGCGACAAAATCAGTCTCGGCGCGAGCGGCAAGGTGATCACCGCGTTCGATCTCGCGCGCACGCTCGCGCTCGGCGCCGACTGGTGCAACGCCGCGCGCGGTTTCATGTTCGCGCTCGGCTGCATCCAGTCGCAGAACTGCCACACCGACCGCTGCCCGACCGGCGTCGCCACGCAGGATCCGGGGCGCTGGAAGAAACTCGATGTACCGGGCAAGTCCGAGCGCGTGCACAGGTTCCACGACAACACGCTCAAGGCGCTCAAGGAACTGATCGCCGCCGCTGGCCTGACCCATCCGGGCCAGCTCGGCCCCGAGCACATCATCCGTCGCGTGTCCTCGACCGAAGTGCGCTCGCTCGCCACGCTCTATCAATACGTTGAACCCGGCGCGCTGTTGAACGGCGGGGTGCCGGCGCATGCCGTGTTCCAGTCGTTCTGGCGCGAGGCTCGCGCCGACACGTTTGCCGCGCCGCGCGCATTGCTCGACTTACAGAAGACCAAATCGCGGTAGCTGCTACGCGGTGGCCGCCAGCCTGCGCCTTCGCGCCGGCGTGCCGACCAGGTCCAGGAAGTTGTTGAATACCGCATGCGCGCGTTGCTGCATCGCTTCGATGCGGGCGAAGGTGTCGGCGCGGATCGAATCGGCGTCGCGGCCGAGACCGGCGGCGATCAGCTCGTCGCGATAGGCCGGCAGCTCGAGCCAGCGCTCGATCAGCGGCTTGTCCATCTCGAGGTGGAACTGGAAACCGTAGGCGTTGCCGCCGTGGCGGAAGGCCTGGTTCTCGCACGTGCCTGTGCGCGCGAGATGCGTGGCGCCCGCGGGGAGGTCGAAGGTATAGCCGTGCCACTGGAAGATCGGCGCGATGGCGCCGAGCGGCGCGAGCACGGGATCGCTGCGGCCCGCGTCGGTGGTCGCGAGTTCGTACCAGCCGATTTCGCTGACCGCGTTGCGCCGCACCTCGCCGCCGAGGGCGTGCGCGAGCAGCTGCGCGCCGAGACAGATGCCGAGCACGGGCTTGCCCTGCACGAGCGCCTCGCGGATCACCTCGATCTCGGTCTGCAGATGCGCGCGCGCGTCGCGTTCCTCGACGTTCATCGGCCCGCCGAGCACGATCAGGCCCTGGTAGCGGTCGAGCCGCGGCTTGGCCTCGGGCTGGCGTTCGAAGTTGACGAACTTGACCCGGTGCCCGCGCCGCCGGATCAGCGGATCGAGCGTGCCGAGCGGTTCGGCGGCAACGTGCTGGAAGACGAGAATGCGCGACATGGCTTTTGTTGGGAGGTACGGTTGCGATTGACCGCTACTGACATTTGCGTTCAACGACCAGCGCAGAGGCAAGCCACAAAAAAACGGGCCCGCGAGGAGCCCGTTTTACTTGAATCAAACCGCACTGTCGATGCCGATCAGAAGCCGTAGACGAGATTGGTCGTCAGCAGCTGGTCGGTTTTCTTGCCGACGGTCACGTCGGTGTTGTGGCGCACCTGATAGCCGGCCTTGAGTGCGAGGCGATCGCTCATCTTCACCTGCAGGCCGAGATCATTCTGCAGATACGTGTTGTCGCCATTGCCTTCGACAAGGAGCGTGTTCACGAGCGAGGTCGACTCGTTGAAGTTGTGCTTGTAGTTGACCAGGCCGCGCAGGACAACACCACTCTCGGAATCCGGTTTCGGACCCTTCGTGATCAACGGCGGATTCACCGAATTGTCGACGAAGGTCGGCGCGATCGGCTGAATCACCTTGTAGCCGGGGCCGACTTCGAACGACAGTTCATCCGCGGCGTTCTTCAACACCTGATAGCCGTAGCCGATCGACGCGGTGTACTGATACGTGTAGGGCGAGAACGCATCGTGCTCGTAACGCAGCGCGCCAACGATGTAGCTGCGGTCATCGAACTTGTAGCCGGCCGATGCACCCGCGTTGTAGCGATTGGCGGTCAGATCGTAACTCGAACCCGTGCCGATGGTGTAAGCACCACCTGCCGTCGCCGGCGGAATGACGTAGTACGTCTTCACGTTGGCCTTGCTGCGCTGCGCCTCGAGGAAGAAGTCGTACTTCCACAGATCGTCTTCCTTCTTCAACGTCAGCTTGGCGTTGAGGTTCTGCGACTTGGCGTTGCCGCTCGCGAGGGCAAGGCCGGCTTCGCCGCTGCCGTGCCAGTTGCCGTCGTTCGTGTCGGCCGCATGCGCGGCGAACGGGAGGGCCAGCGCGAGCGCGCAGGCGAGGATGGTCTTGTTCATCGGGATCTCCTTGTTGGTTCTGTGAGCGGATTCGAAAAGGGGGCGCATTATGTCCCACGTTTTCAGCATCGAACCCGCGTCAGCTTCCGTTCATTCAGGTATACATCAGGAAAACGTTAATTTGTATTTTATGGGATAAATATACAATTTGCATTTGTATCATCCCTTCGGGATCGCCCGCGTGTCTTCTTCGCGCGAAGACGCGCGGACGCGTGCGGCGATGCGTCTGCACCAGGGCGAAATCCGCCGCGCCGGGCATTCCCGAGTTCGCGTACCATAGCCGCATGGACCGCTATGAACGCATTCTGACCCTGCACCGCATCCTCAAGTCGGCGCGCCGGCCGGTGCCGCTGGCACGCCTGCTCGACGAGCTTGAATGCTCGCGCGCGACCGCTTATCGCGACATCGCCTTCCTGCGCGACGCGCTCGGCGCGCCGATCGAAAGTGACGGCGAGAACGCGGCTTACAGCTATGCCGTCGAGGAAGGCGAGTGTTTCGAACTGCCGGGTCTGTGGCTGACCAGCGAAGAGTTGCAGGCCTTGCTTGCGCTCAACGAGCTGATCGGCCGCACCGGTCCCGGCGTGCTCGCCTCGGCGCTCGCGCCGTTCCGTTCGCGCATCGACAAGCTGCTGACCAGCCAGGTCGACGGCGGCGCGCGCAAGGCGCCGCTCGAGCGCATCCGCGTGATCGGCTACGGTACGCGCAAGATCGACGAGGCGACGTTCCGCCATGTCGCCAGCGCCGTGCTCGAACGCAAGCGCCTCAAGTTCGCCTATCGCGCGCGTTCGACCGACCAGGCGACCGAGCGCGCGGTATCGCCGCAGCGCCTGACCCACTACCGCGACAACTGGTATCTCGATGCCTGGGACGAAAGCCGCGACGGACTGCGCAGCTTCGCCGTCGATCGCATCAAGGATACGCAGGTGCTCGATGCCGTCGCGAGCGATCGCGATGACGAGGAATTGAACAAGCATCTCGCCTCGAGCTACGGCATCTTCTCCGGCGCGCCAAAAAACTGGGCAACGGTGCGTTTCTCCGCGCACGCCGCGCGCTGGGTCGCCGACGAGCACTGGCACTCGCAGCAGCAGGGCGCCTGGCTCAAGGACGGGCGCTATGAGTTGAAACTGCCGTACAGCAATTCGAAGGAGCTGCTGATGGACGTGCTCAAATACGGTCCCGATGCCGAAGTCGTCGCGCCGCTGAGCCTGCGCGAGGAAATGAAGATCCTGCTGCAGCTGACGATCGGCGGCTACGCCGGGGACCCGGCATGAGCAACTCACGCGCTGCGCCGACGGTTTCGCTCGTGCTCGGTTCGGGCGGTGCGCGCGGCTACGCGCATATCGGCGTGATCGAGGAACTGCGCGCGCAGGGTTTCGACATCCGCAGCATCGCCGGTTGCTCGATGGGCGCGCTGGTCGGCGGCATCTACGCCGCAGGCAAGCTCGACGACTACCGCGACTGGTCGCGCACGCTGCAGCGCCTCGACGTGCTGCGCCTGCTCGACTGGACGCTTTCCGGCGGTGGTTTCATCAAGGGCGACCGCGTGCTCGGCCAGATCAAGAACCTGATCGGCGAGGTGCGCATCGAGGAGTTGCCGGTCAACTTCACCGCGGTCGCGACCGATCTCTACGCGCAACGCGAGGTGTGGTTCTCGCGCGGACCGCTGTTCGACGCGATCCGCGCCTCGATCTCGATCCCGACCGTTTTCCGCCCGCACCACTACGAGGGGCGCACGCTCGTCGACGGCGGACTGCTCAATCCGGTGCCGGTCACGCCGACGCTGCGCGATCTCACCGACTGCACGATCGCGGTCGACGTCAATGGCCCGGACGAAGATCCGGCCGGCCAGCCGGGCACAACGACGGGCGATGCGACCTTCGGCGACATGGACGAGGCGCTGGCCGCGAACGAGCACGTCGAGGCGTTGCCCGCGCCCGCGAACGAGGCCGGCGGCGCGCTGACGACGTCGCGGCGCAAGATCGCGAGCTTCATCGACGGGCTGCTGGAGAAGCGCGAAAAGCGGCATGCCGAACGCGCCGCCGATCCAGGCGCGCTCGAACTGTTCGCGCGCACGCTCGACGTGGTGCAGCAGACGGTCACGCGCTACAAGCTTGCTGCGCAGCCGCCGGATCTGATCGTGCGCGTGCCGCGCAATGCCTGTGCGTTCTACGAATTCCATCGCGCCGACGAGTTGATCGAACTCGGCCGGAAATGCACGCGCGAGGCCATGCAGCATTGGCAGGTGCCGGTGCGGCGGCGATCCTGAAGCAACGGCTTCCGGGCGCCCCGGCACCATTTCCGCCAGCGTTCGCCCGCGCCGCACTCGTGCGGTTGCCGCCTGCCGCTGTCGAAAAAAAACGGCCCGCTGGGGAGAGCGGGCCGTTCGGGGTCGCAATGCAGAGGCCGGGGGTAGCGGCCTGGGGAGTCCTGCACTACGGGGCACACGATACCCGGACAAAGCTTACAAAAGCCTGACGATGGCGTAAGAGTTGTGCGAATTCGCGGGCTTTCCTGCGTTGGGCCGCAGCCGGCGTTCGCCCGCGGCTGGTAGCGGTGGCGGTTGGCGTCGCGCGGTGGGGCGCCTCGCGTCGGCCGCGTCTACGCTAACATCACGCGCATGACGATCAGCGATGTGAATGCCGCGGCCGGCGGCCTGCGCGGCCTGCTCGATGTGCTCTGGCGCATCCACGCGCGCAACGAGACCGCGGTGCTCGGCATCGTGACCGCGACCCAGGGCTCGACCTACCAGAAACCCGGCGCGCTGGTGCTGCTCGACGGCAAGGGTTTGCGCCACGGCGTGATCAGCGGAGGCTGCCTGGAACCCGCGCTTGAAGACGCGTCGCGCGAAGTGCACAAGTCCGGGCGTGCGGCCATTGTCGAGTTCGATACGCGCAGCGATGAGGATCTGCTGTTCGGCAGCGGCATCGGCTGCCGCGGCCACGTTGCCTTGCTGTTGTTGCCGTTGCCGCCGCAGGCGCCACTCGCACGCGCGCTGTTCGCTGCGCTCGATCGCGGCGTCGGCCTGCATCTGTCGTTTGCGCTGGACGCAGCCGCGCCGGGCGCGGGCAACGCCGGTTTCGTCGGGGCGGCCTCGCCCGAACCTGCCGCACGGTGGGATAGCGAAGGCCGCGCATCGCCGACGTCCCCTGTCACGAGCTTGAGCATCACCATTCCCGCGCCGCCGCGCCTGCTTCTGTTCGGTGCCGGGCCGGAAACGGCACCGCTGGCGCTGATCGCACGCAGGCAGGGCTGGTTCGCCGATCTCGTCGAACATCGCGGACGCTGGGCCGCGTTCGCCAAGGACGCCGCCATCGATCGTCTGATCGATCAGCCGCCCGCCGTGGCGGCCGCCGCACTGGCCGGCGAGCGCTACGACGCGATGCTGCTGATGAACCACAACTACTCGCTCGACCGGGACTGGTTGCGTTTTTGCGCCGCAGGCGAGGCCGGCTACATCGGCCTGCTCGGTCCCGCGGCACGGCGCGATGCGCTGCTGGGCGAACTTGACGAGGCAGCGCGCGCACGCCTCGCGTCGCGTCTGCGCGCGCCGGTCGGGCTCGATCTCGGCGGCCACGGCGGCGAAGCCGTCGCGCTAGCGATTGCGGCGCAGTTGCAGCAGCACTTCTGCGCGCCGGTGCGTGGCGGCGCGGCGGCCGCGGCGGCAGACGCGCGTGCCTGATCACGCGCCCGTGCACGGCGTCGTCGTGCTCGCCGCCGGAGCGTCGACGCGTCTGGGGCGGCCCAAGCAGCTCATGCTTCACCACGGCGAAACCCTGGTGCGTCGCGCCGCACGCATGGCGCTGGCAACGCAACCCGGCGACGCGGTCGTCGTGCTTGGCGGCGAAGCCGGCCCCGTGTTCGCGCAGGTGCAGGATCTGCGCGTGCGCCGCGTCGACTGCGCGGATTGGCGATACGGACTGGGCGCGTCGCTGCATGCCGGAGTCGCCGCGCTGGCAGCCGAATGCGTGGGCGTACTCGTCGTGCTCTGCGACCAGCCCACGCTCGACGCGGCGCACCTGGTTGCGTTGCGCGCTGCCTGGCGCGAAGCGCCCGAACGTGGTTCTGCGTCGTTCTACGCGAACAAACCCGGTGTGCCGGCCCTGCTGCCGCGGGCATGGTTCGACGAGCTCTGTCCGACGGCGGATCGCGGCATGCGCGATCTGCTGGTTCGGCATCGCGACCGCGTCGCGGTGATCGCCAACGAGGCACTGGCCGCCGATATCGACCTGCCTGCCGATTTGCGCCACCTGTCCTGAGCGCGAATCGCGGGCCGTCCGTCCTGCAATTCGTCGCTGCGCGGCAAGCCCCGCAGCGCAGTGCCGAACCCGTCAAACGGATGTTCCGCAGCGTATGGATTTCTTCACCTGCGCGGAGTAGCGTGCACAACTTCCACGGCCAACGCTGCGAGGTGTCCGATGAAACTCGACGTCAACGGGCGGGAGCATGAAGTCGATGCGCCCGGCGACATGCCGCTGCTCTGGGTGTTGCGCGACCTGATCGGCCTGACCGGCACCAAGTTCGGCTGCGGCATGGCCCAGTGCGGCGCCTGCACCGTGCATGTCGACGGCGTGGCGATGCGTTCGTGCGTCACGCCGGTCGCGACGCTCGCCGGCAAGAAAATCACCACCATCGAAGGCATCGGCAAGGACGGCGAGCATCCCGTGCAGCGTGCGTGGATCGAAGCCGACGTCGTGCAGTGCGGCTATTGCCAGTCCGGCCAGATCATGACCGCCGTTGCGCTGCTCAAGCAAAAGCCGCAGCCGACCGACGCCGACATCGATGCGGCGATGAGCGGCAACATCTGCCGTTGTGGAACCTACCAACGCATTCGCGCCGCGGTGCATCGTGCAGCGGCGTTGACCGCCACGGCAGCAGTCGGCGAGGAGGTGAGTCATGTGGCGTGAAGGCATGAATCTTTCCGAAGTCATCGCGTCGATGGAATCCTCGACAGCCTCCCGGGCCCAACCTGCTGCCGAAGGCAAGGGTTTCAAGCAAACGGCGAGCCGTCGGGATTTTCTCAAGGCCGGTGCCGCGGCGTCGGCGGGTCTCGTCGTCGCCTGCTTCCTGCCGCTCGGCGCGCGCCGCGTGTTCGCGCAGGACGTGGCCAAGCAACCGGCGCCGATCCCGCCGAACGCGTTCGTGCGCATCGCGCCAGACAACAGCGTGACCGTGCTGCTCAAGCACTCGGAGATGGGCCAGGGCGTGTGGACCTCGATCCCGATGGTCGTCGCCGACGAGCTCGATTGCGACTGGTCGAAAGTGCACGTCGAGCATGCGCCGGCCGCACCCGAGTACAGGCACACGGTATTCGGCCTGCAAATGACCGGCGGTTCGACGAGCACGTGGGAATCGTTCGCGCAATTGCGCGAAGCGGGCGCGATGGCGCGCGCGCTGTTGATCGCGGCGGCGGCGAAGAAATGGAATCTCGCCGGCACCACGGATTGCCGCACCAAAAACGGCATGGTGTTTTGCGGCGACAAGAAGGCGAGCTACGGCGAACTCGCCGAGGCCGCGGCCAGGCTGCCGATGCCGACCAATGTCGCATTGAAGAAGCCCGAGGAATTCCGTCTGATCGGCAAGCCGATCAAACGCCTCGACAGCAAGGCCAAGGTGACCGGCACGGCCGAATTCGGCATCGACGTGAAACGGCCGGGCATGCTGATCGCGACGATCGCGCGCGCGCCGGTGTTCGGTGCCAAGGTGAAATCGTTCGACGCGACCAAAGCCAGGACCGTGCCCGGCGTCGTCGACGTGATGCAGGTACCGAGCGGCGTGGCCGTGCTCGCCAAGCATTTCTGGGCGGCGAAGCAGGGCCGAGATGCGCTCGTCGTCGATTGGGACCTCGGGCCCGGCGCGGCGATTTCCACCAGCGGCCTGCGTGCCGAGTATCGCAAGGCCGCGCAGACGACCGGCACCGTGGCGAAGAAGGCCGGTGACGTCGACGCGGTATTGAAGGCCGGCAAGGTCATCGAGGCGGAATACGAAGTGCCGTTCCTCGCACATGCGCCGATGGAGCCGCTCAACTGCACTGCCGAAATCGGCAAGGATGGCTGCGACATCTGGACCGGCACGCAGTTTCAGGGTGTCGACCAGATGGCCGTAGCGAAACTGCTCGGTCTCAAACCCGAGCAGGTGCGTATCCACACCACGTTTCTCGGCGGCGGCTTCGGCAGACGCGCCAATCCGCAATCGGATTTCATCGTCGAAGCGGTCGAGGTCGCGAAGGCTTCGAAGCAGACGGTCAAGGTCGTGTGGACGCGCGAGGACGACATCCACGGCGGCTACTACCGGCCGATGTGGCTGTCGCGCCTGCGCGCGACCCTGGCCAAAGACGGCAAACCTGCGGCCTGGGCACACACGATCGTCGGTCAGTCGATCATCGCCGGAACGCCGTTCGCGGGCGCGATGATCAAGGACGGTATCGATGGCAGCTCGGTCGAAGGTGCCGCCGATGCGCCGTATCTCGACGCCGTACCCGCGCATCGCGTCGATCTGCATACGCCATCGAGTCCGATCACCGTGCTGTGGTGGCGTTCGGTCGGACACTCGCACACGGGTTTCGTCGTCGAAAGCTTCGTCGACGAACTCGCGCATGCGGCGAAGCAGGATCCGTTGAAGTACCGCCAGGCGCTGCTGCCGGAAAAATCGCGCGAGCGCCTCGCGCTCGATCTCGCCGCAGAAAAGTTCGGCTGGGGCAAGGCGCTGCCCAAGGGCCGCGCGGCCGGCATTGCCGTGCACGCCTCCTTCGGCAGCTACGTCGCGCAGATCGTCGAAGTGTCGGTCGAAGGCAACGGGCCTGATAAAGGCAGGATAAAAGTACACCGCGTCGTCTGCGCGATCGATTGCGGCCCGGTGGTCAATCCGCTCACGATCGAGGCGCAGATGCAATCGGGCATCGCCTTCGGTCTCGGCGCCGCGTTGCACAGCGAGCTGACCCTCAAAGACGGCAAGGTCGAGCAATCGAATTTCCACAACTACCTCGTGCTGCGCGCGAACGAGATGCCGAAGGTCGAGGTGCACATCGTGCCGAGCACCGACAGGATGGGCGGTGTCGGCGAACCCGGCACGCCGCCGATCGCGCCGGCCGTGGCGAACGCCGTGTTCGCGGCGACGGGCCAGCGCCTGCGCAAACTGCCGCTCAGGCTCGCCTGAAACGCAGCGACGCCTGCGCGTGAGCGCAGGCGTTCCATCGGCACCGGGCGCAACGCCTTCAGCGCGGCCCGGGACTTTCCGCTGCCCACACCGAATTGAGTGGGTCGAATTCGGCCTCGTTGCGCACCTCGGCGCGGTGGCCGAAGCCGCACACCGCGAGCGGCCCTTCCTCGAGCGGATCGAGGCCGAACTCGCGCTCGATGTCGATCTCGTTGATCACCGCGGTGACGAACGCGCCGAGGCCGAGTTCGGTCGCGGCCAGATACTGCACCTGCGACAGATGGCCGACGTCGAGGATCAGCGCGCGATACGCCTTGGCGTGGTTGCGGTACTTCCAGAAATTGCGCAAGAAGCGGCTGGTCGGAATGACCACGACATGCGCATCGGCGAAGTAGTCCTGCGCCGCAGTCAGGCGCTTGATCAGTGCAGGAATAGCCGCGGCATCGAGCCTGCGCATCGGCTCCAGCGCATGCTCGACCGGATGGTAATGGTACAGGCCCGGCGCTACCCCTTCGACATGCTGCGCGATCAGGTACGCCTCGGTGGCATGCAGTGCGCCGGCTGCCGGCACGCCCTTCTTCAGCAGCGGAATGCCCAGCGTGGTTTCGTCGACCTTGCGCGCGCCATAGGTGCGATACAGCACCGCCGAAAACGAGTCCAGCGAGAGCTTGCGCATGCGATCGAAGTTGCGGCAGGTGACGCGGCCGTCGAGCAGCGCGTCGAGCGGCGAGGCATCACCCTTCGGCGGCAGACGCAGGCGCTGCGCGGCCGGAACCCGTTCGCGCACCGCCGGCGCCGGTGGGCCGAGGCGGTCGATCAGGCGCCCACCTATCATCTCGGCGAAATCGTGCTGCAGGTCCTCGGTGTCGACGTCAGTCCAGCGCGAGGCGTAGTGCATCACCGCCGACGGCGTGCGCCAGTGCGTGTCGCGCAGCTTCTGGTCGCGGCGCGCGGCCTCGCTGTCTTCAGCGACCAGCAGCCACTTGCCCGCGAGCGCGTCGAGTACGGCGCGCGGGTGCGCGCGCGCGAGCTCGTCGAGCTCGATCCACGTCGATGGCGACAACCCGCCGAGCACGGTGCTTTCCTGCGGCGTCAGGATGATTTCGCCTGCGACATGCGGCGCGAGCGCGACCCATTCGAGCACGCGCACAAGCCCGCTGCCGCCGGCGGCGAGCGCGGAAAGATCAAATTCCAGCCGCTCGCGCGGCTCCAGCATCACGCTGCCGCAGCGGCGTACGCGCATGAGATATCCCTTTGGATTTTGAACTGATACGATGAACCGCGGCGGCCGCAGCGCGCGGTTCATCATAGACCATCGGCAGCATTGGCCTCAGGGGGCGCGATGAAAGACGAGATTCTCGATCAGAAACTTGCGCTCAAACTGTTGCGCAAACTGGCTGACGACGATCTGTTTCGCCATCACTACGAGCAGGATCCGCTGCAGGCGCTGGCAGACATTGGCGTACCGGACAAGCAACTAGCCATGCTGCGCGAGAACAAGCACCTCAAACCGGCGAAGTTGGCAGACAAGAGCGTATTTCTAGATGCGCTGTTGAAACTGATCGACGAACTGCTGTGCGTTACGTTGGCGCAGAGACCGGTCAAGTTGCATGTATTCTCGTCGGTCAAAGGCGAGCTCCTGCACGAGATCAGTCCCTTCCGTGAGTAGCTGTTCGCCGCCTGGCGGTTACTTCAGATCCGCTTGAATGGAAGCAATGCGCTTGAGGACCGATGCGCTCTTCGGCGCTATCGGCCACACTTTCTGGAACGCGTGGAGAGCGTTACGGGCTTGAGCTTGATCTCCAAGCAGCAACGAGCTCTCGGCCACATCGAGAAGCGCCAAATTGGACTGCACTACGTTGAATGGCAAAAGCAGATCGCGTTGCACGAACTCAGCGTACGCACGCCCGCGATGCCGAGCAAGCCAATTTGCCTGATCGCGCGCCGCGGAATAGTTCTTGTCGTCGAAGTAAGCCTGCATGAGGACCGCGCGACTTAGATAAAGCGTGGAATCGTCATTTGCGGTCAGCGACGATATAGCTTCTTTGGGGTTGCCCGATACGCGCTCTATTTCTGCACGCGCTGTTGCGCGCATTTTCGCCGACAGCGGATATTCGTTGTCGTTCGTTGCCGGGCCTGCCGCGTCAAGTGCGCTCTTGGCAAGCGGGATATCGCGTGCATGGGCGGCGAGGTAAGCAGCGAACAATGCGCCAACTTGTGCGTCGGCGCGATCCACATCGCTTGCCGTTGCCAAGTTTTCGACGGCAGCTTTCGCGTACTCGCGAACTTCAGTTCCCGTTGCTGCATTCGATTCGCGCAACGACGAAAGACTCGCCTCGATGCCCAGAAAATAGGTAAATAATCGGCCGTCGATTTTCGCAGCATCTCGTTTCGCCGAGTCGAGCAGTTTCCAGGCATCATCCCAATGCCCTTGGTCCAATGCGATGGCAATTGGAGTGACGCGTAGTCCGTTATCGAGACGTGAAGTCCCCAATTTCGCGGAACTCAAAAAGGCTTCCGCTTTGGTGAATGCCCTTGACGCAGCGAAAGCTCGGGCGTCGTAGACGCCAATCGAAGCGCCGGGTTCGTGACTCGACGCAAATTTGCCCGCGGCTTCCTCATAGTGCTCATTGCCGAGGTCGAGAAATCCCAATATCTCCTGACACACACTTATGCTCGGGCTTCTTGGGGATGCGCATTTTTCCGCTGCCTGAACGACATCACTTCCATATTGGTTCCCGAATTCTCTAGAAAAATAAGCGTAGTGACCCTGGGCATTGAAATAGTCCGGATACAACTCAGCCAAAGACTTCCATTTTTCGATGGCTGCGGTCTGTGATCCAATCAACGAGGCTTTCCAGGCGTCCGCACTCAAAGCCTCGCGCGGCGACAAGCGGTCCGGGTACTGCGCTGCGATGTTCACAGCCTTCACTGCGTCTGCGCTCTGCCCGAGCCACAGATAGATGCGCGACAACATCAGATACGCGCGCGCGAATCCCGGATCGAATTTGATCGCCTGCCGATAGAACGTCAGCGCATTTTTTGCATCACCCGCATCGTAGGCCTTGTCGCCCAGCGAATACGCGCGCAGCGCATCGAGGCTCTTCGTTGCGACCTTTTCCAGCGGCTGCGATTCCTGCGTCACGGTCGCCAGCGCTTCGCCGAGGCGCACGCGCAGTTGCGCGTTGACTTTGTCCAGCGAGGACAGCACCGAGCTTTCGCCGATACCGTCGGCCGATTCGGAGTAGACGGTGGTCTGTGTGTGCGGATCGATCACTTCGGCGGTGACGCGTACGCGCCCGCCGATTTCGGCGATGCTCGGCAGGATCAGCGCGCGCACGCCGTCGCGGATCGCGATCTCGCTGCCGGTTTCGCGGTCGATTGCGGTCTTGTCCGGATCGCGCTGCATCAGCTTGAGCGTTTCACGCGCCTTGAGGTCGGCGAGTACATTGACGTGGTGCGATTGCTCGAGGCCGATGCGAAAAGCGCTTTGCAGCGAATCGTCGAACGAGGTGTCGTCGGTCAGGTTCTTGAAGTCGCCGACCACGACCCAGTCGCGCGCGGCGAATGCGATCGCGGGCGGGCTGCGCAGCGTGAGCCACACCGGCACGGCGATGACCACGACCGCGGCCGCGGCCTCGATGGCCAGCGTACTCGGGCGCCGCCACCAGGGAATCTCGCGATGCGCCTTGCCGCTCCACGAGGGCGGCTTGAACGGCGCGATGCCTTGCTCGCCTACCTCATGCACCTGCACCGGGTCGGGCACACCTTTGAAACGGTAATTGCCGTGCGCGCGCCAGCGCAGTGCCGGGTATCCGTCCATTTCCGAATGGGCACGTCGCGTGAGGGTGTAGGCGATGCCCGAGAGCAGGATCTGGCCGGGCCGCGCGATGCTCATCAGGCGCGCGGCGACGGGTTTGACCATGCCTTCGGCTTCGAGCGGCTTGGCACCGCGCCAGACGTCGCTGGCCGAATTCTTCCACAACACGACCTCGCCGACGTGGATGCCGACGCGTGCGCGCAGCGGCACGGTTTCCTGTTTGCTCAGTTCGCCGAGCCGGCGTTGGTAATCGAGCGCGAAGGCGACGGCCTGCACCGGGCGCTCGAAAATCATGAGAAAACCGTCGGTCTTGTCGATTTCGCGGCCACCGTGGCGCTGCAGCAGGTCGCGCGTCAGGCGGTCATGGCGGCGCAGGAGTTCGGCCGCACGCAGGTCGCCGAGCTGATGGATCAGGGCGGTGCTGTCGGCGAGATCGCAAATCGCGAGCGCGCGCAGCACCGGCGCGACCGCGGCCTGCTCGGGTGGTGATCCTGACCGTTCCAATCCGATTGAACTCATAGCCGGGCTAGCCCCGCGAAGACCCCAGGCTGCGCCGGGTTCGGCGTAGTTTTGCTGCGCAGGGTCTCGAATTTTGCGGGATTTCGGGTGCGTTGACCAGAGCCGGCGCCCGAAAGCAGCGGCATCAGGCGCTTGCGCGGCCGGCCGAACGGATTACAGGTTCGGTGTGCGGCGCAGGCGCCAACCGTCGCCGCCTTCGGCCTTGGCTTCGTACAAGGCGCGGTCTGCATGGCTGTACCAGGCGGACCAGTCGGCGGTGGTATCGCAGAAGCTGGCGCCGACGCTGACTGACAGGAACAGCATCTGATGCGGCGACGGCAAGCGCAGGGCGCGCACCGAGGCAACGATACGTGCGGCGCGGGTTTCGAGTTCGTCGTGATCGTCGATCTGCACGAGCAGTGCGAATTCGTCGCCGCCGAGACGGCAGCAGATGTCGCCCTCGCCGGCATGGGTTCCGAGTTGGCCGGCGACGATGCGCAGCGCGTGGTCGCCGGCCAGGTGGCCAAGCTCGTCGTTGACTTCCTTGAAACGATCGAGATCGATCAGCAGCAGCGCGAGCTGGCGCGCGGTCGTGCTGCTGTGATCGAGCGTTTCGAGGAACTGGTACAAGCCGCGGCGATTGATCAGGCCGGTCAGCTCGTCGGTGCGCACGAGGGTGTTTGCCGCCGAGAGCAGGGTCTGCGTCTGGCGCAGCGAATGCAGGGTCGCGATCAGGTCCTCGTTGCGCCGCTTGAGGTGTTCGATCAGCTGCTGTTCGCTCGCGACCAGGTAGGCGAACGAGCGGCGCATGAACCGTGCGAGCAGCCTCGGCTCGTGCTCGAGGATCGAGTCGAACAGGGCGTTGTCGACCACGCGCACCTGCGTCTGCGTGATCGCGATCGCGCTTGCGACGCGCGTGTGATCGCCGATGAACAACGCAAGTTCGCCGAAAAACTCGCGCGCGCCGACCAGCTTGGGCGGCAGGCCGTCACCGAATTCGAGGCGGATTTCGCCGGACTCGACCACGAACATGGCGCGCCCGCGCTCACCCTTGCGGAAAATGGTTTCACCCGGTGGAACGCTGCGCGGATGGCCGATCGAGGCGAACAGAGTGAATTCGATTTCGGTGAGCCGGCGCTGTGCGCGCGCGTGCGGCAACTCTGCCGCAACCAGCGGCGATTCGATAGTTCCCGATCGATCGTCCGACATTTTCGACGACATCGCATACGCCTCGCGATGAGCCCCCCCATCGTGTGCGAATGCTAACCCAAGCGTGGCCGATCTCCCAAATTTCCGCCGTTTCGCCAGGGCGCCCGGATATCCCGCCGGGCGCACTGGGTTCGCATCAGGCCGCTTTCTCGCCGTGGAACTGCTCTTCCTCGGTCGAGCCCTTCAGCGCGGTTGTCGACGACTGGCCCTGCTGGATCGTCTGTGTCACCGCATCGAAGTAGCCGGTGCCGACTTCGCGCTGGTGCTTGACTGCGGTGAAGCCCTTGTCGGCCGCGGCGAATTCCGCCTCCTGCAGTTCGACGAAGGCGCTCATCTGGCGGCGCGCGTAACCGTGCGCGAGGTTGAACATCGAGTAGTTCAGCGCGTGGAAGCCGGCCAGGGTGATGAACTGGAACTTGTAGCCGTAGCTGGCGATTTCCTTCTGGAACTTGGCGATCGTCGCATCATCGAGGTTCTTCTTCCAGTTGAACGACGGCGAGCAGTTGTAGGCGAGCATCTTGCCCGGAAACTTCGCGTGGATCGCATCGGCAAAGGCCTTGGCGAAGGCGAGGTCGGGCTTGCCGGTTTCGCACCACACGAGGTCCGCGTACGGCGCGTAGGCCAGGCCGCGCGAGACCGCCTGATCGAGACCGTTCCTGGTTTTGTAGAAACCTTCGACCGTGCGCTCGCCCGTGGTGAACGGCTGGTCGTTGGCGTCGACGTCGCTGGTCAGCAGGTCGGCCGCTTCCGCATCGGTGCGCGCGACGACCAGCGTCGGCACGCCGAGCACGTCGGCGGCAAGGCGCGCGGCGTTGAGTTTTTCCACCGCTTCGCGTGTCGGCACGAGCACCTTGCCGCCCATGTGGCCGCACTTCTTCACCGAGGCGAGCTGGTCCTCGAAGTGCACGCCGGCAGCACCGGCCTCGATCATCGCCTTCATCAGTTCGAATGCGTTGAGCACACCACCGAAGCCGGCTTCGGCATCGGCCACGATCGGCTGCAGGAAGTCGATGCTGTCGTCGCCCTCGGCGTGCTGGAGCTGATCGGCGCGCAGCAAGGTGTTGTTGATGCGCTTGACCACGGCCGGCACCGAGTCGGCGGGGTACAGCGACTGGTCGGGATACATCTGGCCTGCGAGGTTGGCGTCGGCGGCAACCTGCCAGCCGGACAGATAGATTGCCTTGAGGCCGGCCTTGACCTGCTGCATGGCCTGGTTGCCGGTCAGCGCGCCGAGCGCGTTGACGAAGTCGTCGGTGTGCAGCGACTTCCACAGTTTCTCCGCGCCGAGGCGCGCGAGCGAATGCTCCACATGTACCGTGCCGCGCAGGCGCACGACGTCCTCGGCCGTGTAATTGCGCTTGATGCCGGCCCAGCGCGGGTTGTTGGCCCAGTCGAGCTTGATCGGTTCGGCGGAGGGGAGATTGGCTTTCATGATCGAAGTCCTGCGTTGGTGGGTGGGGCGGCGGTTGCGGCGCCGGCTCGTCCTGGAATCAGGGCAGCCGGTTCCTTGCATAAATCGTTTCGGCCACCTGGCGCGAGGCGCGCAGCAGCTGGCTGAGTCCCTGGACGCCGGCGGTGGGCGCGACGCGCTCCTGCACGCTGAGGATTGCGTCGTCGAACAGGGCGTAGTCGATCGGCGAGCCATCGGCGAGCGTGATCGCCTCGTCGCCGAGCCAGTGGCGCAACTGCGCCTGCTCGTCCAGCGCCGCGCTCTGCGGGCCGTCGATCAGTGCGTGCACGCAGCGGTCGACGCAGGCGGCGAAATCCGAGCGCGTCGCCGGCGCCCCGTTGCTCGCGGTTCGGTTGTCGGTGTTCATTGCGGCGCTGCAGGTCACGGTTCGCTCCGGCCACTTTGTTGCGTAGCAGCACACTAGGCTCGATTCTTCTATTTGACAAATCAAATGTTTCAATACAACAATTTAAAATTGTCAAATAATCACTATCTAGTTGATCCATAAAACAATGAAGCCAAGAAACTCAGAAAAAAAAGGGGGTAAGGCCGGTGTCGGCGGGCGTCGTCGCGGCAAGCCCCGGTCGACGACGCGGCGTGTGGCGGATGCCGAATCGGCACGGTTCTACTACAAGGGCAGTCGCCTCAAGCAGCTGCGTGCGTTCTGTTATGCGGTGAAATTCGGCACCGTGGTGCGTGCGGCGGAATCACTGTTCTTGTCGCCGTCGTCGGTCAGCCTGCAATTGTCGGCACTGGAATCGGATTTCGGCGCGCGCCTGCTCGAGCGCACGCGACCGCGCCTGGCGCTCACTGCCGACGGCCTGCTGCTCTACGATCTCGCGCGACCGCTGGTCGAGGGCATGGAAAACCTCGACCACCAGTTCCGCAACCGGCGCAGCGGAACGCCGGTGCGCGAGATCCATATCGCCTGCGGCAACGCGACGATCCAGTATCTGCTGCCCGAATGGGTGCGCGCCTATCGCGAGAAATTTCCGGACGTACGCCTCGACCTCGCCAACGTCACCGGCATCGACGGCCTTGCGTTGCTGCGTTCGGACAAGGTCGATTTCGCCGTCGGCTCGATGGTCGATGTGCCGCACGATCTCGAATACGAGCCGGTACGCTGGTTCGATCCGATGCTGATCGTGCCGCATGGGCATCCGCTCGCGGACAAGGCCGAAATCGCGCTCGAGGATATCTCGCCGTACGGGTTGATCCTGCCGCCGCAGCGCCTGACCACCTATCGCATGGTCGACCTGGTATTCCAGCAACGCAAGGTGCCCTACCACGTCGCGATCGAGGTTGGTGGCTGGGATGTGATCAAGCAGTATGTCGGCATGGGCCAGGGGGTTTCCATCGTGACCGGCATCTGCCTCACGCCGGGCGACGGCGAGCGCCTCGTCGCGCGCAACCTGCGCCGCTTTTTCCCCCAGCGCAGCTATGGCGTCGTCATGCGCAAGGGCAAGTACCTGTCCGAACAGTCGCGCGCGTTCATCGACCTGATCAAGCCCGATCTGTTCAGTCGCCGTGACTACTTCGACTCGGGCCACTCGGAACGTTAGGGCGGTCCTGGCCCGATGGCGAACGACAGCAAGGCCCGAGGGCAGGAGGCGCCAACGTCCAGCGAGCAGGTTGGGGTGAGCGACGCGAACCCCAGCGCTTGCGCCTCGGCGTCCGCTTGCCGCGCGACCGACAGGCTCGCGGGTTGGTTGCTGGGTTCCGCTGTGCTCGCTCCAACGACGGGCTTGCTCAAGAACCCGGCGTGGCGTCGGAGGAGGCCTGCCGGAAAGTGTGGAGAAACGGTGAATCTGCGGGCGCCGCGGTTTCGCGGCGCATCGCGGCGCGCTATCGTGATCGTCATTCTTTCGTACTTGCGATCCGATGCATCTGCGTTTGTGGCATCGCCTGTTCCTCGCGTTCGCCGTGCTCAGCGTGGCGATCATTGCCGGCTTCGTTGTCTGGCAGCAGCACAGTTTCCGCCAAGGCTTCTCGACCTACCTCAACGAGGTCACGCTGCAGCGGCTGCAATCCACGGCCGAACGCCTCGGCGAGGCCTACGCCGAACGCGGTGGTTCGTGGGATTTCCTGCGCGGCGACGCGCATGCGTTCGACGCCTACGTCGATTCGTTCCACCTCAGGCACAAAGCCCCGATCGATGAGCTGTCGCCCGGCCCGGGTGTCACTCAGGGTGAGCTGGGCATGCCGCCCGAGCCGCCTTCCAGCAACGAGCTCAGGCCGCCGCCCGGGGGGCCACCACCGCGCGGTGGCGCGTCCAGCCGGGTCCTGCTGGTCGACGCGGCCGGCGTCGTCGTCGTCGGCGATGCGCGCATCGCCGACGCACAAGACTTGTTGCGCGAAGTGATCCGTTCCGGCGACACGGAGGTCGGCAGTCTGCTGATGCGCAAGATCCCGCCGCGCGCGTTCGGCGGGTCCGACCTTGCCTTTGCGCTTGCCCAGCGGCGTGCGGCGATCGTCGCCGGCTCCGTGGCGCTGCTCGTCGCGCTCGGCTTCGCCTTCGCGCTCGCCCGTTGGCTGCTCGCACCGGTGCGCGCGCTGGCCTCGGGCATGCATGCGCTTACCGCCGGCGACTACGCGCGCCGCATCGCCGCGGGCGGCAGCGCCGAGCTCGGTGCGCTCGCGCGCGATTTCAATCGTCTCGCGCAGACGCTCGAGGCGCACCGCGACGCGCGCCGGCGTTGGGGCGCGGACATCGCGCACGAGTTGCGCACGCCGCTGTCCGTACTGCGCGGCGAAATCGCGGCGCTGCAGGATGGCGTGCGCGCGCCGACAGCGGCTGCGTTCGATTCGCTCGCGGTCGAGGGCGAGCGCCTTTCGGGATTGATCGAGGACCTGTACCAGCTCGCGCTCGCCGACGCCGGTGCGCTCGAATACCGTTTCGAGCTGCTCGATCTCGCCGAAGTCGTGCGCGATGCAGTGCAACTGCACCAACGAGCCTGTGCCGATGCCGGCCTGGCGCTGGAATTGAGCGTGCCTCCCGACACCCTTGCCGTGCGCGGTGACGCGCGGCGCCTGGGTCAGTTGCTCGACAATCTCATCGTCAACGCGCGTCGCTACACCGATGCGCCGGGGCGCATCCGCATTGCGCTTGCGCGCGCGCAGGAATCGGCGCATCTTGTCGTTGAGGACACGCCGCCTGGCGTACCGGCCGAATCATTGCCGCTGCTGTTCGATCGCCTGTACCGCATCGACAGCTCGCGTGCGCGCCACAGCGGCGGCGCCGGCCTCGGCCTGGCGATCTGCCGCGCCATCGTCGAGGCGCATGGCGGTACGATCCGCTCCGCGGCTTCGCCGCTCGGCGGGCTGTCCATCTTCGTCGATCTGCCCCAAGCCACGGAGACACTCGCATGACCTTCGGCGCGAACGATTCAGCGGGCCGCAGTCGCGACGACGCGGATTCCAGCAAGCACATCCTCGTCGTCGAGGACGAGCCGAAGATCGGCGCATTGCTGCGTGACTATCTGGCCGCCTCGGCGTTTCGTGTCAGTCTGCGCGAGACGGGGGCAGGCACGGTCGATTGGATCCGCGAGCACGCGCCCGATGCGGTCGTGCTCGACCTCATGCTGCCGGGCGTCGACGGTCTCGAAATCTGCCGTACGCTGCGCGCGTCGACCGATCCGCGCAGCGCCAACGTGCCGCTGTTGATGCTGACTGCGCGCGTCGAGGAAATCGATCGCCTGCTCGGCCTCGAACTTGGCGCGGACGACTACATCTGCAAGCCGTTCAGCCCGCGCGAAGTGGTCGCGCGGGTGCGCGCGGTACTCCGTCGCGTCGCGCCGGTCGATCCCGCGAGGCCCACTGCGGTCGAACTCGACGAGGAACGTTTCGAGGCGCGCGTGCGCGGCCAGGCGGTCGCGTTGACCCCGGTCGAGTTCCGCCTGCTGCGCAAGCTGTCGGCGCAGCCGGGTCGCGTCTACTCGCGCCAGCAACTGATGGACGCGCTGTACAGCGACCATCGCGTGGTCAGCGACCGCACCGTGGACAGCCACATCAAGAATCTGCGGCGCAAGCTCGGCGAGGCCGGCGCCGACCCGATCACCTCGATCTACGGCCTCGGCTATCGCTTCGAGGACAACGATGGCGCGACGCAAACCTGAACACTCGCCGCGCCACCATGCGCGGCGGCGCGAACGTCACCATTGCCATGCTGCCGCCTCAGCGTGGCGCCGGGCGGCCGCCAAGCACGCGTGCGGGTAGCAGCAGCAGCGCGCGCAGGAATTCGAACACGCCTTCGAGCGCGATGCCGGCAAGACGGAACGGCAGCAGCAGGAGCCAGACGATCGGGTAGAGGATCAGCGCGAGCAGCGCGATCGGCCAGCAGAACACGAACAGCAACAGCCAGAGGATGAAGGTCAGCATCGGTCGTCTCGATGGCTTGGGTACTGGCCAACGTGGAGACAACTCTACGGCGTCTCAAGTGCCGGCGGGAGTGCCGGATGGCACGGTCGCGCGTTCATTCATCATCCGGCGTTCCGCGCGCGCCGCGGATTGCGTCACGGCGTGCCGGCAATCATCGCCTTGCCCTCGTCGTCCTCGTCGTTCCCGATCTGTATCGGGCGCTCGTCGGCTTCGAACAACCGGTCGAGGTCGACCAGCGCCTCCTTGGACGTTTGCAGCAGCGCCGCGTCGTCGTCGTAGACGAGGTGTTGGTCGCGCAGCAACTGCTCGTCGCGCTTGCGGAAGATGTCGATGCGTGCCTTCGCTATCTCGGGTGCGATGCCGAGGTCGACGAGCACGCCTTTGGCCATGACCAGGCTGGAATAGAACGTGTCGCGCACGATGCCGTCGATGCTCAGGTCCATCAGGCGCCAGACATGCTGGCGGTTGCGCGCGCGCGCGATGATCTTGATGTGCGGGTACAGGCGTTTGACGATGCGCGCGGTGCGAATGTTGAGTTCCGGGTCGTCGGTCGTGAGCACGAAGACCTCGGCTTTCTCGATGCCGGCTGCGCGCAGCAGCTCGGGCCGGCTCGAATCACCGAAATAGATGTTCTGGTTGAAACGGCGCACGAGTTCGACCTGTTCGACCGAGCTCTCCAGCGCGGTGAACGGGATCCTCTGCGCGCGCAACACGCGCGCGACGATCTGGCCGACGCGGCCGTAACCGGCGATGATGACGCGCGGGTGTTCGTCCGGGATGACGTCGAACTCCGGCTGCGGTTTCTTCTTCTGCCCGGCAAGCCACTGGCCGCCGCCGATCACGAGCAGCGGGGTCAGCGCCATCGACAAGGTGACCGAGACGACGAGCAGGCTGTGCTGGCCCGCCTCGAGCAACTGGTGGTCGCGGGCGAGGTTGAGCACGACGAAGGCGAACTCGCCGCCGCCGGCGAGCACGAACGCGAGCTTGACCGATTGCTCGAAGTCGAGTTTGCCCGCGAGCTTGCCGATCGCGAGCAGCGCGAGCGCCTTGACCGCAAGGATGCTGGCGACGACCAGACCGACCATGAGCGGTTGCTGCTTGACCAGGCCGAGATCGAGCGAGACGCCGATGCCGACGAAGAACAGGCCAAGCAGCAGGCCCTTGAATGGCTCGATCTGCGATTCGATCTCGTGGCGGAATTCCGAGTCGGCGAGCAGCACGCCGGCGAGGAACGCGCCGAGTGACATCTGCATGTTGGCAAGCTGCATCAACCAGGCCGCGCCGAACACCACGAGCAGCGCCATCGCCGTGAACACCTCAGGAATCTGCGTGCCCGCGACCGCACGGAAGATCGGGCGCAACAGGTAGCGGCCGCCGACGGCGACGACGGCGATGATGCCGATTGCCTTTGCCGCAGCCAGCCAGACGTTGCCGCTCGCCTCCGCGGCGCTGTGTACGCCGAGCAGCGGCACGAGGGCGAGGATCGGGATCGCGGCGAGATCCTGAAACAGCAGGATCGCGAACGCGAGGCGGCCGTGCGGCTCGCCGATCTCCTTGCGTTCGGCCAGAGTCTGCAGGCCGATCGCGGTCGAAGACAGCGCCAGGGCGAGGCCGATGATGATCGCCGTGTCGATGCCGCTGCCGAACGCGAACGCGATGCCGCCGAGCACGGCTGCCGAAAGCACGACCTGGACCAGCCCCGCACCGAACACGGCGCGGCGCATCAACCACAGGCGCGCAGGCGAGAGTTCGAGGCCGATCACGAACAGCAGCAGGATCACGCCGAGTTCGGACAGCTCGTTCGCCTGGCTCATGTCCGGTGCGAACCCGAGCAGGTTCGGCCCGATCAGCGCGCCCGCGCCGAGATAACCAAGCACCGCGCCGAGACCCGCGCGCTTGGACAGCGCCACCGCGACCACCGCGGCAGCCAGGAACATAACCATGTATTGCAGGAAGTGCGAACCTTCCATTCTGGAACCCTCACCAATTCGACCTGCGCGCGAGGCTGGCATTTTGCCGGCATTCCGGCAAAAGCGGGAATGTCCGGCGGAAATTTCCGCGGATTCGGGAAATCTCAATCGCTGAGATGGCCGCCGCGCATTCTCGCCGGCAACCCTGGCGAGTGAATGGAGTAGATCATGCGTTCAGCCTTGTTGCATTCAAGTGCGGTGCCGTCGTTCGGCTTGAAAGAACCCGTGATCGCGGTGCGCGTCGCGCAGGCATGGTTGGCGCTCGGCTGCATTGCGGTATTGTGCCTGCCCGCCTCGCGCGGCTACAGCGAGTGGATCGGCTGGCTGCCGCTGTGGCTTGTGATCATGCCTGCGGCACAACTGGCAATGCTGCGCTGGCGGCTCCTGGCATCCGCATCGCGCAAGTCCTGGCGTCGGCTTTCCCATTTTCATGGTGAATCCGCGCCGCGCCGCGCACGTCGCGTACGTGGGTCGGCGCGCGTATGGCGTGCGCGCCGGCGTACCGATGCGCTGCTCACCGCTCTCCTGTTGCGCTAGTTGGCAGGGCCGGGGAAGGCCAATTTTTTGAAGCCCGGGTGTTCGGGCCGATCAATCGGCGATGCCGAGCCGCTTGCGCTCGAGCCGGCGCAGGAATTCCTCCATGATGCGCCGGTACAGGTCCTCGCCGAGATAGTCGTCCTCGACGCCGGCGTCGATCGAGGGGTTGTCGTTGACCTCGATGACGACGTTGCGCTCGCTGTTCTGCTTGAGATCGACGCCGTAGAGACCATCGCCGATCGAGGCGGTGGCCTTGAGCGCGAGCTTGACCACCTCGCTCGGCGCGTCGCGTACGGGCAGGGTCTTGAAGCCGCCGGATTTCTGCGTCGCATTGGCGCCGTGGTTGTAGATCTGCCAGTGGCCGCGTGACATGAAGTACTGGCAGGCGTACAGCGCCTGGCCGTCGAGCACGCCGATGCGCCAGTCGAATTCGGTGAACATGAATTCCTGGGCGAGCACGAGCGCGGTGTGCTGGAACAGGTCGTCGGCGGCCTTCTTCAGTTCCTCGACCGTTTCCACCTTGACGATGCCGCGCGAGAACGAGCCGTCCGGAATCTTCAGCACGATCGGAAAACCGAGCTGGTCGGGCAACTCGGCCAGCTTCTTCGCGTCGTCGCGATAGAGGATTTCGGTTTTCGGCGTGGCCAGCTTGCGCGACTTGAGCAGATCGTGCAGATAGATCTTGTTCGTGCACTTGAGGATCGAGCCCGGGTCGTCGATCACGACCATGCCTTCCTTCTCCGCCTTGTTGGCGAAGCGGTAGGTGTGGTTGTCGATCGCGGTCGTCTCGCGGATGAACAGGCCGTCGTATTCGGCCAGGCGCGAGTAATCGTTCTTGCCGATGATCTCCACCTCGATGCCTATTTCGCGGCCAGCCTCGACGAACGATTTCAGTGCGCGCTTGTTCGACGGCGGCATCGCCTCGTTCGGATCGGCGAGCATCGCGATGTCGTAGCGATAGGCCTTGCGCGCGCGCGGCCTGCGCCAGAGTTTCTTCGAGAACTTGTCGAGCGAAGCGGCGAAGGAATCTTCCTGCTGGTCGGTCAGTGTGTGCAGGCCGGCAGGCTTGATCGCGGCGATCTGCCAGACCTTCTCGCGTTCGAATTCCAGGCGCAGGATCGGGCATGGAAACGTGTCGAATACCTGGCGGGCGAGATCGGACAGCGTCGTGTAGCTCGTCTCGCCGAAATAGACGAGCACGCCGAAATCGGTGGTGTCGCGCCCGCCCTCGGGCAGGAATTTGGTCAGCTTCTGGTTGAGGTCCTCGATGTCGAGGCCGTACAACGCGCGTTTGCGCAGGTCGTTGATCGTGCGCACCGACGGGATCACTTTGTGCCCGCGCGCCTCGGCGAGCAGCGAGACGTAGTAGCCGATGCCGAGATACTTGTAGCTGCGGCAGAGATTGATTACCTGCACGCGCTCGTCATCGGCCGCGATCGGCTCCTTGAGGTAGTCCTGCGCCGCGACGACGTTGTCGGACGGATAGTACGAGCCCCAGTCCGAGGCCTTTTCCACGACGATGACCAGGCGACTCATGCGCGGTTCGCACCCGAGATTGAAAAATGCCGCCGGGACGGCCGCTCCAGGGCGGACGCAAAGCCCGCTGAAAATACACTCGGAGGTTCGGACATGGCGGGCTGCGCCGTGGTGGCAGGGCGCGCAGTTTGACACAACTGCGCGGCGCGGGATTCAGCCAAATTCAACAATTCGCGCGGAATTCGCCCGTTGGCGGGCGCTGGCCGTTGTCTCGATCCGCGGGCTTGGCTTAGGCTGCGTCCATGCCTGCCCCGCACACCGACATTCCCATCCGCCCGGCCGTCGACGCCGATCTCGACGGGCTGCTTGCGCTCGAGCGCGCGGCGTTCACCTCCGACCACCTCTCGCGCCGGCAATACCGGCAGCACCTGCGCAGCGCAACTGCGGACGTGTTCGCAGCGGCCGATGCGGGTGGCCTGCTCGGCAAGGCCGTCGTGTTCTATCGCGCCGGCAGCGACATCGCGCGCCTGTATTCGATCGCGGTCGCCGAACACGCGCGCGGCCGCGGCGTCGCCAAGGCGCTGCTCGCCGCGGTGGAGCACGCGGCGCGGCGGCGGAACTGCGCGCGCCTGCGCCTGGAAGTGCGCACGGACAACCACGCCGCGATCGCGCTGTACGAGCGCCTCGGCTTCCATCGCTTCGGCGGCAAGCGTCGCTTCTACGAAGACGGCGCGGATGCGTGGCGCTACGAGAAGCACTTGCCGGCCGCGGCGTGAAGCGGCGGTCTGGCCGCGGCCCTCCCGGCCCGGCACATCGACGCGGGCGTGTCGGCGTCGGCTCTGCTCAGTGCGCCGCCGCCTTGCGTGCCGTGCCGCCGTTCATGAGGCGGTCGGTGACCGCGATGCCGATCGCGGACAGGATGAACACGCAGTGGATGATCGTCTGCCACATCACCCCGGTCGGCGTCAGCGTGTTGCAGCGTGGCGCGGCGACCGAGGTGTCCTTGATCAACATGAAGTCCTCGGGCGTACAGAACGGCAGACCTTCGAGTGCACCCGATGCGATGAAGGTCTTTAGCAGGTGGATCGAAGAGATACCGATGATCGCCATCGCCAGCTTGACCTTGAGCACCGAGGCGTTGACGTGGCTGAGCCATTCCGGCTGGTCGGGGTGGTCTTCCAGGCGCAGGCGCGAGACGAAGGTCTCGTAGCCGCCGACGATGACCATGACGAGCAGGTTCGAGATCATGACTACGTCGATCAGGCCGAGCACGATCAACATGATCTCCTGTTCGCCGAAATTCACCGCGCCAACGATCAAATGCCACAGCTCCTTGACGAAGAGCACGACGTAGACCCCCTGTGCGACGATCAGGCCCAAATACAGCGGCAGTTGCAGCCAGCGCGAGGAGAAGATCAGCAGCGGCAGCGGTTGCATGCCCGGCTGGGTGGAATTCGACGACATGGACTACCCCGGTTGCGAACAAAGTCGCCGATTCTATCGATCGAATGTTCGGATTGCGTTAGTGCGCCGCCAGCCGGATTGTTTCGTGCCGCCGGCCTGTCTACCATCGCCGCTTCGCAGTGAATTCGATGGCCCGTCCATGTCCGCGATTCCTTTCCGCTCCATTCGCGTTTCGATATTTCTGGCGTCGGCCGGACTCGTCCTCGCCGGCTGCGCAATGCAACCGCGCGAGCCCGTTGTGCCGCCAGCGCAGCCGCCGGTCGCCGCGGTGCATCCGTATCCGATATCCGCGCCGAGCGGCACGCGCATCGACAACTACTATTGGCTGCGCGATGACACGCGCAGCAAACCCGAGGTGCTCAACTACCTCAAGGCCGAGAATGCGTACTACGCGCAGATGACCGCGCACACGCAGGCGCAGCAGGAGGCGCTGTACCAGGAAATCACTGCGCGCCTGGCCCCGGATGATGCGAGCGTGCCGGTGAAGTACCGCCACTGCTGGTACCAGACGCACTACGCGCAAGCCGCGGAGTACGCCCTCCATTCGCGCCGCTGCGGCAGCCCCGATGCGCGCGAGGAAGTGCTGCTCGATGGTCCCGCGCTGGCCAAGGGGCACGACTTCTTCCAGATCGGGCGGTACGAGGTCAGCCCGAGCGAGAAGCTGATCGCCTATGCCGAGGACGTCGCCGGTCGCCAGCAGTTCACGATCCGCATCAAGGACCTCGTCAGCGGCAAGCTGCTGCCCGACGTGCTGGCGAACAGCTCCGGCGCGGTGGCCTGGGCCGATGACAACCGCACCCTGTTCTACGTCGAGAACGATCCGATCACGCTGCTCACCGTGCGCGTGAAGAAGCACGTGCTCGGCAGCGATGCGAAGAAGGATCCGGTCGTATACGAGGAGCGCGATCACAGCTACTACCTCGACGTGGCACGCACGGGCGACGACAAGTTCATCGCGCTCGAATCGCAGTCGACGCTGTCGAGCGAGGTGCGCTTCATCCCGGCCAGTCAGCCGAAGGCACGCTTCAAGGTGCTTGCCCCGCGCGAGCACGATTTCAAGTACGACGCCGAGCACATCGACCGGCGCTGGGTGGTGCGCACGAATTGGCAGGCGAAGAACTATCGCGTGATGCAGGTCGACGACGCCCAGGTCGGCGACAAGAAGCGTTGGCGCGAGATCGTGGCGGCGCGCAATGATGCGACGGTCGACCGCATCGCCCTGTTCCGCAACTATCTCGTCATCGGCGAGCACAGCGACGGCCTTGCGCGCGTGCGCATCAAGCCGTGGCGCGAGGGCGCGACGCGGCTGGTCGACGCGGGCGAAGCCGACTACGCGATGGTGATCGGCGACAACCGCGAGGTCGACACCGACGTGCTGCGTTACGAGGTCGCCTCCCTGGTCACACCGAAAACCGTCTACGACCTCGACATGCGCAGCGGCAAGCGCGAGCTGCGCAAGCGCGAAGACGTGGTGGGCTACGATGCTGCGAACTATGCGAGCGAACGCGTCTGGGCCGTCGCTCGCGACGGCGTCAAGATCCCGATATCGCTTGCCTGGCGCAAGGACACCAAACGCGACGGCAGCGCGCCGATGCTGCAGATCGGCTACGGCGCCTACGGTGCGACGAACGACCCGAACTTCAACCCCGCCTATGTTTCCCTGCTCGACCGCGGCTTCGTCGTCGCGCTGGCGCACGTCCGCGGCGGCGGCGAGATGGGGCGCGCCTGGTACGAAGACGGCAAATTGCTGAGGAAGCGGATGACGTTCCTGGACTTCATCGACACGACCGAATACCTCGTCGCGCAGAAGATCGCTGCGAAGGACAAGGTGTTCGCCTTCGGCCGCAGCGCGGGCGGCCTGCTGATGGGCGCGGTCGCGAACATGGCGCCGCAGGACTATCGCGGCATCATCGCCCAGGTGCCGTTCGTCGATGTGGTAACGACGATGCTCGACGAGTCGATCCCGCTGACCACGAACGAGTTCGACGAATGGGGCAACCCGCAGGACACGAAGTTCTACGAGTACATGCTCACGTACTCGCCATACGACAACGTCGAGGCTCAGGCCTATCCGGCGATGTTCGTCAGCACCGGCCTCAACGATTCGCAGGTGCAGTATTACGAGCCGGCAAAGTGGGTGGCGAAGCTGCGCGCGATGAAGACCGACAACAATCCGCTGCTGTTCAAGATCAACATGGAGGCCGGCCATGGCGGCAAGAGCGGCCGCTATGCGCATTGGCGCGAAATCGCCGAAGCTTACGCGTTCATGCTTGACCAGTTGCGGCCGGCAGCCGAGGGCAAGGCGGCAAAGTAACTGCGCGCGCTGCGTCAGCGCGGGCCGGCGCGGGTGCCCGGTTCGGGCGCGTCGGCGAGCGCGGCGACGAGTTCGCCGAGATCGCGCACGATCAGATCCGGATGGACTTCGGACTGGGCCGACGCTTCGGTCCAGGTCGTGCTGCCGCGGTGCAGCCAGACGCTGCGCAGACCGGCGCGATGCGCGCCGATCACGTCGAGTTCCGGATCGTCTCCGACGTGCAGCACTTCGTCCGCCGCGAGGCCGAGTTGCGCGCACGCCGCGTGGAAGATTTCCGCCGCCGGTTTGGCCGCGCCGAACGCGCCCGCGCGCAAAGAAAAACGGAAGTACGGCGCGAGGCCGATCGCTTCAAGGTCGGCGTTGCCGTTGGTGATCGCGGCGAGCGGATAGCGCGCGCGCAGCTGATCCAGCGCGGGCAGCGCGTCGGCGTAGCACTCGATGCGGTTGCGCTCGGCGTAGAACGCGGCGAAGGCCGCGTCGACGTGGTCGTCGGCATAGCCATGCGGCAACAGGGCCTCGCGCAGCGACAACCGCCGCTGTGCGCTGAAGTCATGGGTGATATGCGGGTTTTCCCCGGCGACGCGGTCGCGCAATGCGCGCATCGCCTCGATCGGGTACGCCGCAGCCGTGCGTGGGCAATGCGCGCGTAGCCAGGCGTCGAGGTGCTGCTCCGCACGCAGCATGACCGGCGCGATCGGCCACAGCGTGTCGTCGAGATCGAACGTGATCGCGTGAATGCGCATGCCTGTCAGTGTCTCAGCGCAGGCTCACGGGTTGCCCGACTTCTTCGCCGCCTTTTTCTGCGCCATGATTTCGGCAGCGCGTGCCTTGGCTTCCTGCGCCTCGACCGAGTTCGGCTGGGTGCGCACGAGGTAATCCGCGGTCGCGTTCGGCGCCGATGTCGGCCGCGGCTCGCCGCGGCCCTGCACGCGCTCGGCGACCCAGGCCGAGTTCGCATCGAGCTCCGCCATCAGCGCGGGCGCGTCGTCGACCGGTACCAGCTGGTGCTTGCGGATGATAGCCTTGCCCGTATCGGAGCTCGCGTACTTGATGAACTTCTCGGTGGCCTCGAAATTCTTGCTGTCCTTTTTCGCGGCGAGATAGAGTGGCGCATACAACGGATAGCTGCCGTCCTTGATCGTGGAGGTATTCGCCGCGACGCCTTCGACCTTGAGGATCTTGATCGCCTTGTTGTTCCATACCGAGGACAGCGTGGTGAAGCCAAGGCCGTGCGGATCGATCGTCACGCCTTCCTCGAGCTTGTCCGTGTTCATGTACTGGCGCCCGGCCCACACCGGTTGATCGCCCTTGTTGTAGATGTATTTGCGTAGCACGTAGTCGACGCCGTCCAGCGGCGCGGCGATCGCGTAGAGGTTGATCGGCTCGTCCAAACCGCCCAGATCCTTCCAGGTCTTCAATTGGCCGCTGTAGATCTCATAGAGCTGCTTGAGCGTGATGCCGTCGGCGGGATTCTTCGGCGAGGTGATCGGTACCATCGCCTCCCACGCGATCGGGTAGAACGTCAGGTTCGCCTCCTCGGCGCGGCCGGGCATGGCCGGGCGTGCGCTGCCGGCGACGTCGGCCGAGCCCGAGTTGACCGCGTCGATGCCCGAGATCGTGCTGAACGGCTGCAGCGTCACCTTGCCGAGCCTGGACAATTCGTACTGCTTGGCGAGATCGGCGACGAAGGCGCGCTCGGTGGCACGGTCTCCGCGCCAGACGATGCCCGGCGGCAGCGCGGTTTTGCCCGGTGCGGACTTTTTCGCGGCGGGCCTGGTCGCCGGCTTCGATGCCGCGGGCTTGGTTGCCGTCTGTGCGGGTGCCGGAGCGGCGGCGCCCGGTCCGAGAAGGATGCCGAGCGATCCGGCAAGAAGAATAAAAGTATATTTTTTATCTTTTTTCACTTTGTGACGATCCACTTGTTGCAAGAGCAGGGGCGCATTATCGCCCAAGTCCTCCGATCGGCGCATTACTGCAGGGTGACCACGAAGGTATCCCCGCCGCGTGCGACGACGAGTTGTGCCTGGCGCGGGCCGCGCTGCATCAGCTGGCGCAGTTCGGCGAGCGTGTTCACGCGCAACCGGCCGATGCCGAAAACGACATCGCCGGCCTTGAGCCCGACCTGCGCGGCACGGCTGCCCGGGGCGACGCTGCTGACGCTGACGCCGCTCTTGCCGTCGGCGCGCGCGCGTTCGCCCACATCGGCGAACGTCGCGCCGGCGAGACGCGCATCGAGCTTGGCGCCGTCGACCGTAGCCACGTTCTCGGCTTCGATGCGCGCGGTCACGGTCACGGGCTTGCCTTCGCGCAGCAGCTTCAACTCGACCGTCGAGCCGATCGCGGCGAGGCCTTCGGCGTTGTACAGGTCGCCCTCGTTCAGTACCGGTCGGCCGTTGGCGGCGATGATCACATCGCCCGCCTGCAGGCCTGCGCTCGTGGCCGGAGAGCCTTCGCGCAGCTGGGTCACGACCGCGCCCTGCTGGTCGTCCTTGGCGCCGAGCATGCGCGCGATTTCCGGGTTGACGCTCTGCACCTGTATGCCCAGGGATCCGTGCCTGACGCTGCCGGTGGCGATCAGCTGGCCCATCACGTTGCTGGCGAGATTGGACGGGATCGCGAAGCCGATGCCGACATTGCCGCCCGATGGCGAGTAGATCGCCGAATTGATGCCGACCAGTTCGCCGCGGAGGTTGACCAGCGCGCCGCCCGAGTTGCCCGGGTTGATCGAGGCGTCGGTCTGGATGAAATTCTGGATGCCGAGTCCGCGCAGGCCGCTGCGGTTGAGTCCGGAAACGATACCCGAGGTCGCGGTCTGGCCGACGCCGAATGGATCGCCCAGGGCGACGACAAAGTCGCCGACGCGCAACTGGCTCGAGTCGGCGAGCACCAGTGCGGTCAGGTTTTCGGCCGGGATCTGGATCACCGCGACGTCGGTGTCGCGGTCGCTGCCGATCAACTTCGCCTTGAGCGTGCGCCCGTCGTGCAGGGTCACCGAAATATCATCGGCGCCGTCGATGACGTGGTTGTTGGTCAGCACGTAGCCCTTCGCGGCATCGATGATCACACCCGAGCCCAGCGACTGTTCCACTCGTTCCCTGGGCATGTTCTGCATGCCGAAAAACTGGCGGAAAAACGGGTCGCTCGTGAACGGGTTGTTGACCCGCACATGGGTCTTCGAATTGATGTTGACCACGGCCGGGACGACACGCTCGAGCATCGGCGCGAGCGAGGGCAGTGGCTGGCCGTCGACCGCGACGGGCAGGGCGGCATGGCTCGTCGTCGCGAATTGGGAAAATGCGGCGAGAAGCAGGGCAAATGCGGCCAATGGAAGCGCGAGCCGGCGCATCGGTTTGGCCAGGCGGGCAGGGGAGGGCAGGCGCGGCATGGTTCCTTCTTTTTCGGTTGGATTGACGCTTTCGACAGACCGCGAATTTGCTGTTGCGTTCCCGGTTTCACCGACTGCAGGAGGGGAAAACCGCATTCCGTGGCGGTTTCCCGGGCGGCGCGGGTGCGATCTCAAGTCCTGTCGCAATTCAACGCGGTAAGCTTTTGATTGGTATGGGTTAAAAAAATCCTTTGACAAGCAAATTCCGGAGGCGTAGGTTTGCAACTGCCTCGCAGCCACAACATCTTGTGTACTTTTCAGCAAAGTATCCCCAAGAGCTTGGGTTCGAGGCAAAGGTAACAAAAATGCAAGACAGCGCCTCCAAGCGCTGGACGGGGCAACAGACGCGACAATTCAAGAAGCGAAAACAAGAGTGCCAGGGCCGGTGAAGATCGGAAAAGGCGCCAGAGGGGAGGTTTTCCCCGGAAATCCCGAATGGGTTAGGGGTTTTCCAGGCCACGGACGGCCCAGATTCGGCGCATCGGTAAAGACCCCGGAAGACGCTATCCGGACCGGTACGCAAGCAACGGGCAACAAAAGCGCGGTGGTGGAGTCAACAACTTTGGACCCATCGCCGCCGCGCAGGATGCCCAACCATAACAAGCCGGGAGAGAATCCAACGATGAGTACCGTACGTGTCGAGGCCCTGGATCGCGGCGAGGCGACGATCCCGCTGCAACCGGCTTCCTACGACATCTGGGACAAGAAGTATCGCCTGAAGTCCAAGCAGGGCGAGGCGGTCGACGCGAGCATCGACGGCACCTACCAGCGTGTCGCGCGCGCGCTGGCCGAGCCGGAGGCGACGCCGGAAAAACAGAAATACTGGTACGAGCGCTTCCTCTGGGCGCTGCGCCGCGGCGCGATCCCGGCCGGGCGCGTGACGTCCAACGCCGGTGCGCTTGAACACAAGCCGGCCACGTCCACGATCAACTGCACCGTCTCGGGCACGATCGAGGATTCGATGGATGGCATCCTCGAAAAAGTCCACGAGGCCGGCCTGACGCTCAAGGCCGGCTGCGGTATCGGCTACGAATTCTCGACCCTGCGCCCGCGCGGCGCGTACGTGTCGGGCGCGGGCGCATACACGTCCGGGCCGATGTCGTTCATGGATATCTACGACAAGATGTGCTTCACCGTATCCAGTGCCGGTGGCCGCCGCGGCGCGCAGATGGGTACGTTCGAAATCGGCCATCCCGACGTCAAGGACTTCGTTCGCGCCAAGCGCGAGGACGGGCGCCTGCGTCAGTTCAACCTGTCGCTGCTGATCACCGACGGTTTCATGCAGGCGGTCGAGAACGATGGCGACTGGCCGCTGGTGTTTCCGGTCAACATCAAGGAAAAGGACGAGATCGACCTTGACGATGCGACCAAGGTGATCTGGCGCGACTGGCCGACGACGAAGAACTACGTCACCCGCGAGGATGGTCTCGTCGCGTGCAAGATCTATGGCCACATCCGCGCGAAGCACCTGTGGGACATGATCATGACCTCGACGTACGACTACGCCGAGCCGGGCTTCATCCTGATCGACCGCGTCAACGAGATGAACAACAACTGGTGGTGCGAGAACATCCGCGCGACCAATCCCTGCGGCGAGCAGCCGCTGCCGCCGTATGGCTCCTGCCTGCTCGGCTCGGTGAATCTGACGACGTTCGTGCGCGATCCGTTCGGGCCGAAGGCGCGCTTCGACTGGGACGAGTACAAGGAAGTCGTGCGCGTGTTCACGCGCATGCTCGACAACGTCGTCGAGATCAACGGCCTGCCGCTGGCGCAGCAGCGCGAGGAAATCCTGTCCAAGCGCCGCCACGGCATGGGTTTCCTCGGTCTGGGCTCGACGATCACGATGCTGAAGATGAAGTACGGCTCGAGGGAGTCGTGCGAATTCACCGAGCAGATCGCGCGCGACATGGCGATCGCCGGCTGGGAAGTCGCCGCGTCGCTGGCGAGGGAAAAGGGCCCGGCGCCGATCATGACGCGCGAATTCGAGGTGACGGCGAAGATGCTGCGTCAGCGTCCCGAGATGGCGCGCGACGGCTACCAGGCCGGCGACAAGGTCGCAGGCCGCGTGTTGCACGCCAAGTACAGCCGCTACATGCAGCGCGTGGCGGAGATCGCTCCGGAACTGGTCGACGAACTGGCCGAGGTCGGCGCGCGCTTCACCCATCATTCCTCGATCGCGCCGACCGGAACGATCTCGCTGTCGCTCGCGAACAACGCCTCGAACGGCATCGAGCCGAGCTTCGCCCACCACTACAGCCGCAACGTGATCCGCGAAGGCAAGAAAACCAAGGAAAAGGTCGAGGTCTACAGTTACGAACTGCTCGCCTACCGCGAACTGATCAATGCCAGGGCGATGCCGTTCAGCGACGACGTCGACGCCAGGTTGCCGGACTACTTCATCGCCGCGGATCAGGTGACGCCGACCGAGCATGTCGACATCCAGGCCGCGGCGCAGCGTTGGGTCGACTCGTCGATCTCGAAGACCGCGAACGTGCCGACCGACTATCCCTACGAGGATTTCAAGGACATCTACCGCTACGCGCACAAGCAGGGCCTCAAGGGATGCACCACGTTCCGCTTCAACCCGGCCGCGTTCCAGGGCGTGCTGGTCAAGGAGTCGGATCTGGAAAACACGCTCTATCGCTTCGAGCTCGATGACGGCAGCATCGTCGAGGTGAAGGGCAACGAGGAAATCGAATACGACGGTGAGACGCATACCGCCGCCAACCTGTTCGATGCACTGAAAGAGGGCTACTACGGCAAGTTTTGAGGGCCGGGTGAGGGGTCCGGGCCGCGACTGTGGCGCGTTGTCGGGAGGAAGGGAAAGCAAAGCGTGCTCCTTCCTCACGGCGAGCGCAGCGAGCGGCCTCGCCCTTCATCCCTCGCGGTCTTCAAAAAGCACTTGCGCCGCGCCGTGCAACGGGTAAATTCGCACAACCGAATCGCATCCCATCGTTCGGCGTTGTAGCGGTGGAAATCTTGGGTCTAGTGCTTACCTAACCGGAGGGATTTATGCAGAGCGTCGAGTCCATAGGCGAAGCCGCGAGCAATGCGGTCGAAGCCGTCGTAGAGAAAGCGCAGGAAGTCGGTCAGGCCGCGGTCGAGCGCACCGGCGCAGTGGTGGCCGAGGTGAGAACTGCGGTAGTCAATACCGCCACCGCTGCGGGCAATACCGCTGCGGCAGCCAAGGTCGCGGTGGCGAAGAGAGCGGCGGCGGTGAAGAAGGTCGTCGCGAAAAAGGCGGCGGCGGCGGTGAAGACGGTCAAGGCGGTGGCGAAGAAGGTCGCGAAGAAAGCCGCGAAGAAAGCCGCGCCGAAAAAGGCTGCCAAGAAGGCAGCGAAGAAAGTGGCGCCGAAGAAAGCGGTAAAGAAAGTCGCGAAAAAGGCGGCACCGAAGAAAGCCGCAAAGAAGGTCGCCAGGAAAGCGACGAAGAAAGTCGCGAAAAAGAAGGCCCATCGCACGACCCTGTATTCGAGCAAAGGCAAGAAGCTCTACGCGGTACGCGACGCCAAGGGCCATTTCAAGGATATCCAGACCTACAAGCGTGCCCACGCCATGGACATGAAGCGCAAGTCCAAGGCGGAAACCGCCGCCAAGGCGAAGAAAGCCGCGAAGAAGAAGTAAGGGCTGAACAAAGCGCTGCCACGAAGACACGAAGTGCACGAAGGAAGAACCAGGAAGAAAAGCCACGGAATGTTTTTTTGGCTTTTCTTCGTGATCTTAGTGGCTTCGTGGTGACTCTTTTGATTTTTTGGTGCACGGTGTAGAGAAAGAAGCATGGCAATCAAGATCTCGAAAAAAATAAAAGGCTACAGCGTCGGCAAGACCGGCGACGGCACCATCCCCACGGTCGGCCCGGATCCGCGCGACGCGATCGAGGTGCCGCCGAAGGCCGAAGTGATCCAGATGCACGAGAAGGTCGAGCGTCCGGACACGCTGATCGGCGCGACCTACAAGATCAAATCGCCGTTGTTCGAGCACGCGCTGTACGTGACGATCAACGACATCGTGCTCAACCAGGACACCGAGCACGAGTTGCGCAGGCCGTTCGAGATCTTCATCAATTCGAAGAACATGGACCACTTCCAGTGGATCGTCGCGCTGACCCGCATCATGTCGGCGGTGTTCCGCAAGGGTGGCGACGTGACCTTCCTCGTCGAGGAGCTTCGCGCCGTGTTCGATCCGCGCGGCGGCTACTTCAAGGCCGGTGGCGTCTACATGCCTTCGATCGTGGCCGAACTCGGCGCGATCGTCGAGCAGCACCTGAAGATGATCGGCCTGCTGCACGATCCCGAACTCGATCCCGAACAACGGCGCCTGATCGCCGAGAAGCGCGCCGCGTACGAGGCGCGCGCAGCCGGCAAGGACGCAAAAAAAAAGCCTGACGTAGACGTGGAACGCAAGGCCGAGGCGAAGCCCGCGGCGCAGGATCTGAGCGCGGATCTGGCCGGTGCCGGTGGCGAATCGGCAAGCCGGCGCGACGCCGCCGGGTTCGCCGAACCTCCCGCCAGCGGCTTTCCGCCCGGCGCGACGATGTGCGGCAAGTGCAACACCGCCGCCATGATTCTCATGGACGGCTGCCAGACCTGCCTCAACTGCGGCTACTCGAAGTGCGGCTGAGCCGTGGAGCATGCACCGCGGGTGTGAGGCAAACCGATCGCCGCTGCCTGGCGGCTTACAGGCAGCGACTAGTTCATGAGGTTGCTTGAGCGCCCAGGGAGTTTGCGCCCCGAGCGTCCGTCGCGCCGGGCGTAAGGTTTCGCCTGCCCTGCGCGTCTACTTGGGCATCACCCACTCGAGACGCATCATGCTGCGCCGACTCCTCATTCTTCTGGGAATTCTCATGACGACGACATTCGCCGCGGCCGCGCCGCCGCCCGCCGCAGCTGCCGGCGGTGACACGATCACGCTCGGCGGTGGCTGTTTCTGGTGTCTGGAGGCCGTGTTCACCGAGCTGAAAGGCGTCACGAAAGTCGAATCCGGCTATGCCGGCGGCCATCTCGCCAATCCGACCTACGCGCAGGTGTCCGACGGCAACACGGGCCACGCAGAAGTCGTGCAGATCACGTTCGATCCGAACGTGGTGACGCTGGAAACGATCCTGCGTGCGTATTTCACGATCCACGATCCGACCACGCTCAACCGCCAGGGCAACGACGTCGGCACGCAGTACCGCTCGATCGCGTTCTACCGCAACGAAGCGCAGAAGGCGGCGATCGACAGGGCGATCAAGGAGACCGCTGCCAGCCACGAGTGGAGCGGCACGATCGTCACCGAGGTCAAGCCGTTCACCGTGTTCTACAAAGCCGAGAACTACCACCAGGAATACTTCAAGCTGCACGGCGAGCAGCCGTACTGCCAGCTCGTCGTGGCGCCGAAGGTGGCCAAGTTCCGCAAGAAATTCCACGACTTCCTGAAATAGGGGCGTCGTCGCCACAGACAGCCGGCGGCTGCGGCGGCCTTGATCCGCTGGCGCCGACACCAGCACGTGGTGGCGGCCGATCGTCTTGTGCCCGTTCCGAATGCCGCCGCGATCGGCATCGCTTTGTTGCGGCGCTTTTGCAAACCCGGATGAAAACGTTTACATTTCACCGGCGAGGTCGTGTAAACGTTTGTAAAAAGTGGGTAGGCATCACGCATCATGATCGTATGCACTGCGAGGGAGGGCGTGAAGGCATGGCGGTAACCATTCGGGATGTCGCACGCGAGGCACGGGTTTCCGTGGCTTCGGTGTCGCGCGCCCTCAACGGCTCGCCTGCGGTCACCGACGAGACGCGCCAGCGCATCGCCAGCATCGCCGCGCGCCTGCGCTACGTGCCGCACAGCGCAGCGCGCAGCCTGATCACCAAGCGCACGCAGACCATCGGCGCGCTGCTGCCCGACCTCTACGGCGAATTCTTCTCCGAACTGATCCGCGGCATCGATCTCGCCGCGCGCGCGAAGGGATTGCATCTGCTCGTCTCCTCCTCGCATGGCGACGCCGACGAGGCCGCTGCCGCGCTGCGCGCGATGCAGGGCCGCGTCGACGGCATGCTGATCCTGTCGCCGCATGTCGACGCCGAGTTCCTGCGCGCGAACCTGCCCGAATCGACGCCGGCGGTGCTGCTCAATTCCGCCCTGAAGAGCACCCAGTTCGACGTGCTCAACATCGACAACTACGGCGGCGCGCATGCGATGACCCGGCATCTGCTCGACGCAGGCCATGCCGGCGTTGCCTTCATCGGCGGTCCCGACGACAACTTCGACGCGCAGCAGCGCGAGCGCGGCTACCGCGAGGCGATGGCGGCGTTCGCGCCAAAGGCGACGGCGAAGATCGTCGCCGGCGATTTCAGCGAAGAATCCGGCTACCACGCCGGCCGCGTGCTGGCGAAGGACAGCAAGCCGGTGCGTGCCGTATTCGCCGCAAACGACATGATGGCGGTCGGCTGCCTGCGCGCCTTTGCCGAAGCAGGATTGCGCGTGCCGCAGGACGTTGCGCTGGCCGGCTTCGACGACATCCCTATCGCACGCTACATCACGCCCGCACTCACCACCGTGCGCGTGCGCATTGCCGACCTCGGCCGCAGCGCGCTGGAAAGCGTCGCCACGGCCATCGAGAAACCTGGCCGGGCACGCAATGCCGCGCAGACGCTGGCCTGCGACGTCGTCGTGCGCGCGAGCAGCAGAGATGACGGGAGGCCGACGAAACCAGTTTGAACACGAAACCGGCAAACACGAGCAGCACATACCAACAAACACGTACCGCTACACATCCTTGGGAGGAGAACACATGAGAAAGCCACTGCCCTTCAAGAAAAAGATCCTCGCTTCGTTGATTCGCGCCGCAGTCGTCGCCACGGTGGCGATGCCGGCGATGAGCTGGGCGCAGTCTTCGGATGCCAACTTGCGCGGCAAGGCCGCGCCGAACATGCAGATCACCGCAAAAAACATCGCTTCGGGCGCCCGCCGGGTCACCTTAAGCGCCGCGGACGGCAGCTACGCGCTGGTAGGATTGCCTCCGGGTACGTATCAGGTTGACGCGGGCCCCGGTACGGAGAAGACGGTGACGCTGAGCGTGGCTTCGACCGCCACGCTGGACTTCACCGCCGCCGCACCAGTTGCGGCAGGAGCCGCAACACTGGAGGGCATCACCGTCACCGGCACCGCGTTGGCCGAGGTCAAGACCTCGGAAATCGGCAATACCGTCTCGCTGCACCAGATCAACACGATTCCGCAGATCACGCGCAACTTCCTCGAGTTCGCCGATACTGTGCCCGGCATGGTGTTTCAGGTCGACTCGAACGGAAACACATCGTTGCGCGGGGGCGCCCAAAACTCCAATTCGATTAACGTCTACATCGATGGCGTCGGCCAGAAGAACTATGTGCATGGCGGTGGCATCACCGGTCAGAACGCTAGCCAGGGTAACCCGTTCCCGCAGCTGGCGATCGGCGAATACAAGGTCATTACTTCGAACTACAAAGCCGAGTACGACCAGATTTCCAGCGCGGCCGTGACTGCCCAGACCAAGTCGGGTACGAACGAGTTTCACGGCGAGATCTTCGGCACGCATACCGATGACGGCTTACGCGACTCGACTCCTGCGGAAAAGGCCGCAGGCACCAAGACGAATTCGAAAGAGGAGGAATACGGTTTCGCTGTCGGCGGTCCGATTATCCAAGATCAAATGCACTTCTTCTTCACCTACGAGAACAAAACGTTCTCCACTCCGACTACGGTCTTCCCAGGACTCTCGGTGGATGGCGTCAACCTCGTCAGTCTGCTTCCGGCGTCGGTGCAGAAGGAATTCGGACCTTCGAGCAAGCCGTTCAGCGAGGACCTGTATTTCGGCAAGATCGATTGGGAATTCTCCGATCGCGATCGGTTGGAGGTCAGCACCAAGATTCGCAAAGAGACCGCTGTCGACAACGGTGGCCAGACCGCGCCGTCCGCGGGCACAAACGCGATCAACGACGACAACCGCTTCATGGCCAACTGGCAACACAGTGCGGACGCGTGGACCAACGAACTGCTGATAACTTATGAGAAGACCCGGGACAATCCGTCGCCCGTGACCATCGGCAACGGCGCCAACTACACGTGGGCGTTGCTGACCAACAACAACACGATCGTCAACACGGGTAGCGCCGATCCGCGCGCATTCCAGAACAAGAATCAGAAGGGTCCGGCGATTCAGGACGATCTAACTTTCAGCAACTTCCAATGGAATGGTGATCACGTCATCAAGATGGGCGTGAAGTTCAAGAGTGTGGACCTCACCGCTCAGGATGCATCGGCCACGAATACGATTTACTACTACGACGTGACGCCGAACGGCACGCTCACAACACCTTACAAGGCAACCGTAGCCAAGGTTACCCCGGGGCAGGACCTCGTCGCGAAGTCGAACAACAAGCAATTCGGCACCTACATTCAGGACGACTGGGCGGTCAACGATCATCTGACACTGAACCTCGGCATCCGCTGGGACTACGAGGAGACGCCATCGTTCGAAAAATGGGTTACTCCGCAATACATCATCGACGCATTCAACAGCCCCAACCCTGACCCTTCGGCGCCTACTGGTCAGACCTATGCACAAGCCTTGGCATTGGGGGGTATCAACGTCAAGGACTACATCAGCACCGGCCATAATCGCAGCCCGAAGAAGAACCAGTGGCAGCCGCGCCTAGGCTTTTCGTACGACCTGAACGGTGACGAAGAGCATGTCATCATCGGCGGCGTTGGTCGCGCCTACGACCGCAACCTGTTCGACTATCTCCAGCTTGAGCGCACCAAGCTCGCACTGGCCGAGCAGGACATCACGTTCCCTAATCAGTACCACTCCTGTTCGCCGGGACCAACCTGCGTAGCCTGGGACCCGAAATACGCTGATCCGAAGAATTTGCAGGCGCTCGGCACCGTTGGTGGCGAAGTCAACATGTTCAACAACAACATCAAGGTGCCGTACTCGGATCAGTTCAGCATCGGCATGCGCAACAAGGTCGGCGACTGGAACACCAGCGCTACCATTGCGCGGATCAACAGCTATGACGGCTTGGCGGTCACGTTGGGCAACCGCTACCCCGATGGTTCGTTTTGGAAGAACGGCGGCCAACCTTGGGGTGACCCGATCCCGGGTCTGAGCGGCTTCATCAAATGGGACAACGGCATCGAAACGCGCAACACGCAGTTGCTGTTGTCCGCAGATAAACCCTACACCAAGGATTCGGGCTGGGGCATGAGCATAGCCTACACCTACACGCACGCCACGCAGAACCGTGATATCAACGAGCACTACTCGTTCGACCAAGCCAGCATCCAGCAGTACCCGTTCATCACCTCCAATGCGGCCGCCAAGCACCGCCTCGTCGTAACCGGCAGCTACGATGGCCCTTGGGACATCACCTTTGCTGGCAAAGTGACTTTGGCCACACCGACGCCAAACAACGGATATTCGTACTATGACTATCCGTTGACAGGGCCGCACGGTGCGAACAACCTTCCCGTTGCGGGAACGCCCGGCGGCGGATATTCAGGAAGTGACCCGCATGCGGCGCTGGCACAGTCGTTTCTGTTTGGAGGCAAGATATTCGGTTACCGTCAGATTGACCTGCAGGCAACGAAGAACTTCGATCTTACGCGTGGGATGAGCCTGTACTTTCGATTCGACATCCTCAACGCATTCAATTACAAGAACTATTCAGATTACATTACGAGCTATGGCTCGAACGGCGCGATCAACCGGTTCCCTGTCGCCTACAACGGTATCGGCAACATTACCGGTGTGCCGCGCACATTCAAGCTGACCGCGGGGTTCCGGTTCTAGCCGGGTAGCGTGCGTTCAACGCGCGACGCAAAAAGGCCGCGCGCAGGGCGCACGCTACGCTTCGTTCACGCAAGCGGCGGTACACGATTTCCTGGTTAGCAACGACGCTCAGCCATGAAAGTTGTCGACTGCGCGCAATTTCGGCTCTGGCCAAGGCTTGCACAGCACCATGGCGCGCGCCAGTCGCGGCAGCAGCGCGGCGAGGTGAAATCGGCGGTTGAAGCGGTAGGCAGCTTCGGCCAGATAGCGCCGCGCGTACTTGGCGTGCCGGATGGCGTGGTAGCAGCCGCTGATGGCGTGCTTGGCGTTGCCCAGCACCACATTCACCCAGCGCGCGCCCTTGACCTCGGCGGCGGCGCATCCGCCAGCGGTTTCGAGCACCGTATGCGCATGATCCAGCTCGACGACACGCGACCGCCGGCTGAGCGTCGTCGCTGATCAGGTCTCGGGGAGCCGTTATTGAAATTGACATGACACACTACGCTACGTAGTATATTTCGTATTACGAAATTGGAATATGAAATGGCTCGCCCCACCGTACATGGCAACACCCTGACGCTGCGCCTGGATTCCGAGTTGAAGTCGGTGCTCGAGGAGGCGGCGAACGAATCTTCCCAGCCCGTGGGGGAGATCTTGCGGGGTTTGATCCGCGACTTCGCACGCGAGAAGCGCCGGCGTGAATTTCTGGCCGAAGCGCGGCGCCAGTCCCGTATCTTGGCCGGGGAGGCGAAGGCCAGGGAGGAAGTCGAAGCCATGCGTTGGATCGATGATGTAGCCGATCGCTCGGGTTGGAAATGAAACGGGGCGACATCGTCACCGTGGCCGCGTCCGGCGACTACGGCAAGCCGAGACCGGCCGTCATCGTGCAGGCCGACGCGTTCGACGCGATACCGTCCGTCACGGTGATGCCCTTGACCAGCGAGATACGCGACGACGTGCCCTTGCTGCGCATCTCGGTCAAGGCAGGCGAACGCACCGGCTTGCGCAAGGCTTCGCAAATCATGATCGACAAGACGCAAACTTTGTTGCGTGCGAAAGTCGGTCGCCGTATCGGCAATCTCGATGCTGCGACGCTGCGCGCACTTGATCGCGCACTCGCGGTTTTCTTCGGCGTGGGCGAGCCGGACTGACGACAGCGCTTTGAATCAAATCGGACACAGGGCAGCAATGACCGACCGGAACATCCAGAACATCGTCATCGTCGGCGGCGGCACCGCCGGCTGGATGGCCGCCGCGGCGTTTGCGAAAGTGTTCGGCAACGCCTATTCGATCCGCCTGATCGAGTCCGAGGAGATCGGCACGGTCGGCGTCGGCGAAGCGACGGTGCCGCATCTGAAGCTGTACAACCAGACGCTGGAGATCGACGAAACCGAATTCATCAAGCAGACCCAGGGCACGTTCAAGCTCGGCATCGAGTTCGTCGACTGGGCGCGCGTCGGTGACAAGTACATCCACGGTTTCGGCCAGATCGGCCACGACCACGGCCTGCTGCCGTTCCACCAGTACTGGCTCAAGGCGCACAAGCAGGGCAAGGCGAGCGGTCTGGACGACTATTCGCTCAACGCCGCGGCCTCGCTGAAGGGCAAGTTCATGACCTCGGCGCGCGACGTGAAAGAGCATTCGCCGCTGGCGAACATTGCCTACGCCTATCATTTCGACGCCGGCCTCTACGCCAAATACCTGCGCAACTACGCCGAGAAGCGCGGCGTGCGCCGCACCGAGGGCAAGGTCACCCAGGTGATCCAGCGGCCGCAGGACGGCTACATAGACGCGGTGGTGATGGAGAACGGCGAGCGCATCGACGGCGACCTGTTCCTGGATTGCTCGGGTTTCCGCGGCCTGCTGATCGAGCAGACGCTGAAGGCCGGCTACGAGGACTGGTCGCACTGGCTGCCGTGCAACAGCGCGGTCGCCGCGCCGTGCGAGAACGTCGGCCCGCCGACGCCGTTCGTGCGCTGCACCGCGCGCGAGGCGGGCTGGACCTGGCGCATTCCGCTGCAGCATCGCACCGGCAACGGCTACGTGTATTCGAACAAGTACATCAGCGACGACGAGGCCGCCTCGAATCTGCTCGGCTGGCTCGACGGCCGCGCGCTCGGCGATCCGCGCGTGTTGCGCTTCACGCCGGGGCAGCGCAAGAAGTGCTGGGACAAGAACGTGGTCGCGGTCGGCCTCGCCAGCGGATTTCTCGAACCGCTGGAATCGACCAGCATCTTCCTGATTCAGTCGGCGATCGCGCGCATCATCAACCTGTTTCCCGACCAGGGTTTCAGCGATGTGATCCGCGAGCGCTACAACGCACAGGCGGCGTTCGAGATCGAGCGCATCCGCGATTTCATCATCCTGCATTTCTGCGCGACCGAACGCGATGACACGCCGTTCTGGAACTATTGCCGGACGATGTCGCTGCCGAAGGAACTGAGCGACAACATCCGCCTGTTCCGCGATTCCGGCCGCTTCTATCGCAACGCCGAGGAAATGTTCGCGCAGCCGAGCTGGGTCGAGGTGATGGTCGGCCAGCGCATCCTGCCCGAGCGCTGGCATCCGATGGTCGACCAGATGCCGCAGGCGGAACTGGAGGAACTCGTCGGCGGGGTGAAGAAGGTGATCGCCAATTGCGTGGAAGTGATGCCGCCGCATCAGGCTTTCATCGATCGCTACTGCAAGGCGCCGCGGCCGTGAGACGGGAACGATTGCGCCGCCGTGATGTCACACCTGCGCCGCGATGCAGATTGCGAGGGCGCATGATGCGTTCGTCGCGCCGTTTCCTTCCTCTCCGATCGAGTAGCCTTTCGTGAGTTTGAGCAACCCGTTTCATCGTCTGCGTGTAAACGTTTTCAGCATCCTGCTGGTGGTCGCTGCGGGCGTGTCGGGCCCGCTGTTCGCGAAAGCGCCAGCGGCCGCGCCGGCCGTTGGCGGTGCGCCGGTCACCTCGTTCCAGTCGCTGCCGAAAGAGCAGCAGGCGATGCTCGACGAGGTGGAGAAGCGCACCTTCGACTTTTTCCTCGCCAGCGCGAATCCGGACAATGGCCAGGTGCCCGACCACTGGGCGCCGGGACACGGGAACGATCCCTCGTTTTTCTCCTCGATCGCCGCGGTCGGTTTCGGCCTGACCGCGTATGGCATCGGCGCCGAGCGCGGCTGGATCAAGCGTGACGAGGCGGTGAAGCGCACGCTGGCGACGCTGCGTTTCTTCGCCACCGCCAGGCAAAGCGAGGACAAGGATGCGAGCGGCGCTCATGGTTTCTTCTACCATTTCCTCGACATGCGCAGCGGCGAGCGCTTCGAACACGCGCCGTGGGTCGAGTTGTCGTCGGTGGATACGACCTGGCTGCTCTACGGAGTACTGTTCGCGCAGTCCTACTACGACAAGAACACGAAGGACGAAAAGGAAATCCGCCAGCTTGCGGACGACATCTTCCGTCGCGTCGACTGGAAATGGTTCAGCGATGGCAACCCGCTCGTGCAGGGCGGATGGACGCCCGAGAACGGCTTCGACTACAACTACTACCGCGGATTCAGCGAGGCGCTTGGTTTGTATATCCTCGCGCTCGGCTCGCCGACCTACGCGCTGAGCCCGGCGACGTGGAAGCGCTTCACCCAGCCTTTCGACAAGCTCTGGGGCGAATTCCAGGGGCAGACCTATCTCGCCGGCAGTCCCGCGTTCTGGCACCAGTACGCGCAATCGTGGATCGATTTCCGCGGCATCCAGGACGACTACATGCGCGGCAAGGGCATCGACTATTTCACCAACAGCCAGCGTGCCGCGCTCGCGCAGCGCGAGTACGCGATCCACAACCCGATGCAGTGGAAGGACTACGACGGCAACACCTGGGGACTGACCGCGAGCAACGGCCCGCGCGGGCACACCCCGCACGGCGAGCCCGATCGCTACAAGAACGACCCGAAGCCGTTCTACGGCTACACTGGTCTGCGCGGCGCGGGTTTGAGCCCGCAGGTCGATGACGGCACGATCGCGCCCACCGCCGCGGCCGCCTCGATCGCGTTCACGCCGCAGATCGTGGTGCCGGCAATCGCGGAAATGAAGCAGCGGTACGGCGACGACCTCTACACGCAATACGGTTTCGTCGACGCGTTCAATCCGAGCTTCACCTTCACCGATCGCCCGCTGCGCACCGGCCGTGTCGTGCCGGACAAGGGTTGGTTCGACACGTTCTACCTCGGCATCGACCAGGGTCCGATCCTGCTGATGATCGAGAACTACCGCAGCGGTCTCGTCTGGAAAACCATGCGCAAGAATCCGTATATTCGCGAAGGACTCAAGCGCGCGGGATTCCGCGGCGGCTGGCTCGGCGAGGCCGCAGAGAAAAAATAGGCGGGCGGCACGGCACGCGCCGAAGCCGTTTTTGGGAGGTGTCGTGGCGTCAGGCGGGGTGGCGGGGTTCTTGCGGATCGCGGCATGGGTGGCTGTGTTCGCCCTGTGCGCCTGCGCGCCTGCATCGCACGAGACGACGCTGAAGCTGTGGGCGTTCGGCCCCGAGGGTGAAGCCGTCGGCAAACTGCTGACCGAGTTCGAGCAGACGCATCCGGGTGTGCATGTCGTGGTGCAGAACCTGCCGCTGACCGCGATGCACGAGAAGCTGCTGACCGCGTTCGCGGGCGACGCGCTGCCGGACCTGTGCCAGCTCGGCAATACGTGGATTCCGGAGTTCGCCGTGCTCGGCGCGCTCGAGCCGTTGCAGGCGTATGTCGACCAGTCCGAGGTCGTGCGTCGCGAGGACTATTTCGCCGGCATCTGGGACACGAATGTCATCGACGGCGCGCTGTACGGCGTGTCGTGGTACGTCGACACGCGCCTGCTGTTCTACCGCAAGGATCTGCTTGCCGCAGCCGGCTTCGATCACGCGCCGCGCGACTGGGACGAATGGCGGCGCGCGATGGCCGCGATCAAACGCAACCAGGGCGCGGACAGGTACGCGATCTTCCTGCCGCTCAACGAGTTCGAGCCCCTTCTCAATCTCGCCATTCAGCAGAGTGATCCCCTGCTGCGCGATGGCGATACGCGAGGCAATTTCGAAAGCGCGGGATTTCGTCGCGCGCTCGATTTCTACGTCGAGGCGTTCCGCGAACACTGGGCTCCGTCGATGAGCAACACGCAGATCGCCAACGTCTGGGACGAATTCGGCAAGGGCTACTTCGCCTTCTACATCACCGGGCCGTGGAACATCGGCGAATTCAAGCGTCGGCTTCCGGCCGAGTTGCAGGGCAGCTGGAGCACGGCGCCGCTGCCGGGCGCGCACGGCCCGGGCGGCGGTGCGGCGGGAGGCGCGAGCCTGGCCATCTTCCGCACATCCCGGCACAAGCAACTCGCCTGGGAACTGACCGAGTTCCTGTCCGGAGTGAAACAGCAGCAGCGTTTCTACATGCTTACCGGCGACCTGCCCGCGCGGCGCAGTGCCTGGGATTTCGGTGCGATCCAGACCGACGAATACACACGCGCATTCCGTACCCAGCTCGAGCGGGTCAAGCCGACACCGAAGGTGCCGGAGTGGGAGCGTATCGCCAACGAGATGCAACTGGCGGCGGAGCGCGTGGTGCGCGGCGGCGAGTCCGCCGATACGGCGCTGCGCGCGCTGGACGCCAAGGTCGATGACGTGATTCTGGCCAAGCGTCGTGCGCTTCTCGCCGCGAGGGCGCGGCAATGAGTGGCGAGCGCGCCGCCTGGACCTTCGTCGCACCGGCGCTGTTCGTGCTCGGCGTTTTTCTCGCCCTGCCGGTAGCTGCGGCGCTGCTGCTGAGTTTCACCGACTTCGACATCTACGCGCTGGCGAACCTGGACAACCTGCGTTTCGTCGGCCTGGGCAACTACATCGAGGTACTGCGCACGCCGTTGTTCTGGAAATCGCTGCTCAACACGGTCTGGTTCGTCGCGCTCGCGCTGCCGCTGTCCCTCGCCGTCTCGCTCGGCGCGGCCCTGTTGCTCAATTCGCCGCTCGTGCGGTTCCGGGGTCTGCATCGCACGGCGCTGTTCGCGCCCGTGGTGACGACGGTCGTCGCGGTCGCGATCATCTGGCGCTACCTGTTCCATACGCGCTACGGTCTGATCAACTACGCGCTCGGCCATTTCGGCATCGGTCCGGTCGACTGGCTCGGCGATCCGCACTGGGCGATGCCCGCGCTGGTGCTGTTCGCGGTGTGGAAGAATTTCGGCTACAACATGATCATCCTGCTCGCCGGGCTGCAGGCTATTCCGCAGGACTTGTACGAGGCCGCGCGCATCGACGGCGCCTCGGCAGCGCGACGCTTCTGGCACATCACTTTGCCGTGCCTGCGGCCGGTGCTGCTGCTGGTCGCGGTCATCACCATCGCCGGCTACTTCCAGTTGTTCGCCGAACCCTACGTGATGACGCGCGGCGATCCGCTGCAATCCACGGTCAGCGTGCTCTATTTCATGTACGAGGAAGGCTTCAAGTGGTGGAATCTCGGCCGCGCCTGCGCGATCGCCTTCCTGCTGTTTGCGCTGATCCTCGTGATCACGCGCGTGCTGCTACGCCTCGCGCGCGCGCAGGACCACAACGCGTGAGTCCGCGCATGACGAAATGGAGCGTCAACGGCCTGCTCATCGCCGGCAGCATGCTCACTCTGTTGCCGCTGGCCTGGATGCTGTCGGCATCGTTCATGCAGCCTGGTGAGGCCAGCCATGTACCGCCGCCGCTGCTGCCGGCGCATGCGACGCTGGCCAACTACCGCGAATTGTTCCTGCGTGCCGGCATGGGTCGCTATCTGCTCAACAGTTTTCTGGTCGCCGGCGCGATCACGCTCGCCTCGCTCGCGTTCAACCTCAGCGCCGGCTACGCGTTCGCCAAGCTGCGCTTCAGCGGACGCGAGCGCCTGTTCCGCGCCGTGCTCGCCGCGCTGCTGGTGCCGCTGCAGGTTGCGATGATGCCCTTGTTCCTGCTGATGAAATGGCTGCATCTGGTGAACAGCTACGGCGGCGTGGTCGTGCCGGCGCTGGCGAGCGCGCTCGGCATCTATCTCGTGCGTCAGTACGCGCGCTCGATCCCCGACGAGCTGATCGAGGCGGCGCGCATCGACGGTGCCGGCGAGTGGACGATCTTCCTGCGCATCGTTCTGCCGCTGCTCAAGCCGATGATCGTCACGCTCGCGGTGCTCACGTTTCTCGCCAGCTGGAACGATTTCATGTGGCCGTTGATCGTGCTCAGCGACCAGGCGTGGCAGACCGCACCCGTCGCGCTTGCCGGCCTCTCGCGCGAGCACGTGCAGGACAACGAATTGATGATGGCAGGTTCGGTGGTTACGGTCCTGCCGGTGCTGCTGCTGTTTCTTTTGTTGCAGCGGCAGTATCTGCAGGGCCTGCTGCTCGGGAGTGTGAAGGGATGAAAATTCCCGGTTCGTCATGGTCGTGGAGGCGGGAATGACGAGGCTTTTGTTTTCGGTCGCGCTCATGCTCGGATCCGGCGCGTTCGCTGTTGCGTCACCGAAGGCGGATACCGAAATCGGCACGCTTGCCGGCGCGGCGTACCGCATCGACATTCCCGCCGACTGGAATCGTCGCGTGGTCGTGTTTTTCCACGGCACCTCGGAAACCCCGTTGAAGTACGCGCCGGACGAGTCGCTTGCGCCGATGTTCGGTCACATCCTGCAACGCAAGTACGCCGTGATCCAGTCGGGCTACTCGGCCGGCGGCTGGGCGCTGGAGGAAGCGGATAAGGACACCGAGCGCCTGCGCCAGCGCTTCGTCGCCGGCCACGGCAAGGCGGACCAGTTTCTGGTCATGGGTATGTCGATGGGCGGGACGCTCGCCGTCCTGACCATCGAGACGCGTCCGGACATATACGCCGGCGCGCTGTCGCTGTGCGGCGCGATCGAACCCAGCGATGCGATGTTCCAGCGCGACTTTGCGCTGGCCGCGGCTTTCGAATTCTATTTCCCCGGGCTGTTGCCGGCGCTGGTGCCGGTGCCGGCGGCGTATGTCGCCAACCCGAAGACGACGGCCAAGATCGCCGCAGCGCTGGCCACGAAGCCCGCGGCAATGCAGGCGTTGCTGCGCTGGTACGGCGCGGCGGATGCGACCTCGCTGCCCGACGTGATCGCCGATACGCTGACCGACTTCCGCGATCTGCAGCGGCGCGCCGGCGGCAATCCGCTCGGCAATGCCGACCTGATCTACGTCAACTCCGGCGACGATGCCGCACTCAATGCCGGCGTCCGCCGCTATCACGCCGACCCGAAAGCGGCAGCCTGGCTCGCGCGCTGGTACACGCCAAGCGGCAAGCTGACGCGGCCCCTGCTCGCCCTGCACGACATCGGCGATCCGCTCGTGCCGGCGGCCGGTGCGTTTGCCTATGCGTTGGCGGCGCAGCGGGCCGGCCATGCCGACCATTTCGTGCAGCAATCCGTCGACCGCGCCGGCCATTGCGTGTTCGAGCCGGACGAGGTCGCGCACGCATTCGACCAACTCGTCGATTGGGTCGATGCGGGCAGGCGGCCGGCATCGGGCATGGTGCCAAGGCAGAGCACCAATCCACACTCGGAGATCGCGCAATGAAAGCAAGATGGGTACCCGGCATTGCCACTTTTTTTGCGATGGTTGCTGTCGCGTTGCTGGGCGGTTGTGCCCAAGTCGCGCACAAGGCGCCGGCATTGCCGATCAGCGCGACCGGTACGCGCGACGGCGCGGCGTATCGCGTCGACATTCCCGCCCACTGGAACCACGAGCTGATCGTCTACTACCACGGCTATCGGCACGAGCCCGCCACGTACGACAAGAGCAAACCCATCTGGCCGGCGCTCGACGGGCTGCTTGCCAAAGGCTATGCGCTGATCCAGTCCGGCTATTCGCGCGGCGGCTGGGCAATCGAACAGGCCTATGCGGAGACGGAAGCCCTGCGTCGCGACTTCGTTGCGAGCTACGGCAAGCCCGCGCGCAGCTGGGTTCTGGGTGAGTCGATGGGTGGCGCGCTTGCCGCGCTGACCATCGAGACGCGGCCGGAAACCTACAGCGGCGCACTGGCGCTGTGCGGCGCGATCGAACCGTCCAACCGCATCCTCGACCAGGCCTTCGCGCTGCGCGCCGCGTTCGACTACTACTTCCCCGACCTGCTCGGCCCGCTCGTGCCGGTGCCGGATCCGTTGCCGGAGTATGCCGACATGAGCAAGCGCATCGCTGCCGCGCTTGCGGCCAGGCCCGCCGCGCGTGAGGCGCTGTTGCGGCTGTACGGCGTGGCGTCGGAGAAGAACTTTCCGGATATCGTCGCCTTCATTACTCAGATACTCGGCGAACTGCAACGCCGCACGCACGGCAATCCGTTCGGCAACGCCGATCTGATCTACACCCGTTCGGGCGACGACTTCGCGCTCAACGACGGGGTCAAACGCTACCGTGCCGATGCGCAGGCCGCCGCCTATGTCGCGCGCTGGTACACGCCGACCGGCAAGCTGTTGCGACCGTTGCTCGCGTTGCATGACACCGGCGATCCGCTCGTGCCCGCGGGTGATGCATTCGAATATGCGTTGACCGCGGAGCGCGCCGGCCATGGCGACAACTTCGTGCAGCAGTACATCAACCGCGAAGGACACTGCGTGTTCGAGCCCGACGAAATCACGCGCGCGTTCGGTGAACTCGCCGACTGGGTCGATGCGGGCAGGCGGCCTGTGTCGGGCAGGTTGCCTCGATAGCGGGCAAAAATCAGATCCGGTTCAACACGTCGCCGTTGGTCGCGATCACGTTCGCGTACAGCTTGCCGCTGGCCTTGATCGTGCGTTGCTGCGTGGCAAAGTCCACGTGCACGATGCCGAAGCGCTTGGAGAAACCCAGCGACCATTCGAGGTTGTCGAGCAGCGACCATGCCAGGTAGCCGCGCACGTCGCAGCCCTGCGCGATCGCGTTCGACACCGCGGCAAGATGTTTGCTGAAGTAACTCACGCGCAGCGGATCATCGATCACGCCGTTTTCGGCCCGCGGCGGATCGTAGAACGCGGCGCCGTTTTCGGTGACGTAGACCGGCGGGTTGCCGTAGCGCTGCCTGATCCAGGCGAGCGTGTCGGTGAGGCCTTGCGCGAACACTTCCCAGCCGGTCTCGGTGTAGGTCGCGTCCTGTTTCACCGGCGCGGCTCGCAGCGGGTAATTGTCGACATCGTGCCGTGTCACGTTGCGCGTGTAGTAGTTGACTCCGAGCCAGTCGATCGGCTGCTTGATCAATGCGAGATCTTCCGCCGGCCATGCCGGCCACGCTTCGCCGAAGATGTCCTGCAATTCGTCGGGATATGCGCCGAGAAAAACCGGGTCGAGATATTGCCGGTTCATGTAGGCATCGGCGCGCTTCATCGCGGCGAGATCTTCGGCACGTTGCGAAGCCGCATACTTCGGCTCGATGTTGACGACAATGCCGATGCGGTGTTTGCCGTTCGCGCGATAGGCCTGCACGGCCGTGCCGTGCGCGCGCAGAAGATGGTGGCTCGCGATCGGCGCCTCGTACGTGCTGCGGTGACCCGGCGCGAGCGTGCCGTGCAGATAGCCGCCGTCGGTGACGACCCAGGGTTCGTTCAAGGTCGCCCATTGCTGCACGCGGCCGTCGAGCTTGGCATACATGACGTTCGCGTAGTCGGCGAACCAGCCCGCGATGTCGGGATTGAGCCAGCCGCCGCGATCGTCGAGCGCCGCGGGCAGGTCCCAGTGGAACAGGGTCGGCAGCGGCACGATATCGTTGCGCAGCAATTCGTCGACGAGGCGGCTGTAGAAATCCAGTCCCTTCTCGTTGACCCGTCCGCGTCCCTCGGGCAGCACGCGTGCCCAGGCGATGCTGAAACGGTAGGCCTTGAGGCCCAGCCGTTTCATCAGCGCGACGTCGTCCTTCCAGCGTCGATAGTGGTCGCAGGCCACGTCACCCGTGTCGCCGTTCGCCATCATGCCCGGCGTGCGCGTGAAGCGCTGCCAGATGCTCGGCCCGGCGCCGTCGGCGAGCGGCGAGCCCTCGATCTGATAGGCGCTTGTGGCCGCGCCCCAGAGAAAGTCCGCGGGAAACTGCACGCGTTGCGATGTTCCGGACATTCCCTGCGTCTGCGCGGTGTGAAAACGATTACAGCGAGGATAGCGCAGGCGTCGGGTGATGTGTAGAAATCCGCGCCGCACGATCGTGGCGTTGTCATCGACGCAATCCAGAGCGCGCGTTTACGGCAGCGCACCGCGACCAGCATCGTCCGGCGCGCGTTTACGGCAGCGCACCGCGACCAGCATCGTCCGGCGCACGTTTGCGGCAGCGGGCGTGTGATCGGAACACCCCGAAGTCACACTACCCCACGAGGAATCAACCCGCGTCCACCATCCGGCGCAACGGCTCGCAGGCATCCAACCGGGGTTCGACCGAGAATTTCACTGGCAATGCCTGCGTCGGCAAGCGACTCGGCAACTGATTCGTTGACAAGGAACAATGTTACGTGTAACGTTACAAGTAACTAAATATGTCCGACCAACCCGTCAATAAACCGCGTTCCGCCGAGTCCCGGCGCCAGCAGGCCTTCCGTGAGCGCATGAAGGCCAAGGGCTTGGTCGCGCGCCAGGTCTACATCCGTGCCGAACACGTTCCCGTGCTGGCCCAGCTCGAATTGTCGCTGCGTGAAGCCACGCTTTCCCCGCCACTCGTAACCATCGAGGATTACGCCGCCATGACTCACCCGTGGACCACCCAGACCCTGTTCGACGCGCTCGAAACCCATGCCGTGCGCGAACGCCTGCCGCTGCGCATGCGCCTGGAAGCCGGCGCCGAGCCGACCATCGCGATCTCGCTGCCCGAGCATGGCGACCTCGATATCCACCTCGCCGCCTCGGGCCAGCAGTTGTTCGTGTCCACGCCGCTGTGCCTGGGCTCGCAGGTGCGCGATCGCAGCGCCTTCAACGACGCCTGCCTGCGCCTCAACCCGCTCAATCCGCTGTCGAACATCGGCCTGCAGTCGCTCGATGGCGAGGACGTCTACACCGTGTTCGGCGAACTCTCGACGCGCTCGCCGATCGCGAACATCGTCGAGGAAGTCGTGACCCTGGCCGACAATACGCTGCAGGCCGCGCACGCTCTGCAGAATTTCATCCACCGCGCCTGATCGAGGGAGAATCCGATGAGCATTCTGGAAAAAATCCTCACCCTGTTCCGTGGCGCGGCGACCGAGGCCGGCCAGTCCATCGTCGACAAGAACGCCGTGCGCATCCTCGATCAGGAGATCCGCGATGCGCAGAACGAATCCGTACGCGCCAGGGACGAACTCGCGCGCCTGATGGCGCAGCAGAGGCTCGCCGGCGACAAGTTGCAGGCCAGGCAGGACAAGAAGGCCGAGTACGAAGGCCATATCGCGAAGCTGCTCGCGGCGAACGACCAGAACCTCGCGCGCGAAGTCGCGGCCAAGGTGGCGCAGCTCGAAAGCGAGCTCGCCGCCGAGCAGAAGGACTGCGACAACCTCGCCGGCGCGGTTGCGAAGATGCACGACGCGATCAAGTCTGCCGATCGCCGCATCACCGGCTTGCAGCAGCAGGTCGACCAGGTCAAGGTCAACGAGAGCGTGTTGCGTTCGCAGTCGGCGATCGCCGCGCGCCACAGCGGGCAGAACGCCAAGTTGCGCACCGCGCTCGATTCGCTCGAACGCCTCAAGGCGCAGCAGGCCGAGCGCGGGGCGCAGATCGAGGCTGCCGATGCGCTGGCCAAGAACGATGGCGACGGCGATCTCGAAGCGCGTCTTGCGAAGGCTGGTCTCGTCGCCGGCAGCGTCAGTGCCGATGATGTGCTCGCGCGCTACCAGAAAGTCGCCGCGATGGTTGAGCCGCCGGCGCAGCTTGGCGCGCCCGGGGAGAGTCCGGCGCAGACGGTGCCTGCGGAAAAGGTAAAAGCAAACTGAGCTCGGGCAGTAAATGCAAAGTCGTCAATCCCGCCAGAAACGCGCGGGAATGACAGCAGAAGTGCAGCGATCCAGCACGGGGACGTTCGCGATGGAATGGTTCGGCAAAAAAACAGACGACGCATCCGCGCCGAAACTGCCTTACGGCGCGCGCCTGCGCGGCGCGGTGACGTTCGATGATCTCACCGGCAAGCTTGGCGCGAGTGCGTTCAACTTCGACTGGCCGGAGAGTCCGCAGACGATCGAGGCGATCGGCGACATCGATCTCGGCGCGGGCAATCGCCTCTATCGCCTGTACCTGACCGACGATGCGTTCCTGCAGATCGCGACGGTCAACGGCGAACCGGGCGACATCAACCTGTTCGTCTATGCCGAGTCGATCAATCCGGCGAGCAAGGATGCGTTTGAGCGCTGGTGTACGGCGGGGCGCCTGCCCGAGTACACGCTCGGCGATTGCGCGTACCGCCGCGTCTGGGGCGAGGGCGCGGGCATGGCGCCGCCGGTGCCGCTTGAGGAAAGCGTCTACAAGCAAAACCCGACCACGGCTGATTGCACTCTGACCCTGTACTCGATGCTCTATTCGCGCGAGCTGCCGGACATGGATCGCAACGAGCTGCTGCTCGTCGCTGGCGAGGACTCCGGTCCTGCGGACTTCGTCATCAGCCAGGCTGTCGGCATCCCATTGTCCACGGCCGAATTCGACATCACCTGAAGGAGCTGCGCCATGCCGACCGAGCTTGCCCATTCGCTGAGCACCTTGCCCGCGTTCCTCGCCTACTTCGGCCTCGCGATCGGCCTGACCGCGGCGTTCGTCGTGATCTATTTGTGGGTAACGCCGCACGACGAGATGCACCTGATCCGCGAGAACAAGGAGGCCGCTTCGATCTCCTTCGCCGGCGCCTTGCTCGGCTTCATCATTCCGGTCGCGACCGCGACCGCGCAGTCGGTGAGCTGGTTCGACTGCCTGATATGGGGCCTCGTCGCGCTGGTCGTGCAGGTATTGGTCTTCGTCGCCGTGCGCCTGTTTCTGCCGCACATCTCCGAGGAAATCAGCAACGACGAGCGCGCGCCGGCAATCTTCCTCGCCGGCATCTCGCTCGGCGTCGGCATCCTCAATGCCGCTTCGATGACGTATTGAAAAGCAAAGATCCGCCACGGAGTCGCGGGGGGCGCGGACAAAAGCAAATGAGCGATCTTCCTTCTGGCTCCTCTTCGTGTCCTCCGTGTTTTCGTGGTGAATCTTGTGATCTTCTTCTCGCCCGGATAAAGCAATGAAACGTTCCCGTGCCCTGACCCTAGTGCTGATGGCGCCCGCGCCGCTGCTGCTTGCCGGCTGCGACAACGCGCCGGAAGAGACGCTGCGCAAGGGTTTCTACACCGACGTTGCCGCCTGCGAGAAGGACGGCAACGCCGCCGACGTCTGCCAGCGCGCGTTCGACGATGCGACGAAAGCGAACGAGGCGAATTCGCCGAAGTTCAAGACCAGGGACGAATGCATCGCCCAATTCGGCGACCTGTGCCGCGAGCGTGTCGTGCACGATGGCGCGAACCAGTCGAGCCTGTGGACGCCGTTGATGGCGGGTTTCCTGATTTCGCAGCTGACGTCGCCGCGCTATCCGTCGGGCTACTACGACTCGGCGCCGATCTATCGTTTCCGCAGCGGGCAATACGCGCAGTACGGCGACGACCGCAGCCGCGGCTTCGGCAGCGGCACCTCGGGCGGCAGCTCGACGGCGCGTTCGTACCATCCGGTCGACATCGCACCGAATCGCGCCGTCACCGTGTCGCGCTCGGGTTTCGGCTCGGTGGCCGCCGCGCGTAGCGGTTGGGGCGGTTCGTCGCGCGGCTCGTCGTCCGGCGGTTGAGCCGTGCGCCGCATCGAGATCGCCGAGCGGCCAGATTGGCGCACAAGCGCGGATTCGCTCGGATTCCGCTTTCACACCATCGAAGGCGAAACCTACTGGGATGAAAGCGCGTACTACTGCTTCTCCCTCGAGGAAATCGAGCGCGATATCGAAGCGCCGAGCGGCGACCTGCACGAGATGGCGATGGATCTCGTCGCCGATTGCGTGCGCGACGAGTCGCTGCTGAAACGGCTCGCGATACCGGAAGCCTATTGGGACTGGATCGCCGAGTCGTGGCGCACTGCCGCGCCGCACGTCTACGGCCGCATGGATCTCGCCTACGACGGCCACGGCCCGGCGAAGCTTTACGAGTTCAACTACGACACGCCGACGTCGCTCTACGAAGCGGCGTTCTTCCAGTGGCACTGGCTCGAAGAGCAGAAGCGGCGTGGTGCGCTGCCCGCGCAGGCCGACCAGTACAACCTGATCCAGGAAAACCTGATCGAGGCCTTCGGCGCGATTGCGAAACGCCTGCCGCGGCCGTTCCATTTTTCCGCCGCGCGCGAATCGGTCGAGGATCAGGCCACGATCACTTACCTGCGCGATTGCGCCGAGCAGGCCGGCGTCGCGACGAAGGCGATCGCGGTCGCGGACATCGGCCTGGCCAGGAACGGTCGCTTCACCGATCTCGACGACAGCGTGATCGGCACGCTGTTCAAGCTCTATCCGCTCGAATTCATGTTCGCCGAAGAATTCGGCAGCGCGTTGCCGAAATCGGGCATCCACCTGATCGAACCGCCGTGGAAGGCGATCCTGTCGAACAAGGGCGTGCTGCCGCTGCTCTGGCAGCGCCACGAGAATCATCCGAACCTGCTGCCCGCATTCTTCGAAGACGACACGCGCATCGCGCTGCCCGCCGGCTGGGTGCGCAAACCGTTCTTCTCGCGCGAAGGCGCGAACATCGAAATGCATCTCGCCGACGATTCGACGACGGCGAGCGAAGGCCCGTACGAAGATGCGCCGACGATCCGCCAGGCCGTGCATCCGCTGCCGCACTTCGGCGGCGGCTACCCGCTGGTCGGCAGCTGGGTGGTCGGCGACCGTCCTTCCGGCATCGGCATCCGCGAAGACGCCACGCTGATCACGCGCGACACTGCGCGTTTCGTGCCGCACATCATCGCGTGAGGCGGAGCAGGCCGTGACCTGCTCCGGATTTTCCGAAACGACGATTCAGCGGCCGCCCGGGCCGCCGCCCGGGCCGCCGCCGGGGCCACCGCAATGCGGCATCGCGCCGGCATTGGCGAGCGCCAGATGATCGGCTTCGAGTTGCGCCTCGGCGGTCTGCACCGCGGCGGCATCGGTCGCGATCTTGGTCTGGTCGGCGGCGGCGTTGCCGTTGGCGGCGGCGACATCGGCCTTCAACTGGGTGAAATCGCTTTCGAGCTGGGCATGCGCGGCCTTCAGCGCGGTTTCGTCCGTGGACAGGTACGATTGCACCGCCGTATGCAGGGTCTGTTGTGCGGTCTGCAACACGGTGCGGTCGGTGTCGAGTGTCGCCTGCGCGGCGGTGGCGCTGGTGGAATCGCCGAGCGCGACCTGGATGCGGTATTGCAGTTCGTCCGAACGGACCTGCATGCACGCGGTTTCGACCGCGGCGGCCGCAGCGGTGACATTGGTGGGCACGGCCGCGGCGGTCTGTGCGGCGGCGGGGCCGACTGAAATGATCGAGAGTGCGAAGGGCAGGGAGAGCAGTCTGGTTTTCATGATGTGACCTCGGAATGAAGGGGAGGCCGTCGCGCCGATGCCCGGGCATGCCCGATCTCGGGACCACGGACGCCGATACGAGCTTGCCGGCAGATCCGTCGATCGGGCGCCTCGAAAACCGCTTCGGCGCGACGGGTACCCTGTGTCCGGGTACGCGGTCGCAGGGCAACGGCAGCCTAGCGGGCACGGCGCCGCAATGCCGTTAGAAATGACTGAATCCATGAAGAATCCACAAAGGCGCGCAATGCGTAGACACTGTGGACGCGGCGCTGCGTCGGCCTTGTCCGCGATCGCGTTAGTGAATCGTGAATACTGAAAATATCCACATTTATACATTGTCAGCGGAGGAATAATCGGCGCGGAACTCCAAACGTTTCATGGTTCCAAACGCGCCCAATAACAAGCAAGCAAGAAGGAATCCACTCATGCCGACCCACATCGATCCCGCACCCGCGCCGAGCATTTTCCCGCTGCCGGCGAAACCCGCCGAGCCATCGGCTGCAATTCTCCGCGACCCGGGCATGCGTCCCGCACGACGGCGCATGCTCGGCGCCTTCGGCGCGCTGTCCGCGCTGCCGATGCTCGGCGAAGTCGCTTCGCGTGCATCGGGTCCGCTCGCACAGGCAGCCACGACCGCGAGCGCCGCGCCGAACATCGACCAGCAGGGTTTGAGCGGCGCCTGGTACGACCGCGCCACGAGCGGACAGGGCATGCTGATCGAAGTGATTCCCGGCCAGTCGTACCTGTTTGGCGCCTGGTTCACCTACGACACCACGGCGGGCGACGTCACCACGCAGCGCTGGTACACCTTTGGCGGCACGATCAGCGATGGCGCGAGCAGCGCGACGCTGACGATCTGGCAATCCAGCGGCGGCAACTTCAACGCGACGCCGAAACCGTATGCGATCGAAGTCGGCAGCGCGACGCTGAGCTTCGATTCGTGCACCTCGGGCAGTTTCACCTTCACGCTGAACGACGGCCGCAGTGGCACGGTTCCGCTCGTGCGCCTGCTCGGCAACGCGGCCTGCACGTCGGCCGACACGACGACGACCGCGAGCGCCGCCGACTTCGCTCTTTCCGGCGCGTGGTACAACGTCGACACCAGCGGTCAGGGCTTGGTCATCGAAGTGAATTCGGCGTATCCGTATGTATTCGCGGCCTGGTTCACCTACGCCGAGAACGGCGAGAGCAGCGGCGCGTCGGGATTGCGCTGGATGACCGCGCAAAGCACGGGCTACGTGGCCGGCGACCACACGATCCGGTTGACGCTCTACGTTGGCACCAACGGTACGTTCAATTCGGCGGCAACGAAGATCAACGTGACCGAAGTCGGCACCGCGACTCTCACCTATTCGAGTTGCGGCTCGGCCGTGTTCAGCTACAACTTCAGCGCAGGCGAATTCGCCGGCAAGTCGGGCGACATCCTGCGCACGCGTACCGGCGCGACGCCGGCCGCCTGCGTGTTCGGCAGCAGCTGCGCGCTGATCCCGAGCGAAACCGACGGGCCGTATCCGCTGTATTCGATCCTGTCGAATTCGGCGATCCAGCGCCGCGACATCACCGAAAGCAAAACCGGCGTGCCGCTGCGTGTGGTGCTGCGCCTGATCAACGTCAACAACAGCTGCGCGCCGATCTCCAACGCGGCGATCTACATCTGGCATTGCGACAAGGACGGCGTCTACTCGGGCTACACGAACCAGACCGGCGGCGTCAGCACGGTCGGTGATACTTTCCTGCGCGGCATCCAGGTCACCGACACGAGCGGGCAGGCGGTGTTCGAGACGATCTATCCGGGCTGGTACACGGGACGTATCACCCACATCCACATCCAGGCCTACCTCAACGACGTGCTGACCCAGGGCACGGCGGTGATCACGACGCAGATGGCGTTTCCGCAGGACGTGACCAAGGTGGTATACAATTCCACTTTGTACGCCGCGCACGGGCAGAACACCTCGGTGACGAGTTTTGCCCAGGACAACGTGTTCAGCGACGGCACGACCTATGAGATGGCGACGATCGCCGGCGACGTCGCCAGTGGCTACGTCGCGACATTGACCCTGGGCATAGCAGCCTAGCGTTCGCCGGCGGGGCTGTCCTCGAACAGTTCCGCCTGCGGCGGCAGTTCGTGCTCGTCGCGGAAATTGGCGAGGCCGACGCCGACCAGGCGGTAGCGCGTGCGCGGCGGCAGGTCGACGCGTTCGCGCAGGCCCAAGGCAAGCGCGACGAAACCCTCTTCGGTCTGCGGCGGCATGGGCGGCGTGTGGCTGCGCGTGAGGACGTGGAAGTCGGCGGTCTTGAGCTTGAGCACGACGGTGCGGCCGACGCGTTCGGTCTTGCGCGTTGCCGCCCAAGTTTTCACGCCCAGTTCGCGGATCATCGGCTCGATTTCGCTCAGCAGCACGTCGTGCGCGAACGTATCCTCGGACGAAATCGATTGCACGCTCTGGTCGGGATTCACGCGGCGCTCGTCGATACCGAGGCTCAGTTCGCGCAGGCGCAGACCGTAGCGGCCGAAGCGGCGTTCGAGTTCGCGCAAGTCGAACGCGCGCAGATCGGCGCAGGTGTGCACGCCGAGCGCTTCGAGCTTGGCGTTCATCACCTTGCCGACGCCGGGAATCTTCGCCACGTCCAACGGCGCGAGAAACGCGTCGGCCTGTTCCGGCTTGATCACGAACAGGCCATTCGGCTTGCGCCAGTCCGAGGCGATCTTGGCGAGAAATTTGTTCGACGCAACGCCGGCCGAGGCGGTGAGTTGCGTCACCTCGAAGATTTCCGCACGGATCGCCTTGGCGATCGCGGTGGCGGAAGAGAAATCCGTCTTCGGCGCGGTCACGTCGAGATAGGCCTCGTCGAGCGACAGCGGCTCGACCAGATCGGTGTGCTTGAAAAAAATCTCGCGCACCTGCTTCGACACGGCGCGGTAGCGAGCGAAGTCTGGCGGCACGAAGATCGCCTGCGGGCACAGCCGCGCCGCGCGCAACGCCGGCATCGCCGAGCGCACGCCGAACTTGCGCGCCTCGTACGAGGCCGCGCAGACCACCGAACGCGCGCCGCGCCAGGCGACGACGACCGGTTTGTCGCGCAGACTGGCGTCGTCGCGCTGCTCGACGCTGGCGTAGAACGCGTCCATGTCGATGTGCACGATCTTTCTCACATGCGGATTGTGCATTGATTGAACGCAGACGTGGTGCGGGCGAGCAGACACCACGGATCGGCGATTTCCTACATGAAGTGACGCCGCTTGCGGATGGTGCCGGGACCGCTGCCGCTGGACCATGGGTAACGACGATATGGAGGTTACGCCATGCTCGATCTCGAACGCACACCTCGGCCGTTGCGCTGGTACGAATGGCTGGCCGTGCTCCTGCTCGCAGGCTACGCCACCGGTGCGCGCGCCGAAGTCTACCGCTGCACCGACGCGCGCGGCGCGGTGACGTTTCAGGATCGACCTTGCGTCGTGGCTGCCGCGCAAACCCGGGTCGTGCTTGCACCCGCGCCGGCGTACACCGCATCACCCCAATATGCGACCAAGCGCGAGACGACCACGCGCCAGGTCCCGCGCGCCGCTCATGCGCATACCGCTTCACGCAGCGGCGAGTCTGCGGGAGCGGCGTCGTACGAATGCCGTACCGGCGATGGCCAGGTGTTCTATCGCCACAGCGCCTGCCCGCGCTCGGTCGCGGCGGTCGAACAGGGGCCGTCGGCGCATCTTGGCCACGGTGCCCGAACGAAGGGCGCAGCGGCGAAGTCGGTCGCGGTGACTTCGACGCGTATCGCGCGCGCGGACGCGTGCTATGAAATGCGACGCGCAGGGGCACCCGGACGCAGCGGCCGCGGTCACGACCAGGACGTATCGACGTACGACAAGAACCTCGGTCGCGATCCCTGTCGATAGGCGCCCGGTTTGTCGGCAAGCGCTGCAGTCGGGTATCGTTGCGATATGGTTTCCGCAACGAGGTGGGTCATGTCGCAACGGCTTTCCGCCATCATCGTCCTCGCCAGTGCGCTCGCGCTTGCCGCATGTTCGTCGAGTTCGAATGCACCACCAGCTCCCGCGCCGGACGCCGTTGCGGTCGCCAAAGCCAACGCCGCGGCGCAGGCCGAGAAAAGCCTCAAGCTCTACGAGCAGATGCGCGCGACCGGCAGCCTCGATATCGCAGCCCAGGTCGGCGCCGAGGCCGTGGCGAAATACCCCGACAGCGCCGCCGCGGCGAAGATCAGGGAAACCCTCGGCGAGGTGACGGCCAAGGCGAAGGAGGAAGGCGAAGCGCGCCGTCTCGCCCGGCTGTGGGCGTACACGGTGACCTCGGTGAAGGGCGGCACGCAGTACGCCGGCTCGATCGAAAACGAGCCGCCGCTGGCGCCACCGGGCCTGAGCGGCAAGGATGCCAAGCATGTGCATCTGATCCTGCGCCAGCATCCCGAGTGGGGGCAGACCGTGTACCTGATCCTCGACAACGAGAAGTTCAACTGCAAGTCGGGATGCAAAACCTTGTCGATCAGCTTCGACGGCGAGCCGGCCAAGCCGTGGAAGGCGACGATTCCGCCGACCGGCGAGCCGGCGCTGTTCATCGACGACGACAAGGCGTTCATCGCGCGCGTGCTGAAGACGAAGAAGGTCGCGATCGAAGTGAATCTCGTTGGCGACGGCCGGAAGACGCTCGTGTTCGAAACCGGCGGACTCGACATGTCGCATTTGCCGAACACGACCAAGAAGAAATGACGACGAGGAAAATCGGCGCCGTCAGCCTCGTCGTGCGCGACTACGACGAAGCGATCGCGTGGTATGCACGCTGTCTGGATTTCGTCGTGCTCGCCGATACCGATCTCGGCGGGGGCAAGCGCTGGGTGCTCGTCGCGCCCGCGCGCGAGGCGGCGACGCCGTTGCTGCTCGCGCAGGCTGCAACGCCGGAGCAGGCCGCGTGCATCGGCGGGCAGACCGGCGGCCGCGTATTCCTGTTCCTGCACACCGACGACTTCGCCCGCGATCGTTCGCGCATGCTCGCCCAAGGAGTGAATTTCCTCGAGGCGCCGCGGCACGAGGCATACGGCATGGTCGCGGTGTTCGAGGACTTGTACGGCAACAAGTGGGATTTGCTGCAGGTGAAGTGAGGCTCGCATGCTGCGCGGTGCCACCCCGACCGTCGAAGACTGTCTGGCCGGGCTGAAGCCCGCAGTCGTGAAATCCGCACGCAAGAAATCGCCACACGTTCCGGTCTACGACTCACTAAGCCACGGAGAAATGCCATGAAAACCGCTCTTCGCCTCATTGCCGCGTTCGCCGCAACAGCCATTGCGTTCCAGGTTTACGCGCAGGGCGCAGCGCCCGCGGTCGGTACCGCGGCGCCCGCGTTCAAGCTGCAGGACCAGAAGGGTGACTGGCGCACGCTGGACCAGTACAAGGGCAAGTGGGTCGTGCTCTACTTCTATCCAAAGGACGACACGCCGGGCTGCACCACCGAGGTATGCACGTTCCGCGACGACGTGCTCAAGCTGCGCAAGGCCGGCGCCGAAGTGCTCGGCGTGAGTCTCGACGACATCAAGTCGCATGCGGCGTTCGCAGAGAAATACCATGTACCGTTTCCGCTGCTGTCCGATAACACCCAGGCAACGGCCAAGGCCTACGGCGTGCTCACTTTCAGCGAGAAGATGAAGATCAGCTACGCCAAGCGCGAAACCTTCCTCATCGATCCGGCCGGCAAGGTCGTCAAGCACTACGTCGGCGTCGATCCGAAGGAAAACTCCGGCCAGGTGCTTGCCGATCTCGCCGCGCTCAAAAACGGCGCCTGAGCGCCACCGCCGCCGGGCGCGGGATGCGGAGACCCCCCAGGTTGCGGCATGGCACATTCGTGTATGTCGCGTCGCGCGCTGCACCACGTCGCCAGCTTCCCGCCGCAGGTCGGCGCGGACTGCCGTGTACTCGTGCTCGGCACGGTGCCGTCGCTGCGTTCGCTGGAACTGCGCCAGTCCTATGCTCATGCGCACAACCTGTTCTGGGCGTTCATGGGCGAGTTGTTCGACGCAGGCCGCGAACGGCCTTATGCAGAACGCATCGCGCGCCTGCACGCGCGCGGCATCGGCATCTGGGATGTGTACCGGCAGGTCGAGCGGCCGGGCAGCCTCGACAGCAGCATCGTCAAGGCGAGCGAGGTGCCGAACGCGATCCCGCGACTGCTCGCGCGACAGCCGACGATCCGCGCGATCGCGCTCAACGGCGGCAAGGCCGCCGAAGGCTTCCGCCGCCACATCGAACCGGAATTGAAGCCGTCATGGCGCGAACGCCTCGATGTGCTCGCGCTGCCATCGACGAGCCCGGCGAACGCGTCGGTCCCGCGCGCGGCGAAGTTCGCGCAATGGAGCGTGCTGCTGCGCTACGCGAAGGGCGTTTAGGGAAAATCCGACCCGCACCGGGCGACCATGGTGGCCACCCGTTCCGGTGCCTGGAGTCATTGCAGGCGCCTGTTTCGTACCGTTGCCTGCGTGACAGGCTTGCTTGCGCCGAGCCTCGCCGCGCACGCGGCACCCTCGGCGCCGGTCGTCGCGCCGGCGTATGCGGTCGTCGCGCGCTACGCGATCGGTGGTCCGGGCGGATGGGACTATCTGCTTGCCGACGCGGTGTCCGGCCACCTGTTCGTCAGCCGCTCCGACCGCGTGCTCGTGGTCAACATGGCCGATGGCTCGCTCGCCGCGACGATCGCGGGTACCGGCGGCGTGCACGGCATCGCACTTGCGCGCGAAATCGGTCGCGGCTGCACGAGCAACGGCCGCGTGGACGATGTCACCGTATTCGACCTTGTGACGCTCAAGCGCGCGGGCACGATTGCGGTCGGCGGCCACAACCCGGATGCGATCCTGTACGACAAGGCGAGCAAGCGCCTCTTCACGTTCAACGGGCGCAGCAAGGACGTGAGCGTGATCGATCCACTGGCGGGAAAAATGCTCGCCACGATCCCCGCCGGCGGCAAGCCCGAGTGTGCGGTGGCGGACGACAAGGGCAACATCTTCTTCAACATCGAGGACACGGGCGAGCTTGCACGGATCGACGCGCGCGCCGCGAAACTGATGGCAAGATGGAAGTTCGAGGATTGCGAGGATCCTTACGGCCTTGCTTTCGATCAAGTACGCCATCGGCTGTTCTCGGTCTGCCAGAACGGCAAGATGGCGGTGACCGACAGCAGCAGCGGAAAAACGGTTGCACGCGTGGCGATCGGCAAGGGTCCCGACGCCGCGGCCTACGATGCGCAGCGCGGCCTCGTGTTCAGTTGCAACGACGACGATGGCACGCTGACCGTAGTCAAACAGGTCGACGCCGATCACTATACGGTCGCGCAGAACCTCGCCACGCAACGCAGCGCGCGCACGCTCGCGCTCGATCCGCAAAGTCATCGCATCTACCTCGTCGCGACGAAATTCGGGCCGAAACCCGAACCGACCAGCCAGCAACCGCATCCGCGCGCACCGGTACTCGACGGCAGTATCGAGATACTCGTTGTCGACGGCAGATGATTCGTCGAAATCGACGCGGCATGTTCACGTACGGCGAACACCCCGGCGTCGGCGGCAGCCGCGCGTGACGCGACTCACACCAGCTTGAGATCGGTGGCCCGGGCGTCGGGAAACACCTGCGCCAACTGCGTCGGCGACAGGCCCCACATGCGCACATACATGCCCGCGAGCAGGCTGCGATAGTTGTTGAGCACCGGATAGTCGCGGTTCTGCAACAAGGTGGACTGCTGCACCTTGACCTGCTCGCCGGCGATGCGGCCGCCGTCGATGCTGCCGCCCAGTACCCAGTAGACCGAACCGTGGCCGTGGTCGGTGCCGTGGTTGCCGTTCTCGCGGAAGGTGCGGCCGAATTCGGAGACGACGACGACCACCGTGTTCTTCCACTCCGGCCCGAGTTCCTGCGCGAACACCTTGAGTCCATCGCCGAGGTTGGCAAGATTGTTCGCGAGCTGGCCCTTGTCGTTGCCTTCGTTGACATGCGTGTCCCAGCCGCCGACGTCGACGAAGCCGAGTCGGTATTGGTCGCGCATCATCTTCGCTATGCGCTGCGCCTCGAGCGAGAACCCCCGCGCGCTGACCGCGCCGCGGTTGGCCTGGTTCATTTCGGTTTCGAACTCCTTGGCGACATGCGCGCGCAATTCGAGTCCGTCGTTGACCGCGCCCTGCAGGCGATTGCCCTGATACATCGAAGTGAGGATTGCGGTCTGCCGATCATCGTAGGCCGGCCTGCCGACGTACTTGAGCGAGATGTTCGGGATGTCGCTGGCGCCACGGAAGGTCAGTGGCAGCGCGTCGGTGAATGCGATCGGCGGCACCTTGCTGGTCAAGGTGCTGGACAGGCGCGCCATGAATCCCGAGTTGAAATCGCCATGCGCCTGCGTCGGCTCGCCGCGTTCGATGTTGTCCTGCGTCTCGAAGTGGCTGCGGGAAAGATCGTCGGTACCGGCGAACGGCACGAAGGCGACCTGCTTGTTCCCGTACATCTCGCCGATCGAATTGCGCAACCCGGCCGGCAACGCCCAGTCGCTGTCCAGTGCCAGCGTGCCGCTGTCGGACTTCGGATCAGGTCGGGGCACGGCGATGTTCGGTCGCGACTGGTAGTAGAAGTCGCTTGAATACGGCACCAGCAGGTTCGCGCAGTCGTAGCCGCCGCGCAGGAACACGAGCAGGAAGCGCGGCGAAGACGGCGGCGCGGCGAACACGCGCCCGGCCGTGGTCAGCATCGGCAGCGCGGAAGCGCTGGCGGCGAGTTGGAGAAAATGGCGACGTCTCATGGCATGTGCTCCTGAATTCGTTCGGTGGTTCCCGCATGCTTCGGACGGGAATTGCGAGCAACAGCTAACGGGAATTGAATTCCGGCGACGCGAGCAGGAATGCGTTCCATTCCTGCTGCGAGGCCGACTTGTCGAGCGCAGCGAGAGTCGTCTTCGACAGGTACGGTTGAATGCCGTCGTAATACAGCTTTGACGACAGCTGCGGAAAGCCCGTGTCGACGCTCTTCGTGCCGTCGGCGGCGTCGAACAGGCCGGCATTGCCGTTGCCGATGACGCGGGCGATCTCGAAGCGACGGCTCATCTGCCCGGAGCTCGCCCACGCGTCCCCGGTCAGCGCGTAGCCGTCGGGCGTGGAGTGGCCGAACAGCGCCTCGCCCTGGTTGTTGAGCCAGGTGACGACCGGGTGCATGTTGGTGATCGTCTTGCCGTCGTAGGCGAGGCGCACGCTCGAGACGACGTAGTGCATCGGATCCTTGAACTTGCCGCCGAGCGAGGCGGTGAATTCGTCGGATTCGAACATCGTGCGCAATACCTGGGCGATGTCGCCGTCGCTGCGCTGGAACGTGTGCGCCATCTTCTCGACGAGCTTCGGCGGCGGATCGTCGGCGACGAAGTAGGTGGCGAGTTCGCGCGAGATGAACTGCGCGCAGGCCGGCTGCCTGACGAGCAGGTCGACCGCACGTTCGATCTCGTCGAAGCCTCCGCCCTTGATCTTCTGCCCGAGCAGCACGCGATCACCGAAGTCGTGGCGTTCGGGATTGAACGTGAACAGGCCTTCGCGCACGACATAGCGGCGCAACGCCGGGCGCACCTTCGGATCGTCGTGGTTGGTGTCGATGCCGACGCCGGTGAGGATCTTGGCGAGTTCCTGCACGTCGCCTTGCGTGTAGCCGGCGTTGACGCCGAGCATATGCAGTTCCATCAGTTCGCGCGCGTAGTTCTCGTTGATCCGGTTCTTGCCGTTCTGCGCGTTGTCGAGGTACTGCAGCATCGCCGGCGATTTCAGCGTGGCCATGACGAGGTCACGGAAATGGCCGAGCGCGTAAGGGCGGATGGCCTGGTCGGCGTAGTCGCCGGCAAGGAATTTCACGTAGCCTTTCTGCGCAAACACATTGAAGTGGTTGAGCCAGAACCAGACGAGCTGCTCCTTGAGCTGGTCGGGCGAGTAGATCGCGCGCAGCAGCTCACGGCGCGTCGCCTCGTAGGCCAGCTTGTTGCCCATGTCGTTGCGATCCTTGCGCGCCGCCTTCCTCATGTCCTCGTCCCCAAGCGCCTTGATGCGCTTCTGTTCGGCGACCTCGTCGACGACCAGCTTGGCGGCGGAGTTGTGGGCGATGTCGAGGCCGTCGATCTGTGCCTGCACGGCTGCCGGCAGCGTGTCGTCGCGGCCGGCAAGCTGCTCGTCGAGAAAGCGCTGGCGGCCGAGCTCGCGAAAGCGCGCCACGGTGGCGCTGTCGAGCCCGAAGGTGATGCGGTCGAGCCAGAGTGCGTCGTCGCGACTCAGCGTTGCGGGGCCGTTGGCCGCCTGTGCTGCGCCCGTACCCGCGGCGAGCAGCACGGCGATGTACAGGATTCGTGAGCGGATCATGGGGGTTCGTGGATGTGGGATCGGTACCCCCTCTCAACGGACGAGGTGCCAATCGGATGACAGCGTTCGCCCCGCGTGCGTCGTTTGGCTGCGCTTCATGCTCGGTGTCAACGCGGCGCAACCAGCTTCGTTGTTGCGGTTCGTGCGCAAATCCCGCGCTCGTACAACCGAGGGAGAATTCACATGCAACGCACCATGATCGCAACGACCATCGCCGCCCTGCTGCTCTCGTTCGGCGCGCACGCGCAGAACGCAGGCACTGAAACCGCGCGCGACACGGACCAGCAGAAGCGCATCGAGCAGGGCCTGAAGTCGGGCCAGCTTTCGACCAGGGAAGCGGCCAGCCTGGAAAACCAGGAGCGCCGCGTCGACGCCACCGAAGCGCGCGACATGCGTAACGGCAAGCTCAGTGCCGGCGAAAAAGCGCAGATCCAGCGCGAGCAGAATCACGTCAGTGCCGACATCTACAAGGACAATCACAACGCAGTGAAGGGCAACCCGAACTCCGCTTCCTCGCAGCGCATGCAAGCCGACGTGCAACGCAACGTCAACCAGGACGCGCGCATCCATCAAGGCGTGCGTTCCGGCCAGCTGACCAACAAGGAGGCCGGCTCGCTCGAACGCGGGCAGGCGCATGTCGATCGCGCCGAAGCGCATGCGGGAGCCAACGGTCGCGTCGGCGCAGGCGAACAGGCACGCATCCAGGGCAAGGAAAACCACCAGAGCGCGCGAATCTACAACAAGAAGCACAACGACAAGGTGCGTCCGACGACGCCGTAAGCGCGCACGGCCCTTCCCGTTCCGGCACGTTCCGGGGCGGGAGGCGGTTTCGTCAAACCGTCACATTGCTGTCGATAATCGTCGTGGATCCACACTCCGGAATCCACGAGGATGATGCCGCACCTTGCCCACGCCCCGCTTGGCGCCGCCTTGTGCGGCATTCTCGCTGCCTGTGCCGCGCCCATTCGGCCCGCTGGATCCGTGCATGCGATCGACGTCGCAGGGATCCGGCATCCCGACGGCGAGACGCCGGCCTGGTGGTTCCGCGCCGGTGCCGCCGCGGCAGCCGCGAATCGCGCCGGTCTGGGCGCTGCGCAATCGAAGGCGAAGAACGTCAGCGCTTCGCCACAGGCGAGAAATGTCATAGTGTTCCTCGGCGACGGGATGAGTGCGGCGACGATCGCCGCGGCGCGCATCCTCGAAGGCCAGCGCAAGGGTCAATCGGGTGAGGAGAATCGCCTGAGCTTCGAGACGTTCCCCTATACCGCGCTGTTGCGCACCTACACGACCGATTTCCAGACGCCCGATTCGGCGGGCACGATGACCGCGATCATGACCGGCATCAAGACGCGCTCGGGTGTGATCGGCGTCAACCAGATCGGCAGGCGCGGCGATTGCAAGGGCGCGCAGGGCAACGAGGCAGTGACCGCACTCGAACTCGCCGCGCGCACCGGCATGGCCACCGGTGCGGTGACGACCACGCGCATCACCCACGCGGCGCCGGCCGCGACCTACGGCCACCTGCCCGAACGCGACTGGGAATACGACATGGCCATGCCCGACGAGGCGCGCGCGCAAGGCTGCGTCGACTTCGCGCGCCAGCTCGTCGAGTTTCCGTTCGGCGGCGGCCTCGACGTGGCGCTCGGCGGCGGCCGCACCGAGTTCATGCCCGCGCCGCAGCCCGATCCGCAGTACGACGGCTTGATCGGCAAGCGCCTCGACAAGCGCGACCTGATCCGCGAATGGCAGGCCAGGCCCGGCGCGGCCTATGTCTGGAATGCCGAGCAGCTCGCGAATGTCGATCCGGCGAAGACGAAGCATCTGCTCGGCCTGTTCAATCCCGAGCACATGCAGTACGAGTACGAGCGCACACTCGAACGGCCGGTCAAGGAGCCGAGCCTGGCCGAAATGACGCGTGCGGCGATCGCGGTGCTGAAACACAACCCGAATGGTTTCTTCCTGATGGTGGAGGGTGGGCGCATCGACCACGGCCATCATGCCGGCAATGCGTACCGTGCGCTGACCGAGACGATCGCGTTCTCGGATGCGATTCGCGCGGCGGTGGAACTGGTCAATGCCGACGACACCCTGATCCTCGTCACCGCCGACCATTCGCACACGATGACGTTTGCCGGCTACGCCAATCGCGGCAACCCGATCCTCGGCAAGCTGCGTGGATCGAGCGGCGAAGGTGCGCCATCGAAGGAACTGGCACGTGACGCGATCGGCCGCTCGTTCACCACGCTCGGCTACGCCAACGGTCCAGGCTACGCCGGCGAAAGTGACCACGAGGCCGAAGGTGCGAAGAAATATCCGCACAATGCGACCGCGTTCTTCGCGGCATCGAGAGGCCGCCCCGATCTCGACGAGATCGACACGGAGGCGCCTGACTACATGCAGGAATCGGTCGTGCCGCTCGGTTCGGAAACGCACAGCGGCGACGACGTCGCCGTATTCGCGCGCGGCCCCGGCGCGGCCGCGGTGCATGGCTCTCTCGAGCAAAACGTGCTGTTTCACTTGATAGCCCAGGCGAACGAGCCGATCCGCAGGCAGCTCTGCGCATTCGGCAGCTGCAACGCCGACGGCGTGCCGGTGGACGAGCCGGCATACAAGAAGCTGCACGAGGCGCCTGCCGTGCCGCGTTGAGTTCCGGATTGCGCTCGTCTGCACCTCATGCCCGGCGTGGCGCCCGTGCTGCCGCGCGCATGCCTGCTGCGGGCGCGGGGAAGATTGTTGCCCGCGCCTCGTGCAAATTTCCTCGTTCGCATTATCATGACGGAGCGGCCGCGGCCGCGTTTTCGTCATTTTGTCGTGACCGGTGCAGTGCCCTCGGCGGCGCACGTGCCGATTGAGGAGGGAGCATGGCCGAAATCGTAGCAGCCAAGGTGCCGGATATCGGCGATTACAGCAACGTGCCGGTCATCGAGATCCTGGTCAAGCCGGGCGACACCGTAACCAAGGACCAGGGCCTGATCACCCTCGAATCGGACAAGGCGACGATGGAGGTGCCGTCGTCGGTTGCCGGAGTGATCAAGGAAATCAAGGTCAAGATCGGCGACGAGATTTCCGAGGGCCACGTCGTCGCATTGATCGAAAGCGGCGAAACCGCTGCGCCGGCCCCGGCCCCGGCCGCGGCGAAAGCTGCCGCGCCGGCCCCCGTGGCGAAAGCCGAGGCCGCCGCGCCAACTCCCGCCCCGGCTGCATCAACGGGCGGCGGCCTGCAGGAAGCGAAGGTGCCCGACATCGGCGACTACAGCGGCGTGCCGGTCATCGAGGTGCTGGTCAAGGTTGGCGACACGGTGACGAAGGACCAGGGCCTCGTCACCCTCGAATCGGACAAGGCGACGATGGAAGTGCCTTCGTCTGTCGCCGGGGTGGTCAGGGAACTCAAAGTCAAGCTCGGCGACGAGATCTCCGAAGGCCATATCGTCGCGTTGATCGAGGCGGCGGGCGCGGCGCCGGTTTTCGCGCCGGCTTCCGCTGCGGCGAAGGTTGCGGCGCCCGCACCATCCGCGCCCGCGCCGGCTCCCGTGCCGGTTGCGGCGGCGGTGGTCGCGACCGGCAGCCCGGCGTCGCCGCCGATCAACTTCGGCGCCGACACGGTGATGCCGGACAAGGTGCCGTATGCGAGTCCGTCCGTGCGCGTGTTCGCGCGCGAGCTCGGTGTCGACCTCGCCCAGGTCAAGGGCAGCGAGCGCAAAGGCCGCATTTCGAAGGAAGACGTGCAGAAGTACGTCAAGGGCGTGCTCTCCGGCGCAAGCGCAGCGCCGAAAGCTGCGGCGGGCGGTGGCGCGGGCCTCGACCTGCTGCCGTGGCCGAAGGTCGACTTCGCCAAGTTCGGCGAGATCGAAACGAAACCGCTGTCGCGCATCCAGAAGATCTCCGGCGCCAACCTTGCGCGCAACTGGGTGCTGATCCCGCACGTCACCCACAACGACGATGCCGACATCACCGAGCTCGAAGCGCTGCGCGTGTCGCTCAACAAGGAATACGAAAAGGCCGGGGTCAAGTTCACCATGCTCGCCTTCCTGATCAAGGCGATGGTCGCCGCGCTGAAGAAATTTCCGACCTTCAACGCCTCGCTCGATGCGAGCGGCGAGAATCTCGTGTTGAAGAAGTACTACAACATCGGCTTTGCCGCCGACACGCCGAACGGGCTCGTCGTGCCGGTGCTCAAGGACGCCGACAAGAAGGGTATTGTCGAAATCGGCAAGGAAATGTCGGCGCTCGCCGCCAAGGCGCGCGATGGCAAGCTCGGCCCGGCGGAAATGTCCGGCGGCTGCATCTCGATCTCCTCGCTTGGCGGCATCGGCGGCACCTCGTTCACGCCGATCGTCAACGCGCCCGAGGTCGCCATCCTCGGCGTGACCAAGTCGGCGACGAAGCCGGTCTGGGACGGCAAGGCCTTCCAGCCGCGCCTGATCCTGCCGTTGTCGTTGAGCTACGACCACCGCGTGATCGACGGCGCGCTCGCCGCGCGCTTCACCGCCTACCTTGGCCAACTCTTGGCCGACATGCGTCGCGCGATGCTCTGATCGAGGACTCGAAACAATGGCAACCACCGAAGTCAAAGTCCCGGATATCGGCGACTACAGCAACGTTCCCGTCATCGAAATCCTGGTCAAGCCGGGCGACACGGTGACGAAGGACCAGGGCCTCGTCACGCTCGAATCGGACAAGGCGACGATGGAAGTTCCATCGTCGGTCGCGGGCGTCGTCAAGGAAATCAAGGTCAAGCTCGGCGACGAGATTTCCGAAGGACACATAGTCGCGATTCTCGAAACGGAAGGCGCGGGCGCCAGCGCAGCGCCGGCGAAGGCCGAGACGCCGAAAGCCGCGCCTACTCCGGCGCCCGCCGCCGCTGCTCCCGCGCCGGCACCAAAGGCCGCGGGCGCATCGGGCCGCAAGGCCGATATCGAATGCCAGGTCGTCGTGCTCGGCTCGGGTCCGGGCGGCTACACGGCCGCATTCCGCAGCGCCGATCTCGGCATGAACACCGTGCTGATCGAGCGCTACGCGACGCTCGGCGGCGTCTGCCTCAACGTCGGCTGCATTCCGTCGAAGGCGCTGCTGCACGCGGCCAAGGTGATCGACGAGGCCAGCCATGCGAGTGACATCGGCATCGAGTTCGGCGCGCCGAAAATCGACATCGACAAGCTGCGCGGTTTCAAGAACAAGGTTGTCACGCAACTGACTGGCGGCCTCGCCGGCATGGCCAAGCAGCGCAAGGTGACCGTGGTGCAGGGCGTCGGCAAATTCGTTTCGCCGCACGAGATCGAAGTCGAAGGCAAGGACGGCAAGAAGCTCGTGCACTTCGAGAAGTGCATCATCGCCGCCGGCTCGCAGGCGGTGAAGCTGCCGGGCTTCCCGTGGGAAGACCCGCGCATGATGGATTCGACCGACGCGCTGCTGCTGCAGGATGTGCCGAAGAAACTCCTCGTCGTCGGCGGCGGCATCATCGGCCTTGAAATGGCCTGCGTCTACGATGCGCTCGGCGCCCAGGTCACCGTGGTCGAGCTGATGGATCAATTGATGCCGGGTGCCGACCCCGATCTGGTCAAGCCGCTCGCGGCACGTTTGTCGAAGCGCTATGTCGGCATTCATTTGAAAGTGAAGGTCGCGAAGATCGAGGCGACCAAGGAAGGCCTCAAGGCGACCTTCGAAGGCGAGAAGGCGCCCGAGCCGCAGATCTACGATCGCGTGCTCGTCGCGATCGGCCGCGCGCCGAACGGCAAGAAGATCGATGCCGACAAAGCCGGCGTCGCGGTCACCGATCGCGGCTTCATCCCGGTCGACAAGCAGATGCGCACCAACGTGCCGCACATCTTCGCGATCGGCGATCTCGTCGGCCAGCCGATGCTCGCGCACAAGGCGACGCACGAAGGCAAGGTCGCAGCCGAAGTCTGCGCGGGACAGAAGAGCGAGTTCGTCGCGCGCGTGATCCCGAGCGTCGCCTATACCGATCCCGAAGTCGCCTGGGTCGGCGTCACCGAAGGCGAAGCGAAGGCGAAAGGCATCAAGTACGGCGTCGGCAAGTTCCCCTGGGCGGCCTCGGGCCGCGCGATCGGTATCGCGCGCACTGAAGGATTCACCAAGCTGATCTTCGATGAAGCCACGCACAAGATCATCGGCGCCGGCATCGTCGGCGTGAACGCGGGCGATCTGATTTGCGAACTGGGCCTTGCGATCGAGATGGGCTGCGAAGCCGCGGACATCGGCCTGACCGTGCATCCGCATCCCACGCTCGGCGAGTCGATCGGCATGGCCGCGGAGGTCTACGAAGGCACGATCACGGATTTGTACATTCCGAAGAAGAAGTAACGCGCCGACGCCTGCCACGCCGTGAGCGGGCGTCGTTGTAGCGGAGGGTGCGGAAGCGTGGCGCCCGATCAACGCAGCCAATGCCCCCGCTTCGCTGCGGTTTCACGCGCGTTCGCTCTGCTCGGTGCGCGTCGAATCCAGCGATGCAATGCGATCCAGTATGTCGGTGAAACGCAGACCGAAATCGGTCAGGCGATATTCGACGCGCGGCGGTACCTCGGCATAGCTGTATTTGGCGAGAATTTCATAGCGCACAAGTTTGCGCAGCCGCTCGTTGAGCACCTTGGTGCGGATACCGCCGATGACACGTTCCATCTCACCAGGCCGAACAACGCCACGTCGCGCGCAGTCGATCACGGCCAGGCTCCACTTGCAGCCAAGCACATCCTCGATCATCCGCGAAACCGAGGCGTGAGCGGAACGTTCCAAAGGCGGCTCCAAAACTAACCGAAAAGTGCTCACCCCACCAAAAGGTGCGTACTTTTCATCGAGATGAGTGGGCGGTAGCTTGGCATCGGCGATCCCGCCTGACAATCGTGGAGAGAGCGATGAAACGCTGGTTGATCGGTACTGCGCTGCTGAGTTTGACCGCTCCGGCGCTGGCGGGCGAACGGGATGTTCCCTACCCGGAAGGCTATCGCGATTGGCACCACGTAAAGAGCATGGTGATCCAGGAAGGCAATCCGCTGTTCGCAGCCTTTGGCGGCATCCACCACATCTACGCCAACAAAACGGCTTTGGAAGGCTATCGGTCCGGCAAATTCCCCGATGGCGCGGTCATCGTATTCGACCTGCTCGACGCACAATCCGTCGATCATGCGATCGTGGAAGGGACGCGCAAGGTGGTCGGCGTCATGCACAAGGATGCAAGGCGATACGCTGCGACGGGCGGCTGGGGCTTTGAGGGTTTCGGCGGCGGCGATCGCAACCAGCGCGCCGTCGGCGACAAGGCCGCGACCGCCTGTTTCGCTTGCCATGCGCCGCAGAAGGATCACGACTACGTCTACAGTGCGTTGCGCAAGTGAAGGTTTCCATGCACGACCATCCTGTCGCTCCCGCTTGGCAGATCAACCAATGGTTCAACACCCAGGCACCATTGGATCTGGCGAACCTGCGCGGCCGGGTGGTCGTGATGCATGCGTTTCAGATGCTTTGCCCGGGTTGCGTGCTGCACGCGGTGCCTCAGGCTGAGCGCATCCATCGGCAGTTCGCCGAGGAAGGCGTAACCGTGATCGGCATCCACACGGTGTTCGAACATCACGCCGCGATGCAACCGGTTTCGCTGCAGGCGTTTCTGCGTGAATTCGGCGTCACTCATCCGGTCGGCATCGACGCCTCGCTACCGGGACAACGCGTTCCGGCAACGATGCAAACTTATGCGATGCAGGGCACGCCCACGCTGATCCTGATCGATCGCATCGGGTGCATTCGCTTGTGCCACTTCGGTCGTATGGACGATCTTGCCCTCGGCGCCGAAGTGATGCGGTTGCTCTGCGAAAGCGGCTAAGGCAGCGACCTGCGGTTGCGGGTCGAATCCGACCATGGCGCAGGCGTCGAGCTTGCCGTGTCGAGCGGGTCGCTTAACACGACGATGTGGATGCGCGTACAACTGCGGAAGCTTCCTGAACGACGAAGTGCGAGTATCGATCTGCGGATGATTTCAACCGGCAGCTACGCAATCGGTTTGACCGACCCTTGCTTTTCATCCGGCATTTCACTCGGCGGGATTTGTCCCGCCACCTCGTAATGCCGCACCAGCGGCTCCATCTGCAGCAGGTACTGCTCGTCCTCGGGGTAGTAGACGGCTTTCTCGGGGTTCTCGCCGGCGAATTTGTGCACGGCGCCCATCGAGTCCCAGAGTGAGATCAGCATGAACTCGCAGTGTTCGCCCTGGACACGGCGCAGCACGGTGACCCCGCGGTTGCCGGGTACCTTGGCGTAGTCGGCAAGGCCGGTGCGATCGAGGTAGGCGAGGTAGTCGTCGGCCTTTTCCCTGAGCGTGATTCCGCGCCAGATGCGAGCGATCATGTCTGACTCCGCGGCGTAGCTTTTTGAAGGTGCGCAGCATAGCGCAAGCGGCATTGCGACTTGCGAAATTTGCATTGCGCCGCACCGGCACCCGCGCCCGGCATTAGACTTCGCCGATTGCGATCGTGGAGCCCGGATTTGCCTTCCTTTCTCGTTCTCGGCGCGAGCGGCATGATCGGCGACTTTCTGTTGCCGCTGCTCGCCGCGCGCAACGAACGCGTTTTCGCGCTCAGCCGCGAGCAGCGCGCGAACGCGGGTGCGGCGACGACCATCGAGTGGCTGCGCGGCGACCTCTGTGCCGCGATGCCGGTGTTGCCGCAGGCCGATGTCGTCCTCAGCCTGGGTCCGCTGGATGCATTCGCGGCCTGGTTCGTGCGCGCCGCGCCCGCGCGGGTGGACCGGGTCGTGGCGATAAGTTCGATGAGTGCCGAAAGCAAGCGTGATTCCGTCGATATCGCCGAGCGCGAATTGAGCGAACGCCTGCGCACTGCGGAGGCACGGTTGCTGCAGGCCGCGCGCGGACGTGGCATCGGCTGCACGATCCTGCGGCCGACTCTGATCTATGGCACAGGCCGCGACCGCAGCCTCGCCCCGATCGCGCGGTTCGCGCGGCGCTGGCGCGTATTGCCGGTGCCGTGCGGAGCGAGCGGTTTGCGCCAGCCGGTGCACGCCGCCGATCTCGCCGTGGCATGCCTTGCGGTGCTCGACAGCAATTCCACTTCCGGAAAAACCTACCCGGTCGGCGGCGCTGAGCGCCTGCGTTTCGATGCGATGCTCGCGCGCATCGCGGCCGGGCCGCCGCGTTTGGCATGGCCACTGCCGCTGCCGTTGCCGCTCGTGCGCGCCTGCACGCGCTTGCTGCGTGCCCGCGTCGGCGCCGGTGCGCTCGCGCGCCTGACCGAGCCGCTGGTGGCGGACAACACAACGGCGACGCGCGACTTCGGCTATGCGCCGCGCGCGTTCCGCGCACAGGATGTGCTCGGCTACGCGGATTCGCCGGGCGCCGATTGACGGCGCGCAGGCCAAGGCGGAAGATCGTGCTCGACATGGGGAGCAATGCATGGCCGCTACGCAGCCGATGGGTGTGTCTGTCGGAACCTTGGTCCATCGACATTCGCTGGCGCCGCCACGGCACGCGGACGTGGTGCTGCGATGCAGCGGGCCGAGCCGGCGAGTTGTCGGCATAATCCTCAAAACAAGCGTTTGAATTTGTCGTCACTTACCCCAGCATGCCGCCTTGTGCGGAGGAGAAAACCATGCGCAGATTTGCTCTTCGCCCCCTGATTCTGCCGTCCCTGCTGCTGACGGCGCTTGCCGGCCAGAGTGCGCAAGCGTACGACTACACCGCACCGGTGCCGTTGCGCACGACGGCAAAATTCGACCCGACCACGAGCACGGTGCCGTTCCCGACCGACCTGCTGCGTCAGGGCTCGAAGGATCTCACCCTGAACATTCCGATCGCGACCGGCACCCCGGCCGCGCAGGCTGCGGTATACAACGCACTCAATGCGCTTGATGGCTTCAGCACGACCGCGCCGTGGAGCACGACGTTTGCCGGCCCATTGACCGCGAGCAGTGTCTCCGGCGGCAGCGGCAAGAGCGTGCATCTTTACGAGGTGAAGACGGATTCGAAAACTGGCGCCGTTCTCGCCGTCGTGCGCGAGCTCGCCTCGCCGCAGGAATACGTGGCCACGCTGGCATCGAATGCGGCTACCGGTGCGACGCTCGCGATCGTGCCGACCAAGCCACTCAAGCAGCTGACTTCGTACATGGCCGTGCTGACCAACGGCATCACCGACGCCGGCGGCACGCCGGTGCGCCAGTCGCTGATCTACGGCTTCGCCAAGCGCACCAGCCCGCTGTGCTCGGGCGGCGTGTCGACGTTGCCGGCGCTGGGCGACGCGCAAGCCTGCGCGCTCGAACCGCTGCGCCAGTTGACCAACCTGCAGGAAGCCGCGGCAAAGACGGCCGGCGTCGATCCGGCCAGCATCGTGCTGTCGTGGACGGCGACAACGCAGGCGACCACGGTGGTGATGCAGGCCCTCACCGGCAAGATCGACGCAGTACCGAATCAGAGTCCGTTCCTCGTCTCGACCGGCATCAACCTGTCCAACGTCAACAGTGCCCTGCCGCCGGTGGCCGATGTCTATGCCGGTTCGTTGAGCGTTCCCTACTATCTCGGCGCTCCGACGGCGGCGAACCCCATCGCCCCGTTGACCGCCTATTGGCAGGCCAGCCCGGGTGCCTACGTGCCGCCGTTCGACAAGCTGGGCCTGGATCCGACCTCGACCAACGTTACCGTGGCCAATCCGTTTCCGGTCGCGGGGTCGGTACAGCGCGTAGCGCTTCTGGCTACCATCCCCAACGTGAACTCCGGCCAGACGAAGCCGGCAGCGGGTTGGCCCGTCGTCATCTTCCAGCATGGCATTACCGGTGATCGCACCAACATGCTTGCCGCCGCCGGCGCGCTCGCTGCGGCGGGATTCGCGGTGATCGCGATGGACCTGCCGTTGCACGGCATCACCGACAAGACCAATCCGTTCTACCGGAACCAGCTGCTCGGCCTGATCCCTGACGATGTGCTGCCGACCGAGCGCACGTTCGACCTCGATTTGCAGAACAACTCGACCGGCGCCAGCGGACCTGACGGCAACATCGATTCCTCCGGCAGCTATTTCATCAATCTGACCAGCCTGCGCACCTCGCGCGACAATCTGCGCCAGGGCGTGTCCGACATGCTGCAACTGCGCAGCGCCATTCCGTCGGTGCGCGACAACAACGGCACGCCGGTGTTCGATGCCTCGCGCGTGGCTTTCATGGGTCAGTCGCTCGGCAGTATCGAAGGCACCACGTTCATGGCGCTCGCGGCGACGCCGAACACGGCGGTGCAGAATGCCGTGCTCAACGTGCCGGGCGGCGGCATCACCAACCTGCTCGTCGCCTCGCCGACGTTCGGCCCGGTCATCATTGCCGGTCTCGGCGCGGCGGGAATCAAGCCGGGCACGGCGGACTTCAACACCTTCGTCGTCGCCACGCAGTCCGTGATCGATTCGGGCGATCCGATCAACTATGCGGGCGACGCCGGCACCGGCGCGGTGCTGGCGACCAAGAACCTGCTCGCGCAGGCCGTCGTCGGCGGCAGCCCGCAGCTGCCGGGCGATGCGCTCAACGCGAAATACTACGACGCCAATGGCAAATGGCTGCCCGATCAGGTGATCCCGAATACGGTTCCTGGCGCGCCGTTGTCGGGCGGCTTGCCGATCATCTCGGCGCTGGGTTTGACCCGGATCAGCTCGACCACGCAGTCGGCGACCGGCATCCACAACTCGGTGCAGTTCGTCAGCGGCACGCATTCCTCGCTGCTCGATCCTTCGCCGTCGCCACAGACCACGGTGGAAATGCAGACCCAGGCAGCAAGCTTCTTCGCGAGCGGCGGTACGGTCGTGCAGATTTCGAACAGTGCGGTCGTGAAGCCATAAACCCGGAACCTCCAAGGACCATCTCGCCATGATCAAGAACAAACAACCGCAGCGAATCGTTCCGGCCCTGACCGCGCTGGGCTTCGCCGTCGCCGCCAGCCTGATCAGCCAGGGGGCGCACGCCAGTGCGTTCCAGCTCACCGAAAACTCCGCGCAAGGCCTCGCCCGTGCGCAGGCCGGGGGACCAGCCACGCCGGGCGACTGCGCCGCCGTGGCCAACAATCCGGCCGCGATGAGCGATTTCAGCGTGCAGTGCATTTCCGGCACGCTCGCGGCGATCAATTTCAGCGCCAAATTCCACGGCAGCGGCCAAGATGCTTTCGGCAACCCGCTCACCGGCGGCAACGGCGGCGATGGCGGCACGACCAAGCCGGTGCCCGCGGGTTACTATATCCGCCCGATCAACGAACAGCTTGTGCTCGGGGTCGGTCTGTCGGCGCCGTTCGGCTTCCAGACCGAGTACGACGATCGCTGGGTCGGTCGTTACCAGGGCGTGAAAACCAAGCTCGAGTCGCCGGCGCTGACCTTCGCCGGATCGTGGAAGCTCAACGACCAATTCTCGGTCGGCGCGAGCCTGATCGTGCAGCGCACGTCCGCGACCCTGGTACAGGACATCGATTTCGGCGCCGTGCTCGCCGGCCCGACCGGCGGCGCGATCCTGCCGCAGGAAGGCGACGGCCAGGGCGGCCTCAAGGGCGACGACATCAGCTACGGCTTCGGCCTCGGCGCGTTGTGGAAGCCGACCGCGAACGATCGCCTCGGCATCAACTTCCACTCACAGATCGACCATACGCTCGAGGGCGACGGTACGTTCAAGGTGCCGTCGAACCTGCTGCCGTTGCTCGGCGGCGCGTTCGTCAACACGCCGGGCAAGGCCGATCTGAGCACGCCGTGGTTCGTCAATCTCGGTTGGTGGCACACGTTCGACGAACGCTTCAGCTTTGGCGTCAATGCGAGCTACACGCACTGGTCGAGCTTCAAGGACCTGACGATCACCTACGCCAACCCGAAGCAGCCGTCCTCGTTCGAGGATTTCAGCTACAAGAACACCTGGTTCACCTCGATCGGCGGCGACTACAAGCTCGATGAGCGCTGGACCGTGCGCGGCGGCATCGCCTACGACCAGACGCCGACGAGCGACGCCACGCGCGATCCGAAGGTGCCGGACAACTCGCGCACCTGGCTGTCGATCGGTGCCGGCTACCAGTACAGCAGCAACCTGCGCATCGATGCCTCGTTCACCCACCTGTTCGTCAACGACGCGAAGATCAACGACACTTCGGTGTTCAAGAGCACGCTGAACGGTGCGTTCAAGGTGACCGGCAACATTCTCTCGGTCGGCGGCCAGTACACGTTCTGACGCGCGTCAAGCGCGCGCGGAAATCCGAAGGCCGGCGTTTTCGCCGGCCTTCTTCTGTCTCCTCAGTAGCTGAAACCCATGCGCCGCATCAGCTTGGCAGCGATCCACGCGGGGCCGATCAGCAGATAGGCGAGATCGGTCAGGAACGAAGGCTTGCGGCCTTCGATCTTGTGGCCGATGAACTGGCCGATCCAGGCGACGACGAACACCGCGACTGCCAGCCACAGCAACTGCGACGCACCTAGTGCGCGGTACAGCAGCTCGGTGACGAGACCGAACACGACGAACACGGCGAGCATGGCGAACGCGAGCGGGCGCGACAGACGCAGGTAGAACGCGAACGCGAGCACCATCGCTGCGCCAGCCCAGAGCCCGGCGCGGCCCAACATCGCCGGCACGGGCACGACCCAGAGCAGCGCGATCACGGTCCACAGGATCGTCGGTACGCAGATCCAGTGGATCGTGATATTGGTCGGATTGCGGTGATCCTCGCTGTAGTTGCCCAGCCAACGGTCGACTTCGCGGCGCGCATCGCCGGCCGGATTCAAGCTTGTGTCATTCATCGCGGTATCCTTGCGCAGACTACGCCGTCGCGAGCATAGCGCGCGCGACCGGTGGCGCAAGGGCCCGCGCAGCAGCGCGGGGAGGGCAAACCGGTCAGCCCATCGTCGATCGCCAAAGATGCAGAACGGCGTAGGCGCGATACGGGCGCCAGCGCTGCGACAGCTCCTCGAGCGCGCGCGCCGTGAACGGGCGCGCATCACCCGCCACCGCCTTGCGCAGCACGATGTCGCCCGCCGGAAACGCATCGGCATGGGCGAGGCCGCGCATCGCAAGATAGTGCGCCGTCCACTCGCCGATGCCGGGCAGCGCGGTCCACAGGCGCACGAACTCGGCGAGCCTGCGCTCGGCGCGGAAGTCGACGCGGCCATCGCGTACCGCTGCCGCGATCGCGTGTAGCGTTGCGATGCGCGCGCCGGTGATGCCCAGTCCGCCCAGGTCGGCGTCGGCGAGCGTGGCCGGCGTCGGGAACAGGCGTACTTTTCCGCCTTGTGCCGTCGTCACCTCGGCGCCGAAACGGCGCACGACCCGCTCGGTCAGAGTGCGCGCGGCGGCGACCGTGACCTGCTGGCCGAGCACCGCGCGGATCGCGATCTCGAAACCGTCCCAACCCCCGGGCAGGCGCTGGCCCGGGTGCCTGGCGATGCATGCCTTGAGGTGCCGACGCCGACCCAGGTGCGCGTTGACTGCGTCGATGTCCGCGTCGAGATCGAACATGCGGCGCACGCGCGCGACGATATCGGGGTGGTGCGCGGCATCGGCACCATCGATGCGCAGGTCGAGGGCGTGACCGCGTTTCGCCTGCGTGACGGTGAACTCGCCGGTCGTGTCGCCGAGGACGAAGATGCGGCGGTAGCCAGCGTCGTCCACGCACTCGACGCCGGGAATCGCGCGCCGGGCGAAGAAGCCGAGCAGGTTGGCGAAGTCGTGTGGCGGTTGGTATTCGAGGCGGATGGCTTCGATGGTTCGCAAAGTCGGCGTGCGGGAAAAACCATCCCCACCCAACCCTCCCCTCGAAGGAGAGGGCTTAGAAGCCATAGCGCAGGAAGCCGCCGTCGACGGCGATGCACTCGCCGGTGATGTACGCGGCCGCGGGCAGGCAGAGGAAGGCGATCGCCGCGGCGACCTCTTCGGGTTCGCCGACGCGGCCCATCGGCGTGCGTTCGAGTACCTCCTCGAGGTACTCCTCGTTGGCAAGCTTGACCGCGGTGCGCTGGGTGCGGACATACCACGGCGCGACGGCGTTGACGCGGATGCCGTCCTCGGCCCATTCGCAGGCCAGGTTTTTCGTCAGTTGCGCGAGTGCGGCCTTGGTCATGCCGTAGGGCGAGCCGGTGCGCACGTGGGTCAGGCCCGACACCGAGCTGACGTTGACGATCGCCGCGTTGCCGTGTTCGGCGAGCTGCGGGTGGGCGAGACGGCACATCTCGAACGCGCTCATCACGTTGAGTTCGATCAAGTCGCGCACTTCGCCTTCGGCGTAGTCAAGCGTCGGTTTGCTCGCGTTGCCGCCGGCGTTGTTGACCAGGATCGACAGCGGCAGTTCGAGGTCGGCGACCCAGTCGAATACCTCGCGCCGCTGTTCGGCATCGGCGACGTCGGCGGCGAAGGCGACGATGTCGCTGTCGGGAAACTCCTCTGCCAACTCGGCGCGTACCGCTTCCAGATGTGCCTCGTCGCGCGCGACCATGAGCACGTCGGCGCCGAGCAGGGCGAGTTCGCGCGCGGTGGCGAGGCCGATACCTCGGCTCGCGCCGGTGACCAGCGCGACCTGTCCATCGAGTCGCCAGCGTGCCGCAGTTGTCGTCATGGTCGGGATCTCCGCAAGGCGCGACCGCCCGCCTGTACATGCAGGGCTCCGCGGCGCAAACTTTAGCCGCACCGTCCGGAGTTCGCCATGCGCATCGCCAGGTTATCGATCCTCGTCCTCGCCACGCTCTCCGTTTCTTGCGCGCGCAGCACGCCGCCACCCGCACCCGCGCCCGCCGAGCCGGCGAAGCCGGAAGAGCGGCAAAAGACCGTAATTGATGCCCAGCTCAAGGCCATCGACAAGGCGAAGGCGGTGCAGGACACGGTCGACCAGCAAAAAAAGGACATGGACAAGAAACTGGAAGACGCGGGCGGCTGACGCGGCAGCGGCGCGTTTCGTCACGCCCGGGCCGTTCTTGCCCGTCGTTCCCGCGCGGAAACCTGGCGCAGTGCCGCACTCCCGCCCGGCACCCCGGCGCAAGTGGAATCCCGGAGGCCTCGGCATTTTCGCGGCGCGGGCAAAAAAGCTTCCATTCGCCTTTCAGGCGGGCGGAAGCGGTTGCGCTTGAGATCGTCCCGCGCACCGGATGCGCGCGGGAAAGCGAATGGATGCGGCAGGAAGAGCCTGATCCATCATATTGGTCGACATTCGTGCGGCCCGGATCCCGGCGTTCCCTGCCGGGATGGTCTTGCCCGGGATCGGCCGGACCGGGTCACTTGATCTCGCAGAAGCAGTACGCGAACACGCCGACCTTGTTGCCATCGAGCGAGCGCAGCAACTTGAGCTGGCCCTGCACGTCGGGCTGGGCGAGCAGGGTGCGCATCGACTCGGGTACGAGACTTCGGACAAAGCTTGTCGAGGCATCGTTGGACAGGCTGACGGCGAATCGTTCCCAGGTCGACAACGGCTTCTCGACGTAACGCACTTGATAGTTGTCGCCGAGCTTGGCTGCCTGCGCCGCCGCGGCCGTTGCTTCGCGCAGGCCGCCGAGCTGGTCGACGAGGCCGCGCTCCTTCGCCTGCGCGCCGCTCCACACGCGGCCACGGGCGATCGCGTCGATTTCCTCGGGCTTCTTCTTGCGCGCCGCTGCGACCTTGGTGATGAAGTTCTGGTAGCCCTTGTCGATGATGCTCTGGATGATGTCGCCGACCTTCGGGTCGAGCGCGCGGCGCGGGTCGAGCGCACCGGCGAGCGAAGTCGTGCCGACGCCGTCGGTATGCACGTTGAGCTTCGCCAACGTCTTCGGGATATTCATGAACAGCCCGAAGATGCCGATCGAACCGGTGATCGTGGTCGGCTCGGCGAAGATCTGGTCGCCGTTCATCGAGATCCAGTAGCCGCCCGAGGCGGCAACGTCGCCCATCGAGACGATGACCGGCTTGCCCGCAGCCTTGGTCAGTTCGATCTCGCGGCGGATCAGTTCGGAAGCGAAGGCGCTGCCGCCCGGCGAATCGACGCGCAGCACGACGGCCTTGATGTTCTTGTTCTCGCGCGCCTGGCGCACGAGCTTGGCCGTCGATTCGCCGCCGATCGTGCCGGCGGCCTGGTCGCCGTCGAGGATCTCGCCCTGGGCGACGACGATGCCGACCTGCGGACGTGAGTCGAACGGATTCTCGCGCTGCACGAGCTCGGCATAGTCCTGGAAATCGATCTGGCGGAAGCTGTTTTCTTCCTTGACTCCCTTCTGGATCAGCAACGCCTCGGCTTCGTCGCGCGTGGCAAGCTTGTCGACGAGCTTGGCGTCGAGCGCGAGCTTGGCGAGGTCGCCGTTGGCGGCCTTGATCGAGGTCGAATAGTTCTCGATCTGCGCGGCGATCGCCTTCGGGTCGAGCTTGCGCGCCGCGCCGATCTCCTTGAGGTAGTCGCCCCAGACGCCGTTCATCCAGTACAGGTCGGCCTCCTTGGATTCTGGCGAGGCGTCGTTGCGGATGTACGGCTCGGCATAGGATTTGTACTCGCCGACGCGGAACAGGTGCACGTCGACGCCGAGCCAGTCGAGCGCATCCTTGTAGTAGGTGCGATAGCGGCCGAGGCCCTCGAGCAGCAGGTCGCCGTCGGGATGCAGCAGGATCTGGTTTGCGTGCGCGGCGATCAGGTACTGGCTCTGGCTCATCGCGTTCGACACCGCGACCACGTCCTTGCCCGCGGCCTTGAAGCGATCGATCGCGGCGCCGATCTCGTGCAGTGTCGAAATCCCGGCGGAGGCGATCTGGTCCGGTTCGACGACCAGGCGCTCGATGCGCTTGTCGGCCGCGGCCGCGTCGATCGCGCGGATGACGTCGCGCAACTGCACTTCACGATTCTTCTGCCCGGTCGCTGCGGCTAGCGCGCGTTGTGCGGGATCGGAGGAGTATTGTTCGACGATGCTGCCTTTCGGATCGAGCACGAGCGCGGTGCGTTCCTGCAGCACGATCTTGCCGCTGCCGGCGCGCAGCGCGACGAGGAAGACCAGCAGCAAGAACAGCGCGATCACGCCGAACACGAACCTGCGGATGAAGTTGAACAGGCTCCACGCCCAGACGAACAGGGTGGCGAATACGCCGCGGCTTTTCTCTGCCATAAAAATCCTTTATTTGCGCATTCGTCCCTGAATGCCAAGATCACCAAGCGGTCATCCTTGGCCGCACTTTTCGATAAAAGACAGCGTACCTGAAATATGTGCGAGCGGCATACCGCCTTAAGTCATGCTCCACGCGGCCGGCTGGCGCGCAGAAAACGCAGGGTCAGCAACACGGCCGCGGCAGTCAGTCCGGCGGCCAGGCCCATCCACATTCCGCGCGCACCGAGGCCCTGGCGGAAAGCCAGCCAGTAGCCCGTAGGCATGCCGATTCCCCAATACGCGAGTACGGTGATGACCATCGGCATCGTCGTGTCCTTGAGCCCGCGCAGCGCGCCGCCGGCGGTGACCTGGATGCCGTCGGACAACTGGAAGATCGCGGCGAGTATCAGCAACTGTGCGGCGAGCGTGGCGACAGCCGCATCGCCGGTATAGGCATGCGCTATCGCGTGCGGAAACAGCGCCATCGTCGTCGAAGCGACGAACTGCGTGCCGAGCGAAAGCGCGATTCCCGCAAGTCCGGCCGCGCGCACGCCGCGTGCGTCGCCGCGGCCGACCGCGTTGCCGACGCGCACGGTCGTCGCCATCGCCAGGCCAAGCGGAACCATGAACGTGATCGAGGCGACGTTGATCGCAACCTGATGGCTGGCCACGGTGACCGCGCCCAGCGAGGCGATCAACAGCGCCGTGCACACGAACAGGCCGGCCTCCATCATCAATGCGACGCCCATCGGCACGCCAAGGCGCAGCAGTGCGCCGATCTCGCGCCAGCGCGGCGCGTCGAAGCGCGCGAAAGGGGCGATATTGCGGTAGTTGCGATGGCGGTGCAGATACAGCGCGAACGCGACGGCTTCGATCCAGAGCACGAGTGCGGTCGCCTCACCCGAGCCCTCCGCGCCGCGTGGCGTGAAACCGAGCTTGCCGTACATCAGCGTGTAGCCGATCGGTGCGAGCACGACCAGGCCGAGCAGGCCGAAATACATCGTCGGCCGGGTCAGCGACAAACCTTCGGACAGGCCGCGCATGGCGAAGTACGCGGTCAGCGCGGGCGCGCCCCAGGCCACGGCACGAATGAATTTCGTCGTGTCCGCAACGATGCCCGGATCGACGCCGAAGCCGGCCAGCAGCAACGGACCGGCGTGGCGGATGAACAGCAGCAGGCAAATGCCGAGCAACAGCGCCAGCCACAGCGCCTGGCGGAACAGCGGCCCGATCTCGCCGCGCCGCTGCGCGCCGGCAAGCTGGGCCACGCTAGGCGGCACCGACATCATCACGCCGATGCCGGTGACGATCGCAAGCGACCACACGCCCGCACCGACCGCGACCGCGGCCAGCGTATGCGCGTCGTAGTGGCCGGCGAGCATGGTATCGACCACGTTCATGCCGATTGCCGACAACTGCCCGGCGATCAAGGGCAGGGCGAGGACGAGGGTGTCGCGCAATTCGCGCTGGAACGTGGCCGGCGCGGCACCTGCCACGGCGTCGGCGGCGGGAGGGGAAAGCATGGGTGAGTCTTGCGGACGGCGGCCGCATAGTCTAGCCGAAGCCGTCGCGCGGCATGGAGCGACCGGCGCGTGCTACGCGCACGCCGATCCGCGTTAGCATTGCGCACCATGACCACGCCCGCTGCCGACCAGGCCCCGCTCGATCCCTTGCCGCCGGTGCCGCTGATGCCGCCGGGCGCGACTCCGCACGATGCGGAATTTTCCGCCCGGGGGGAAGCTGCGACGGCACCCGTGCAGGCGACCTGCGCGAACTGCGGCACCACGCTGCTCGGCCCGCACTGCTATGCCTGCGGCCAGCCGGTGAAGGGCATGGTGCGGCATCTGTCGAGCATCCTCGCCGACGCCGCCGACACCATCCTCAACATCGATTCGCGCATCTTCCGCACGCTGTGGCCGCTGTACTTCCGTCCCGGATACCTCACCAACGAATACTTCGAAGGCCGGCGCGTACGCTACGTCACGCCGTTCCGCCTCTATTTCTTTCTCAGCATCCTTGCGTTCTTCCTCATGCAGTTCGCGATCGGCGATGCCAATTTCGGCAACAGTCCCCAGGAGGACGTCGTCGACACCATCGGCAAGGCGACGACCGTGGAGGATGTGGCCAAGCAGCGTGACGCGGCCATCGCCGGACTGCGCAAGGCGGATTCGACGGCGCCCGTCGGCGGCGAAAAAGGCATCGAAAAGGCGACGAAGCGCATCGAGAAAAAGGCCGAAAAGCGGCTGGAGTACCTGAAAAAAGTTGAAGATGCCAAGGCCAGGGGTGAATCCGCGCCACCCGATCCGGACAGCGACGGCCTGAATTTCGAGATCGCCGGCCGGACTTGGGATCCGAAGACGAATCCGGTGCACATCGGCGGGCCGAAATTCCTCGACGACAAGGCCAATCAGTTGCTCGAGCATGCGAAAGAGAACCTCGGCAAGCTGGGCAAGGACCCGCGGCCGCTCGTTACCGGCGCGATCAGTGTGTTGCCGCAGGTACTGTTCGTGCTGATGCCGCTGTTCGCGCTGTTGCTCAAGATCGTCTACGTGTTCAAGCGCCGGCTGTACATGGAGCACATCATCGTCGCCCTGCACAGCCACGCCTTCATCTTCCAGTCGCTGTTCCTGCTCGTGCTCGTCGGCCTCGCGAGGGCATGGGCGCAGGGTGCGGCGCCGTGGCTCGTCGGCTGGCTCAACCTGCTGCTGTTCCTGATGGGTTGGTGGCTGCCGATCTACCTGTTCCTGATGCAGAAGAGGGTGTACCGGCAGGGTTGGTTCATGACCACGCTCAAGTTCGGCTTCATCGGCACCTGCTACACGGTGCTGATCGCGTTCTGCGCGGCGGCGGCGTTTCTCGTCAGCCTGGCGACGGTGTAGTTGCGTGCGTCCCCGATCGCGGAAGTCAACAAGCGGCCATCCATGGCCATGCTCTTAGCAAGGGATTGCTCACGGACTTGTAGTTGCGAACGGGATCTTGCGCTCGCCGCTGCGTACCGCGGCACTGACGTCGACGAATGCGCCGTCGCGATACTCGAGGTAGATCGCGTTGGCCGGCGGCGCGTTGCGCAGGTCCTCGCCCATGCTGAAGTACAGTGCCTGCGTGTCGCCGATCTCGAGCACGGGGAACGGCTTGCCGGCGACTTCGAGCGGGTGCAGCGGTCGATAGTCGTCGGCCTGCACGCTGCCCTTGCGCACGAAGTAGGTCCATGCGGGCTGCTCGCTGCTGATCAGGCAATGGGCGAGGCGTTCCGGCTGCGCAGCGAGACCCTTGGCGATCGAGTCGCTGAGGCCGGCGAAGCCCCACAGCGCCGAGGTGTGCAAAAAGTATACTTGGCAGCCGTGCATCGGCAACGCCGCCTGCGCGAGCGCGGTTTCGGCGGCGGAAAACGCCGCCGCCTGTTTGTCCGTGCCCTCGGCGTAGTCGCGTGCGATGCGTTGCGAGACCGGCAGCAGCGCGACCAGCGCGAGCAGGATGCCGGCGGCCGACAGGCGCAGCGCAGGCGATGCCGTCGTCGCGTGCGGCGGCGTCGTCACCAGCGCGAGGCCGCATACCAACCCGGCCAGACCGAGGTGGAAGAAGCGAGAAGGCACGATCAGGTTGAAGAAGAACAGGTCCGAGCCGATGCCTGCGGCGAGATGCCTGGCTGCGACCGGCGCCTGGACCAGCCCGGGTAGCAGGGTCAGCACGAACAGCGCCGCCGCGACATGCAGGCGTGGCGACGCAGCGGCGGCCTCGCGCCGCACGAGCAGCGCAGCGGCGATCCAGAGCGCCAGCGCCAGCGCAACGAGCATGCGCGCCCATTGCGGCGCGCGCGGGTCGGCGAACAGGTAGGTCGCTCCGGCCCGCAGCCAGTTCCAGGTCCCGGCAACGAAGGCGGTCGGCGTGGGCAGATGCGAGCCGCCGCCGAACGATGTCGTCAGCATCGCATGGCGCCAGGCGAGCCAGAGGCAGGTCAGAGCCGTGATCGCGACCAGTGCGAGCACGCGTCGCTTCAGGTCGAGGCGCATGCGCGGCGCGAGCGCGATCGCGGCGAAGGCTGCGGCCACGCCGACGACACCGAGTTCCTTGCCCAGCAGTGCGCCGAGCAGCGCGCCGAGCAGGCCAAGCAGCGTGCAGGTGCGCGCGCGTTCGACGTAGGCCAGCGCGGCGTTCAGCGCGAGCAGGGAGAACAGCGTGGCGAGCAGGTCGAAACGATCCGACAGCCACAGCGCCGTACCGATTGCGAGCGGATGCACGGCATACAGCGCAGCCCAGGCCGTGTTCAACGGTGCATCGCGACGCAAGCGCTGGAGAAAGGCGTACAGCGCGGCGATGCAGGCGAGATGCAGCATCAGATTGAGCGCGTATTGCGGACGCGCCGCATCGTCCGCGGTCGCCGCCACCAGCCACCAGAGCAGCACGCCGAGCGGGCGGAAGTAGGCGTAGTCGGGGAAATGGTTGTGCGCGAACAGCAGCCACGGCTGATGCAGCAGGCGCACGAAGGCGAGGAAGGCGAAGTCGTCCTGGGCGAAGAACGCATGCAGACCCGGTGCATAGCACCAGATGCCGAGCGCGAGCGCGAGCAGCAGGCCGGCAATGCGTGCATGCGGCGCCGACGGTGCGGCACAGGCGGGAACGGGAACCGTGTTGCGCATGCGCGATGGCGAGTCCTGCGGATCGACGCGCGACTATAGCCGCAGAGTGCGGCGCATGCGAAGCCGGCGCGGGTCAGGGTTTTGCTTGCAGGGACTCGCTGCGCTGCTCGGGCGACATCATCTGCATCTGGCGGCGGTAGCCGTCGCGCTGATCTGCGGGCAGCGCACGCCAGGCCTTGGCAAATGCCTGGCGCTGCTCGGGCGTGAACGTGTCGAACATCACGCGCGTCGCGTGACGTTCGGGCGCAGGCACGGTCTGCAGCACTTCGTGCACGATGCCGACGTGGCCTGCCATGCCGGCACCGATGAGGAAGGCGTTGCGCTCGGCCGGGCTCATGCGCTCGAACCGTTCGCGCAACTGTGCGCGCTCGGCTTCGGGCAGGGCGTCGAAGCGCTTGAACGCGTTGAGCATGCGCGTCTGCTGCTCCGGCGGCAGCTGATGGAACTGGCGGTAGCGTTCGAGCAACCGGGCGCGTTGCGTCGGCGGCATGCCGGCCCATTTTTGCATGCGCCTGCCGATCTGCTCGCGCTGCGCAGCGGTCAACCGGGGCCAGCGCTGCGCTGCCGCGGCCAGATGTTGCTGCACATCGGGGGCGAGCTCGTCCCACGCCTCGCCTACCGGTGCGAGCACGTCACGTTGTGCGGCGCTCAAGCCGGACCATGGCTGGGGCGGCGATGCCGGTTCCACCCGTACGACTGCCGGCGCGGCGACCTCCGGTTGCGCGGCGTGTGCCACCGCGGCGCCGAGCAGGGTCGTGGCGAAGACGAATACACGCATCATGCTCAACCGCCGTCACCCTTGTTCTGCGCATCGAGCCAGGCGTAGAACTCGAGGTTCTGATAGAACTCGGCCGAATTCTCTTCGCTGTCGCCTTCGTCGGCGACCGTGTCGGCGGCGGCCGCTACCGGCACCGGTTGCTGCGTTTCGCCGCGTCGGTGCGGCTGCCATGCGGCGACGGCGAGCAGCAGCACGCAGGCGCTGGCAAAGCCGGCGGGCAGAAGCCAGGCCGGTGCCGTGTGCGCGTGTCGTTGCGCGAGCGCCGCCTGGCGTGCGCGGTTGAGGCGCGAGAGCGTGGCCGCGTCGAGATCGCGTATGGAGTCGTCGAGCACTTGGCTCGCCTGATCGATCCAGGCAGGACGGTCGTTGGAATGCTGGTGGTCTTTCATTGGTGATCCTCCAGCGCGCGGCGCAGCGCGGCGAGCGCGCGCGACAGGTGAGTCTTCACGCTGCCTTCGCTGCATTGCATGGCGCGCGCGGTCGTCGCCACGTCGAAACCCTCCCACATGCGCAGCAGAAATGCCTGGCGCTGGCGCAATGGTAGCTCTTTCAGCGCCGCGTCGAGCGCCTTGCCAGCCTCGCTGCCGGCGAGGCGCAGCAGCGGACCGGGATCCTGCAGATCCTGCGCCTGTTCGACCGGATCGAGTTCGTCGTCGTCCGCGGACTTGCGCTCGAACACCGCCAGCCAGCGGCTGCGCACCGTGCGCCGGCGGTGGAAATCGTTGAGCCGGCTGTCGAGCACGCGATGGAACAGTGGTGGCCAGTCGGTTTCCGTCTTGGCGGCGTAGTTCCTGACGAACGCACACATCGTGTCCTGAACGATGTCGAGGGCATCGTCGCGGTTGCCGCAGGCGAGTTCGGCCATGCGCAGCGCGCGTCGCTCCACGCCGCGCAGAAACTGGTCGAGTGCGCGTTGATTCGTGCTGACCGCGTCCACGCGTCGTGCGAATTCCAATCCGGAGCCTGCCATTGTGCCAGCGATTTCGGCCATGATCTCGAACCTTGTTTCGTGCCGCAAAGTAAGCAACGCGCCAGCACGCGGGTGGTTGACGGCGCGCCGCAATTCGTGCCGGCGCGGCCGGCGCTGTACACAAGCGCGGGACTACCGGGCGAACGTGGTACCGTCGCTGGTTCCAACCCGATCGCCTTTGTTAAAAATAAACGCAACTTGTTGATTGAAATGATATATTTCAAACTGGTTAAAGTTTGTCCAAGGCGAGAAAGGGCCCGCTGCGATGCGCTTTGCGCGGCTTGGTTCATCCCCTCTTCCACAGACTTATCCACAAGTGCTGTGGATAAGCTAGAAAGCTCAACGGCGACGGCGACTTGCCGCTCAAAGTTGAGGCTTTGATCATGTTTCTTCTGCAACTGATGAACACAGAGCGAAAGTCTCGTTTCCGCCCCTGCGCGAGGCCTGCATGCCAGCCGTTCTGCGGGTAGCGGTTGCGGTGCCGCTGGCGCAGGGTTTCGACTACCTGCCGCCGGCAGAAAGCGACCCCGCGGCGATCGCCGTGGGCATGCGTCTGGCGGTACCGTTCGCCGGTAGGACCCGGGTTGGCGTCGTGGTCGGTCACGCGCAGGATTCGACCGTGGATGCGCACAAGCTCAGGCATGCGCTGCGCGTGCTTGACGCGGCGCCGCTGATTTCGGCCGAGCTGTCGGCGACGCTGGCCTGGGCCGCGCGCTACTATCAGCACCCGCTCGGGGAGGTGTTCGAGACGGCACTGCCGGTCGGCTTGCGCAGCCCCAGGCCGCTGCCGGCCATCGCCTCGGGCGAGCGCGCACTGATCCGCACCGAAGGCAGCGCGGAGGCGGCGAATCTTCCACGTGCCGGCTCGCGCGCGGCCGCCTTGTTCGAGCTGCTCGGCGCCGGACCGCACAGCCACACCGAACTCGACCTGCGCCTGCCCGGCTGGCGCAGCGCAGCCGCCAATCTGCGCAAGCGCGGGCTGATCGCGACTACGCAACTCGCGCTGCGCACCTTGCCGCGCGCGCAAGTGGCCGGGCCGCAGTTGACCGAGGAGCAGGCCGCCGCGGTCGCCGCGGTCGCCGCAGGCTTTGGCGGCTTCGGCCCCACCCTGCTCGAAGGCATCACCGGCAGCGGCAAGACCGAGGTCTATCTCGCCCTGATCGAGCAGGTCGTCGCGCGCGGTGGACAGGCGCTCGTGCTCGTACCCGAGATCGGCCTGACGCCGCAGACCTTGCGCCGGTTCCGCGAACGTCTCGGCGCGCGCATCGAGGTGATCCACTCCGGCCTCGCCGACGGTGAGCGCACGCGTGCCTGGCTCGCGGCGGCGCGCGGTGAGGCCGATGTCGTGATCGGCACGCGCTCGGCCGTGTTCGCGCCGTTGCCGAACGCGGGGCTGATCATCGTCGACGAAGAACACGACGGCTCGTACAAGCAGCAGGAAGGCTGGCGCTACTCGGCGCGCGATCTTGCGCTCGTGCGCGCTCGCGCGCTCGCGGTGCCAGTCGTGCTCGGTACGGCGACGCCGTCGCTGGAGACCCTGGCCAACGTCGAGGCAGGACGCTACGCGAAGCGGAATCTGGCCGCGCGCCCGGGCGTGGCGCGCCTGCCGCAATTCCGTCTGGTCGACCTGCGCGGCAAGCCGCTGCGTCACGGTCTCGCGGATGAAACCGTCGCCGCGTTGCGCACCTGCCTCGCGCGCGGCGAGCAGGCACTGGTGTTCCGCAACCGCCGCGGCTACGCGCCCGTGCTGACCTGTCGCCAGTGCGGCTGGCATGCCGCCTGTGCGCGCTGCGACAAGCCGCTGACCTGGCATCGCGGCGCGGCGCGGCTGCGCTGCCATCATTGCGACGCCGAACAACGCGTGCCGTCCATTTGTCCACAATGCAACAATGTACACTTGGCGCCGCAGGGGCTCGGCACCGAACGCATCGAAGCGGCACTGGCGGAAATCTTTCCGCAGGTGCCGCTGGTGCGCATCGACCGCGAAACGACGCGGCGCAAGAACGCGCTCGACGAACTGCTCGGCGCGCTCGCCCCCGACCGCGCCGCGCTGGTGGTCGGTACGCAGATGCTCGCCAAGGGCCACGACTTGCCCAACCTCACACTGGTGGTGATCGTCGGCGTCGACGAGGGTCTGTTCAGCGTTGATTTTCGCGCCGAAGAGCGCCTCGCCCAACTCGTCGTCCAGGTTGCCGGCCGCGCCGGCCGCGCGCTCAAGCCGGGGCAAGTGTGGCTGCAGACTCACCACCCCGACCATCCGCTGCTGCGCACCCTGCTCAGCCATGGCTATGCCGCCGCCGCGCAGCGCCTGCTGCGCGAGCGACGCGAGGCACACCTGCCGCCATACGCGCACCTGGCCCTGCTGCGCGCCGATGCGGCGCAGCAGGGCCAGGTCGATGAGTTCCTGCATGCGGCGGCCGTGCTGGCGGCTCGGCCGGACGGCGTCGGCCTGCTCGGCCCGATGCCGGCGCCGATGCCGCGTCGCGCGGGACTGCAACGCGGCCAACTGCTGGTGAGTGCCGACGAGCGCGCGCGCCTGCATGCCTTCCTCGCCGGCTGGATCGCCGGCGTGCGCGGGCTGCGCGAAGCGCGCCGCGTGCGCTGGTCGCTCGACGTGGACCCGGTCGATTTGTACTGAAAACAGCACAAGCCGATGTTCTTTGTCGCAGCGCGCCGACGCGATACGATCCGTGGATGACAACGGCACCTCAACGCATCGTCATCGTCGGTGGCGGCTTCGCCGGGCTCTGGGCGACGCGCGCACTGCGTGACGCGCCGGTCAGCATCCTGCTGATCGACCGCGCCAACCACCATCTGTTCCAGCCCCTGCTTTACCAGGTCGCCACGGCGGGATTGTCCTCGCCGGATATCGCCGCCCCGTTGCGGCACATCCTGCGCAGGCAGAACAATGTCGAAGTGCGCATGGCGACGGTGGCGCGCATCGAGCCCGATGCGCGTCGTCTGCATCTGGACGACGGCAGCGTCGTCGACTACGACACGTTGCTGCTGGCCAGCGGCGCGACCCATGCGTATTTCGGCCACGACGACTGGGCGCCGTTCGCGCCGGGCCTGAAGACGCTGGACGACGCGCTGCTGCTGCGCCGGCGCCTGCTGCTCGCGTTCGAGCACGCCGAGGCGGAAACCGATTCCGCTCGGCGCGAGGCGTGGTTGAGTTTTGCGATCGTCGGTGGTGGTCCGACCGGGGTCGAGCTTGCCGGCACGCTGGCCGAAATCGCGCGGCACACGCTCAAACGCGAATTCCGCCGCATCGACCCGGCCTCGGCGCGCGTGCGTCTGATCGAGGCGGGGCCGCGCATCCTGTCGAGCTTTCCCGCCGCGCTTTCGGCCAGGGCGCAGAAGCAGTTGGAGCGACTCGGTGTCGAGGTGGTCACCGGCGCCGCGGTCGAGGCGATCGACGCGCAGGGCTATCGCTCGGGCGGCGCGTTCGTGCCGGCGCGCACCGTGGTCTGGGCCGCGGGTGTCGCCGCCTCGCCGTTGGCACGTTCACTCGGCGTCGAGCTCGACCGCGCCGGGCGCGTGCGCGTGTTGCCGGATCTGAGCGTGCCGGGCCACCCGGAGATTTTCGTCGCGGGCGATCTCGCCAGCGTCGTGCAGGATGGCAAGCCCGTGCCCGGCGTCGCGCCGGCGGCCAAGCAGATGGGCAATTACGTGGCGCGGGTGGTGCGCAATCGCCTGGCCGCGTGCCCGGCGCCGCCGCCGTTCCGCTATCGCGACCACGGCAACCTCGCCACGATCGGGCGCATGGCGGCGATCGTCGACGTGCATGGATGGAAATTGTCCGGCTTGTTCGCGTGGTGGTTCTGGCTCGCCGCGCATGTGTTCTTTCTGATCGGCTTCCGCAACCGCCTTTCCGTGTTGATCAACTGGGCCGTGGCGTATTGGAGCTACCAGCGTGCGGCGCGCATCATCATCGGCCATAAAGCGGCATCCGGCGACAACGAGTCGGTGGACGCGGGCTGAGCATCGCCGAACGCGTAAAAACAAACGGCCCGGTTGCCCGGGCCGCGATTGCCTGAAACGTTGGAAAAATCCCGGCTTCTATCGAGAACTGCGACCAGGGTGGTCGCTTTTTGGTTCTTGCGCTCAGGGATGAGCGCAGAAAAACTATGCGAACAGCGCACGCATTTTCTTCATCGCATTGACCTCGATCTGGCGGATGCGCTCGGCCGAAACCTTGTACTCGTCGGCAAGCTCCTGCAGTGTCGCCTTGTTGTCGTCCTTGAGCCAGCGGCGCTGGATGATGTCGCGCGAGCGCGCATCGAGCCTGGCCATGCCGCTCTTCAGCGTGTCGAGGTCGGACTCCTCCTGGCTCTCGCTTTCGAGCGCCTGGTACGGGTCGGCGTGGTCGTCGACGAGGTAGGCGACCGGCGCGGGCTTGGCGTCTTCGTCGGTATCGGCAGGTGCGTCGAAGGCCATGTCGTGGCCGGACAGGCGCGCCTCCATCTCGAGCACGTCGGCGGTCGACACGCCGAGATCCTTGGCTACGGCCTGCACCTCGGCGTTGTTCATCCAGCCCAGGCGCTTCTTCGACTTGCGCAGGTTGAAGAACAGCTTGCGCTGCGCCTTGGTCGTGGCGACCTTGACGATGCGCCAGTTGCGCAGGATGAACTCGTGCATCTCGGCGCGGATCCAGTGCACGGCGAACGAGACCAGACGCACGCCCATGTCGGGATCGAAGCGCTTGACCGCCTTCATCAGGCCGATGTTGCCTTCCTGGATCAGGTCGCCGATCTGCAGGCCGTAGCCGGAATAGCCGCGCGCGACGTGGACGACGAAGCGCAGGTGCGCCATGACGAGCTTCTTCGCCGCGTCGAGATCGTCGCTGGCGCGGTAGTTCTTGGCCAGGGATTGCTCTTCCTCGACCGTCAGCACCGGGAAGCGATGCACGGCGGTGATGTACGAATCCAGGCTGCCGAGCGCGTTCGGGATCGGCAGGTTGTTCGCAACCAAAGCTGTAGCGGTGGACATTCTGGTCTCCTCAAGGTGCCCAGTCTAGCACTCGGGGTATGAGAGTGCTAACGAGGGCAGAAAGTTCCGTGACTGATCGGTAACATTCTTTTCTTGGACCGCATGGTACATGAATGGAAGCGGCGGCACGTTAAATAACGTTCATCCGGGGTTTCCACAGGCGGAACAAGGAGTTGTGCCAGTGGATCGGCCTTTCCGAGCCGTCGCACCGCGCGCATCAACCCACAACGACCGGAACGGCGGCAACCTTCGCCGCGGCTTCAACGTTTGCCGCCGAGGCAGGAAAGCCCTCTGGTTTCGTATATACAATCATCATTCATATTTGGTATAAATGTATCGCGAGCTCCCACCCGTTCGCTCATCACGATCATGTTCATGCCCGCCGGGAAAACCGAATTCATGTCGCTGGGGCCGTTGGGATTCGGTGCGGCGCCGATCGGCAACCTGTATGCCGAGGTCGGCGACGACGCGGCCCACGCGGCGCTCGACGCGGCATGGCGCAGCAGCATCCGCTACTTCGACACGGCGCCGTTTTACGGTCATGGCCTTTCCGAGCGCCGCCTCGGCGACGCCTTCGCGTCCTGGCCGCGCGCCGAGTTCGCAGTGTCGACCAAGGTCGGACGCGTGATCGAATCCGACGCTTCCCGCGCGGCGAAGATCAACGACGGCTTCGCCGTATCGGGCAGTCGCGCGGTATTCGACTACAGCCGAGCGGGCGTGCGGCGTTCGTTCGAGGCCAGCTTGCGGCGCCTGCGTCTGGAGCACGTCGACATTCTCCTGCTGCACGATGTCGGCCGGCAAACCCACGGCGAGCGCCATGCCGAAATGCTCGCGCAGGCGCTCGACGCGGCGTTGCCGGAAATGGCGCGACTGCGCGAGGAGGGCCTCGTCCGCACGATCGGCATCGGCGTCAACGAGCAGGATGTCTGCCTGGAAATCCTGCCGCGTTTCGATCTCGACTGCATCCTGCTCGCCGGGCGCTACACGCTGCTCGAGCAACGGGCGGCGCGCGAGCTCTTGGGCGAGGCGCAGCGGCGCGGGGTGAAGATCATTGCCGCCGGGCCGTACAACTCGGGCCTGCTCGGCGACGCGCGCGGCCCCGGCGCGACCTACAACTACGCACCGGTCGAAGCGCCGACTCTGGCGCGCGCGCGCGCGATCTATGCGATCTGCGCCGAGGCGGGTGTGGATACGGGCGCGGCCGCATTGCAGTTCCCGCTCGCCCATCCGGCCGTGGCCACGGTGGTCGCCGGCCTGCGCTCGGCGGCGGAAGTGGAAAGCGCGGCGCAACGGCGCGACACGTCGATTCCGCCTGCGCTCTGGCGCCAGCTGCAACATGCGGGTCTGCTTGCCTCCGATGCGGCGGTGCCGTCGCCATGATCGTCATCGATGCCCACCAGCATTTCTGGCGCCTGGCGCGCGGCGGCTATGCCTGGCTCACGCCCGATATCGGCGTGCTGTACCGCGACTTCGAGCCGGCCGATCTCGCGCCGCTGCTGGCGCGGAACGACGTCACCGCGAGCGTGGTCGTGCAGGCCGCGGCGAACGAAGCGGAAACGCATTTCCTTTTCGAGCTGGCGCGCGAGCACGCCTTCATCAAAGGCGTCGTCGGCTGGACCGAATTCGACGCGCCCGATGTGGCGCGGCGCATCGCCGCGCTGGTCGCGGCCGGCGCGGGCAAGCTCAAGGGACTGCGGCCGATGATCCAGGACATTGCCGATGGCGGCTGGGTGGCACGGCCGCGACTCGACGCCGCATTCGCGGCGATGATCGATCACGGCCTCGTGTTCGATGCACTGGTCAAGCCACGCCATTTCGGCGCACTGCTATCGCGCCTGCAGCGACAGCCGCAATTGCGCTGCGTGATCGATCACGCCGGCAAGCCCGACATTGCCCACGACGGCTTCGACGCCTGGGCGCGATCGCTGGAACGTCTTGCACGCGAAACCGGTGCTTGCTGCAAGCTGTCCGGTCTGCTGACCGAGGCCGCATCGGGCGCGACGGCGGCGGATCTCGCGCCGTACGTCGAACACGTCTTCGCCTGCTTCGGCGCGGAGCGCGTGCTCTGGGGCAGCGACTGGCCGGTGCTCGATCTCGCCTCGGACTATGGCGCGTGGTTCGCCATGGCGCGGAACCTTGTGGCGAGCTGCGCGACGGGATTCGAAACGCAAATATTCGGCGCGAATGCCGTGTCGCTGTACCGACTCGATTTCTAAGTTTCCACTTATATACTTTTGAGGTTGCAAGATGAGCGCTAGATTGAAGGGCAAACACTGCCTGATCACCGCGGCGGGCGCGGGCATCGGACGCGCGAGCGCGCTGGCCTGCGCACGCGAGGGCGCGAGCGTGCTCGCAACCGATATCGATCGTGCGGCGCTCGATGCGCTCTCCGGCGAACATCCGGCAATCCGTGCGGCGGTGCTCGACGTGACCGATCCGACGCAAATCACCGGGCTGATCGCGGCAAATTCCGATATCGACGTGCTGTTCAACTGCGCCGGCTATGTGGCCGCGGGCAGCATCCTCGACTGCGACGATGCGGCATGGAGGCGCTCGTTCGCGATCAACGTCGATGCGATGTTCCACGTCTGCAAGGCCGTGCTGCCGGGCATGCTCGAACGCGGTCGCGGCAGCATCATCAACATGGCCTCGGTCGCATCGTCCATCAAAGGCGTGGCCAACCGCTTCGCCTACGGTGCGACCAAGGCGGCGGTGATCGGCTTGACCAAGGCGATCGCTGCCGACTACGTCGCGCGCGGCGTGCGTTGCAACGCGATCTGCCCCGGCACGGTGAAGACGCCGTCGCTCGCGCAACGGGTGAAAGCGATGGGCGGCGACGAAGCCGCGGTCTGGAAAAGCTTCACCGACCGCCAACCGATGGGCCGCCTCGGCGAGGCCGACGAGATCGCCGCGCTCGTCGTCTATCTCGCCGCCGATGAATCCTCGTTCACCACGGGCACCACGCACGTCATCGACGGCGGCTGGGCCAACTAGGGAGGATCACGATGAAACTGTTTCGATACGGAGAACCCGGGCGCGAGAAGCCCGGCCTGCTCGATGCGAACGGCGCGCTGCGCGACTTGTCCGCCGTCGTCGACGATATCGCAGGCGGCGTTTTGACAACCGCGGGGCTGAAGAAACTGCGCGCGCTCGATCCGACGTCGCTGCCGATCGTGTCCGGCAGTCCGCGCTACGGTGCCGCGGTCGGCCGCGTCGGCAAGATGGTCTGCGTCGGCCTCAACTACTCCGACCACGCCGCCGAGACCAACGCGAAAGTGCCGGAAATGCCGATCCTGTTCATGAAGGCGACGACGGCGATCGTCGGCCCGAACGACGAGGTGATGATTCCGCGCGACTCGGTCAAGACCGACTGGGAGGTCGAACTCGGTGTCGTCATAGGCGACGTCGCGCGCGACGTGTCGCCCGAGCGGGCACTCGAGCATGTCGCCGGCTACCTCGTCGTCAACGACATCTCCGAGCGCGAGTTCCAGCTCGAGCATTGCGGGCAGTGGGTCAAGGGCAAGGGCTGCGACACGTTCGGACCGATCGGCCCCTACCTCGTCACGCGCGACGAAGTACCCGATGCGCAGAACCTGTCGATGTGGCTGACGGTGAACGGCCACCGCTACCAGAACGGCAGCACGCGCACGATGGTGTTCGACGTGCCGACGCTGGTCAGCCATATCAGCCGCTATATGACGCTGATGCCGGGCGACGTGATCTCGACAGGCACGCCGCCCGGCGTCGGCCTCGGCCAGAAACCGCCCGTGTACCTGAAGCCCGGCGACGTGATGGAACTGGAGATCGAAGGCCTTGGCAGGCAGCGCCAGAACGTGGTCGCGTATCGGCGCGTGGCGGAGGAGTAGGGCGTGGCCAGAATCATCGGACTGGAAGCGCTCGACGTGCGCTTCCCGACCTCGCGCCGGCTCGACGGATCGGATGCGATGAACCCCGATCCGGACTATTCCGCCGCGTACGTCGTGTTGCGCACCGATGCCGACGACGGGTTCGCCGGCCATGGCCTCGTCTTCACGATCGGCCGCGGCAACGATGTGCAGACCGCGGCGATCCATGCGCTCTCCCACCTCGTCGTCGGCCGTGATGTGGACGAGATCGTCGCCGACTTGGGTGCGTTCGCGCGCAGCCTCAGCGCGGATTCGCAACTGCGCTGGCTCGGCCCCGAGAAGGGTGTGATCCACATGGCGATCGGCGGCGTGATCAATGCGGCCTGGGATCTCGCCGCGCGCCGCGCCGGCAAGCCGCTGTGGCGCTTCATCGCCGAAATGTCGTCCGAACAGATCGTCGCGCAGATCGATTTCCGCTATCTCACCGATGCACTGACGCCAGAGGAAGCGTTCGGCATCCTCAAGCGCGCCGAAAGCGGCAAGGCGGCGCGCATCGCGGAATTGATCGAGAAGGGCTATCCCGCCTACACGACTTCGCCGGGCTGGCTCGGCTACAGCGACGAGAAACTCGAGCGCCTGGCGAAGCAGGCCGTCGCCGACGGCTTCCGCACGATCAAGCTCAAGGTTGGTGCGAACGTCGAGGACGACGTGCGCCGCTGCCGCCTTGCGCGCGCGACGGTCGGCCGCGACATCGCCATCGCGATCGATGCGAACCAGCGCTGGGACGTTGGTCCCGCGATAGCCTGGCTGCGCCGCCTGGTCGAATTCGACATCGCCTGGATCGAGGAGCCGACGAGCCCCGACGACGTGCTCGGCCACGCGGCGATCCGCAAGGGCGTGGCGCCGATGCCGGTATCGACAGGCGAGCACACGCACAATCGCGTGATGTTCAAGCAGTTGCTGCAGGCGCAGGCCGTCGACCTGATCCAGATCGACGCAGCGCGCGTCGGCGGTGTCAACGAGAATCTCGCGATCCTGATGCTCGCGGCGAAGTTCGGTGTGCGCGTGTTTCCGCACGCGGGCGGTGTCGGCCTGTGCGAGCTCGTGCAGCATCTGGCGATGGCCGACTTCGTCGCGATCAGCGGACGCATGGAGGATCGCGCAATCGAATTCGTCGATCACCTGCACGAACACTTCGTCGATCCCGTGCGCATCCGCTGCGGGCGCTATCTCGCGCCATCGGCGCCGGGCATGTCGGCACAGATGAAAGAGACTTCGATACGCGAACATCGGTTTCCAGGCGGCGCTGTCTGGTCACAATGAATTGCTGCGCTGGCGTATCCAACCCAACGAATGATGATCCGAGGGAGAGTGAAGCCGTGAAGATGACAATCCGGTTCGTCCATCGCGCGATCCTCGCATCGCTGATCGCCATGTCCAGCGTCGCACAGGCGCAAGACTTGAAGCAGACCGCCGTGCCTGGCCACAACACCGAAACGTCGGAACAGCGTGCCGCCCGCATGGCCTGGTGGCGCGACGCACGCTTCGGCATGTTCATCCACTGGGGTCTGTACGCGGTGCCGGCTGGCGAGTGGAACGGGCGCAAGGACCTGGCCGAATGGTTCATGGACCAGACCGGCATCGCGCGTGCGGACTACGAAAGGTTCGCGGCGCAGTTCAACCCGACGAAGTACGACCCGGAGGAATGGGTACGCATCGCCAAGGATGCGGGCATGAAGTACATCGTGATCACGTCCAAGCATCACGAAGGCTTCGCGATGTGGGACACGAAGGGCACCGACTACAACATCGCCAAGCGCACGCCGTATGCCAAGGGCGTGCTCAAGCCGCTGGCCGATGCCGCGCGCCGCGCCGGCCTGCATTTCGGTACGTACTACTCGATCATGGACTGGCACGATCCCTCGCAGTCGCCCGCGCAGCCGGGAAAGCACTACAACCCGACGAAGATGGATCTGGCGAGAAAGCGCGCCTACATCGAGGAGATGAAGACCGAGCTGGCCGAACTGATCCGCGAAACGCACACCGAGGTGCTCTGGTTCGACGGCGAATGGATGGACTGGTGGACGAACGAGGACGGCCGCGAGCTGTACGCGTATCTGCGCGGACTCGATCCGAACCTGATCATCAACAACCGCGTCGGCAACTCACGCGCCGGCAGCCTCGCCGGCATGGACAAGGGCGAGGGCGTCGGCGATTTTGGCACGCCCGAGCAGAACATCCCGGCGCGCGGCTTCGGCCCCGGCGTGTACTGGGAAACCTGCATGACCCTGAACGATCATTGGGGCTACAACAAGTACGACGACCACTGGAAATCGCCCGCAGTCATCGTGCGCAACCTCGTCGACATCGCCAGCAAGGGTGGCAACTACCTGCTCAACGTCGGACCCGATGCGACCGGCACCATCCCTGCGCCGGCAGTGGCAATCCTCGGCGACGTCGGTAGTTGGCTCAAGGTCAACGGCGAGTCGATCTACGGCACCGGGCCGACGCCGTTCGCGGGCGATCGCGGCAGCTATTCGAAGACTGAAAAGAGCGGCGACGGCAAGCCGAAGTGGATTCCCAGGTGGGACTGGCGTGCGACGAGCAAAAAGGGAAAAGTATACGTGCACCTGTTCGAGTGGCCGGGCAAGACATTCCGCGTGGACGCGGGCGACGTTCATGCAAAATCCGCATATCTGCTTGCCGACCCGAGCCATGCGCCGCTGCAGCTCGCACAGAACGGCAAGACGCTGGAAGTGCAGCTGCCCGACAAGCCGCTCGATCCGGTCGACACGGTGCTGGTCATCGAAACCCGCGACTGACCGGGAGAGACGTACATGACGACAGGCGTGAAGCGTCGGCCGATACCGCGTTGCGCGGGGCTGCTCTGCGTTGTCGCGATGGCGGCGTGCTCCACGATGCGGGACGAGTCGCGCGCGCCAGCCGTTGCGGGCGGGAATCCGCTCGCGAACGATGGCTACCGCGAATTCATCGTCGATGGCGAAATCTCCGCCGGCAGATATGAAACGATCGCCGACGCGTTGCGCGCCGCAGCCGACGTGCGACGCAAGACGCCGTCGACGCCGATCCGCATCCGCATCGCGCCCGGAGACTACTATCTCGATGCGCCTCTGCTGATCGGCGCCGAGCTGTCGGGCACGGCGCGGGCGCCGACGGAGATCGTTGCCTTCGATCCCGCGAAACCGCCGCACCTGCGTGCGGGCCGGCTGCTTGACGTGCACTGGAATCCCCGGCACGACGGCATCTGGCAGGCGCAGGTGCACGGTGCTGCGTTCGACCAGCTCTGGCTCAACGGCAAGGCGCAGGTGCGCGCGCGCTATCCGAACTACGATGCGAATGCGGGGGTGCTCGACGGCTACGCCGCCGATGCGTTGGCGCCGGAGCGCATCGCGCGCTGGCAGGACCCCGCGGGCGCGATCGTGCAGGCGCTGCACGAAAATCGCTGGGGCGGCATGCAGGTTCCGATTCTCGGCAAGAATGCGGACGGCACATTGAAGTTCGGCACCGCGGTCGGCAACAACCGACCTTCGCCGCCGCACGCGACCTATCGCTATGTCGAGAACGTGCTCGAAGAGCTCGACGCACCCGGCGAATGGTTCCACGACGCGCGCACGTCGACGCTGTACTTCATGCCGCCGCCGGGCGTCAGCCTGGACGCCGCCCACATCGACGTTGCCGGCGCCGCGCGCATCTTCGATCTTCAAGGCACGGCGCAAGCGCCATTGCATCATCTGCGCATTGCTGGGCTGGTGTTGCAGCATGCCGGCACATCATTCCTGCGCAACACCGAGCCACTGCTGCGCAGCGATTGGGTGATCGCGCGCGAGGGTGCGGTGTTCATCGAGCATGCCGAAGACGTGCGCATCGAGGGCAACGAGATCGGCGATTCCGGAGGCAACGCGGTCTTCGTCAGCGGGCGCAATCGTCGCATCGCCGTGGTCGGAAATCACATCCACGACATGGGCGGAGGCGGAATCGATTTCGTCGGCCGCCCCGAGGCGGTGCGCTCGCCGAGTTTTCGCTACGAAGAATTCGTTGCCTTCGACCGGCTCGATTTCGCGCCCGGCCCGAAGACCGACGACTATCCATCGGACTCGGTCGCCGAGGACAACCTGATCCATCGCATCGGCCGCATCGAGAAGCAGGTCGCCGGCGTCGACATCGACATGGCGATGAACATCCGTGTCACGCACAACAGCATCTACGACGTACCGCGCGCCGGCATCAACGTCGGCGGCGGCACTTGGGGCGGTCATCTCATCGAGTACAACGACGTATTCGACACCGTGCTCGAAACGGGCGACCACGGCGCATTCAACAGTTGGGGGCGCGACCGCTTCTGGCATCCGGACCGCAAGGTCATGGATGCGCTCAACGCGGCGCATCCGGATCTGTGGCAGCTCGACGTGCTCGCGCCGATCACGCTGCGCCACAACCGCTTCCGCTGCGACCACGGCTGGGACATCGACCTCGACGACGGCTCGTCGAACTATCGCATTTACGACAACGTATTGCTCAACGGCGGATTGAAGTTCCGCGAAGGCTTCAGCCGCGAGGCGTGGAACAACGTCCTCGTCAACAACAGCTTTCATCCGCACGTGTGGTTTGCCCGCTCGGGCGATGCGTTCGAACGCAACATCGTCATGGCGCCGTATCGGCCGATCCTGGTCGAACATTGGGACGCGCGCATCGACCGCAACCTGTTCCCCACGCGGCACGCACTGGACAGCGCGCGGGCAGCAGGGCTCGACGCGCACTCCGCGTACGGCGACCCGAAGTTTCTCGATCCCGCGCACGGTGACTACCGTGTGCGCGAAGGCAGTCCGGCACGGCCGCTCGGCTTCGAGAATTTTCCGATGGATGAATTCGGCGTCACTTCGGCGCAACTCAAGGCACAGGCACGCCGCCCCGGGTTTCCCGAACTTCTGGCGCTGGATACTGCCGCGACGGCACAGAAGACCCATTCGTTCCTTGGCGCGACGATGAAGAGCGTCGCCTCGCTCGGCGAGCAGTCGGCGGCAGGTCTCGCGCGTATCGCCGGCGTGCTCGTGCTAGCGGCGCCGGCGCAGAGCGCGGCCGCCAAGGCCGGTCTCGCGGCGGGCGACGTGATCGTCGAAGCATTGGCCGATGGCTACGGCAGTCCGGTCGAGCCGATCGACACCATCGCCGATCTGTTGCGACTGAGTACCGCACGTGCCTGGCGCGGCGAGGTGGAAGTCATCGTGATCCGCAATCAGCGGCGCGAGCCGCACGTGTTGCCGCTGGGAGCGCGCTGAAGGCGCATCGCGCCTGCGCACAAGACTTTTCTTGATCGGATCCGGGTGGGTCCAGGGGGCAATCATGATCCGTTGACAAGTTTATATATAGTACTATATTCCATATATACAACTACTAGATCACGCAACAACGTGACCTGGCATCGCCACAGAAAGTCCTGGGAGAACGACATGAAGAAAACGATGTTGGCGCAGTCGATACATGCCGTGCTGCATATCGCCGTTTGCGCGGTGATGACGGTCGAAGCGGGCAGTGCGATCGCGGCGGTCGGATCCGAAGATCAGACGATAGCGGGAGACAAGCAGCCGCCGAATTCCGCGGCCGTGGCGCAGAACGCGGGCAAGCCGAACGGCAAGGCCGAGGAAATGTCCGTCGTCACCGTCACCGGTTATGCGGCGAGTCTGGAGCGCGCGATCCTGCTGAAGCAGAGCACCGACCAGGTGGTCGATGCGATTTCCGCCGAGGACGCCGGCAAGTTCCCGGACATCAATCTCGCCGAGTCCCTGCAGCGCGTCACCGGCGTGCAGATCAGCCGGCTCAGCGCTGACGGCAGCACCGCGAACGAAGGCAAGTACATCAGCGTGCGCGGCCTGCCGACCGAGTTCAACTACGTGAGCCTCAACGGCTCGAGCATTGCCAGCGCGAGCGACAGCCTGATCAACCAGACCGCGAGCCGCAATTTCGACTTCGGCGTGCTCGCACCCGACTTCATCTCCACGCTTGCCGTTTACAAGACGCCGAAAGCCGATCTGACCGAGGGTGGCGTGGCGGCGACGATCGACGTACAGACAATCACGCCGCTCGATCTCGGCAAGGAAGTGTTCAAGGCCTCGTTCGGCGCGCAGCAGTCGACTGGCCTTGGCAAGCAGACGCCGAACGTCTCGCTGCTCTACAGCAATGTGTTCGCCGACAACACTTTTGGCGTGACCGCGGGGTTCTCCTGGAACCGGCGCCAGTATCTCAACTCGACCTGGGGCTCGGCGCAGCTCGATCCGCAGACAATCAACGACAAGCCGTACTACGTGCTCGACAGCCTCGGCATTCTGCAGGAGAAGAACACTCTCGACACCAAGACCGGGTATGGCGCGCTGCAGTTCCGTCCCGATCCGGGCATCGATTTGACCCTGACCGGGTTGCATGCGGAAACGCACAATTCACAGATCCAGTCCTCGTTCGACATCCGCCCGCAGTACGCCTCGGCCTACACCGATCTCGTCGCCGACGCGAACAATGTGCTGACGACGCAGATCGGCCAGGGCATCTACTACGAAGACCAGACCTTCCATACCTGGAACACGAACAAGCTCGACGTGCTCGCGCTCAAGCTGCAATGGCGCCCGGGCAATTGGGAGATCGGCGGCGGTCTCGACTACAGCCGCTCGCGCACCGCCTCGCGCCAGTTCGGCATCGACACGCTCGAGGCCGGCGTGTTCGACGTCGGCCCGTCCTACAATGGTGGTTACCGCATCCTGCCGGGCGACCCGATCGCGAGCTTCGTGCTCGACCCGGCATTCAACGTCGCGAGCCCGGCGAACTATTTCCTGAACTATGCCGGCGGCAACGTGCTGGCCCGCGCCGATACGATACGCGCAGCGCGTGCCGATGCGACGTATCGCTTCAGCAGCGGCGTCATCGAGGCGCTGAAGGTCGGCGTGCGCTACCAGCAGGAGACGAACTCGAACGCGAGTGCGTTCTATCAGGCGTTTGGCCAGCCCGGCACCTCGCCCGGCAGAATCACGATGGAGCCGTTCGTGTCGCCCTGGCCGCTCGGCTCGATGCTCGGCGGCTACGATGGCGGCGCGTTCGTGCCGACGAATTTCCCGTTCATCGATCCGCAGCGCTTCCTCAATTACTACTACGGCGGAACGTTCGGCGGATTCCTGCACAATGCCGCGACGACCGTCAGCGCGGATCCGACCAATCAATACTCGATCAAGGAGAAGGTGACGGCCGCGTACGCGATGGCCGAATTCCGCTTCGACGCCGGCGTGCCTGTGCACGGCAACGCCGGTGTGCGTCTGGTGCGCACGCGGGAGAACGTTCTCGACAATACCTACGATCCCAACGACGTCGTCCTGGTCAATCCGCCGCCGCCGCAGGGTTCGTCGCTGCCTTCGGTGATCTACCCGCCGTTTGCGCCGATGCATTTCAATCACGACTACAACGACGTGTTGCCGAGCCTCAACGCGACCGCGGACCTGCGCGACGACCTGTTCCTGCGCTTTGCCGTCGCCAAGATGATGACCCGGCCCACGCTCGATGCAATGGTGCCGCGCTACTCCTTCAGCTACACCGGGCCCACGGAGTCCAACTCCTTCAGCTCCGGCAATCCGAATCTCGATCCGTTCAAGGCGACCCAGTACGATCTTTCGCTCGAGTGGTACTACGCGCCGGGTTCGATGCTGTCCGCGGCATACTTCTACAAGGACATCGCAAGCTTCATCCAGACCCGACACTCGGCCTGCACGATCCAGAACATTCCATTCGATTGCGCGCTGCCGGTCAACAGCACGGGCGGCCACGTCAAGGGCATCGAAGCAAACTACATCCAGTTGTTCAATTTCCTGCCGGGCGCTTGGTCCGGGCTCGGCGCGCAGGTCAACGCCACTTGGGCGTTGGGTCTGGCCGATGCGGACCCGATCGACAACATCCCTGCGCACACATTCCAGAACCTGTCCAAGTGGACGGCGAATGCGACCGTGTTCTGGGAGAAGTACGACTGGAGTCTGCGCCTCGCGTACAACTATCGCGGTCCGTATCTGGCCGATCCCAACGTGCGCGGCCAGGGCACGCGAGCCTTCGGCGACCAGTTCTCCACGCTCGATTTCCAGGCCAGCTACGCGCTCAATCCGCACCTGACCCTGTTCCTCGAGGGGACGAACCTGCTTGCGCGCGAGCAAACGTTCTCGATGAAGACCGCGACCGGCACGACGCCGTATCCGCAGACGTGGATCAGCGGAGATCGACGCATCGCGGTCGGCGCAAGGCTCAACTTCTAGGCACGGAACGTCACGTCAGGGAAACTCGCCTGCCGCATGTGCGGCAGGCGTCTGTCGTGCAAGGGCAACATCGCGCGCACGACAGACGCGCGAGACGAAGTTCTCCCGCCTCGGCCGATCCGCTCGTGATTTGATGGTTGCTTCAACCGCGGCGGTGCAAGGCCAGCGCGTCGCGCAGCGAAAAGATCTGCCGCATCGCCACCCATTTCTCGCCGGGCCGGGCGAACGGCAGCGCCTGCTGGAATTCCCACATCAACGCTTCCCACGCCTGCACGCGCGGATTCGCCGCGTCGCTCGCCGCCTTGCGTTCGGCGGAGTAGCCGTCGCCGACGTCGAGCACGAGCACGAGGCGGTTGCCGGCGCGGAAGATTTCCAGGTCGCGCACGCCGGCCTCGCGCAGCGAATCGAGGATGTCGGGCCAGACGTTTTCCGGGTGATGCCAGCGCTCGTACGCGGCGATCAGTTCGGGATCGTCCTTGAGATCGAGCACGTAGTGGAGTCGCATGCGTTCAGGCCGCGGCCGTTTCGCGCGCGCGCAGTGCGTAGCCGAGGATCGCGGCGAAGCACAGCATCGGCACTAGGATCGAACGATGGATGCCGAACGCGTCGGATACCGCGCCCATCAACGCAGTCAGCACCGCGCCGCCGATGATCGCCATGACCAGGAACGACGAGGCGAGCTTGCGGTCGTCGTCGCCGAGCCCGCCCAGGCCGAGGCTGAAGATGGTCGGGAACATCACCGACATGAAGAAGCTCGCGGCGACGAGCGCGTACACGCCGGACTGGCCGGGGTTGACGATCGCGTGGCCGGTCAGGGCGATATTGACCGCGGCGAACAAGGCAAGGATGCGCGCCGGCGCGAGCACGCGCATCGCAGCAGTGCCGGCGAAGCGGCCGAGCATGAACACGATCAGCGATGCGGTCAGGTAGTCGGCGGCGCTTTTCTCGGGCGTGCCCGGCACGGTGCCCTGGACATAGCGGATCAGATAGCTCCAGATGCCGACCTGCGCGCCGACATAGAAGAACTGGGCGGCCACGGCGAGAACGAAATTGGCGTTGTGGAAAAGCTTGCCGATGTGCGCGGCGCCGCCGGCGCGGTCGGACTGCTGCTCGGCCGTGGCTGGAAATCGGGTCAGCGCGATCAACACGGCCCAGACCACGACGATCAGGCCGATGACGAGATATGGCGTCTGCACCGCCGTCGATTCTGCCGTGTAATACGCCTGACGCGCGCCGTCCGTCATCGCAGCGAGTTCGGCCGGCGTGTGCTCGATGCCGGAAAAGATGAAATGCTGGCCGACGAGCACGCCGGTGATCGAACCGAGCGGATTGAACGACTGGGCGAGGTTTAGCCGTCGCGTCGCGCTCTCGGCCGGACCGAGCACGGTGACCAGCGGATTGGCCGAGGTTTCGAGAAAGGCGAGGCCGCTGGCGATGACGAACAATGCAGCGAGGAACCAGCCGTAGGCATGCGACGCCGCGGCCGGGTAGAACAGGAACGCGCCCGCGGCGTAGAGCGCGAGGCCGATCAGCAGCGCGCCCTTGTAGCCGAAGCGGCGCATGCAGATGCCGGCGGGGATCGCGAGCAGGAAATAGCCGAGGTAGAACGCGCTCTGCACGAGCCCGGCCTGGAAATCGGACAGCTCGAACGCCTTCTTGAACTGCTTGATCAAAATGTCGTTGAGATTGTTCGCCATGCCCCAGAGGAAGAACAGGCTGACGATCAGCGCAAAGGCGACGAAGGCGGTACGCGCGACCTGCCCGCCGGTCGTCGTCGCGCCGTTGCTCGCGTAGTGCATCGCTATCCTCCCGGTGTGCGTGGAATTGTGTTCTGCTGGCGCACGGATAGAATCTTTTGCCAGTTTAGCAGCGATATTTCTGTCGTTGCAAATATAAAACGTAGTTTCTAAACTTTCATCCGGCCGCGCGGCGTGTCGCGCGGCAGCGGCACAAGGAACTCGCAGTGACGAAAACGACCAAATACCGCGCCCCGGCTCTGGACAAGGGGCTGGACATCCTCGAGCTGCTCGCGCGCACGCCCGGGTCGCTCAACCTCACCGAAGTCGCGCAGGGCATCGGTTATTCCAAGAGCGAGATCTTCCGCATGCTGCAGGTGCTCGAAGCACGCGGCTACCTCGCGCGCGAGGATAACGACGGCGCCTATGCGCTGACCAACCGCCTGTTCCTGCTTGGCATGGAGCGGCCGCCGATCAAGGGGCTCACCGAGGCGGCGTCGCCGGTGATGCATCGTCTCGCCGAACAGGTCAAGCAGCCTTGTCATCTTGTCGTCGCCTCGCAGGATCAGATCGTCGTCATCGCGCGCGTGGACGCACCGAGCGACATCGGCTTCGTCGTGCGCGTCGGCCACCGCCGCCCGCTCGCGCACGCAACTTCCGGCGTGGTGTTGTTCGCGTTCCAGGGCGAGGAAACGCGGGAACGCTGGCTGGCGTTGATGGAAGCGGGCGAGGAGCGTTTCAAGCGCAAGCAGTTTCTCGCCACGGCGACGCAGGTGCGCGAGCAGGGCTATGCCGCCCTGCCGAGCGAAGCGGTCGACGCGGTGACCGATCTTTCCGCGCCGATCCTGCAAAACGGACACGCCGTCGGCACGCTGACCATCCCCTTCGTCGAACGCCACCCGGTCACGGTGCCGGTCAAGCAGGCGATCCAGCATCTGCGCGATGCGGTGAAGGACATTTCGGCCGCCTTGTTGCACTGATCACTCGTCGCCGGGTGCGCCGCACGACACGGTGCTCGGCGATGATCGTGCGCCGCTCGTCGGCGGATGGCGCGGCCCGACCTGCAAATCCCGCCATTCATCGGTTCGGCTCTTCCGCTCGTTTGCCCATGCGGCGAGATTGCCCCCCGGTCCAATCCCGGGAGGGCATGCCTTGAACAGTTCCGTCGTCGACGCACACGCCGCCGCGCATCCTCATGCCACGACGTTCTCGTCCGCGCATCCGCCGCGCACGGCGACGCAGGCCCCGGGGCGATTCGGCGCCGCGGCGCTGCGTGCGGCCGCCGTGCTTTGGTTCGCAGTCACTGCGGCGGGACAATTGATCTTTGCCGGCTACATCGCCGGCTTCTACGGCCGTGTCACGCTGGCGGGACGGCCCGAGCTTTGGAACAAAGTGATGCCGCACGGCTATGTGAGCGGCGATACCTTCTTCAACCTCGTGCTCGGCGTGCATTTGATCTTCGCCTTCGTGATCACCTTGGGAGGGTTGCTGCAATTGGTCCCGGCAATCCGCCGCCGCGTGCCGGCCCTGCATCGCTGGACCGGTCGCGCCTATCTCGTCGCCGCGGCAATCATGGCGGCGGGCGGCCTGCTGATGATCTGGTTCCGCGGTGGCGCGCCGGGCGACTTTGCCGGCAACGTCATCATCAGTTTCAATGCGCTGCTGATTCTGGCCTGCGCCGCGGCCGCCTGGCGCCATGCGCGCTCGCGGCGGGTTGATTTTCATCGACGCTGGGCGTTGCGTCTCTTCGTCGCCGTCAGCGGCGTCTGGTTCTTTCGCGTTGGCCTGATGTTCTGGATAGCGGTCAATCGCGGGCCGGTGGGATTCGATCCCGAAACGTTCACGGGCCCCGCACTCATCGTCCTCGGCCTGGCCGCGTATCTCCTTCCGCAAGGCATGGTCGGGCTGTATTTCCTCGCGCAGCAAGGCCGGAACGCGCGCGCGAAAATCGCCATGGCCGGAGGTTTGACGTTCCTCAGCTTGACGATGGCCGTCGGCGTGGTCGCCGCCGCTGCGATCATGTGGTTGCCGCGCATGTGAGGATGCCCAATGAACGACCACGACTCTGCCATCTCGCCGCAGCTCTATGCCCGCCTCGGCGGCGTGCTGTATCTCGTCATCATCGTCGCCGGTGGGTTGGGCGAGGTGTTCGTGCGCGACGGCTTGATCGTCATCGGTGATGCGACAGCTACGGCGCACGGCATTCTGGCTGCGTCGTCGATTTGGCGCATGGGCATCGCGGGCGATCTGCTTCAGCATCTGTGCGACGTAGGCTTGGCGCTGGTGCTGTATGTCCTCCTGCGGCCGGTTCACAGGAACATCGCACTGCTCGCCTTGCTGCTCGACGTCGTTGCCATGTCGGTGTTCGTCGCGAACAAACTGAATCTGCTGTTGCCGCTGTTTCTGCTGGACGATGTGAAATACCTCGCGGCGTTCACGCCCGAACAATTGCAGGCCCTGTCCTATGTGGCGATCCGCGCGCACGCCTATGGTTTCGGCATCGGTTTGATCTTCTTCGGCGGCGAGTGCATCGTTCTGGGCTGGCTGATCTTCCACAGCGGATATCTGCCGAAGTTCCTCGGCTTGCTCATGCCGATCGCGGGCGTGTGCTACATGGTCAACAGCTTCGCCCTGATCCTGGCGCCGGAGCTGGCGCACGCGATTTTCCCCGCGATCCTGCTTCCGTGCTTGGTTGCCGAGCTGTCGTTGTGCCTGTGGCTGATGATCAAGGGTGTTTCCGTACCGGCGTGGAACGAGCGCGTGCGGGCGATGCAGGCTGGTCGCGCCTGAGCGGAACTCGACTATGCTATCGGCATGTCCGCAACCCTGATTTCCGCGAAGCCGCACGGTCTGGCCCTGATGCTGGGCTGGCGGCGCGTGCTGCTCGCCTGCGGCCTCGCGGTCGGTCTGTGGCGTTTGCTGATTTTCGGCTGTCCGCCGGCTTCGGAATTGGGCATTCATGTTCTCGCGATCGGACTCGGCGCGATGCTCGCATTCGGATTGATCGAGCAATGGCCGCGACGCCTGCCCGCGTGGCTGGCACGCTGGGTGCTGCAGGTGCTTGGCGTGGCCGTGGCGATTCCGCTTGCGACTCTCGCCGCATTTGCCTGGCTGCCGAACGCGGAGGGGCAGCCGTTCTGGGATGTCGAGCATCTGCGCGGCTGTTTTACGGCGATCAATGTGGCCGGCCTGCTGGTCGGTCCGTGGGTCGCGCTCGGTGCTCTGGTCCGGCAGAAAGAAGCCTTCGCCCGGCATCAGGCGCTCACCTTCGATCTCGCGCGCAGCGAACTCGAACGTCAGGCGCTCGAAGCGCGGCTGCATCTGTTGCAGGCGCAGGTCGCCCCGCATTTCCTGTTCAACACGCTGGCCAACGTGCAGGCGCTGGTTGATGCCGGATCGCCGCAGGCACCCGCCGTGCTACGCGCCCTGACCGCCTACCTGCGCGCGGCGGTGCCGCGTCTGCACGAAGCCTCGACCACGCTCGGGCAGGAGCTCGACCTCGCCCAGGCATATCTCGAACTGATGCACATGCGCATGCCCGACCGCTTGAGCTACGCGTTGCACGTGGACGAGTCGGCGCGCGTGCTTATGTGCCCACCGATCACGTTGCTGACCCTGGTCGAGAACGCGGTACGTCACGGTATCGACCCCGCCGAGGACGGCGGCCGCATCGACATCGAAGTACGTCGCCACGACGCGCGCTGCCTGCTGCGCGTGTGCGACACCGGCGTCGGGCTGCGTGCGGCGAACCATGGGCTGGGCACCGGCCTGTGGAATCTGCGCGAACGCCTGCGCCTGGTCTTCGCCGGCCAGGCCAGCCTCGCGGTGACCGAGCTGCCGCCGCACGGCGTCTGCGCCGAACTCGACCTGCCTGCCGGAACGGCGTCCACGTGAGCGCGCGCCCGACCGCCCTGATCGCCGACGATGAACCCCTGTTGCGCGACGCATTGGCGCGACAACTCGACGCGACGTGGCCGCAACTCGTCGTCGTCGCGCAGGCGCGCAACGGACGCGAGGCGGTCGAATTCTTCGAGGCGAAGCGGCCGCAGATCTGCTTTCTCGACGTGCAGATGCCGGGGTTGTCCGGTGTCGAGGCCGCCGCCGCGATCGGCGGCCGCGCGCATCTGGTCTTCGTCACCGCCCACGATCGCTACGCGGTACAGGCGTTCACGCAGGGCGCGCTCGACTATCTCGTGAAGCCGGTGGAGCCGGAACGTCTCGCGGCAACGGTTGCTCGCCTGAAGGAGCGCCTTGCCGCCGCGCAACCCGCCTCGAACACCGAAACCCTGTTACGTGAACTGGCCACGCGGTTGCAGTGCGCCGGCGCGCAGGCGCCGCTGCGCTGGCTGCGCGCGCAAAGTGGTCAGACCTTGCGCCTGATCGCGGTCGATGACATCGACTATCTGCGTTCCGACACGAAATACACGCGCGTCGCCTGGCGAAGCGACGCGGGTCAGGCATCGGAAGCACTGGTGGGTTCGACCCTGAAGGAACTGGTCGCTCAGCTCGATCCCGCGCAGTTCGCACAGGTGCACCGCGCGGTCGTGGTCAACCTGCGCGCGGTCAGCCATGTCGTGCGCGGCGACAACGACACGGCGGAAATTCATTTGAAGCATCGTGAGGAAGTGCTGCCGGTCAGCCGCAGTTACCTGCATCTGTTCCGGCAGATGTGAATCGCGTCCGCCGCATCGCGCCGATCACTCGGCGAGGGTTGCACCGGAACCGCCCATCTCCTTCGGCACGTCCTTCATCTTCGGCAGGCCGTCGCGGATGTGCAGCTTCGTTTCCTGGTAGTGCACATGCACACCGGGTTGGTACGGCAGGTCCGGAATGACGGCGGCGTAGACGTCGACGAGGCCCCAGGCGGGATGCTCGGTAAACAGGTGGCCACCGCAGTTTCTGCACCATTTGCGGTAGCTGCGCGGCGTCTTGTTGTAGCTGCCGATCTGGTCGGCGCCGTGGGTGATCTGCAGCGCTTCCGGCTGCCACAGGGTGAATGCGTTGACCGGACCGGCGGACCAGTGCCGGCAGGATTCGCAGTGGCAGTAGCCCATCGCCGCCGGCGTACCGGTCAGCTTGAACTGGACGGCGCCGCAGAAGCAGCTGCCGTGGTAGGTGTGGTCGGTCATGTCGTTGTCCTCCGCAGCGTCGGGTTGCTATTAACCCGGCAACTTTGCACTGTACCTGAAAGTGCTCGGAAACCGTATTCCGCAACGCTTCGACGTCCCCTCGCTCAGTCGAGCGGGACCTCGCTCGCCGATGGCAGGCGCCAGTCGATTTCGGTCTGTCCGTGTTCGCGCAGATACGCGTTCGCGCGCGAGAAATGGCCGCAGCCGATGAAGCCGCGATATGCGGACAGCGGCGAGGGATGCGGCGCCTTGAGCACGAGGTGGCGGCGCGTGTCGATCAGCTTGCCCTTGGCCTGCGCGTAGCTTCCCCAGAGCAGGAACACGAGACCTTCGCGGTCGCGGTTGAGATGATCGACCACGGCGTCGGTGAAACCTTCCCAGCCTTTGCCCTGATGCGAGCCGGCCTGGTGCGCCTGCACGGTCAGGGTCGCGTTGAGCAGCAGCACGCCTTGTCGCGCCCACGGCAACAGGCAGCCGTGATCGGGGCGTGGTATGTGCAGGTCACGCTCGATTTCGGCAAAGATGTTTGCCAGCGACGGCGGAGTCGCCACACCCGGCAGCACCGAAAAGCACAGGCCGTGCGCCTGGTTCGGCCCGTGGTACGGGTCCTGGCCGAGCACGACGACTTTCACCCGGTCGAACGGTGTCGCATCGAGCGCGGCGAAGATGCGCTTCGGCGGCGGATAGATGATTTTTCCCTTGCGCAGTTCGCCGCGCAGGAATTCGCTGAGTGCCTGCATCTCGGGGCGCTGCAACCAGTCGCCGACGCGCGCCTTCCAGGAAGGTTCGAGTTGAATCCTGTCGTCACTCACTGCGGCCGGCCCAGACGCAGCTGGCGCGAAGTCGCGATCCAGGCGCCGAGCCAACCGAGCATGACGCTGGTGCCGAACAGGGCGATGGCCTGCACCCACGACAGGCCGTGGATCGTGAAGCGTCCACCATAGCTCGAGGTCAACTGGTCCAGCGGGGCCGCGAGCGCGATCTCGACGCCGGCGATCAGCAGCAGCGCGACGAGTCCGGCGAGTGCGCCGTACCACAGCCCGGTGTACAGGAACGGCCGACGCACGAAGGCGCGGTCGGCGCCGAGCAGCTGCATCACGGAAATTTCCTCGGCACGTCCGACGATGTCGTTGCGCACGGTGTTGCCGACCACGAGCAGCGCCGCAAGCCCGAGCAACATCGCGAGTACGCCGGCGACGCGCGCGGTGAAGGCGAGGATCGCGTCGAGACGCTGGCGCCAGAGCGCGTCGTACTGCACCTGGTCGACGTGTTTGTCGTGCGCGAGTTCGTCGACGAGGGCCGGCGTGGCGCGGGCGGATGCTGCCGCGATCTTCGGCGTCACGATCAGCACGGTCGGCAACGGGTTGCTCTGCAACACCTTGAGCGCGTCGGCGAAACCCGACTGGCTGCGGAATTCGGCAAGCCCCTCCTCGGGCGTCTTGATCGCCACCACGGCGACATCGGTGCGGCGACGCAGCTTGTCGGCGAAGGATCGTGCCGTTGCCGCGTCGATCTCGGGCTTGAGGAACACGCCGATACCGCGAGCGTCGTCCAGATGCCCTCCCAGTGCGCGCGCGTTGTCGAGCAGCAGCCAGAGCAGGAATGGCAGACACAATGCAAGGCTCATCACGAGCAAGGTCAGTGCGGTTGCGCCGGGCCGCCCGGCGAGGCGCCGCAGACTCGCGCGAAAGCTGCGTGCGTGGTGTTCACGCCATGCACCCATGCGTCGACGTTTGTGCGCGGGGGCACGCGGTGCGGGTGCGGGCGCCGCGGATTTTTCCAGCTTGACCCGGATGGTCGCGACGCGGCGGTTCATGCGTCGCCCTGGCCCGGCGAAAGCGGCGGCACCGCCGCATCCTGCCCGGCCCCCACCTGTTGCCCTTCCCCGTTCGTTGCGCTCGCCGGGGAGGGGGGGTAATCGTCGCGCGCGCTGCGCGCCACCGCGTTGTTCGATGCCGCCGCCGCGGCGGGTCGGAAGTCGTCGATGAGTTTGCCGTGGTCGAGCACGAGCACGCGCTTGCCCATGCGCTTGATGAGGTTCAAGTCGTGGCTGGCGACGAGGACGGTCGTGCCGACCTGTTCGAACTCGGCGAACAGCTTCATGATTTCCGCCGACAGCATCGGGTCGAGGTTGCCGGTCGGTTCGTCCGCGATCAGCACCGGCGGCTTGCCGACGATCGCGCGTGCGATGCCGACGCGCTGCTGCTCGCCGGTCGACAGCGTCACCGGGGCTGCGGCCTCGCGCGCGAGCAGGCCGACCTTGTCGAGCGCGGCACGCACGCGCCTGCCGATTTCCCCGCGCGCGCAGCCGGCGATTTCCAGCGGCAGGGCGACGTTGTCGAACACACTGCGGTCCATCAGCAGGCGATGATCCTGGAACACCATGCCGACGCCGCGGCGCACGCGCGGTACGTGGCGTGCCTTGGTCTTGGCGAGGTTCTGGCCGTTGACCGTGATCTGCCCACGCGTCGGCCGGTCCATCAGCGCAACCATGCGCAAAAGTGTACTTTTCCCTGCGCCCGAGTGACCGGCGATGAAAGCCATCTCACCCGCATCGAGTTCGAACGAAAGCTCGCTGAGCGCTTCCTGCCCGGACGGATATTTCTTGCCGACTTGTTCGAACTTGATCATCAAAAAAGATTCTTGACGCGGATAAGAGCGGATAACGGCGGATCAGAGCGGATAGAGCATTTTATTTAATTGCGTCTTTCTTGATCCGCTCTTATCGTCTTTATATCCGCCTTGATCTGCGTTAAACGCTTTTGGCCAACGCGCTGTGATGCATGCCGTAACCGAAATAGACGATCAGGCCGATGCTGACCCAGACCACGAACACGAGCCAGGTGATCGCGGCGAGCTCGGATAGCAGCCAGATCGAAAACAGGATGCCGACGACCGGCACGAATGGCACCCACGGCGTGCGGAACGAGCGCGGCAATTCGGGCTTGCGCACGCGCAGCACGATGACCGATGCGCAGATCACGATGAACGCCGAGAGCACGCCGATGTTGACCAGCTTGGCGACCTCGTCGAGCGGAAACAGCCCGGCCACCAGTGCGGTGAACACGCCGAGGACGATGGTCGGGCGATGCGGCGTGCCGTAGCTCGGATGCACGTGCGCGAACCAGCGCGGCAGCAGGCCGTCGCGCGCCAGCGCGTACCAGATGCGCGCCGCGCCGAGCATGAACGCGAACAGCACGCTGATCAGGCCGAACACGGCCGATACCGAAATCGTTGCCGCGACCCAATTGAGGCCGAGGCTCTTGAAGGCATCGGCCACCGGCGCCTCGGTGTTGAGCCTGGGATAGGCCACGATGCCGGTCAGGATCAGCGACACGGCGAGATACATCACCATCGACACGGCCAGCGAGAGCAGCACCGCGCGCGGCAGGTCGCGCTGCGGATTTTTCGATTCCTCGGCGGCGGTGGTCAGCGTGTCGTAGCCGAACACGGCGAAGAACACTACCGCGGCGGCGGTGGCGATGCCGCCCCAGCCGAAGTGGCCGACGCCGTGCGCATCGATCACGCGCTCGGGCACGAACGGATGCCAGTTCGCCGGATTCACGTAGAACACGCCGATGCCGATCACGAGCGCGACCGCGGCGACCTTGATCGCGACGACGAGCGTGTTGAAGCGCGCACCCCATTCGGTGCGGAACACGAGCAGTGCGGCGACGCCGAGCGTGACCAGCGCCGCGATCACGTTGAACACGCGGCCGGTACCCGTGCCGAGTGCGCCCTGCGCCCAGACCGGCAGCACGATGCCCGCACTCGCCAGCGCAGACTGCACATAGCCCGACCAGCCGATGGCGACGACGGCGACGATCAACGCGTATTCGAGCAGCAGGTCCCAGCCGATCAGCCACGCCGGCAGTTCGCCGAGCACGGCGTAGCCGTAGGTGTAGGCGCTGCCGGTCACCGGAATCATGCCGGCGAACTCCGCATAGCACAGCGCCGCCGCGGCGCTGGCGACGCCGGCGATGACGAACGCGAGCGCGACGGCGGGCCCCGCGTTGAGCGCCGCCTGCTGCCCGGCGAGCACGAACACGCCGACGCCGATGATGCCGCCGATGCCGATCGCGGTGAGCTGCCACAGGCCGAGCACGCGGCGGAAGTCACCGCGCTTGCCCGCTTCGGCCTGCAGTGCCTCGACGGATTTGTGTCGCGTTATGGTGTCGAACAGGCTCATGAACCCTCCCCGGAAGATTTGTGCGCGATCATAACCGAGGGGTGGCATGGATTGAGCGAACCGGGCTAGGTCGTGACCTCGCGTGTCTGCAGCGATACCTGCTTCTTGCCGCCGCCCAGCCATTGCCGACCGACCTCGCGGAAGCCGTAACGCGCATGGAATTGCGCCGATGCGGGATTGGGTGGATCGAGATCGAATTCGCAGGTCAGTTGCGCGATGCCGGAAGCCTTGGCGAATTCGAGCAGGTCGTCGTACAGCCGCACCGCGAGTCCCCGGCCGTGCTGGTGTGCATCGACGACGATGCGGTCGATGTAGAGGAACCGGGCGTGGCGTTGCGCGAACCAGCGATAGTTTGGACTGGTGTAGTCGGCGCCTTCGCGCAGCACGAGCAGAAACGCCGCGACGGCGCCGTCGATTTCGATCACGCGATGACAGGCGGCCTGCGCGTGCAGATGATGCAGGCCGCCCTCATCGAGCGGACTGAGGAAATGCACCGACCCGGCATTGAGGGCGAGGATCGCGGGAAAGTCGCGCGTCGTCGCGTCGCGGATCATGCGGCGGCCGATGGCGTCCGCGAATCAGGAACGCTTGAACAGGCGCGCGACGCGATGGAAGAAACCGGACTTCTTCGCCGGTTTGGTCTCGGCGATGGCCGGCGTCGCGGGCGTGGTGGCGATCGTCGCCGGTTTGCCCTTGGGTGTCGCGGCAACATCACTAGCGCCCACGTTCGCCAGCTCGCCACGACCACGGCCACGCCCGCCACGGCGGCGGCGGCGACGCGGTCCCTCGGCATTGGTCTCACCAGCCGGTGGCGCGGCGTGTTGCGGCGCCGGCGGGGCCTCGACGGCGGCAGGGCGCGCCGCTGCCGCATGGGGGCGCGGCCCG
>JAFEFS010000094.1 GCA_018240465.1 Pseudomonadota bacterium
GTTGCCGCCGAAGTCGTCGATGCTGCCGCCGGCGTGGGTAATCTCGTACGGCGCCATCGCCGCGTCGCCGACGAAGATCACCTTGTAGTCGGCGTTGTAGCGGCGCAGCAGGTCGCTCGTCGCGATGCGCTCGGACATGCGCAGATTGTCGGTGCGCCACAGGCTCGAATAGACGAAGTTGTGGAAATAGAAGTGCTCGAGGCGCTTGAACTCGGCCTTGGCCGCGCCGAACAGCGCCTCGCAGGCGTGGACGTGGTCGTCCATCGAGCCGCCGATGTCGAGCAGCAGCAGCACCTTGATCGCGTTGTGCCGCTCGGGCCGGAACTTCACCTCGAGCATCGCCTCGCGCGCGGTCGCCTCGATGGTCGCCTCGAGGTCGAATTCCTCGGCCGCGCCTTCGCGCGCGAAGCGGCGCAGGCGGCGCAGCGCAAGCTTGAAGTTGCGCGGCGACAGGTCGGCGTCGCCGTCGAGCGGCTTGTACTCGCGCCGATCCCAGACCTTGACCGCGCTGCGAGCGCCGCCGTTCGGTCCGACGCGCATGCCCATCGGGTTAGCCCCGCCGGCGCCGAACGGGCTGGTACCGCCGGTGCCGATCCAGCGGTTGCCGCCGGCGTGGCGTTCTTTCTGCTCTTCCAAGCGCTTGCGGAATTCCTCGAGCAGCTTGTCGAGTCCGCCAAGCGCTGCAAGCCCGGCTTTTTCTTCCTCGCTGAGCAGGCGCTGGAAGCTTTGCCTGAGCCAATCCTCGGGAACCCGCGCGAGCAGCGTCGGGTCGATCTTCGCCACACCCTCGAAGTACGCCGCGAATGCGCGCGCGAAGCGGTCGTAGTGGCGCTCGTCCTTGACCAGCACCGTGCGCGCGAGATGGAAAAATTCCTGCGCATCGGCGATGGCGAAGTCGCGGTCAAGCGCGGCGATCAGGTCCAGCCACTCGCGCAAGCTCACCGGCACACGATGCGTGCGCAGGGCTTCGAACAGGCCGACCAGCATGACCGCTCGCTCCGCGCCGAACCGGCTAGCCGCGCCCGGTGCGGCGATGCATGAAGGCGAGCCGCTCGAGCAGTTGCACGTCCTGTTCGTGTTTGATCAGTGCCCCGTACAACGGCGGGATCGCACGGGCCGGATCGCGTTCGGCTAGCGCGGAGGCAGGGATATGATCGGCCAACAAGAGCTTCAACCAGTCGATCAACTCCGAGGTCGACGGCTTTTTCTTCAATGCCGGCACTTCGCGCAGCTCGAAAAACATGTCGAGCGCCCGCGCGGCGAGGTCCTGCGCGATGCCCGGGTAGTGCACGTCGACGATGCGCTGCAGGGTCGCTCGGTCGGGGAAGGCGATGTAGTGAAAGAAGCAGCGGCGCAGGAACGCATCGGGCAGTTCCTTCTCGTTGTTCGAGGTGATGACGATGATCGGTCGGTGCTTCGCGCGCACCGCCTCGCCGGTCTCGTAGACATGGAACTCCATGCGGTCGAGTTCGTGCAGCAGGTCGTTCGGGAATTCGATGTCGGCCTTGTCGATCTCGTCGATCAGCAGCACCGCGCGCGCGTCGCTGTCGAACGCCTGCCAGAGCTTGCCGCGCTTGATGTAGTGGCGCACGTCGGCGACGCGCGGATCGCCGAGCTGCGAGTCGCGCAGGCGGCTGACCGCGTCGTACTCGTACAGGCCCTGATGCGCCTTGGTCGTCGACTTGACATGCCAGGTGTAGAGCGGCGCGCCAAGCGCCTGCGCGACCTCTTCCGCGAGCAGGGTCTTGCCCGTGCCGGGCTCGCCCTTGATCAACAGCGGACGCTGTAACGCGATCGCGGCATTGACCGCGAGCTTGAGCTCGTCGGTGGCGACGTAGCGTTCGGTGCCGTTGAATTTCATTGCCGCTCCCGCCGATTCATCGGCGTTGATTGTAGTGATCGCATGCCTTCCCGACGATACCGGAACGAGGAAAGACTATTTTTTCCGCCGCGCACGCGGATGCGCCGTGTCGTAGACGCGGGCGAGATGCTGGAAGTCGAGATGCGTGTAGATCTGCGTCGTGGCGATGTCGGCGTGACCGAGCAGCTCCTGCACCGCGCGCAGGTCGCCCGAGGACTCGAGCATATGGCTGGCGAACGAATGGCGCATGAGGTGCGGATAGACGCGCCGTTCGATGCCCTGTGCCTTGGCCCACGCCTTCATGCGCGTGCGCACGCTCGCCGCTCCGATCGGCGCACCGTTGCGACCACGGAATACCGGCTCGTCTTCGCTCGCGACCTGTTCGAGTTCGCGCAGCACGCGCAGCGCGGCCAGCGCCTTCGCGCCTACCGGTACGATGCGCGTCTTGCGGCCCTTGCCGGTGACGCGCACGCTCGCATCGGCAAGATCGAGGTCGCGCCATCTCAGGCCGACCAGTTCGGAAATGCGCAGTCCACTCGAATAGAGCAGCTCGAGGATCGCGCGATCGCGTCGGGCCTCGGCGCCGTCGGTCGGGATCTCGACGAGCCTGGCCATTTCGTCCACGTCGAGCACCTGCGGCAACTTGCGCGGAGCCTTCGGCGCACGCACGCCGGCGGCGGGATCGTGCTTCAACTCGCCGCCGCGCAGCAGGAACTTGAACAGGCTGCGGCAGGCGGACAGGCGCGCCTGCAGCGTCTTCGGCGCGATGCCCGCGCGGTGCTCACCGGCGATGAAATTGCGCAACGCATCGCTGCGCAGTGCGTCCCAGCCGGCGAGGTGGCGCGCCTCGGCATAGGCCACCAGCCGGGTCAGGTCGTGGCGATAGCGGATCAGCGTTTGCGGCGAGTAGTTCTTCTCGACCTGCAGATGGTCGAGAAACCGCTCTACCGCCGCAGTCAGCGATTCGCTCATCCGTGCGCCGGAAACCTCGCGATTGCCGCAGAGACGGTTTCGGCGATCAGCTTGAGGAATATCGTGCCCATGCCGGGGTGAAAGCGGTTCGCATCGGCGCTGCCGATCGCGAGCAGGCCGAGCGGCGCATCGCGCTCGCCCAGTGCGACCAGTGCGGACGAGTGCACCTCGTCGGCATGCTTGCCGAACAGGAAATCTAGTTTCTCGGCGTGCAGGCGGCCGCACAAGGCTTCGCCATTGCGGAAGAATTCGGCGAATTCGGGCAGCGCCGGCATGCCCTGCGGCTGCACGATCAGCCAATCGGCGGCTGGCAGTTCGGGGTCGGCGCGCAGCAACACCAGCCTGACGAAGTCGGTGGAAAAATCCTCGCGCAAGCCGGCGACGACGCGGCGCACGCTGCCGGCCAGCGTCGCTTCGCGCATCAGCGAGAGATTGAGCGCGTGCACCCGCTGCATGAGTTGTTCGTTCTCGTTGGCGATGCTCACCAGCTCGGTCAGCCGCCGGCCCAGATCGCGATTCTTGTCGCGCAGCACGTCGAGTTGGTAGCTGGCGAGCGAAGTCGTCTTGCCTTCCTCGCGCGGCGGCAGCAGGGTCAGGGCGAGGTCGGGATAGTCGTGCAGGAACGCCGGATGGCGGCGCAGGTAGCTCGCCACTTCGGCCGGAGTGACGCCGTCCTTGCTCACCGTGTCATTCATGCCAGTCTCCTTCGTAGACGAATGCAGCCGGACCCGTCATCCACAGCGCGTGGCCCGGACCGTCCCAGCGAATTTCGAGCCTGCCGCCCGGCAAGTCGACGGCGACGGTGGCATCGACCTTCGCACGCCGACGCAGCACCGCGACCGCGGCGCAGGCGCCGGTGCCGCAGGCCAGGGTTTCGCCGGCGCCGCGCTCGCGCACGCGCAGCTTGACGTGCGTGCGATCGACGAACTGGACGACACCGATATTGCAGCCTTGTGGAAAATGCGCATTTGTGGACAATGCCGCTCCGATCTGCGCCAGCGGCGCGACGGCGACGTCGGCGACCTCGATCACCGCGTGCGGATTGCCCATCGACACGGCGCCGAACTCGATGCGCTCGTCGTCGACCACCAGCACATACGGATCGGCCGCGGGCAGGGTCAGTGGAACATCGTCCGGGGCGAAACGCGGCTCGCCCATGTCGACACGCACGCGGCCGTCGGCCAGCAGTTCGACCGCGACCGGCCCGGACGGCGCCTGCAACCGCGCCGCGCCCGTGCCGAGCGCGCCCGCGCGCTTGAGCCAGGCGGCGACGCAACGCACGCCGTTGCCGCACTGCCCGCTCTTTGAGCCGTCGGCGTTGTAGATGCCGTAGTAGAAAAGACAGGACGGATCGCGCGCCAGCTCTATCGTCAGCAACTGGTCGAAGCCGATGCCCACATGGCGGTCGCCCAAGGCCACGATCTGCGCTGCATCGAGCGCGAATGGCTGCGTGCGGCAATCAAGCACGACGAAATCGTTGCCGATGCCGTGCATCTTGGAGAAATGCAGACCCATCGGGCGCCGCCGACCTCAGCGCCGGCCCGCCGCATCGCCGCTTCTGGCGGCCGGCGCCGGCGCACTCGCGGGCTGGTCCTTTTGCTTGTCCTTGCCCTGCTGCTGTTCCGGGGTCTTGTCGGGCAGCACCAGGGGACCCTTGTTGCCGCAGGCGCTGAGCGCGAGCGCGGCGGCGAGGACGAGCGAGGTGAGACGAAGTGCGTGGGACATGATTCGTGTGCCGAAGGGCCAGACGCCGCAAGTATAACCTGCGTGCCGGCGCGCTTCGCCGCGGCGGCGCGTCCGCGCGATCTGCACTGGGTGTGTGCCGACATCGCGCGACGACCGCCGCCCGGCAGGCGGCAATCGTCGTCAACAGCCGGAGTTGGGCTTGCCCGCGATCCACCTCCCAGGGCGACCGCAACACGCAACGTGGCGCGCTATTGCTTCTTTGCGTCCTTGTTTTGGGACGCGTCAGCCGCAGGGACGGGCGCCGCGTTCGGCTGCGCGAGTTTGTCGATCGCCTTGCCCTGCTCCTCAAGCGAACCCACGGTCACCGTGGCTTTCCATTCGCGGTCGCGCTTGGCGAAGTACAGATCGGGATCCCAGTTGTCCTTCGCGTACATGTCGCTGCCGCCGCAGCCGGCCTGCGACACAGTGCGGCCGCCGACGACGAGGGCGGGGCCGCAGTTGTCCTTGGTGTTGAGATGGCTCACGCCCGAATCGAAGCCGGTGCGCGATCCGGTGAGCTGCATCTGCCCCTGGCGCAACTGCACGGCGAGGCGCGGCTTGGCCACCGCGTCGCCATAGCGCTCGGCAAGCTTGGCGCGCAACTGCATCGCCTGCACGAGCTGCTCGGGAGTGAGCTCGGCCTTGAGACTGTCGCGCGTGGCGACGAAGTCGGGATAGTCGCGCTCGGCGGCAAGATCGATCCACGCGAACGCCGTGACCGGGTCCTTCTTCACGCCCTCGCCGTTCATGTACATCAGGCCGGTGCTGAGCTGAGACAGCTTGTCTGCGTAGTACGCCCCGATCTCGAAGTACTTGAGCGCGCCGGCATAGTCCTTGTGCGCGTAGCGGCGCATGCCCACGGTCATGCCGAACAGATCAGGATGGAACCAGGTCGAAGCATTGGCCATCGCGCGCAGGGTCTTCTGCACGCCGGGATCATCGAGCGGATCGTCGTCCGCATGCGCCACCGGGGACAGCGCCAGCACAGCTACCGTCATGTACAAGATTCGCTTGCCGAAACTTCCACGCATCGCACTCTCCTTGGGTTTGCGTCGCCGCGGCGCCATGGCGGCGGCGACAACAGTCTGTACAACAGGCCGGCCTGCGACCAGTGTCAAAAGACATGGGATGCGGGGCTAGGGTTCCGCAGCCACGAAAGGCGTGCCGGGCTCAGCCGGGCGCGGGCCCGGGCCCGGCAGCGTAGGCGCTGGGCGCCACACCGGTCTGGCTGCGGAACATCTGCGTGAACGCCGACGGGTTGGCGTAACCGAAGTCGAGTGCGATGGTCGTGATCGAATCGCCCGCGGCAAGGCGCGGCAACGCGGCGACGACGCAGGCCTGACGGCACCAGGCGGCGAAGCTGGTGTCGGTCTGTTCGCGGAACAGGCGCGTGAACGAGCGTCGCGACATGTTGAATTCCGCACACCAGTCGTCGATGGTCTCGTGCGGCGTCGGCTTGTCGAGGAACGCGCGGCAGCGCGCGGCGAGTTTGGGTGCGGTCGGCAGACTGATGTTGAGCGGCAGGGTCGGCAACTGTTCGATCTCGGCGATCAGCAAGCGCATGATCAAGCCGGCGCGCGCGTGCACGTCGTACTTCGCCGGCAGGTCGACGGCTTCGAGCAACAGCGCGCGCACCAGTGGCGTGATGCCCAGCACGCGGCATTCGTCCGGCAACTTTCTGGTGACCGCAGGCTCGAGGAAGATACTGCGGGTGGTGACCGGGCCGACCGCGTAGACATCATGGTAGACGCCGGCCGGTATCCACAACGCGCGCTGCGGTGGTACCACCCAGCGACCCTGCGGCGTGGTGACAATCATCAGTCCGCTCGCGCCGTAGAGCAGTTGATTGCGCCGGTGCTGATGCGAGCCGCGGGCGACGCCGGGAGCGTAGTCGTTGCCGACCGAGATGATCGGGCGCGGGGTCGCTTCATAGTCGTCGACGTTGGCGTTGCGCATGCGTGCACTCAATCGGCAAGGGGACCAAAGAGCTGACCGGAGTCGCGCTTGCGCGCGACACTTGCGTCGGTGGCCCAACCTCGCAGATCGTTGACCTGTCTGCGGCGGTGGGCGAATGCGAACGATTCTAACCTGCATGCGTCGAATCCGTAGCACCGGGCCGAACCGATGAACACCAATTCCGCTGTCGCCAGCGGCAACGCCTCGACCGCAATACCGGCCGGCTCCGGCACGGCACTGGGTGTGCTCGCCGCGGTCAGCTCCTCGCATTTTCTCAACGACCTGATCCAGTCGCTGCTACCGTCGATCTACCCGATTCTGAAAAGCAACTACGCGCTGGACTTCGGCCAGATCGGCCTGTTGACCTTCACCTATCAACTCACTGCCTCGCTGCTGCAGCCGCTGGTCGGCGCGTACACCGACCGCAAGCCGCTGCCGTACTCGCTGCCGGCCGGCATGGGTTTCACCCTTTGCGGCTTGCTGCTGCTTTCGCAAGCCGGATCGTTTCCGATGCTGCTGCTCGCCGCGGCCTTGATCGGCACGGGTTCGTCGATCTTCCATCCCGAATCCTCACGCATCGCGCGTCTGGCCTCGGGCGGGCGCCACGGCTTCGCCCAGTCGTTTTTCCAGGTCGGCGGCAATGCGGGATCGGCGCTGGGACCGCTGCTTGCCGCGTTCGTGATCCTGCCGCATGGACAAGGCGCGCTGGCCTGGGTCTCGGCGCTGGCGCTCGCGGGTATCGTGCTGTTGACGCGCGTCGGGCTATGGTACGCGCCACGCGCGAAGCCGAAGGCAGCCAGGGCCGCGACCGCAGCGGCCACGCTACCGAAGCGCAAGGTCATGATCGCCATCGGCGTGCTGCTGGCGCTGATCTTCTCCAAGTACTTCTACCTGATCAGCCTGTCGAACTACTATACTTTTTACCTGATCGAGAAATTCCACGTCAGCACGCAAAGCGCACAGATCCACCTGTTCTACTTTCTCGGCGCGGTCGCGCTCGGCACGCTGGTCGGCGGACCGATCGGCGACAAGGTCGGGCGCAAGTGGGTGATCTGGGTATCGATCCTCGGCGTGCTGCCGTTCTCACTGCTGCTGCCGCATGCGGGTCTGTTCTGGACCACCGCGCTCACGGTGGTGATCGGCCTGATCCTGTCGAGCGCGTTCTCGGCGATTCTCGTCTATGCCACCGAACTTCTGCCCGGCAACGTCGGCATGGTCGCCGGCATGTTCTTCGGCTTCGCCTTCGGCATGGGTGGCATTGCCGCCGCGGTGCTCGGCGAACTTGCCGACCTCAACGGCATCGAGTACGTCTATCGACTTTGTGCCTGGCTGCCTGCGATCGGCCTGCTGACCGCCTTCCTGCCGGACCTGCATCGGCCACGCATTGCGCCGGGCATGGCCTGATCGGTACGCAGCACTAGACGGCACGCGCGTGCCCTGCGTCGTGAGCGGGGCGAAAGAGACGAAGCTCGACGGCAGCAACAGCCGCCTGCTCACGGACGACATGCTCACGCTCTACCCGCAATTGTGGAATGCGATCGCTTGCCAGGTGCTGTTGCTCGGCATGAAGCGCCACACGCGCCTTGCTGCGGCCGCCCTGTGGATCGCCGGCTGCGACGATTCGGACCAACCCGGGGAATGGACGTTCATCAAGACTTTCTCGCCATGTCAAAATGTGGAAAAAAAGGGGAAAAGTATCCTCCCCTGCTGTTCACCACCTCGACGCGCGACGACCGTGTCGTTCTACGAGAACATCGGAGGCGACCACGACGCCGCAGCCGGCAACGAGCAGGCCGCGTTCATGTCGCGTTGGGGTACGAATACCTCTGGGCGCACGTAAAATGAGAGCGCCTTGGCATCATTTTTGCCCCGACCGCGTGCCGTCCTGCGCGCAGTCATTGCGGGACGCGGAAAAGCGGAGTAGCGTCTTCCGCGCTTGATCAAGAGACGACATGTGGCAGCAGCGATCGCGCTGCTGCCTTGGCACCCGTATTGTCCATCCACCGCAACGGAGGGTTGGAATATGGCGAAGTTGCCTGTGGTGCGCGCGCTTGCGGGTATCTGCGCGCTTGCGGCCTTTGCGCCTGCCGCGGGCGCGGCCGACGAGCCGGACGTGAAAGCCGACGACGAGTCGCTTTCCTGCGATGCGATCTACGCCGAGGGCTTCAAGATCGTTCAGAGCGAACAGCAGCAGCGCGACGCCGTTCGCAACAGGATGGACGCCGAGGCAAAGGGTACGGCGGCGCTGGTCGCGACCGCGATGACGGTGGGACAGGCCGACCCGACGCATGCGACTGGAATCGCCGCCAAGGCGGCGCTCGAAGGCATGGTGAAAAGCCAGGTGGACCTGGGTACACAAGCCTCCGCGGCACGACCCGATGCTCGCAAAGAGCGTCTGCGCACACTGTGGACGCAGAAGCACTGCACGAAAAACTAGGAGACTGCCATGAAAAACCGATGGCTGAGGCCGACCCTGCTCCTTGCTTGCGCTTTCATCACCGCAACCTGTTTCGCGGCCGGTGACTCCGGCGCGCGGCCCGGCGACGAGGCGATGAGCTGCGCGCAAATCGCCTCGGAGATGCAGCCCTATGCTGCGGCGATGCGTGGCAACATCGCCGCGCTCAACGACACCAACATGCAGCTTCTCGCGCTGGGGCAAAAGCAGCAAGCGCGGGACGCGCCACAAATCAACGCCACGACCCAGGCGGCTGGTGCTGCCTGCGGCTATGTTGGCGGTCCGGCGTGCATGGCGGCCACCCGGGCCGACCAGGCGAACCGCGACGCCGTCAAGGAACGCGAAGCGGCCGAATCCAAGCCACTTCGGGACCAGAACCTGGCGCAGTCCAAAACCTTGGTCGCGCAGAGCCAGCAGATGCAGTCGAACGAACGCCTGATGCACCTCATGCAGCTTGGCCACGCCAAGGGTTGCGACCGCAGTTCACGCCCCCGGTAACAGCGAGATGTCGGCGACATCGAGGAACATGCGGCGCAGGCGCGTCAGCAGCGCGAGACGGTTGGCGCGCCTGGCGGAGTCGTCGACCATCACCATGACGGCGTCGAAAAACTTGTCGACCGGCTCGCGCAGGCCCGCGAGCTGGCCGAGCGTCTCGACATAGCGGCCCTGCGCGGCGAGCGGCGCGATCGCAGCAGCGGTCGCTTCGACTGCGCGATGCAGGTCGGCCTCCGCACCGGCGTCGAGCAGGGCCGGGTCGATCTTGTTGCCCGGCTCCCCACCGGCCTGGCGCAGAATGTTGCCGATGCGCTTGTTCGCCGCGGCCAGCGCCTGCGCCTGCGGCAGTTTGGCGAATTCAACTACGGCGCGCAGGCGGCGGTCGAAGTCGGCCAGATCGGCTGGCGCGAGTGCACGCACGGCTTCGAAGGCTTCGGCGGCAATGCCTTGATCGACGTAGTAGCTGCGCAAACGATCAAGCACGAAGTCGTACAGTTCGGCCGCGAGCGCCTCGCGACGCATACCGGCGTTGAGCGCAGGTTGCCTGCCATCCTTGCCTTTCGGCAGGCCCGCGGCGAGCGCGCTGTCGGGCAACAATTGCAGGGCTTCGACGAGCAGCGCCGTGAGATCGAGCGCAAGATCGCCTTCGATCAGATTGCGCGCAAGCCCAAGCGCGGCGCGGCGCAGCGCGAACGGGTCCTTGTTGCCGCTCGGCTTCATGCCGACCGCGAAGATGCCGGCGAGCGTGTCGAGGCGTTCGGCAACGGCAAGCACCTGACCGACCTTGCCCTGCGCGATCTTGTCGCCGGCGAAACGCGGCGCGTAGAACTCGTCGAGCGCTTGCGCGACTTCGGCGTTCTCGCCGTTCGCGCACCCGTAGTAGCGGCCCATCACGCCTTGCAGCTCGGGGAATTCGCCAACCATGCGCGTGAGCAGGTCGCACTTCGACAATGCTGCTGCGCGCGTGGCCAGGCCCGCGTCAACACCGAGGCGATTGGCGATCACGCGCGCGAGTTCCGCGACGCGCACGCTCTTGTCCCAGACGCTGCCGAGGTTTTGCTGATAGGTCACCGACTTCAACGCATCCTGCTGCGCAGCGAGCGGCGTCTTCAGGTCTTCGTCCCAGAAGAACTTCGCGTCGGCGAAACGCGGGCGGATCACGCGCTCATAGCCTTTGCGGATCTCGCCCGGATCCTTCGATTCGATGTTGGCGACGCCGATGAAATGCTCGGTGAGCCTGCCGTTCGCGTCGAACACCGGCACGAACTTCTGGTTCGTCTCCATCGTCGTCACCAGCGCTTCCTGCGGCACGGCGAGGAATTCGCGCTCGAACGCGCAGGCGATCGCGACCGGCCATTCGGTCAGGTTGGCGATCTCGTCGCACAGCGCAGCGGACAGGCGCGGCACGCCTCCGGTCTGCTTCGCGGCGCGCGCGACTTCCTCGCGCACGCGCGCGCGGCGCGCGGCCGGATCGGCCAGCACCTTCGCCGCGCGCAGTGAGTCCAGCCAGGAATCCGCGTCGGCGACAGGCACGGGCTGCGGATGGTGGAAGCGGTGGCCGCGCGACTGGCGCCCGGACTTCAGGCCGAGGATTTCGCCCTCGACGACGTCGCTGCCGTAGAGCATCACCAGCCAGTGTGCCGGGCGCACGAAGGCGTAATCGTGATTGCTCCAGCGCATCGGCTTCGGGACCGGCAGCGCCTTGAGTGCCTCGGCGACGATCTCGGCAATCAGTTCCGCGGTCGGGCGACCCGGCTTCTCGCTGCGCGCGACGAAGCGTTCGCCTTTCGCGTCGACGATGCGCTGCAATTGATCGATGGCGACGCCATTCTTTGCGGCAAACCCGGTCAGTGCCGGTGTCGGCGCGCCATTCGCATCGAGACCGATGTTGAGGTACGGCCCCAGCACTTCGGACTTCTGCGGCGGTTGCTCGGCGGCGACGTCCGGGATCAGCACGGCGAGGCGCCGTGGCGAGCAGTATCTTTCGAACGAAATCCTGCGGGCGCCTGGGACGAGTGTGCTTTTCTCGGACGAGTTTGTGCCAGCACCGGTGAGAAGCTGCGCGAATTCTCCGAACGTTACCGGCTCACCAGCCAATCCTCTGGTAGTCAGCCCTCTAGAAACGACGTTGCCAAAACTTTCTGCAAGTTCGTCGAGCGCCTTCGGCGGCAGCTCCTCGGTACCGAGTTCAATCAGCAGAGACTTCTTCGTCGCCGTGGACATCAGGCGGCTTCCTTCTTGTTCTTGATTCCTGAATTTTTCAAGCCCGGAAATCCGAGTTTCTCGCGCTGCGCGTAATAGGCCTCGGCGACTGCGCGCGAAAGCGTGCGCACGCGCAGAATGTAGCGCTGGCGCTCGGTCACGCTGATCGCGCGGCGCGCGTCGAGCAGGTTGAAGGTGTGGCTGGCCTTCATCACCTGCTCGTAGGCCGGCAGTGGCAGGCCGGCCTCGACGAGTTTCTTCGCCTCGGCTTCGCAGGTGTCGAACCAAGCGAACAGTTTCTCGACGTTGGCATGTTCGAAGTTGTACGTCGATTGCTCGACTTCGTTCTGGTGGAACACGTCGCCGTAGGTGACCACGCCGTGCGGCGCCTGGGTCCAGACCAGGTCATAGACGTTGTCGATATTCTGCAGGTACATCGCGAGACGTTCGAGGCCGTAGGTGATCTCGCCGGTCACCGGCCGGCATTCGAGGCCGCCGGCCTGCTGGAAGTAGGTGAACTGGGTCACCTCCATGCCGTTCAGCCAGACTTCCCAGCCCAGGCCCCAGGCACCCAGGGTCGGCGATTCCCAGTTGTCCTCGACGAAGCGCAGGTCGTGCACGAGCGGGTCGACGCCGAGTTCCTTCAGCGAACCGATGTACCGGTCGAGGATGTTGTCCGGATTCGGTTTCATCACCACCTGGTACTGATAATAGTGCTGCAGGCGGTTCGGATTCTGGCCGTAACGGCCGTCGGTCGGCCGCCGCGAGGGCTGCACATAGGCCGCCGCCCATGGTTCCGGGCCGAGCGCGCGCAGGAACGTGGCCGGGTGGAAAGTACCTGCGCCGACCTCGGTGTCGAGCGGCTGCAGCAGTACGCAGCCCTGTTCGGCCCAGTAGCGGTTCAGGGTCTGGATAATGTCCTGGAAAGTCGGGCCTGCCATCGGATTCACATTGTCTGCGCGGTTGCGGGCGGAAAGCGCGTTAGTATATCGGCAGACGTGCGGCCGCGCTGCGGCGCAAAAACCATGGCGCGCAGGCAAGGGGACGTGATGGCCACAGCTCCACAACGCAGCAACGCATCGGCTGCAGCGCAGACGGCAAAACCCGACCCGGAGTTGTCGCTGCACCGCAAGCTCGACCTCGACGCTGTGCTCGGCGTGCTTCAGCGCGATGGCATCCTCGGCAAGGACGACGCGCTCAAGGTTCGTGCCGATGCGCGCACTGCCCGCAACCAGATCGAACTGCACCCGCTGGCCCTGATCGCTAACCTCAAACTGGTCAACGCATGGGACAAGAAGCCGCTGAGTCTGGAGGTACTGACTCAGTGGCTCGCCGACAAGGCCGCGCTACCCTACCTCAAGATCGACCCGATGAAGGTCGACGTCGCCGCGGTGACCCAGGTGATCTCGCATGCGTATGCGCAGCGCTACCGCATTTTGCCGGTCGAGGTCAGCGCGCAGCAGGTGACGATCGCCAGCTGCGAACCGTTCGACACGCGCTGGCTGGCGGATATCGGCCATATCCTGCGTCGCGAAGTGCGCCGCGTCGTGGTCAATCCGGTCGACTTGCAACGCTACCTGGTCGAGTTCTATGGCGTGCAGCGCTCGATCCAGAAGGCGCGTGACGCGAAGACCGACACAAACGCCATCCTCAATTTCGAGCAGTTGCTGGAATTGGGCAAATCGGGCGATGTCGGTGCCGATGACCGCCATGTCGTGCACATCGTCGACTGGCTGCTGCAATACGCGTTCGAACAGCGCGCCTCCGACATCCACCTCGAGCCGCGCCGCGACACGAGCCCGATCCGCTTCCGCATCGACGGCGTGATGCACAAGGTGTTCGAGCTGCCGACGCCGGTGATGACCGCGGTGACCGCGCGCGTGAAGATCCTCGGTCGCATGGATCTGGCCGAGAAGCGCCGCCCGCAGGATGGCCGCATCAAGACGCGCTCCGGCGGCGGCCGCGAAGTCGAACTGCGCCTGTCGACGATGCCGACGGCGTTCGGCGAGAAGGTCGTCATGCGCATCTTCGACCCGGACATCGTGGTCAAGGAGTTCCGCCAGCTCGGCTTCTCGATGGACGAGGAACTGATCTGGCGTGGCTTGGTCGAGCGGCCGCACGGCATTGTCCTCGTCACCGGGCCGACCGGCTCGGGCAAGACGACGACATTGTATTCGACGCTGAAGCACCTGGCGACGCCCGACATCAACGTCTGTACGGTCGAAGACCCGATCGAAATGGTTTCACCTGAATTCAACCAGATGCAGGTGCAGACATCGATCGATCTCGATTTCGCGACGGGCGTGCGCACGCTGATGCGCCAGGATCCGGACATCATCATGGTCGGCGAGATCCGCGACCTCGAGACCGCGCAGATGGCGATCCAGGCCTCGTTGACCGGCCATCTCGTGTTGTCGACCTTGCATACCAACGATGCGCCGAGCGCGCTGCCGCGCCTGCTCGACCTCGGCGCGCCGCACTACCTGATCCAGTCGACGCTGACCGGCGTCGTCGCCCAGCGCCTCGTGCGCACGCTGTGTCCGCACTGCAAGGCGGAGACCGCGCTCGACGCGCGCGCCTGGGATGCGCTGGTGCATCGTTGGGGCATCCCGCCGCCTGCGCGCGTCTATGGCCCGACCGGCTGCCTGGAATGCCGCAACACCGGTTTCCTCGGCCGCACCGGCATCTACGAAATGATGCGCATTTCCGCGCCGATCCGGCGCATGATCCAGCCCGAGATCGATCTCGGCCGGCTGACCGAAACCGCGCTCGCCGAAGGCATGCGGCCGTTGCGTGTGTCGGCGGCGGCGCAGGTCGCACGCGGGGTCACGACGATACCCGAGGTGATCGGAGTGCTGCCGCCGGTCGAATGAACCGGTGGATGCTGTGTTGTATAGAAAGCAGCATTTTACAAGCCCGCGACAAAAAAAGCGGCCGCATGGCCGCTTTGCTTTCCCCTGCCGCAGCGATCGCGCTGCGGATCGTGCGATTCGTGGGCCTTGCTTACTTCTTCGCCTTGCGCGTCGTCGCAGCCTTGGCGAGGAAATTGTTGATCGCCTCGTTGGTCACGTCGTACAAAGGCCGGCCCGCATTCGCCGCAGCAGCCTTGAGCGCATCGCGTACTTTCTTGGAAACGCGCAACGAAGCGTCGCGGGTCTCTTCTTCGTTCTTTGCCATAGGAAGCTCCGGATAGGGGTAAACAGCTTCGAGAAGATTGCGCAAACATTGTATACAGGGATGAGTGAAAAGCAACGTGCGGCCGCAGCACGGTGCAAATTTTCACAATGATACAAAGTCGGCAGCGCGTGGCCGCGCCTAGGTCCGCGTCACGTCCGGTCGTTGTTCGGGTTGTGCGCGGGTAAGGAGGCGTGCGCCGATGATGCCGAGCTCGTAGAGCACGCACATCGGAATCGCGAGCATCAGCATCGACAGCGCGTCGGGCGGAGTCAGGAACGCGGCGACCACGAATGCGCCCACGATCGCATAGCGGCGGCTTTCGGCCAGCTGCGCCGGCGTCACCACGCCGACGAGAACGAGAATCAACAATACCACCGGAATCTCGAAGCACAGACCGAAGGCGAGGAACAGCAGCAAGGTGAAATCCAGATATTTGCCGATGTCGGGCGACACGGTCACACCGGCCGGCGCGAAGCCGGCCGTGAACTTCGCCACGGCCGGCAGCACGAGGAAGTAGGCGAAGGCGCAACCGATATAGAACAAAATCACCGCCGAGACGAGAATCGGCACCGCGAAGCGCTTCTCATGCTTGTACAAGCCGGGCGCGACGAAGGCCCAGAGTTGGTAGAGCACCACCGGCATCGCGAGCACGAGCGCGACGAAGAAGGCGAACTTGACCGGAATCAGGAACGGTGAGATCACCTCGATCGCGATCATCGATCCGCCGTGCGGAAGATGCGCGACCAGCGGCAGCGCCAACCAGCCGTAGAGTTTGTTCGCGAACGGCAACAGGCACAGCAGCACGACCATCACCGCCACGACCGCCTTGAGCAGACGTTCGCGTAGTTCGATCAAGTGCGAGATGAGGCTCTGCTCGCCCTCGTCCCCGGATTCAGCGTTGCTCATGACCGATGGCGTCCTGGGCTGAATTCGGTGGTTGCGCCGGGACGGACGAAGCAGTGCCTGCGGCCTCGACGTCGGCGGCAGTCTGCTCGATCGATGAACGCACTTCGGCCGAAGCACCGCGGATGTCGTTCTGCAGGTCAGCGGCGGCGTTCTTGGCATCCTCGATGCTGCGCTTGAGGTCCTCTGCCTGCAGCTCGCGCTCGATCTCATCACGCACACTCTGCCAGCTGTTGCGCGCGCGCCTGGCGAGCGCGCCTGCGGTGCGCGCCACGCGCGGCAGGCGCTCGGGGCCGAGCACGAGCAGGGCGACGACCGCGATCAGGCCCATTTCGCCGAAACTGAAATCGAACATGACGGGATTGTCGGCGTCGGTCAGTGCGAATCGACCTTGTCGGCCTTGGTTTGCGCGTTGTCGGCTTGCGCCGGCGGATCCGCCTTCAATTGCGCCTGGTCGTCTGGATCGGCCATGCCCTTCTTGAAGCCCTTGATCGCCTGACCGACGTCTTCGCCGATGTTGCGCAACCGCTTCGTACCGAATACGAGGGCGACAATGACGAGCAGGATGAGCCAATGCCAGATGCTGAAACCACCCATAAACCCTCCGAAAACCGTTGCAATCGAGGGATGGGATGATATCGCATCGGCGCCGGGGAAGCCTTAGTGCCCGTATTCCTCGAGCCGGTCGCGGAAGTCGACGATCGCGTTCGGCACATTGCTGACGCCGCCGGCGAAGATGCGCCGCGGCGTCACTCCGGCACCGTAGACCGCGGCATTCGCGTCGTTGTCGATCGAGATCACCGAGCCGTCGAGTGCGGCACCTGCGAACAGTCCGCGCGCACGCGAGTAGGAAAAGATCTCCGCCTTCATCTGCGCGTCCGTCGATGCCTGCGCGCTGCGCCCGACCGGGCCGGCCGCGGCGGAGGCATCCGCGCCGAGAGTGAACTTGCCATGCACGATCGAATCGACGCCGCGCTGGGTACGAAACACTAGGATCACGTCGGTCGAGGACACCCCGGCCTGGAAGCCGATGCTGCCGCCCGACATCGAAATGAAGCTCGGATTGCTCCAGGTTCCATTGTCGGTCTTCACCGAGATCAGTCCCAGGCCATGGCGACCGCCGATCACCAGACCGGCCTTGATCACATCCGGAATCACCGCAACCGCATATGCGTTGGCGATCATGTCGGACGGCAGACCCTTGTCGGGCGCCTGGGTCAGATCGCGCAGCACGCGCACGGCGTTGGCCGCGCGCTGGTTTTCCGCCTCGCCGGCGGACGCAGCCGAGACGCAGCCGAAGGTCAGTGCAAGAAAGAGTAGCCAGCTTTTCACTTACATATCCTCGATGCGGCAATCCACTGAAAGTAACCCGGCGCGCATGAACATGTCGACAACCGGGCCCGCGGGACGCACACGTATAATCGCGCGATGAGCAACATTATCTCGCTTGGAGAGGCCTCCGGACACGTGCCCGTCACGAATGCCGCGGTGCTGCTGATCAATCTCGGCACGCCCGATGCGCCGACGCCGGCCGCGGTGCGTCGCTACCTCGCGGAATTCCTCTCCGATCCGCGAGTGATCGAAACGCCGCGCTGGTTGTGGTGGCCGGTCCTGCACGGGGTGATCCTGCGCGTGCGTCCGGCGCGCTCGGCCCATGCCTATTCGGGCATCTGGACCGGGCAAGGCTCGCCGTTGCTCGTCCACAGCCACGCGCTGGCCGCAAACCTGCGCAAGCGGTTCGAGCCGGCAGGCGTGCTGGTCGAGTTGGCCATGCGCTACGGCAATCCATCCATGCACGAGACGATCGCACGCCTGCACGCGCAGGGTGTGCGACGTCTGCTCGTGCTACCGCTGTATCCGCAGTACTCCGCCGCCTCGACCGGCTCGGCATTCGACGCTGCGACGCGTGCGCTGCAGGCATTGCGCTGGCCACCTGAGTTGCGCTTCGTCAATGACTATCACGACGATGCCCGTTACATAGATGCGCTTGCAGGAAGCGTGCGCGATTTCTGGCGACAACACGGTCGTGCGCAGAAGCTGTTGCTGTCGTTCCATGGTTTGCCGCGACGCTGCATCGATCATGGCGATCCATATCTCGATCATTGCCGCGGGACCGCGCAATTGCTGCGCGCCAAACTCGGATTGAGCGAGGAAGAATGCGTGCTGGGCTTCCAGTCACGCGTCGGACGCGAAGCCTGGATCCAGCCGTACACCGAGGAGTTACTCGATCGCTGGCCTGGCGCGGGCGTGCGCAAAGTTCAAGTGCTCTGTCCCGGCTTTGCGGTGGACTGCCTGGAAACGCTGGAGGAAATCGCAATCCGCGACCGCAATCGTTTCATCGCGGCCGGCGGTGAGTCGCTCGACTACATTCCCGCGCTCAATGCCGGGCAAGCGCATGTCGATGCGCTCGCCGTGCTGATCGGGCGGCATCTGCAAGGTTGGACGCAATCCACTCATGCGCACACGTGAACGCACGATAGTCACGCCGTACCTGCGACTGGCGGCAAAGGAGTGGGGCGATGCGGCTTTGCCGCCACTGATCGCCATCCACGGCTGGCTCGACAATGCGGCCAGCTTCGACGCGCTCGCGCCGTTGCTCGCCGCACACTTCCATGTCGTCGCAATCGACCTGCCAGGTCACGGCCGCTCGCAGCATCGGCCAGCCGGCGTGCGCTACCACTTCGTCGACTATCTCGATGATGTATTGGCGACGGCGGATGCGCTGGGCTGGAAGAAATTCAGTTTGCTCGGCCATTCGCTGGGCGGCGGCATCGCGAGCTTTGTCGCCGCGGCGTTTCCCGAACGCGTGGAGACACTGTTCCTGATCGAAGTCGCCGGCGCGGTCAGCGCGCCGGTCGAAAAATCGCTGGAGCAACTGCGGAAGGGCATCGTGCAATCTCGCGAGAATGCGGGCAAGGAGTTGCGCGTGTTCGCCGACATCGAGATCGCCGTTGCAGCGAGGCGCAAGGCCGGCGATTTGTCGGATGCCGCGGCACGTGTGCTCGTGCTGCGCGGTATCCGCAAAGTCGAGGGCGGTTGGTCGTGGTCGTCCGATCCACGCCTGATGCCGGCTTCGCCGCAGCGTTTCTCCGAAGACCAGGTACTTGCGATCCTCGCCGGGGTGCAGGCGCCGACGCTGTTCGTCCTCGCCGAACCGATTGCGATGCAGATTCCCGAAAGCCCGATGCTCGCGCGCGCCGCGCAGATACCGAAGCTGAACCTCGTGAGCCTGCCCGGCAACCATCATCTGCATCTGGAAGATGCCCGCCCGGTGGCTGCAGCGATGCTGGATTTCCTTGGCAGCTCGACAGCTCCTCTGCAAACCACGACGACGGGTTAGAAGCCGCTTACCGAGCCGTAGATCACGAGCGCTGCGCCGCAGGCGCGGCGCGAACGGCGCAGCCGGCCTGACGCCGGATGAGGTCTACTTAGTCGTCTCTGAAAAATCTCCACGGGCAGGTCATGCACGACGCCCCGGGCCGGTTCAAAATGCCCAAATAGAAAACCCTCGAGCCTTTCGACTCGAGGGTTTTTGGATGAAGCCCCTGGCAGTGACCTACTCTCGCATGGCTTAAGCCA
>JAFEFS010000095.1 GCA_018240465.1 Pseudomonadota bacterium
GCGCCTTGGCTCGCGCCGACATCAAGAGCCTGTCCTTTTCAATTTTCGGAGTGCTTGAAATGAGCGGAAAGAATCAATGGGTCGTACCCATCAACGGCGGTGATCAGTGGGGCGTGCGCGGTGAAGGCAACGACCGCCTCACCTCCATCCACGACACGCAGCAACAGGCGATTGACCGTGCGCGGGACATCGCCATCAACCAGCAGAGCGAGATGTTCATCCAAGGTCGTGATGGCCAGATCCGTGAGCGCAACAGCTACGGTGACGATCCGTTCCCGCCCAAGGGGTGATGCTCGGGTTGGCCTCGCGGGTTTGCTTCTATTTGGCTCGTGCAAACCCACGAGCCAACCATTCCCGTTGGCACACGCGCAAGTCGTTGACGAACAACGCCGTCTGCGTGTGCCACGGCGAAGAAGTTGGCGCAGGTTTCGAGAGAAGATAGGGCGGAACAGGGGCGAACCGGGCGCGCTGTGGCGGGCGGGCGATGGGCTCGTGGCACACGCAGAATGGCCCAGAACCCCGCGTGGCGCGCGGACTCCGCAAAGGAAAACGCCCAACCGAGAACGGTTGGGCGTCGATTTGTGGTGGCCGGGGACGGAATCGAACCGCCGACACGGGGATTTTCAATCCCCTGCTCTACCAACTGAGCTACCCGGCCGATGGGCTTTCGAAGCGGGGCGCAGAGGGCGCGGCCGCGGAAGGGCGCGTATTACAGCGACTTGCGGCGGGAGAGTCAAGAAGAAAATCGTCGATTGTCTTGTTCAGGCGCGGTCTTCGGGCGGCACGTAACCCAGCGGAGCGGCGGAGCCTTCGCCGAAGAAATACTTCTTCATCTCGTCTTCGAGAAACTTGCGCGCCTTCGGGTCCAGCGGTGAAAGTCGGTTCTCGTTGATCAGCATGGTCTGGTGCGCCAGCCATTGCGCCCAGGCTTCCTTCGACACGTGTCCGAAGATGCGCTTGCCGAGTTCGCCGGGGTAGGGCGCGTAGGCGAGGCCTTCGGCTTCGCGTTGCAGTTTGGCGCAGAAAACAGTCCGTGGCATGGTGGTTCTCGTCGGGTGTCAGGAAAGGGACTCGATCAGCCTGCGCACCGGCGCGGGCAAGCCGAGCGATGCGGCTTCGAGCGGATGCAGCCAGCGGCGGTCGACGTCGTCGGCGATGGCCGGCGCCGGATGAATATCGAGTGCAAGCGGGGTGACGTCGAGCAGATAGTGGCTGAAGCCATGAGCGAACGGCGGCAGCGGGTGAAAAACGATCGCGTTCGCATCGATGCCGTGCGTGCGCGCGATTTCGTTGCGTGCGGAAGTTTCGTCCGCGGATTCGGGCAGGCTCCAGAGTCCGGCCCAGACGCCGGTCGGTGCGCGCCGTTCCAGCAGCAGGCGCCCGCATGCGTCGCGCAGCACGAGCATGACCGTGCGCCGTGTCGGCCGCGCCTTCGCCGGCTTGCGCACGGGCAGGGTGGTGGTGCGGCCGTCGTGCTGCGCGACGCAATCGATGCGCAGCGGGCAGGCATCGCAGCCCGGCTTGGTACGCGTGCACACGGTCGCGCCGAGATCCATGATCGCCTGGGTGTAGTCTGCGACGCGCGCGCTCGGCGTATGCGCATCCGCGAGTTGCCACAGGCGGTTTTCCGTCGCGGCTTCACCCGGCCAGCCGGCGATGCCGTGAAAGCGCGCGAGCACGCGCTTGACGTTGGCGTCGAGGATGGCGCGGCGTTGGCCAAAAGCCTGCGCCGCGATCGCGCCGGCGGTCGAGCGGCCGATGCCGGGCAAGTCCAGCAGGCTGTCGAAAGCGTCCGGCAGCTCGCCGCCGTGGCGTTCGACGCAGATTTGCGCCGCGCGATGCAGGTTGCGCGCGCGGCTGTAGTAGCCGAGCCCCGACCACAGCGCGAAAACCTCGTCTTCCGTCGCCGCGGAAAGCATTTTTATACTTTGCAACTTCTCCACAAAGCGAAAAAAATACGGAATGACCGTGGCGACCTGCGTCTGTTGCAGCATCACTTCCGACAGCCACACGCGGTACGGCGTGCGCGGGTGCTGCCAGGGCAGGTCGTGGCGGCCGTGCGCGTCGAACCAGCGCAGCAGGCGCAGGGCGAAATCGTCGCTCATATGCGTGCAAACGGGCGGCGCATCGACATTGCCTTCGGCCCTCAGCTCTCGGCACTCAGCCCTATGTTTTCTGGCAGCAGCGCGTCGACGAACGCCGCAGGCTCGAACTCGCGCAAGTCGTCGGCGGTTTCGCCAAGGCCGACGTAGCGGATCGGCAGGCCGAATTCCCTGGCCAACGCGAACACCACGCCGCCCTTGGCGCTGCCGTCGAGTTTGGTGACGACGAGGCCGGTCACACCGATCGCGGCACGGAACTGGCGTGTCTGGTTGACCGCATTCTGGCCCGTGGTGCCGTCGATCACGAGCAGCACCTCGTGCGGCGCCTCGGCGTCGAGTTTGGCCAGCACGCGGCGAATCTTGGCGAGCTCGTCCATCAGACCCGACTGCGTGTGCAGGCGTCCGGCGGTGTCGGCGATGAGAACGTCGAGCTGCTTGGAGCGAGCCGATTGCAGCGCGTCGAAGATCACGCTGGCCGAGTCGGCGCCCGAGCCTTGCGCGACGACCGGTACGCCGTTGCGCTCACCCCAGGTCTTCAATTGCTCGACGGCAGCGGCGCGGAACGTGTCGCCGGCGGCGAGCGCGACGCCGTGGCCCTGCGTCTGGAAACGACGCGCGAGCTTGCCGATCGTCGTCGTCTTGCCGACGCCGTTGACACCGACCATGAGGATCACGAACGGCTTCTGCGCCGCATCGATGCGCAGCGGTTGCGCGACCGGCTGCAGCAGCGCGACGAGGTCGGCGCGCAGCGCAGCGAGCAGCGCATCGGCGTCGGCGAACTCGCGCTTGTTCATGCGTTTGCGCAGGTCGTCGACGAGCGTGGTCGTTGCGGTCACGCCGACGTCGGCGCCGAGCAGGGCGGTTTCGAGTTCGTCGAGCAAGGCTTCGTCGAGCCTGGGTTTGCGCGCGAACAGGCTGCCTATGTTGCGATGGAAAATGCTGCCGGCGAGGCGTTCGCGCCAGCTTCTCTTGGTCGGAACAGCGGGATTCGGGTCAGGGCGGTCGGGACTCGCAGCGGCGGCTGCGGGTTCGGGTTGCATGTCTGCCGCGGTGGCAGGCGCGTCGTGCGATGCGGGAATTCCTTCAGGCGCGAATGCATCGGCATGTTCTTCATGGTTTTCCGGGTTCCCGGTCGCGAGCCCCGGGTCCCGGCTTTCCTCACCCGTTTTTTTCTTCCAGAACTTGAACATCTTCGCCACGAATTGAAAGACAATGACGCCATGCTAACACCCGCGCCGACGCCGATTTTGGGCCGATGAGGTCTATCTCAAGCAATCGCCGCGGGGTTGCGGCACCCGGCAAGCTGCGCGTCGTCGGCGGCAGCCTGCGTGGATCGAAGCTGACGGTGGCCGATTTCGAGGGCCTGCGGCCGACACCCGATCGCGTGCGCGAGACGTTGTTCAACTGGCTCGCGCCGTCCCTCGCCGGCGCGCGCTGCTTGGATCTCTACGCCGGCACCGGCGCGCTCGGCATCGAGGCGCTGTCGCGCGGCGCGGCGCGGGTCGACTTCATCGAACGCGACGCGCGGCTCGCGCAGGCCTTGCGCGAAAATCTCGTGCGGCTGAAGCAGGGCAGCGGGCACGTTCGTTGCGCCGACGCGTTGGCCGTGCTGCGCGAGGCCCCCGCGCAGCGCAGCGATCTGGTGTTTCTCGACCCGCCATTCGCGCTGGATCTGTGGGACGAGTCGGCGCGGCTGCTCGAGGCGAACGCCTGGCTCGCGGCCGCCGCGCTGGTCTACGTCGAATCGCCGCTGGAACAGGCGCTGCATCTGCCACCGGCATGGCAGCCCCATCGCGAGGGCCGCGCGGGCGCGGTGCGCTATGCGCTGTACCGCCGATCGGATAAGCTTGCGGCCGGGTGAAGCACCCGCACATCCGGACGCGATCTCCATGTCGAACAACGCCATCCCCGCCGAACGCGCACGCATCGCGATCTACCCGGGCACGTTCGATCCGATCACCAATGGGCATGTCGATCTGACCATGCGTGCGGCGCCGTTGTTCGAGCGTATCATCGTCGCGGTCGCCGAAAGCCCGAACAAGGGCCCGGGATTCAGTCTCGAGGAGCGCATCGCGCTCGCGCGCGAGGCATTGGCGGACATCGCCAACGTCGAGGTGCGTGGGTTCTCCTCGCTGCTTGCGCATTTCGTCGAGGAGTCTGGTGCCGGCGTGATCCTGCGCGGCCTGCGCGCGGTGTCGGATTTCGAGTACGAATTCCAGCTCGCGAGCATGAACCGGCACCTGATTCCGCGTGCCGAAACCTTGTTCCTGACGCCGGCGGAGCAGTACAGTTTCATTTCGTCCTCGCTGGTGCGCGAAATCGCGCGCCTGGGAGGCGACGTATCGGGTTTCGTTCACCCGGCCGTGCAGCAGGCGCTGCGCAAGCGCTGGGGGAGCGTGAAGGTTTCTTGAAATCAGCAATGGGAGGCAAAATGAAAACGTACACATTCCGCATGATCCTCGTGCTCGTCGCCGCGCTGTTGCTCGCCGCCTGCGGGCCGAGCGAGGAAGAAAAGGCCAAGGCCGCAGAGGCCGCCGCCAAGGCCCAGGCGCTGGCGAAGGAAGCCGCCGCGCTCGTGCTGCCGAAGGACACGATCGACAAGGCCGCGTGGGCGCCGTACTTCAAGGCGACGGTCACCAAGTTCCTGCGCGACAACGCGGCAACGGTGAAGACCAATCATCCGTATGTCTACTACATCCCGGCTGGCGACGACGATGCGGCCAAGACCGATCGTCAGAACGGGCTCGACAACATCCAGACCACGGTGCAGCGTGGTGTGTTGCCTGGCGCGTTCATGGCTTTCGGCGGACCGAACTCGACCTACACGGCCGACACGACGGTCGATGCGTTCAAGGATGCGAAGGACGGTTCGTTCAAGGGCGTGTTCATCCTGTTCATCGGTTCGCCGGCCGACTCCGAGCGAGTCAAGCCTGTGATCGAGAAGACTGGCGCGACGTATTATTTCGTCGAGTTGAAGTGACGATGCGGCTCGAGAGCGCGTAGTGCGACCGGTCGGGCGAATCGTCATCCCGGCAGGGAGCGCCGGACTGCGAAGGCAGGAAGCCGAAGCGAACATGCGCGCAGCGAACGGCCTGAAGGGCATGCGGCAGGATTGCCGCATGTCATCCAGGTTCCAGGGACGGCAACAAGCAGATCGGCATCCATACAGTCCGGGCCCCGGCAATCCGTGCCGGGGTGACGCCGAACTTCAATGTCCTTAAAAATTCTCGACACCTGCGTCAATTGCGACGTCTGCGAACCGGTCTGTCCGAATCAGGCGATCGCGCTCGGCGCGGTGGTCTACGAGATTGCGCCGTCGCGCTGCACCGAATGCGTCGGCCACTACGACACGCCGCAATGCGTGGAGGTATGCCCGGTCGAATGCATCATCGTCGATCCGGAGCACGCGGAGTCGCGCGAAACCTTGCTTGAAAAATACCATGCGCTGACCGCGAACCAGGCGGGCAAGCCGGAGCCGAACGATGCCTAGACGAATGCTGTGTGTTTTTTCCTGTGTGCTGCTCGCTGCAGGCGTGGGCGCGCAGGCGGCCGAACCCGCCGCGAGGCCCGGGCATGCGGCGATCGCGAGCGCGCACAAGCTCGCGACCGAGGCCGGCTTCGAGGCGCTGGCACAGGGTGGCAACGCGTTCGACGCGGCGGTCGCGGTCGCGGCGGCGTTGTCGGTGGTCGAACCGCAGAGTTCGGGCATCGGTGGCGGCGCGATGTTTCTGCTGCATCGGGCGAGCGACGGCAAGGACATCTTCATCGATGCGCGCGAGACCGCTCCCGCAGCGGTCGACCCCAAGGACTATCTTGCCGCGAACGGCGACCTCGACAAGGATCATTCGCTCAACGGCCCGTTGTCGGCGGCGATTCCGGGCGAGCCGGCCGGGCTGGTCTGGCTCGCGGAAAAATACGGCAAGCTGCCGCTGGCCAAGTCGATGGCGCCGGCGATCCGCATCGCGCGTTCCGGTTTCGCGATCGACAAGCGCTTTGCCGACGAGGCCGCGTACCGCAAACCGATCTTCGAGCGTTACGCGGCGTCGAAGGCGTTGTTCCTGCCGAACGGCGAGGCGCCGAAGGCCGGTTGGATGTTCAAGAATCCCGACATCGCGCAGACGCTGGAGCGGATCGCGGCCAAGGGTAACGACGGCTTCTATCGCGGCGAGCTCGCCGCGCGCCTGGTCGGCGACGTGAACAAGAACGGCGGGCGCTGGTCGCTCGAGGACCTCGCCAGTTACCAGGTCAAGGAACGCGAGCCGATCTCGTTCAAATACCACGATTGGCAGATCGTCACCGCGCCGCCGCCTTCGTCTGGCGGCATCGCGATCGAGGAGATGCTCAACATCCTGTCGGGCTACGATCTGACCCGGCTCGATCGCGTGCATCGTGTGCATCTGATCGTCGAAGCGATGCGCCGCGCCTATCGCGACCGCGCGCAGTACCTGGGCGATCCCGACTTCGTGAAGATGCCGCTCGATGAATTGTCGAGCCCGATGTATGCCGCCGGCCTGCGCGCGACGATCCATCCCGACAAGGCGACGCCGAGCGATCTGCTGCCGCCGTACATGACGCCGCCACAAGGTCCGCATACGACGCATTTCTCGATCATCGACAAGGACGGCAACCGTGCCGCCGTGACCCAGACGGTGAACTTCGTGTTCGGCTCCGGCATGGTCGTGCCCGGCACGGGCTTCCTGCTCAACGACGAAATGGACGACTTCGCCCTCGTCGCCGGCAAGCCCAATGTCTACGGCGTGGTCGGCACCGACGCGAATGCGCCCGCGGCCGGACGGCGGCCGCTGTCGTCGATGTCGCCGAGTTTTGTCGTCGGTGCCGACCGCATCGGCGTGATCGGCACGCCGGGCGGCAGCCGCATCATCACGATGGTGCTCGAGGGCATTCTCGCCTTCGTCGATGGCGAGCTGCCGGAAAAATTCGTCGGCAATCCGCGCTACCACCACCAGTATCTGCCTGACGTGATTTCGGCGGAGAAAACCGCCTTCACCGCGGACGAGGTGAAGGCGCTCGAGGCGATGGGGCACAAGGTCAGCGAGTCCGAGCGCACCTGGGGCTTCATGAACGCGGTGAGCTGGAACCGCGCGACGAACAAGCTGCACGCGGGCACCGATCCGCGGCAGACGTCGGGCGGCGCGGTGGTCAAGTAGGCACGCGCGGCTAGGCATGGCGCGCAGACGCAAACAGAGGATTTCGCCGCGCAGGATCGGCGTGTTCGTCGCGCTGATCCTGCTCGGCTTCGGCGCGATCTGGACGTGGCAGCATCGCGCCCGCGTGCGCTCCGTGATGTCGACGGTCAACGCGGAACTGCCTGTGCCGGCGCGCGCGCCGGATGCGTCCCAGTCCGGCACGAGTGCCGCGATGCCGGTCAGGGTCGCGGGCAAACTTTCGCTGAAGCACGCGCCGCGCGACGCGCAGCTCGGCGTAGTCGCCGTCGACGCGGCGGTACTCGTGCGCAGCGTGGAAATGTATCAATGGCATGAGCGCTGCGAGCTGGGCGGCGGTGCGTGCGCGTACGCGGCGTCGTGGTCGCAGGGGCATGTCGACTCGACGAAGTTCCGCGAGCCGAAGGGGCACGAGAATCCGCCACTGCCGTTCGCCGATGCGCGCTTCGCCGCGGGCGAGATCCGGCTCGGCGACGTCGTTGTCGATCCGAAGCTGCTCGAAACGCTGCCGATGCAGGATTACTCGGTCAAGGCTGGCGCGCTGCCGCCGAACATGGCGGCGACGTTCAACGTCGTCGACGGCGTGCTCTACGCGGGCGGCGACGCTGCGCATCCGCAGATCGGCAGCGTGCGCGTGCGCTACCGCATCGTGCCCGCCGGCGCGGTCGATCTGGCCGGCGTGAAACGCGGCAACAAGCTCGAAGCGCAATAGTTGGCCGGCGACGCAAGAAAGTTCTTGAAACGAGCCGAGCTCTGACTTGAGATGATCAGCCGCTCAAGAGGAATTGCAAACATTCCCGGCGTGATGGATCGGGTGGTCGTGCAGATGGAGCCTGAGTGGAAGTTCAGCGGAACAGTGTTTCGCCGTGCTCGAGGAAGTACAGTCCGGCAAACAGTTTGGGATCGATCGAATAGCCCTCGCGCATCCTGGCGAGCAGCCAGCGCGGTGCCTCGGTACGTGCCACCTCGTGCACGAGGATGTCTTCCGTGGCGTCGCCGCCGCCGGCGTGCTCGCGCACCAGCCCGTGCGCGCGCACGAAGGCAATGATCTCGTTGCTCATGCCGGACGACGACGGCCCTCGCATCAGATATTCGATGCGCTCGGCGCGGTAGCCGGTTTCCTCGAGCAGTTCGCGCTCGGCGGCGAGGATCGCGGATTCGTCGCGGTTGCCGGCGATGTCGCCGATCAAGCCCGCCGGCATCTCGATCGTTTTCGCCTGCACTGCTTCGCGCCATTGCTCGACGAACAGGATGCGTCCCTCATCGGTCAACGCGACGATGATGACCGCGCCGCCGGGGTTCGTGCGTTCGGCGTATTCCCAGCGTCCGCGCCGGAGCAGGCGCAGCCAGCGGCCCTCGTGAAGCACTTCGGTCGTCGTCATCGTGTACAATTTTCCGGATTTGCGCCCGCAGGCGTGCCACGAACTTCGTCGGCGCCGCGCGGTCTTTAGCGCGATCCCGACACCATCCCGACCGCGTCGCCGCGGCCCGCCCTGACCAGACGCCCATGAAAACCCGATTCTATCCCGTCATTGTTGCGCTCGCCCTTGCCGCCTGCTCGAAGCCGCCGGCTACCGAACCCGCCAGCCAGGCGCAGCCCGCTCCCGCGCCCGCCGCGCAGGAGCAGGCCACTGCCGCGGCGAAACCGCAGACACCGGAAGAAGCGGCCAAGGCCGAGATGACGAAGAAGGCCGTGGCGCTGACCCGCGACCAGATCATGCAGTCGCGTGATCCCAATTCGTTGAGCAAGCTTGGCGAGATCTACGTGGAAGCCGGCGAGCCCGAGCATTTGGCGTGGACGCTCGAGCGCCTGTGCCAGCTGTTTCCCAACTCCGGCAACCTGCGCCTGCAGCTCGCGATGGCCTACGCCGGCCAGGACAAGAAGACGGAAACCTATGACACCCTGCTGCGCTTGATCAAGCAGGGCTACTACTACGACATCGGCAAGGATCCGCGTTTCGAAGGCGCGCATGGCACCAAGGTGTGGGACTACATCGTCAAGACCTTCGAAGACAACAACAAACCGTTCGGCGAGGGCAAGGTCGCCTTCGACCTGCCGAAGACGGACAGCCTGTTCGAATCGATCGCCTGGGATCCCAAGCGCAAGCAGTTCCTCGTCGGCAGCGTGCGCGACGGCGGCATCTACCTCGCCGACGGCAAGGGCGGGGTGAAGGAATTCATCAAGGCCGACGCGACCAACGGCCTGATGGCCGTGTTCGGGCTCGCGGTCGACGCCGAGCACGACCGGCTCTACGCGATCAGCAACGGCGTCGCGCATTTCAATCATTTCGACGCGGCGATGGTCGGCAAGGCCGGCGTCTACGAATTCGCCCTCGGCAGCGGGAAATTCCTGCACAAGGCGATGCTGCCTGTCGACGACGGCCGCCACATCCTGTCGAGCATCACGATCGATTCCAAGGGCAAGGTCTACGTCGCCGACGGCGTCGTCCAGCAGATCTACAAGCTCGACGGCGGCGAACTGAAACTCATCGCCGGCAACCCTGTGCTCAGCGGCATCCGCGGTCTCGCCGTGTCCGGCGACGGTCGCACACTGTACTTCGCCGACATCGCCCTCGGCCTGTTCGGCATCGATCTGGCCCAGGACAAGCCGTTCGCGCTGACCTACAACGAGGGCCAGCTGGCGCTCGGCGGCATCTCCGGCCTGTACTGGTTCGACGGCACGCTGGTGGCGATCCAGAACGACATGTCGCCCAAGCGCGTGATGCGCCTGCGCCTCGGCAACGACGCGCGCAGCATCGTCCAGGTACAGCCACTCGATGCAGCGCAGCCGGCGTTCACGTTGCCGACGGTCGGCACCATTTCCGGGACCGACCTCTATTTCATCGCGAACAGCCAGAAGGGGTTGTACAGCGACCTCGGCGTGCTGACCGACGAGAGCAAGCTCGAGCCGGTGCACATCTTCCGCAGCAACCTGCTTTACGCCTGGAACCAGAAGGCGCCCGCGATGCCGGCGCCGCACAAGTACACGCCGGAAGAACTCGAGAAGATGCGCAACACTCCGCCCAAGGGGTTCAACCCGCCTGGCGGCGCGCAGCCGAAGAACGAGATACCGCCCCTTCTGCAGCCGAACAAGTCCTGAGGCCGCCGCGGCACGCGGAAGCGCGCGCCTGCTCAGGCCGCCGGCGCGAGCGACCTGCAGCGCGAGCGCGTCAGCGGGCCGAACCGCAGGCGCTCGAACAACGCATCCAGCGTGCCGTGGTCGGGCAAGCGCCAACGCAGCGATTCGACGCCGCCGTCCGGCAGCGGTGCGTCGAGCGCGATCGCGGCGAGGCGTTGCGACAACAGCGCCTGTTCACGGTGTGCCCTGATCTTCGCACAGGTCTGGGCCGCGCCGCGAAAACGCAGATAGGGCACCTCATCGATGCGCGTCAGCAGCGCGTCGAGTGAGTCGAAGTGGCCGAGCAGCGTCGCCGCGGTTTTCGGCCCCACGCCGGGTACGCCGGGGATGTTGTCCACCGCATCGCCGGTCAGGGCGAGGTAGTCGACGACCTGGTCGGGGCGCACGCCGAGGCGTTGTTTGACGCCCTGCGCGTCCCAGCGTTCGTTCTTCGAGAAATCCCACTGTTCGTCGTGCAGGCCGACGAGCTGGCCGAAATCCTTGTCGGCCGAGACGATCACATTGCGGAAGTTCTGCCTGCGCGACATCTCGACCGCGCTGCCGATGAGGTCATCTGCCTCGTATTGCGCGTCGGCGAGCACGGTCAGGCCGAGCGCGGCGGCGATCTGCTTGCAGTAGGCGAACTGCAATTTCAGCTCCGGCGGCGGCAGCTCGCGGTTGGCCTTGTACTCGGGATAGATCGCGTTGCGAAACGAGGACACCAGCGATTCGTCGAACGCGGCGAGCACATGGGTAGGGCGCGTGCGTTCGAGAAATTCGCAGAGAAAGCGCGTATAGCCCTGCACCGCATTGACCGGCGCGCCGTCGACGTCGTGGAATTCGTCGGGCAGCGAATGCCACGCACGGAAGACGTACAGGCTCGAATCGATCAGATGCAGGGTTTGCATCGGGCTCACAGCCTCAACTCGCTGACGACGTCCGCCAACACTGGTCGCGGCCCTTCGATCGGGGCTTTCTGCGCCGTGCCGACATGCACGAAACCGATCACACGCTCGTTCGCGGCGAGTCCGAGCAACACGGCGGCGTCGCGGTCGTAGGCTGCCCAGCCGGTCAGCCACTGCGCGCCGTAACCCAGCGCCTGAGCGCCGAGCAGCAGGTTGTAGGCGACGCAGCCGGCGGAAAGGATCTGCTCCTGCGCCGGCACCTTCGGGCGGTGTTCATCGACGCGCACGATCACGCAGACGATCAGTGGCGCGAAATTGTAGCGCTCGCGGTCTTTTTCGAGTGTGGCCTCGGGCGCGTCGGGGTCGGTCCGGCGATGGATTGCGGCGAGCGCCGCACCGAGCTTCGCGCGCATCTCGCCGCGGATCAGCACGAGGCGCGTCGGCATGAGCTTGCCATGGTCGGGCGCGCGGATCGCGGCGGCGAGCAATTGATCGCATTGTTCCGGCGTCGGCCCCGGCTCACCGAGTTGGCGCGATGGGACGGATAGACGGCTATTCAGAAAGTCGAGCGTCGGCATGTCGGAAAAAGTAGTTTGGTTTCGGATCCCGGAATTCGAGGCGCAGGATAGCACTCGTCCAAATGGCGTATGGCGCCAGCCCCCAAGCTCGGCTAGGATGCGGATTCGGCAGTCATCGGGGATTTGCGCATGAGCATCACGATCAGCGCGGTACGCGAGACCGCGCCGGGCGAACGCCGCGTGGCGTTGACGCCGGACGTGGCGAAGAAACTGAAAGCAAGGCAGGTCGATCTCGTCATCGAACACGACGCCGGCAAGGCGGCGAGTTTCCCCGATGCTGCGTTCAAGGATGTCGAAGTCGTGCCCGACGCGCGCAGCGCGCTGGCGAAGGCGGACGTGCTGCTCAGCGTGCAGCCGCCGACGCTCGAGGAGATAGCCACGCTCAAGCCCGGCACGGTCACGATCGGCTACCTGCAGCCGCATCTCGCGCCCGAGCGCATCAAGGCGCTGCGCGATGCGAAGATCACGAGTTTCGCGATGGAACTCTTGCCGCGCACGACGCGCGCGCAGGCGATGGACGTGCTGTCCTCGCAGGCCAACATCGCCGGTTACAAGGCCGTGCTGATCGCGGCCGAGGCCAGCCCGAAGTTCTTCCCGATGCTGACCACCGCGGCCGGCACGGTGCGGCCGTCCAAAGCGCTGATCGTCGGCGCCGGCGTCGCCGGCCTGCAGGCGATCGCCACCGCGCGCCGCCTCGGCGCGCAGGTCGAAGGCTTCGACGTGCGCCCGGAGACGAAGGAGCAGATCCAGTCGCTCGGTGCCAAGTACGTCGAGCTCGGCGTCAGCGCCGCGGGCGCGGGCGGCTACGCGCGCGAGCTTACCGCCGAAGAACGCGCCCAGCAGCAGGCCGCGCTGGCCGAACACATCAAGGGTGTCGACGTGATCGTCACCACGGCCGCCGTGCCGGGACGCAAGGCGCCGCGCATCATCAGCGCCGACATGGTGCGCGGCATGAAGGCCGGCTCGGTCATCGTCGACATCGCCGCCGAGACCGGAGGCAACTGCGAGCTGACCGAAGCGGGCAAGAGCATCGTCACCGACAACGGCGTGACCATCATCGGCCCGGTCAACCTCGCCGCGACCGCGCCGATCCACGCGAGCGAGCTGTACGCGAAGAACCTGTACAACTTCCTCGAACTGTCGATCACCAAGGAGGGCGACCTCAACCTCGACTGGAACGACGAACTGATCGCCAAAACCTGCGTGACGCACGCGGGCGAAATCAAACACGAGCTGACCAAGCAGCTTGTCGAAGGAGCGCAGCCATGATCGACGGATTCCTCGCGCTGTACCTGTTCATGCTCGCCGCCTTCACCGGCCACGAGATCATCTCGCGCGTGCCGGTGATCCTGCACACGCCGCTGATGTCCGGCTCGAACTTCGTCCACGGCATCGTCCTCGTCGGCGCGATGATCGCGCTCGGCGAAGCGACGACCTGGTGGCAGCAGGTGATCGGCTTCGTCGGCGTGTTCCTCGGCGCGGGCAACGCGGCCGGCGGCTACGTCGTCACCGAGCGCATGCTCGAGATGTTCAAGTCGTCGAAGAAGCCGGCGGCGGCCGGCGAGGGGGGCAAGTAATGGAAACCGCGAAGATCGTTTCGCTGCTGATCCAGGCGAGCTACTTCGCCGCCGCGGTGCTGCTGATCCTCGGCATCAAGCGCATGGCATCCCCGGTAACCGCGCGCAGCGGTATCCAGTGGGCCGGCATCGGCGTGTTGATCGCGGTGATCGCCACCTTTTTCCACACCGAGGTGCCCGGCCATGTGCTGATCGAGAACGCGGTGCTGATCTTCATCGCGATCGCGGCGTCGACCGCGATCGCGTGGATCTGGGGCAAGAAGGTCGCGATGACCGACATGCCGCAGATGGTCGCGCTGTACAACGGCATGGGCGGCGGCTCGGCCGCGGCGATCGGCGCGAGCGCGCTGCTCGGCGCGGCGACGCAGAGCCACTTCGAGAGTCACCTGACCACGACGCAGACCCTGCTCGCGGTGATCGGCGCGCTGATCGGTTCGATCTCGATGACCGGCTCGATCATCGCCTGGGCCAAGCTCGACGGGCGCATGGACAAGACCTTCCGCTTCGGCGGGCAGAAGCTCGTCAACGGCGCGTGCTTCCTCGCCGCGCTGCTGATCGGTCTCTACAGCGTGTGGCATCTGCAGACCCAGTGGATCATCCTGTTCTTCGCCCTTGCGCTGCTGTTCGGCGTGCTGATGACGCTGCCGATCGGCGGCGCCGACATGCCCGTGGTCATCTCGCTGTACAACGCGTTCACCGGCCTCGCGGTCGGCTTCGAAGGCTACGTGCAGGGCAATATCGCGCTGATCATCGCCGGTACCGTCGTCGGTGCCGCCGGCACGCTGCTCACGCGCCTCATGGCCAAGGCGATGAACCGCTCGATCGCCAACGTGCTGTTCTCGAATTTCGGCGGCGGCGGTGCGAGCGCGCAGGAGATCAAGGGCTCGCAGAAACCGATCGAAGCCGACGACGCGGCCTCGCTGCTGTACATGGCCGACAATGTCATCATCGTGCCCGGCTACGGCATGGCCGTGGCCCAGGCGCAGCACAAGATCTGGGAGCTGTCGAAGAATCTGATCGCGCGCGGCAAGAGCGTCAAGTTCGCGATCCATCCGGTCGCCGGCCGCATGCCCGGCCACATGAACGTGCTGCTCGCCGAAGCTGGCGTGCCCTACGACCTGATCGCCGACATGGACGACATCAACCCCGAGTTCCCGAACTGCGACGTCGCCATCGTCATCGGCGCCAACGACGTGGTCAATCCGGCGGCCAAGACCGACAAATCATCCCCGATCTACGGCATGCCGATCCTCGACGTCGCCAACGCCAAGCAGACCATCGTGATCAAGCGCGGCAAGGGCACCGGCTTCGCTGGCATCGAGAACGAACTGTTCTACCAGGACAATACGCGCATGCTTTACGCGGACGGGCAGGATGCGGCGAACAAGCTGATTGCGGGGCTCAAGGCGGTTGATGGAGGCGGCGGGCATTAAATGGTGTAGGAGGCGTCCGCCCTTCTTGCGAGTCGAGTCATGAAGATCGGAGAACTCACATCATTTGGCCACAATGTCGCAGATTCGCTGGCAAGCGGAATTTGCTTCATGGTCGGCATATATTCGGTGGATACCCATGGCGAGGCAGCCGCTTCGTTAGAAGGACATATCGTCGTAGATTTCAAAGCAGGCTCAACATCTGGTAGCCCAGTCTCTGCGAATTTAGGAAACGCTATTCGGTGCTACGCGGAGTTGCTTCCCGAGCTCGCCAACCGGCACGGTTTAGACTCATCAGAGATCAAAATCCTCTCGGCCAGGTTCGGTACCGACCCCGTCGCTGGCCCTCATTTTTCCGTCACCGTTGAGGCTTCAGATGGGAGGCGGTCCATTGATCAGTACACAGGCGTTCCGGGCAGGCGTTTTAGTAGGCCGCGTAGGAACACACATTCCGCCTGACAATTCCGGCCGAATGCCTTCGCTACGCGCTTAGTGTTGATGTGCCCAAGCTAAGCGCGCAAGCTAACGGCCGAGGTGACCGCGCCTGTCAGTATCGCTAGCACCAACGCGACCCAATCCGACGCGCGCAAATTCGCCCAGGCGATATCGAAGGTCAGGCCGAAGCCGGCCTTGAACAACGCTTCGCGCAGCGACAGCCCCATCGAGTCAGCGATGCGCACGGCGCCGAACAGGTATTGCGCGTAGGCGAAGGCGATCAGCACCGCGAGCAGCGTGCAGACGATCGCCACGCTTCCGCGATAGCCCTGCCAGCGCGCGGACGCGGCGAGCACGATCGCGATCGGCACGATCCAGAATTGCGCGAACCACGGCAGCCAAAGCGAGAGAAAACACCAGGCGACGCCTCCGGCCATGCCGCCGAGCAGGGCGGAGACGAGGATCGCGATGGCGCCGGGCGCGGCGCGGTTCGATGCATTTGAAACGGAAGGATTCGCTGACATCGGATGATCTGTGTTGGGTTCGCCGCAATTATCCAGCGAATCGCACCAGCGCGTCGCGCCCGCGGAAACGGGATTCGGTCGCATGGAAAGAGCATCGCTATGACGCCAATGTAAACGTTTTCATCACATTGTTTAGCTGCTACGCTACGACCATCGCGACTGTCGGACGGCAGGCCGGCGAACGAGTACGCAATCAGAACAAGTCGGGGAGTAGCCATGAAGAATTCCACGGGTGCATCGAAACTCATGCTTGGCCTGTTGTCGCTCGCGCTCGCCGCAGCGTCGCCAGCATTGTTTGCGCAGATGGTCGAAATCGACGCCGCGGCGAAGGCGCGCGCGTTCCCGCATTTCTGGGAGCAGAGCTTCGGCTCGGGCCGCGCGATCCTCGCGCTGCGCGATTCGTATCGCCAGGACATCCGTACGGTGAAGGCGGCGACCGATTTCAAGTACGTGCGCTTCCACAACATCTTCCACGACGAAGTCGGCATCTACGACGAGGACGCGCAGGGCAAGGCCGTCTACAACTGGACCTACGTCGACCAGATCTACGACGGCCTGCTCGCCGACGGCGTGAAGCCGTTCATCGAGTTGTCGTTCATGCCGAAGAAGCTCGCCTCCGCCGAGTTCTGGCATCCGTTCTGGTATCACCCGAACATCTCCGAGCCGAAGGACTATGCGAAGTGGGACGCGCTGATCCAGGCGTTCGCGAAGCACCTGATCGAGCGCTACGGCATCGACGAAGTCGCGAGCTGGTACTTCGAGGTGTGGAACGAGCCGAACATCGGCTTCTGGGCCGGGTTCCCGCCGCAGAGAACCTATTGGACTCTGTACGACCACACCGCGCTCGCGCTCAAGGGCGTGGACAAACGTCTGCGCGTCGGTGGACCGTCGACCGCGCAGGCGGCGTGGGTCGCCGAGTTCATCAAGCATTGCAAGGATAAAAATATACCTTTTGATTTCGCCTCGACCCACGTTTATGGCAACGACACCGCCGACAACGTATTCGGCACGAACGAGGCCATTCCGCGCGACAAGATGGTCTGCCGTGCGGTGAAGAAGGTGCACGAGGAAATCAAGAAATCGTCTGCGCCGAACACGCCGCTGATCTGGAGCGAGTTCAACGCCGCCTACGACAACACCCCGCAGGTGACCGACTCGACCTACATGGGGCCGTGGATGGCCTCGACCATCGCGCAGTGCGACGGCCTCGTCGACATCATGTCGTACTGGTCGTTCTCCGACGTGTTCGAGGAGCAGGGTGTGGTCAAGACGCCGTTTTACGGCGGCTTCGGCCTGATCGCCGCGGACAACCTGCCCAAGCCCGCGTACAACGCGTTCAAACTGCTGCACAGACTCGGCGACCAGCGCATCGCAGTGCCATCCGACTCGGTGCTGGCGACGCGCACGAAGGACGGTGCGCTCGTGCTGGCGGCGTGGAACTACGCGCCGAGTGGCCTTGACCAAGCCGCCGACAAGGCCGACAAGGCGAAGACCGCACCGGTCACCCTGACCTTCAAATTCAGGAACTCGAAGGCGACGACCGCGCAGATTTCGCGCGTCGACCGCGAGCACGGCGACCTGCGTCCGGCCTACGAGAAGATGGGCTCACCGCGCTATCCGACCATCGCGCAGCAGAAGGAATTGCGCAAGGCGGCCGAATTGCCCGCTGCCGAATCGGTCGCGATCAAGGACGGCACGCTGACGATCACGCTGCCGCCGCAGGGCCTGGCGTTGATCGAGGTGAAGTGATGTTCGCCTGCCTTCTCCCATCAGGGGAGGCAGGCAAAGCTATCGCGGCCGCGCCATCTGCCATTCGAGGTGCGCCTTCACCGTCGGCCATTCGGCGGCGACAATGCTGTAGACGCAGGTATCGCGCAGCGCGCCGTTGGTGTAGTGCTGATGACTGCGCAGGATGCCGTCGAGCCTGGCACCGAGGCGCTCGATCGCGCGCCGGCTCTGGAAATTGACCGAGCCGGTGCGGAATTCGACCGCGATGCAGTCGAGATCCTCGAACGCGTGGCGCAGCATCAGGTATTTGCACTCGGTGTTGATGCCGGTGCGCTGCGCGCTCCGCGCATACCAGGTGCTGCCGATCTCGACGCGACGGTTCTCCGCATCGACGTTCATGTAGCTGGTCGCGCCGACGATCTTGTTCCTCGTCTTGTCGACGATGACGAACGGCAGCATGCTGCCACGCTCGCGCAGGCCGAGGCGGCGCTGGATGTCCGCCTGCATGCCTTCGGGGGAGGGCACCTTGGTGTACCAGAGATTCCACAGTTCGCCGTCGCGGACGACGTCGACGAGCGCGTCGTGGTGCGCGAGGGCCAGTGGCGCGACGTCGACATGCTCGCCTTGCAGCGCGATCGTAGGGGGCCAGATCATGGTGGCTCGTCCTTTTTCAAGTGAGGGCGGATTCGCGCGTGGCATGTGCAGCCTGGTCACAGCGGCAGATGGTATTCGAGGAATCCGGTTTCGCGCTTCCAGCCAAGCGATTCGTAAAGATGCTGCGCGGCGACGTTGTCGGTCGCGGTGCTCAGCGACATCGACGCGGCGCCGTTCGCGCGCGCGAAGTCGGCCGCCGCGGTCAGCAATCGCGCGCCGATGCCGTGCTTGCGCGCCGTCGGCACGACGAACAGGTCGTTGAGCAGGTAGCTGCGCGCGCAGCGCACGGAACTGAAAACCGGATAGAGCTGGGTGAAACCGAGCGCCGCGCCGTCGCCGTCCAACGCAAGCAAGATTACCGACTCGTGATGGGCGAAGCGCTCGCGCAAAAATACGCGCGCGCGATCGAGGTCGTGCGCTTGTGCGTAGAACTGCCGGTAGGCGTCGAACAGCGGCGTGACCACGTCGAGATCATGGATGGTGGCCTGGCGGAGGGTGAATGTCATTGCGGCTCCCGCTCGCGCACGACCTGTGCCATGGCTGCGGCGGCGCAGGTGCCGCGTTTGCGCAGCCCTTCGATCACCCCTTCGCGATTCGCGGCTGGATGGTTCTGGCTGGCTTTCCACTTTCCTTCCAGCCGCGTGATTTGCAGTTCGATGCCGACGATGCCGCGCAGCAGTGTTTCGATGTAGTCGGGCGGAGCGTCGGCGATCTTCCACGGCACGGCCTCGCCCGCCTCGTGCTCGGTGACGAGTTCCTCCAGGTGCGCACGCAGCCATTGCGCGTCGTCGATCGCGCGCAACCTGCCGTGGGCATGGACCGTCACGTAGTTCCACGTCGGCACGGCCTTGCCGTCCGCGCGTTTTCCCGGATACCAGCCCGGTGTGATGTAGGCGTCGGGGCCGCGGAAGATCGCGAGTGCCGGAATGCCCGCGCCGCAGGCACGCCACAACGGATTCGCGCGCGCCACGTGGCCGCGCAGCGTGCCTGCCGCGCTGGCGGTCGCGTCCAGGTACAGCGGGATGTGGTTGGCATCGAGTCCGTCGTCGCGGGCGATGACCACGGCGGCGAGCGGATGCGCACGCATCAGCGCGTGCAGCGGGGCGGGTGCGTTTTCGGCGAAGGCGGGGGGAATGAACATGGTCGGTCAGGCGTGTTGCGCAGGCGCCAGGCGGAAGCCGACGCCGAAGCGGTTGAAGGCATTGATCAGCGCGATCGCCAGGGTGAGGTCGGCCAGCGCCTTGTCGTCGAACTGCGCGCGTACTTCGCCGTAGACGTCGTCCGGTGCGTGCGATTGGGCCAGCAGCGTCAACGCTTCGGCCCAGGCAAGCGCCGCGCGCTCGCGTGCATCGAACAGCGATGTTTCCCGCCAGACGCACAGGCAGTCGAGGCGTTGCTGCGCTTCGCCCGCGGCGCGTGCTTCGCTCACGTGCTTGTCGACGCAATAGGCGCAACCGTTGATCTGCGAGACGCGGATTTCCAGAAGCAGGCGCAGCTTGCGGTCGAGTCCGCAGGCATCGAGATAGCGGCGTGTTTCGTCGAGCCCACGGAATGCGGCGGGCGCCGCTATGCGATGGTTCAATCTCGGCTGCATGCGACTCTCCTCGCGCGAAGCGGTTGTCCGAAGTCAAATTTGCGCTAAACTATTGGTTCCATAAAGGTCCGGTATAGAAAATATTTTCGGAGCCAATAGTGTATCTGGAACTGGACGGACAAGGCCCGCGCTACGCGCAACTCACGCGCGGGTTGAAGCAAGCCATTCTCGGCGGCCGCGTCGCCGCGCACTCGCGCCTGCCCGCGACGCGCGTGCTCGCGCGCGACCTCGACCTGTCGCGCAACACGGTGTTGGCGGCGTACGAGCAGTTGGCGGCCGAGGGCTTCATCGAAGGCCGCGTCGGCTCGGGCTGCTATGTCGCCGCGATCGGCGCGGTGCAGGTGCCGCAGCCGGTGAAGTCGCCTGCGCGCAGCGGCGCGACGCGCGCGCCGTTGTCGCGGCGCGGCGAACGCATCCGCGAACTGTGGGATCAGCGCATTCCCGGGCGCGAGCACATCGGGCTGCGCTACAACCTGCAGTACGGCATGCCGATGACCAATCCGCAGCTCGCCAGCGCCTGGCGGCGCGAGCTTGCGCACGCGGCCGCGCACGGTCAGGCCGACTACCCCGATCCGCAGGGCCTGTTTGCGCTGCGCGAGCAGATCTGCGACTACCTTGCGCGTCGTCGCGGCATCCTCGCTGCGCCCGAGGATGTACTCGTGGTCAGCGGCGCGCAGCAGGCGTTCACGCTTGCCGCCGAGGTGTTGCTCGACGAGGGCGACGGCGTCGTGCTCGAAGACCCGCACTACCAGGGCGAGCGCCAGATCATGCAGGCCAGCGGCGCCGAGATCATCGGCTGTCGCGTCGACGAGAACGGCATCGTCTGCGCCGAACTGCCGATGCAGGGGCGCGCCAAGCTCGCCCTCGTCACGCCCTCGCACCAGTTCCCCAGCGGCGCGGTGATGAGTCTGGCGCGGCGCATGGAACTGCTGGCCTGGGCGGCGCGGACCGGCTGCTGGATCATTGAGGACGACTACGACGGCGAGTTTCGCTACGACGCGCGCCCGCTCGCCGCGCTGAAGTCGCTGGACCGCGACGGCCGCGTGCTGTATTTCGGCACGTTCTCGAAGGTGCTGTTTCCCTCGCTGCGCCTCGGCTACATCGTGCTGCCGCCGAACCTGCGCGAGGCCTTCATTGGCGCGAAATGGCTGACCGACCGCGGTTGCCCGGCAATCGAGCAGGCCGCGCTCGCGCGGTTGATGGCGGATGGCGCGTTCGAGCGGCATCTGCGTGCCGCAGCGAAATCGCTCAAGGCGCGGCGCGCGACCCTGCTCGCCGCGCTGCGCCGGTACGCGGGCGACGCGGTGGAGGTCGCCGACTCGAGCGCGGGCATGCACGTGCTCGCCTGGCTCACGCGGCTGAAGCCGGCGCAGGCGCGTCAGCTCGTTGCGCGCGCGCGCGAGCGCGGGCTCGGGCTGTACCTGATCGCACCATACTTCCTGAAATCCGCATCGCGACCCGGCCTGCTGCTTGGCTACGCCGACCTGCCCGCGGCCGACCTGCAGGCGGCGATGCGCATACTCGGCGAATGCCTGCGCGATTCGTGAGACGCAGTCCGGCGAAGACGCCGCTTGCATTCGCGGCGAGCGCACACAAATCGGATGCGCAACCAGCGAACCTGCGATAATTCCCTGCTCCATATTTTTCACACCGACTCCATGGGCGGCTACAGCCAAACTTCCGAACCGATCGTTTTCGCACGCGACTGCAGTGCCGTCATGGTGCCGCAGGGCCAGGTCGTGGACCTGCCGGCGGGGCAGAACGGCTACATCACCCAGGCCTTGGGCGGCAGCTTCACCGTGTTCGTCGACGGCAATCTGTTCCGCATCGATGGCAAGGACGCCGACGCCATCGGCAAGCCGCCGCCCGAGCCGATCGAGCTTGCTGCCGATGCGAGCGAGGACGAGGTCGAGAAGCTGGTCTGGCAGCAACTGCGCACCTGCTTCGATCCGGAGATTCCGGTCAACATCGTGGATCTGGGCCTCGTCTACGAATGCAACGTCGGCAAGGTCGAAAACGGTGCGCGCAAGGTCGAGGTCAGGATGACCCTGACCGCGCCGGGCTGCGGCATGGGCGACATTCTCGTCGACGACGTGCGCAGCAAGATCGAGGCGATACCGACCATCGCCGAAGCCGATGTCGAGCTCACCTTCGATCCGCCGTGGAACCACTCGATGATGTCGGACGTGGCCAAGCTCGAAACCGGCATGATGTAGCCGGGTTGCGTCGCCCGGGCGGCCTGCGATCGCCCCGGGCGCCACGGCGCGGTGCCGACGCAGAAACCAAGTCGATGATGGATGGTTGGGACAACGAGTTCTATCATCGCGGCCGGCGGCGACATCGGCGTGAGCGCGCCCGGTAGCGATCTGGTGCTCAGCAACCAGCCGTACAACATGGACCCGGCAAGCAGCTGCGGCGTCGGTGTCGTCAATGGCGGCGCGAACCGCAAGCTCGACGGTTACACCCTGAACACGAGTGCGACGAGCTCGGCGATCAAGGCGGTGACGGTGTCGACTCCAGCGGCGGCGACCTGTCGGCAAGCAGCCTGACGGCGACGAGGGATAGCTGGACCTCGACCTATGCGCTCGTGGTGCCGTCGGGCAAGACCGGAAAGATAAGCATCTCCGGCGGTACGGGCGATGCGGAGCTGTAGGTGAAGCTCGGCTCGGCACCGACCATTTCGAGCCCTACCTGCCGTCCGCATCTGACCGGCAACAACGAATCCTGCACGGTCACCACGGCGGACACTTGCTACATCCGTTTGCGCGCAGATGCGACCTTCTTCGGCGTGACCTTGACCGGCACGACGCAGTAAGCAACCGCCGCAGAAAGTTCAAGGGCGGCGCAATGCCGCCCTTCTTTTTCCGGAGCGCGCGATCGGCGCAGGCGTCATTCCGCCGCCTCGAACCGGTTCGCGTCGCGGTTCTTGCGCACGCGCAGCGGGTCCCAGATGCGCCCGTTCATCGCGATGTAGACGCCATCGGACAGGGTTTGCAGCGCGCCGACCGCGCAGCCGATGTTGAACACCGCATCCGAGCCCTGGAAGCGCGCCGGGTTGAGCGCGCCGGTCAGCACGATTACCTTGCCGGGAACGGACTGCAGCACGCGCGCGGTTTCGACCATGGTGTCGGTGCCGTGGGTGACGAGGATGTGCCGGTGCGGCTGCGCCTCGATCGTGCGCCGGACCAACTCGCGGTCTTCCCCGGTGACGTGCAGCGAATCCTTGCGCAACAGCGCGATCACTTCGAACTCGAAGGCAACGCCGAGCTGCTTGAGGATCTCGCCGATCGCCGGGGCGCCGATCTGGAACGTGGACTTGTCGTCGAAGTAGACCTTGTCGATCGTGCCGCCGGTGGTGACGATGGTCAGGTGCTGGAGCATGGCGCGTTCCGCGGAGTCGGCATGGCCGCAAAGTCTATCAGGCGTGGCAGCGCTTTCGGCTACACTTTGTCCCTGCCAGATACGAGGAACCCTGCAATGACCGATCGCCGTGGTTTTCTCATCGGCGCGCTCGCCGCCACGACTGCGGCGCTGCCGCACGCGGCGCGCGCCGCGGACGCCGGCAAGGCGGGCAAGCTGCGCCCGCGCGTGGTTTCGACCTGGGACTTCGGCGTCGCCGCGAACCGGGCTGCATGGCAGATCCTGGGCAAAGGCGGCAGCGTGCTCGACGCGGTCGAGGCCGGCGCGCGCGTGCCCGAAGCCGACCCGAAAAATCACACCGTCGGCCGTGCCGGGTACCCGGACCGCGACGGCCGGCTCACCCTCGATGCGAGCATCATGGATGGCAACGGCGACTGTGGCGCGGTCGCCGCGATCGAACACATCGCGCATCCGATTTCGGTCGCGCGGCGCGTGATGGAGAAGACACCGCACGTGCTTCTGGTCGGCGACGGCGCGTTGCAGTTCGCGCTCCAGCAAGGCTTTCCGAAAGAGGACCTGCTCACGCCGGAATCGGAGCAGGCCTGGCGCGAATGGTTGAAGAAAGGCGAATACAAGCCGCGGGCGAACAGCGAGAACAAAACCTACGGCGAAGGCAAGCCCGGCGATGCCAACAACCACGATACGCTCGGCCTGCTCGCGGTCGATGCGCAGGGCCGCCTCGCCGGCGCCTGCACGACCAGCGGCATGGCGTGGAAGCTGCACGGCCGTGCCGGCGACAGCCCGATCATCGGTGCCGGTCTGTATGTCGACAACGAAGTCGGCGCCGCCACCTCGACCGGCGTCGGCGAGGAAGTGATCCGCACCGCCGGCAGTTTTCTCGTCGTCGAACTGATGCGTCAGGGTCATTCGCCGCAGGAGGCCTGCCGCTATGCCGTGCAGCGCATCATGCGCCGGCGCATGAAGGTAGCGAAGGATCTGCAGGTCGGCTTCCTCGCGTTGAGCCGCAGCGGGGAAGTCGGTGCGTATGCGATCCAGAAAGGCTTCAGCTACGCCGTCTGCGACGCGGGCAAGCAGGATGCGCTGCGACAGTCCTCGAGCGCGCTGTAGCGCCACGACCGGCGGCGGTTGCGCGCGCCGAATCCGGCCCCCGATCCTTGCTGGCGGGAATGCCGGGCGCTACGGACTGCCACGCTGGGCGAGCTGTTGCGCAAAGTGCCGCGCCGCAGCAAGCGGGGTGGCGTCGCTTTCGCTGCGCAGGGCCCAATCCGCATGCCGTACCTGCAGGCCCGAGGCGATGCCTTCGGCGAAGGCAACCGCGAGTTCGCGCGCGTGAGCCTCCAGTGCGTCGCTGTCATTCCCCAACGACGCGAGTTGCGCTGCCGCGCGCGCGACGCACGCACGCGCGATCGACGCGCAGTCGGAAGCGTCCGACGATTCGATCTGCAGCAGCCACTCGGCTTGTGCGTCGAGCAGCGTCTGCGCACCGCCCGCGCCGCGCAGCGCGCGCAGGAAGTCGAGCGCGAGCACGTTCGTGGTGCCCTCCCAGATCGGGAACACCTGCGCGTCGCGCAGCAGTTTCGGCATGCCGGTGTCTTCGAGATAGCCGGCGCCGCCGAGGCATTCGCAGCATTCCGAGGTGATCGCCACGGCGAGTTTCCCGGTCCAGAGTTTCGCCAGCGGCGTGAGCAGGCGCAGACGGTTGCGTTGCGCCTCGCTTGCCGCGCCGGTTTCGACGAGACCGAGCAATTCGGCGACATGGAAGCTCAAATGGAATGCTGCTTCGAACTGCGCGCGCAGGTTCGCCAGCGTCGCGCGATGCAGCGGCTGCTGCGCGAGCGGTTTGCCGAACGCGCCGCGGCGCTGCGCGTAGTCTTCGGCCAGGGCCAGCGCGCGGCGCATCGTCGCGGTCGCACACACCGCGTTCCAGGTGCGGGTGACGTTGAGCATCGGCGCGATCGTGCGCACTCCGTGGTCGGTGCCGGCGACGAGGCGGGCGGGTGTGCCGTCGAGATGGATTTCCGCGGTCGGCAACTCGCGCGTGCCGAGCTTGTGCTTGAGCCGGTCGACGCGGATGTTGCGCCAGCGACCCTGCGCATCGCGCGGTTCGAGATAGAACAGGGCAAGACCGTCGGTGCCGTCCGCTGCGCCTTCGGGGCGCGCGAGCGCGAGCGCCATCTGCGCGTTGATCGCCGAGGTGAACCACTTGCGCCCGTACAGCCGCCATTCGCCGTCGACCAGGCGCGCCGTGGTCTCGGTGGCGGACACGTCCGAACCGCCGGCGTTCTCGGTCATCCACTGGCCGCTGATCCAGTGCTGCGCCGGATCGCGGCTGAGCAGGCGCGGCAACGCATGCGCGGCGAGTCCGGCGTTGCCCGAGGCCTTGATCGCGGTCGCCGCACCGTCGCTCATCGCCAGCGGGCAGGAGTGGAACTCGCTGGCGCAATGGTACAAGTATACAAGTGCAAATTGATGCACGCGCGCGGCGGCGCCGTGCGTCGCTTCGTGGCCTGAGGCGACGAGGCCGTGGCGTGCGGCCAGCGGCGCGGCCACGCGCCACGCGCGCGTGAGTTCGAGGCGATCGATGCGCCCGCCCCAGGCATCCCACTGGGTGAGCCTCGGTTCTTCGTCGACGTGCGCGAGCGCCGCGGTCCAGGCTTCGGCGGCGAATCGCCCGAGCGCGTCGAGATCGGGTTCGATCGCGGCCAGCGTCTGCTTGCGCAAGGCGCGACGCAGGTACGAACGCAGCAGCGCATCGTCGCGATATTGGTTGCCCAGCTGCGGGAAGGCTTGCACGAAGGACATGTCGACCTCCTACGAGGCGCGCTTGTTGGCACGCACCTCCCAACCCAGCGCGAACACGACGAGCAGGGCGAGTGCGGTTTCGGCAAGCGCCGGCCAGCGCGGCGCCGCGCCGCTCCATAGCTCGGCGACGCCGTGCGAGAAATAGAACAGACAGACCATGCCGCCGATCAGCGCGCCGCGGCGCAACGACTTCGCGGCAATCCACAGACTGAGCAGCAACGGCGTGATGGCGAGCACGAGGGTCGGCACGAGCAGATCGGGTTTCGGCGGTGCCAGCCAAGCGTGCCAGAGCGGCTGCAACGCCAGCAGCGCGGCGAGTGCGACGACGGCAAAGCGCAGTGCGGGGCTCATGCGGCGAGCTTCGCGGTGATCGCTGCGACCCGGCGGCCGAGCGCGCGCGCGAGAATTTTCGCATCCTCGCCGATGGCGCGCTCACCACCGGTGCCGGCGACGTGACTGGCGCCGTAGGGCGTGCCGCCGGCGCGCGTGGCGTTGAGCGCAGCCTCGGTGAACGGCAGGCCGACGATGAGCGCGCCGTGGTGCAGCAGCGGCAGCAGCATCGTGAGCAGGGTCGCCTCCTGACCGCCGTGCGTCGTCCCGGTCGAGGTGAACGCCGCAGCCGGCTTGCCGGCGAGCGCGCCGGAGGCCCATTCCGCACCGGTGGAATCGAGAAAATGCTTGAGCGGCGCGGCCATGTTGCCGAAGCGGGTCGGGCTGCCGAGGATGATCCCGGCGCATTCGCGCAGATCGACGGGCGTGGCGTACGGCGCGCCTTCGTCGGGCACCGGTGGCGCCGCGGTTGCGGTGACCGGCGCCACCGGCGGCACGCTGCGCAGGCGCGCGCGCATGCCCGGTACTTCCTCGACGCCGCGCGCGATCAGGCGCGCCAGTTGCGCGACGTTTCCGGTGCGGCTGTAGTAGACGATCAGGATCTCGGACATGGGGCCGTGGGCGGTGAACGGTGAGTGGAAAGTATAAGCTCGCCGTCGTTGCGCGATGGCAGGTGCACAACAAAGAAAAACATCGCTGGCCGCTTTCGCGGGACGGACATCACTATGTAAGCTGTCACCGCTCACCGCTCACCGCTCACCGCTCACCGCTCACCGCTTACGCACCATGAATTTCGACCGCAACCGTTATCTCAGCTTCGGCCGCTTCATGCTCAAGCGCTTCCTCGACGACCGCTGCCCGCAGGCAGCGGGTGCGCTGGCCTACACCACATTGTTCGCGCTGGTACCGCTGATCACCGCCGTGCTCGGCATCCTCAGCGCGTTCCCTGCGTTCGCGGAGTGGCAGGACAGGATCACCCAGTACCTGTTCGACAATTTCGTGCCCTCGGCCGGCGATACCATCCATGCCTATTTCACCGAGTTCACCGCGAATGCCGGCAAGGCCACCGCGATCGGCATCCTCGTGCTGCTGTTCAGCGTGATCTCGTTGATGATGAGCATCGAGGATGCGTTCAACCGCATCTGGCGCGTGCCGACTGGACGGCCGCTGACCTCGCGCCTGTTGATGTATTGGGCGGTGCTCACTGCCGGGCCGATCCTGATGGTCGGGGCACTGGCCATTTCGTCCTATGTGTTTGCCTTGCCGATGCTGGCGCAGGCCGGCGAGTCGTTTCAGGTCAAGGCGCGCCTGCTCGGGCTGCTGCCGTCGCTGATCCAGTGGTTCGCGCTGACCGCGATCTACGGACTCGTACCGAATTGCCGCGTGCGCATTCGCCACGCAGCGATCGGCGCGCTGATCGCCGCGGTCGCATTCGAGCTGGTCAAGCGCGGCTTCGTGCTCTACGTCGGCAAGAGCTACAACCAGGTCTACGGCGCACTCGCGATCCTGCCGATGTTCATCGTCTGGATCTACCTGAGCTGGATCATCGTGCTCGTCGGCGCTTCGATCGCGGCAACGCTGGCCGCGTTCGACTATCGTCCGGACGCGCCGAAGCTCGCCGCCGGCGACGAACTGCGCGGCCTCGTGCGCGTGCTCGCGCATTTCGCCCAGGCGCAACGGCTGGGCGAGGGCCTGAACGTCGATGCCTTGCGCCAGCGCGAACCGTTCCTCAGCGATGCCTCGACCCAGCGCTACCTCGGCGACCTGACCAAGGCAGGCCTGATCCGGCGCAGCGAGGCGGGTGATTTCGTCCTCGCGCGCGACCTGGCGACAGTCAGTCTGTACGAATTGTATGCCGCGAGCGGCTATCGCATCCCGTTGCACGAACCGCTGCCGGTTGCCGGAGACGTCGCGCTGGATGCGCTCGCGACCGGCAAACTCGGCGCGGCGGCCGACGAGCTGCGCGCGACGCTGGATACACCGCTCGCCGAAATTTTTCCCGCCGGCACGCGGTCGAATGTTCGGCGAACCACGACCTAGAAGGATCCGCATGAAACGTTTTTCCGCCCTTTTCGTTGCCGGCCTGCTGATGGCCGGCGTCGCCTGCGCAGCGACCGCGCCGAAACCCGCGCTCAAGGTGACCACGCTCGACGGCAAGGCCTTCGACCTGTCCGCGCAGAGTGGCAAGTGGGTCATCGTCAATTTCTGGGCGACCTGGTGCTCGCCGTGCATCAAGGAACTGCCCGACATCTCGGCCTACGTCGACGCGCACAAGGACAAGGTCGCCGCGATCGGCCTCGCCTATGAAGACAGCGACAAGGCCGACATCGAGAAATTCCTCAAGGCGCATCCGCTGAGCTATCCGGTCGCGCAGGTCGACGTGATGGACCCGCCCAAGGATTTCGACACACCCAAGGGTCTGCCCAACACCTACCTGATCGCGCCCGATGGGCATGTCGCCAAGGCGTTTCTCGGGCCGATCCAGATGAAGGATCTCGACGCGATCATCAAACCCTGAGGCCGGTTTCGCGCACTGCCCGAAATTCCGGGTCTGCGGCGAGGGTGAATTCGGCCGCGAACCCGCCATCCGCAGCGTTGGCGAGCGAGAGTGCACCGCCGTGCAACTGCGCGGCGCGCGCCACGATCGACAGGCCGAGCCCGCTGCCCCGGCTGTTGCGCGCCGAGTCGCCGCGCAGGAACGGTTGTCCCAGGCGCGGCAGCAGATCGGCGGCGACGCCGCCACCGTGATCGGCGATGCGGATGCGCACCATGCCGTCATCGCGCCACAGCGTCACCGTGAACGGCCCGGCGCCGTGGCGCTCGGCATTGTCCATCAGGTTGCCGAGCGCGCGGCGCAGCAGGGTCGGCCGAACCTTGGCGTGCAGGGTTGGCGGCGCGCTGAGCTGCCAGTCGTCCGGGCTGGTGCGCTGCCCGAGCAACTGGCCGGCGATGGTGGTCAGATCGACTTCGCGCGGCACTTCGTCGCGGCCGTCGCGGACGAAGGCGAGGCATTGTTCCAGCGTTTCGTCGAGCTGTTCGAGGTCCGCGATCATTGCCTCGCGCCGCTGCGCGTCGGCGCCGTCGCCGAGTTCGAGTGCCAGGCGCAGGCGCGCGAGCGGCGTGCGCAAGTCGTGGGAAACGCCGGCGAGCATCAGTTCGCGCTCGCGCGCGGCGTGACGCAGGCGCTCGCCGGCGTTGCCGATCGCCGCAGCCAGGCTGCGCACCTCGCATGAACTGCCGCGCAGCAGATCCGGCTGCGCTGCGCCGTCGAGCAGGGTGCCGGCGTTGTGCTCGAGCCGTTCCAGCGGACGCGTCAACAGGCGCGCGGCGACGGCCGCAACCAGTATCGCGATCAAGCCGGCGACTGCGGCAATGAGCATGGTTTCGCCGAACAGCGGACGGCGACGCGCTGCGCTTTGCAGGACGATCCAGCGCTGCGGGTCGTGCCGGCTGCGGATCCAGATCTCCGCCACGCCCGTTTGGGCAACGACGACGCGCGAGGGGTCGTCGATCAGATTGCCGATCGAGTCGCCGGTCCGGGCCAGCGCGTTGGCGATGCGCATGGTCGATGCGGGCGGCGGGCCGGCCTCGAAGCGCAGGCCCAGGCGTTGCATGCGGGCGAGGGTGGTGGCGGCATCGGCATCGTTGCGCGCAGCGAGATCGTCGGCGGCGAGCGCCGTCGACAGGGCGAGCCGGCTGAACGTGCCGCTCATGAAGCGCGCGCCGGTACCCAGCGACAGCGCGGCGGCGATGCCGAGGGCGAGCGCCACTGCCAGTGCGATCAGTCCGAGCACGAGCGCGAACGTGGTCGGGCCGCGTCTCACCGCGCACCCTCCTTCGCTCCCGGCACGAATACGTAGCCTTCGCCCCAGACCGTCTGCAGCCAGCGCGGCGCGCGCGGATCGTCTTCGATCAGGCGGCGCAAGCGCGACACCATCACATCGATGCTGCGATCGAAAGCCTCGTGCTCGCGGCCACGCGCCAGGGCGATGAGTTTCTCCCGGCTGAGCGTCTGGAACGGGTTGGCGACCAGGGCGGCGAGGACCGCGAATTCGCCGCTGGTCAGCTTGAGCGGCGTCTCGCCGTCGCATAGCTGGCGGGTGGCCGGATCGAACTCGAAACGACCGAAGCGGACGATGCTTTCGCCGCTCTGCGGCGCGCCGGCCGGCAGCGAAGGTTGGCGGCGCAGGACGGCGCGAATGTGCGCGACCAGCTCGCGTGGGTTGCACGGTTTGCCCAGATAGTCGTCGGCGCCGATTTCCAGGCCGACGATGCGGTCGATCTCGTCGCCTTTCGCGGTGAGCATGATGATCGGCGTGTGCGTGCCCTCGCCGCGCAGCGTGCGGCACAGTGCGAGCCCGTCGGCGTCCGGCAGCATCAGATCGAGCACGATCAGGTCGACGTGGTGCTCGGCGAGCGCGCGCCGCATCGCCGCCGCATTGGCGGCTCCGCGCGTGCGGAACCCCTGTTGTGCCAGGTAGCGCTCGAGCAGATCACGCAGGCGCAGATCGTCGTCGACGACGAGAATGTTCGCACTCTCCATGCCCCGACTATGTCGCCGTTCGCGGCGCGCGGCAAGCCATGGATGCCGGCAAATGTAATCAGTTGTTTCCGCCGCAGGCTGCAGAAATATCCATTCACGCCTGCCGGACAATCGCAAACGCGCAAGCGCGTTGTTCCGGCGAGGATGCGCCTGAGGCGTTCCCGCCAGTATCACCATCATCAACAGGAGTTCGCCAACATGTTTGCCCGAAATTCTGCAGCAACTGCCAACGGGCCGTCGGCCGGTGCAACACGGCGGGGCATGATCGCCGGGTGCTTGCTGCTGCTGTTGGCATGCAGCGGAGCGACGCTCGCGGCAACGCGAAACGATGCGATCGATGATGGCGTGAATCTTTCGCCGAGCGCGGCGCGCGCGATCCGGCCCGGCGATTTGCCGGCCGGGATCCGTGTGCTGCGCGACATCGCCTACGGGCCGGATCCGCTACAGCGTTTCGATGTCTACGCCCCGGCCGGCGCGAACAATGCGCCGGTGATCCTGATGGTTCATGGCGGCGGCTGGATGCGCGGCGACAAGGCGATGCGGGCCGTCGTCGAGAACAAGGTCAAGCGCTGGGTGCCGCGCGGGTTCATCCTCGTCAGCGTCGATTACCGTCTCGTCCCCGCGGTCGATCCGCTCGAGGAAGCACAGGATGTCGCCCGCGTCCTCGCCAAGGCACAGCATGACGCGGCCACCTGGGGAGGCGATGCGCACAAGTTCATCCTGATGGGACATTCGGCCGGGGCGCATCTCGTCGCCCTGCTCGATGCTTCGCCTGCCCGACTTCGCGACGCCGGCGCGGTGGCGCCGCTGGGCAGCGTGCTGCTCGACAGTGCGGCCCTGGATGTGCCGAGGATCATGGACGCGCCCCATCTGTCCTTGTACGACCGCGCGTTCGGCCGCGATGCAGCTTTGTGGCAGGCCGCTTCGCCACTGGCCCAGTTGCGCCAGAAGACACCCCCGATCCTGGCCGTGTGTTCCTCACGCCGCCACATCTCCTGTACGCAGGCGCAGCATTTCATCGCCAAGGCCGTCTCGTTCGGCAGCCGCGCCCGCATGCTCGCGGAAAACCGCACGCACGGCGAGATCAATGCGCAACTCGGTGTGCCGGGCGCCTACACCGATGCCGTCGAGGAATTCCTGGGTTCGCTCGATCCTGCCGTTGCCGCCCGTCTGCGTGCGCGCTGAGGCGGCGTTGTCCACACCACCGGAGAAAATCATCATGCATCATCCATGTTGTCGCCTGCGGCGGCGCACCCGGCTCGTTGCTCCCGCCTGGCAGGCGATTGCGCTGGCGGTCGCCGGCCTGCTCGGTTTTTCCTCGGTCCGCGCCAGCGTCGCTCCCGGTGCGGTCGATGCGGCGGCCAACGCCGCGGCGACGGCGCCGGCGTGCAAGGCGATCAGCGACGGCACGATCGGCAATGACGGGTTCTACTGGGAAATCGACGATGCAAACGGAATCGTCACCGACAGCAACGGGAAACCGGCGGCTGGCAGCATCAATCCGCCCGGTGCGAGTTCGGCGAAATATACGCGCGACACCTTGATGCCGGTCGCTTCGGCGTCGAAGTGGCTCGAAGGCGCATATGTCGCCGAAGTGGCCGCCGTGCAGAACGGCAATACCTGGTCCATGCCGGTCGCGGTCGTGCCGTTTCTCAATTTCACCAGCGGCTACGCCAATCAGGTCGATGGCTGCAACGCGCAGAAAACCGGCAAAAGCGATCCTACCGTGCAGGATTGCCTCAACCAGCCCGGCCAGATCGCAGGGACGACCAACGGCTATCGTGTCCAGGCGTACATCGGCGGCTTCGCCTACAATTCGGGCCACCTCGAAGTGCTGCATGGCGGCGCCGACCCGTCGATCGCCACCGTGATCGGCGGCGCCAACGATGACGACAAGATGCTGGCCGACGAAAAAAGGAATGCGTTCGCCAAGCGTGGCGTGACCATGAACCTGCAGTACTTCTCGCCGATTCTCGCTGGCGGCGTGGCGACGACGGCCGGCGACTATGCCGCGTTCCTGCGCGGGCTGATCAATACCTCGAATCCGTTGATCATGGGCCGTCTGCTCGCGCCGACGGCAAGCGATCCGTATGCGGTGTGCACCAATCCTGCCGACCCGGCCTGCCCGAGCGCGAAGAAGTCGCCGCTGCAGGGCAAGGAGAGCTACCACTATTCGTTGGCGCACTGGATCGAGGATGATCCGCAGAACGGCGACGGCGCCTACAGCAGCGCGGGCGCGTACGGCTTCTACCCGTGGGTCGATGCATCGAAGACCTATGCAGGCGTCCTCGCGCGCGCCGATACCAACCACACCGCGAACGACTTTCAACCAGGCTATCGCTCGCAGCAGTGCGGCATGGCCATTCGCCAGGCGTTTTTGAACGGAGTCAGCCAACCCCGGCCAAGCCAGACCACGCTCACTTCCTCGTTCAATCCGATGCTGTCCAATCAGGCGACGACACTGATCGCAACGGTTGCCGGCACCGCGCCGACCGGCACGGTGACGTTCAGCCTCGGCGGCACCGCGCTTTGTACCGCGGCGGCGCTGAACACGGTCGGCACTCAGGTTGAGGCAGTCTGTGTCGCCGAACCGCAGGTGAGCGGCGCGATCGTCGCGCAATACAGCGGCGATGCGAGCAACGCGCCATCGACGTCGGCGCCGCTGAATCAGAGCATCGTGCCGGTCGCAGCGTTCAACCCCGACCAGTTCGGGCTGACCGGCACCTGGTACAACCCGGCCACCTCGGGGCAGGGAATCCTGTTGCAGGTGCTTCCCGACCACAATGCTGCGGGCAGCGGATTGCTGTTTGCCGGTTTCTATACCTTCACCAGCGACGGCGACGGCGCACGCGTCTGGTACACCCTGCAAGGCGACGTGACGAACACCGGTGCCGCCGCGCAGCTCGGCTTGTACACGGCGACGGCAGCCGGAAATTTCGCCGCAGGGCCCACCATCGGCGCGCGCCAAGTGGGCAACGCGAGCCTGCGTTTCGGCGACTGCGCACACATGACATTGAGCTATACGCTCAGCGACGGCAGCGGACTCAGCGGCACGATTCCGCTGACTCGGCTGACCACGAACACATCGTGTTCGCCTGCGGGCGACCTGGGTGAGTCCGATCCGCGCGCCCTGCTTTCCGGCGCCTGGTATGTTCCGGCGACGAGCGGGCAAGGCCTCGTGTTGGACGTGAGTCCGAGCGACAACGTCCTGGTGGGCGGATGGTATACGTATTCCGCCGCGGCGAGCGCGGATCAGAACCGGCAGACGTGGTATGTCCTGCAGAGCCACGGCCTGCTGCCGGGTGTGACCACGATCGAAAACGTGCCGATCTACACCGCAGGCGGCGGCGTCTTCGACCAGCCTACGCTGGTGGTGTCGAGCCAGGTCGGCACGGCCAACGTGCGCTTCGCCGCGGATTGCCGTTCGATCACCCTCGACTACGCGTTCAGCAGCGGCGACAACAGCGGCCAGCGGGGCTCGATGGTCCTGGGTTCGCTCGGCCTGAACGCACCCTGCTCGTTGCCGGCATCGGCGACGACGGGGCAATAGGCCGAACCCGGGGACGCGAAATGCCGACACCTGCGGCAACCGGTGTCGGCCGGCGTTGCCGGCCGAATCGACGGCCGGTCTGCCGCGCTTCGCGTTCGGCGACGGCTCGGCGCACGAGGTTGCCGCGCCGGCACGGCAGCGCCGCTGCGCAGCGCGGCGCGCAATTCGGCAGCGGCGGGCAGCGTGCTGCGATCAAAGTTCGCCGCGGAACTGCACGCCCCAGATGCGCGGTTCGTTGACGTAGCCGGTCAGGTTGTTGAAATCGATGCCGCCGGTGATCGCCTTCTTGTCGAGGATATTGCGGCCGTAGAACGCGACCTCGCGCTTGTTGTCGTGCCAGGCGTAGCCGACGCGCAGGCCGCCCTCGACCCAGGCCTTGCCGGTGAACTCGACCGAACGATACAGGAAGTAGTCGACCTTGCTGCGGTAAGCCCAGTCGGTATACGCGAACAGTTCGCCGTCCTTGAACGGGATCGCGTAGCGCGCAGTGACGTTGCCGATCCACTTCGGCGCCTGCGGCAGCGGGTTGCCGTTGATCGAGGCGAGCGTGACGCCACCCTCGACGATCTCCGGACTGAGCACCGTGCACGCTGCGCACGGCGTGATGTAGAGGTTCGGATCCTTGATCTTGGTGTAGTTGTAGCTGCCGCCGGCGGTGACCATCAGGTTGTCGGTGACGTAGGCGCGCGCGTCCAGCTCGAAACCGCGGCCTTCGGTCTTCTTCGCATTGACGAGACGGGCGAAGTTGGTCGTGCCGCCGACTGCGGTGAGCTGTTGGTTCTTGATCTCGTAAGCGTAGACGTCGGCGCTGATCGTGGCGCGATGATCGAACAGGTCGGACTTGATGCCGGCTTCGCCCGAGGTGATCGTTTCCGCCTTCGCCACCGACGGCGTGTCGCCGAACAGGAGACGACCCTGGATGCTCGGTGCGCGGTAGCCGGTGGCGGCGCGCGCGTACAGCGTCGTGTTCTTGTCGAGGCTGTAGGTGGCCGACAGATCGCCGGTCGTGCGCGACGTGGACGGATCGAGGAACAGCGGGCCCAGCGCACCGGCACCGATCGGCGAGGTGTAGCGCGTCGCGGTCCAGTTCTTCTGGTCGTGGGAAACGCGCAGGCCACCCTTGATCTTGAGTGCGTCGTTGACCTGGTAGCCGAGCGAGCCGAACAGCGCTCCGCTGGTGTCCTTCTGCTTTTGCTGCGCGTAACCGTCGAGCGCGCCGTGGCTGAAGATGGTTTCGTAGTCGAAACTGTCGACCGTGATGTTCTCGTTGAAGTAGTAGGCGCCGACGATCCAGTCCAGCGGCGAGGTGTTCTTCGAGGACAGGCGTAATTCCTGGGTGAGCTGGCGATGGAACGGCAGGCCGTCGGCCGATTCGGACGCGAACGGGATGAAGCCGGGGCCCATCACGCCGCCCGGCGCGTAAGAGGCGCCGTAGCCGCCGTCGATGTCGCCGTGGCTCAGCGTCTTGACACGGTCGAAGCTGGTGATCGAGGCCAGCTGCATGGTCTCGAAATCCCAGGTCAGATGCAGGCTGGCGCCGCTCGAGGTCACGTTCTGGAAGTTCGCGCCGTCGATCGAAATCCGGTCGCGTTTCCAGCCTGGAACGAAATCGTTGCTGCCCGGCTGGAGGATGTTGGCGCGGAACAGGATCGCCGAGCCGTTGATGTTCATGCCGTGCACGTTGAGCAACGCGCTGAACGTGTCGGAAGGCTTGTACTCGAACTGCAGGCGCAGTGCCTGGGTGTTGTAGCCGCCGAGTTCGTTGCTCTTGCCGGGCGCCACGTTCTTCACCCAGTCGTCGCGGTGCTGGTCGAGGAAGGAGACGCGGAACGCCCAGTCCTGGTTGATGCCGGCACCGAACGCGGTCTCGACGTTGGTCGTGCCGTAGCGGCCGTAGCTGACGTCGACGTAACCGTCCGGCTCCTGGGTCGGCTTCTTCGAATCGAGCTTGACCACGCCGGCCGGCGTGTTGCGGCCGAACAGCGTGCCCTGCGGACCGCGCAGCACTTCGACCTGGTCGATGTCGAAGACCGGGAAGCCCTTGAGGATCGGGTTCTCGAGCACGACGTCGTCGTAGACGAACGACACCGGCTGCGAGGCGTTCAGATCGAAGTCGGTGTTGCCGAGGCCGCGGATGTAGAAGCGCGGGAATGTGCGCCCGAACGAGGACTCGATCAAGAGGCTCGGCACGCGCGCGGACAGGAAGCGCACGTCGTCGCCGCCGGACTTCAGGATGTCGAGCTTCTCGGTATCGATCGCGGTGATTGACTCGGGCACCTTCTGGATGTTCTCGCTGCGCTTTTCCGCGGTGACGGTGATGTCGCCGAGCTGCTTCGGTGCGCTGGTCTCTTCGGCTGCGGCGGCAAAGGCGGTATTGCCGGCCAGAACGCAGGCGATGGCGAGGCTCAGGGTATAGCGGCGCGGCGCGCGCGTGGCGCGGGCGGAATGGTGCGATGACATGTCGGCTCTCCGGTCGGAATGGGCGGTTTCATGGCGCGGAATCCCGTTCCTGCCCCGGGCATCGCGCTCCGATCGTTGCGTCGGAGCTTGTCGATATGAACGCGGCCGTCCGGATGCGACGGCTGCGTGTTGCCAGCGGGATTCCCGTGGCCGCTTTTTACCGAAGATGTAAGGAAATTGCAAAGATTCGTGCGCAATTTCCATCGGGATTCACGACGGTTTCATGACGGTCGCGGTGCTCTCGGCGTTTGCCTGCGCAGGCCTGCCGCGGACGCCTAGCCGCGTACCGGGCGACGGGGCGTTCAGTAAACGTCCTTCACCCACAGCGATGTGTCCGCCAGTTCCTCGACGCCGGGGTCGCCCTTGAGCCTGGGCAGCTTGAGCGGCTTCACCGCGATCTTGCGGTCGGGCAGACGGTCGAGCAGGTCGCGGATCAGATTGAGGCGGCCGCGCGGCTGGTCGTTGAAATCGACCACGTGCCACGGCGCGTAATCGGTGTTCGTCGCCGCGATCATTGCGTCGCGCGCCTCGCCGTACTCGCGGTACCGGTTGCGCGCGGCGATGTCGACCGGCGAGATCTTGAAGCGTTTGAGCGGGTTTTCCGCGCGTTCGGCGAAGCGCTGTTCCTGCTCGGCCTGATCGACCGCGAGCCAATACTTGTACAGCAGTATCCCGTCATCGACGAGGCCTTTTTCGAACACCGGGCACGAGGCGAGGAAGCGTTTGTACTCCGCGTCGGTGCAGAATCCCATGACCTTCTCGACGCCCGCGCGGTTGTACCAGCTGCGGTCGAACAGCACGATTTCACCGGCGGCGGGCAGATGCTCGACGTAGCGCTGGTAATACCACTGCGTGCGCTCGCGCTCGTCCGGTTTCGACAGCGCGACGATGCGGTAGTGGCGCGTGTCCAAGTACTCGGTGATCGCCTTGATCGTGCCGCCTTTGCCGGCCGCGTCGCGCCCCTCGAGGACCACGACCACGCGCTTGCCGGTGTGGATCAGCCAGCGCTGCAAACCGACGAGCTCGATCGCAAGCTTCTTGAAATGATGGGTGTATTTGTTTTTTTTCACGCAGCATTTCTCTCAGTTTTGTGGAAGACGGATCGCGCGCACGCCTTCGACGCCGCGCAGTTCCTCCGCCGCTTCGTGCAGTTGGGCCGGATTGGCGGGCAGCACGATCAGGGTGAAGTGTTCCTCGCTGCGGTCTTCGCCCTGTTCGATTTCGACGTGCTGCAGCGACAGCCGTGCCCGCGCCAGAATCTGCATGATCGCGCCGATGCCGAGACTGCCTTGCGAAACCGTCAATTCCAGCCGCAGCGGCCGCTTCCGCTGTAGCAGGCGCGTCTCGATCGGTTTGAGCCCGGCGAGAATGACGAGGATGATCGTGGTTGCGCTGACCGCCGCGGCGTACATGCCGCCGCCGGTGGCGAGACCGATCGCGGCGACGCTCCACACGCTCGCCGCCGTGGTCAGGCCATGCACCGCCTCGCGACGGAAGATGATGATGCCTGCGCCGAGAAAACCGATGCCGCTGACGACCTGCGCGGCGATGCGCGAGGGATCGAGCACCACATGTTGATCGATGAGGACGTCGGCGAAGCCGAATGCCGAGACGATCATCAACAGGCAAGAAGCGACGCACACGACCATGTGCGTGCGCAGACCGGCGGTCCAGGCGCGGCGTTCGCGTTCGACGCCGATGAGACTGCCCAGAACCGCAGCGATGAGCAGGCGGAGGATGATTTCCCGGGGGCTGAGCATGGCGTGCGGCCCCGGCCGGAATCAGTGCTCGCCGTCGCCGGGGATTTCGCGCAAACGCGGGCGCAGGCCGGCGAGGTTGCATGGCGCCGTGCGTGCATCGAGTTGCTTCTGGATCAGTTTTTCCCAAGCGGTACGGCAAGCCGACGTCGAGCCGGGCAGGCAGAACACGAACTTGTCGTTGGCGAGGCCGGCGAACGCGCGCGACTGCAAGGTCGAGGTGCCGATCTCCGTGTACGAGAGCGCGCGGAACATTTCACCGAAGCCCGGCATCTCCTTGTCGAGCAGCGGGCACAGCGCCTCCGGGGTCGAGTCGCGGCCGGTGAAGCCGGTGCCGCCGGTGACGAGGATGCCATGCACGTCGGCCTGGGCGATCCAGGCCGAGACGATCGCGCGCAGGTTGTACTTGTCGTCGCGGCTGAGCGCGCGCGCATGCAGGCGATGGC
>JAFEFS010000096.1 GCA_018240465.1 Pseudomonadota bacterium
CGCGCGCTGATCGCGGCGCCGGGATCGACACAATCCGCACCGGGGCTGGGAACGCCGATGCAGGTTCTGCTTGCGGCGTTGCTCGCCGGCGCTGTGTGGCTCGTGCGGCGCAATGTGGCGGCACGAATCATCGCGCACGCGGAGAAAGCCCGATGAATTGCTCGGGATCAGAACAACCTTTCCGGAACGCTGCCGGAGTTGTCCCCGTTGACCAATCTGGAGGCTTTCGACGGGGATGGTCTTATCAACCACCGCCCAGTCGTTTCCGCTTGCGATTGAATCCTGGCGGGTGAAAAACACCCGATTGGGCAGCCCGATGCCGCCCGATTTGCGCCGCAGCGAGCCCTTTTGAGGCCGCTGCGAACGCAGTAACCCTGCGTTGGCTGCCGCAACCGCTTGCGCGCCATCCGCAGATTGACCAGCGCGGACAGCGTGGTCACCTGCGCACTGTTCTTCGCCCGGCCCTTGTGGCGGGTCCGAACTGGCGCTTGAGCACGCGGAACGGATGCTCCACCGCCGCATGACTCGAGACCTTGGCGCGCTGCCGTTGCGCGGTGATATCGCGCAGCTTAGGGTCGTCGATCGCCTTCACCGCACTGCGCCTGGCGGCGGTCCAGAACGTCCGACCGGCAGCACCAACGTAAACAGTGGGGCGAACTGGTATCGGTCCGGCACCGGCGTGACCGTGGCGAATGCCGGCATCATCAGTACCACCCGTATGCCATCCCTGCCGGCTATGACTTCGAAATGCTGACCGGCGGCGACGACGTCCAGGCAGGCATCGATATTTTCGGCTGCTTCTGCAACGCAGCCGTCACTGCGCTCAGCTGCACCTGTCCGAAGCAAAGCGCGACGATCAGCCCGGGTGGCAATGGTTCAGCCATTACCGTTGCCTGCCCCGCTGCAAGCACGTTGACCGGAGGCAGCTGCGACGTGGCCAACGGACGGGTTTACATGGAAAGCAGCAAGCGTGTCGTCGATTCGTCCGGACAACGCTGGCAGTGCTACTACACCAACGTCAACGGGCCGGCTACAACGTTCGCTGCCACGGCCAATTGCTGCAGCGTGCGCTGATCGAAAGCGCAGCCGGGTACGGGACTGAGCCCCGGTACCTGGCTGTACACCTGCGGCGACATGGGGAAATCGACCGTGAGGCTTCCACGCGCTACGGCGGGCGCCGGCGGCGGCGACGGAAGCGTCCGCCGCTACCGCTTCCCCGGGCCATGTAATCGAGAACGGCCGAATCCGAATACTCAAATTAGTGACCCGATGGAGCGCGCCGCTACCGGGTCGCGATCGCGGCCCGCGCGGCAAATGGGGCTTGGCTGTCCGGGTCGTGGGCTGAAGTCCGTGTCATCTGACCGCCACTTGGAGGTACCACCATGAACAAGACATTGTTTGCGCTGTCCTTCGGCGTTGGCTGCATTGCCGCCGTGACGCCCGATTCGAGTTCCGCGGGACCGGTCGGCGTGCGCGCCGTAGTCGAGGTTTACGCCGACGGGCTCAACTCACCGCGCGGCCTGGCTTTCGGCCCGGACGGAGCGCTGTACGTGGCCGAGTCCGGCGACGGCAGCGAGTCGATCAGCACTGCCGATGAATGCACCCAGGTGCAGCCGCCGGTCGGCCCGTACCTCGGCGGCTACAACGGTCGCATCAGCCGCATCGACGCACAGCATCATCGCACCACGTTCGTGTCCGGCCTGCCGTCATCGCATACGGCCAGCGGCGACGCGCTCGGCCCGATGGCGATCTCGTTCGCGGGCAACCACATGTACGTGCTCAATTCCGGCGGCGGTTGCTCGCATGGCGTCGACGGCGATCCCGCGGGCATCATCGAAATTCTGCCCGGCGGCGGCTGGGATCTGGTTGCCGACCTTGGCGCCTACCTGCAGACGCACGCCGATCCGAAACCGAAAACCGACGCCGACTACGAGCCTGATGGAACGTTCTACGGCATGGTATTCCGAGGCGGCAAGCTCTACACCGCCGAGCCCAATCACGGCCAGTTCGTCTCGGTCGACCGCAGGGGCAACGTCAGCCTCGTCGCAGATCTGTTCACCATGATCGGCGACCACACGCCGGCATCGCTGATCTACCGCAACGGCTGGTTCTACATCGGCTTCGAGGGCCGCATTCCGGGCTTCGTTTACGGCATCGTGCGCGTGTCGGTGAACGGCAAACACGTGGAACCGGTGAACACGACGCTGAGCAGCGTACTCGGCATCGCCTTCGGTGCCGACGATGCGCTCTATGCCATCCAGTCGACCAACGGCAAGGCGCCGCCATTCTTCATCCCCAACGTCGGCAGCCTGGTGCGCCTGGAAAGCGATGGTTCCACGACGCTGATCACCAGCCTGCTCAATTTCCCGACGGCGTTGATCAGCGGTCCTGACGGAGCACTGTACATTTCCAACTGTGGCTACGGCTGCGCTCCGGGCCAGGGACAGATTCTGAAGGTCACATTGAGGTAGGTTGTGCGGCGCCGCGCGATGCCGAAGCCACTTCCGACATTCGACAACGGTGAAGATGGAATCGTCGGGCGCGCGCGGCGCGACTTCAGTGGTGCAACGCGAAGAATCGTTGCGCCGTCGCCGTCGCGTTCGCGGCGGTGACGGCCTTGTCCTCACCGCGATCGCGCGCCACTTCCGCGCAGATGTGGGCGAGATACATCGGCTCGTTGCGCCGGTGCGAGGGCATCGGCTTGACCGTGCGCGGCAGCAGGTACGGCGCGTCGGTTTCGAGCATCAGGCGTTCGGCCGGGATGTGCCTGACCAGTTCGCGCAGGTGCGCGCCGCGGCGCTCGTCGCAGATCCAGCCGGTGATGCCGATGTGGAAATCGCGATCGAGATAGTCGAACAGCTCGCTTTTCTCGCCGGTGAAACAGTGCACGACGGCCGGGCCGATGCGGTCGCGCACCGCGTCCATGCAGGCGAGGAAATCCGCATGTGCGTCGCGCTGGTGCAGGAACAGCGGCTTGCCGCACTCCGCCGCCAATTGCAGTTGCCGCTCGAACGCGAACAGCTGCGCCGCGCGCGGAGAAAAGTTGCGGTGATAGTCGAGCCCGGTCTCGCCGACGGCGACGACTTCGGGTTTCGTGTGATATTCGCGCAGCAGCACCTCGGTTTCCGCATCGAAATCGCCGGCATGGTGCGGATGCACGCCGGCGGTCGCGTACAGCACGCCCGGATGCGCGCGCGCCAGAGCGAGCGCATCGCGTGTGCCTTGCGCGCTCGCGCCGGTGACGACGATCTGGCCGACGCCATGCGCCTGACCGCGCGCGAGCACGGCGTCGAAATCGTGGCGGAAGGATTCGTGGGTGAGGTTGGCGCCGATGTCAACTAGCTGCATGGGAGTGCGTTGTGCCAAACGTTTCGTTGCGGATTCGGCCGCCATTATCACAGGCGGCCGGGGTATTCACGAGGCGTTAACCGCCGCGCAGCGGAGTTGTGCCTACAATCCCGACCACCCGCACCCTGCACAGGAGAGCCTCATGCCGGTCCCATCGAACAGCGTTCTCGCCGGAGCCGTGTTGCTTGCCGGCGCACTGGTGTCGCCGGTCTTCGCCGCCGACCGCGGTGCGATTGCCGTGGGTACGCCGCGCGCCAATCTCGACACGGTGCAGGCGCAACGCGCCGCGCTCGTCGCCGCGCCTCGTTCCACGGCGACCTCCGCCACGGTTTCGAAGGCGGCGATTACTCCGAACGAACTCACCGCCAGCAGCTATCGCGCGTATCCGGCCAGCTGTTTCTCCGACACCTTGCCCAACCCGTCGAACACGATCCAGCCGCTGCCGGTCGTGCCGACCGGCACGCTGTACAGCCGCACCGTGACCTTGTACGAAAAGAACGGCACGCAGGACAGTTCGGAGGACGTGACGATCACGATCTTCCGCGTGGCGTGCAGCAGCAGTGGCGACACGCTCAGTTACAACCCGGACGGCGGCTATGCCGGAGCGACGTTGATGCGCATCCAGCGGCAGAACCAGTACGAGGGCGACAGCAAGCTGTATCCGCAGTTTCCGGATATTCGCATCGCCCAGGGCAGCATCACGTTCGACAACCCGAATTTCACCGACTACGTGCGCGTCGCGACCGAGCCGAATACGGTACTTGCGGACACGACAGTCGGTTCTGCGATCATCAACAGTACGACCTACGTGCTCGAGGACTACGCGAGTCCGACCCTTGGCTTCTTCTATTTCAACCACGCGTTCACGATCCGCTTCGATAACGGCTACACGGGCGGCCGCGTCACGATCAACGTACCCGACTATGCTCCGACGGCGCAGACTTATCCGGCCGCGTATAAGCCGATGGCGATCAACGGCTATCTGACCGGTTCCTGGTCCGTGCCTGGCCACGGCGGCGAAGGCATGCTGACCCAGGTCTTCGACAACGGCGACGGCGCGACGCGCACGTTCTTTGCGACCTGGTACACCTTCGACAACCTCGGCCTGCCGTTCTGGCTCACCGCGCAGACGTCGTTTCCGATCGGCACGACGCAGTTGACCAATGTGCCTGTCTACTACGTCACCAACGGCGGCTTCGCCCAGAACTACACGAAGGCCACGTCGAATACCTGGGGCACCATGAACATCTCGTTCCCTGACTGCATGCACATCAAGTTCGAATTCAACGGATCGACCGGCGCCGTCCAGGGTGGCCCGGGCGGGGTCAGTACCGCTCCGTTGGTCTGGACCCGGTTGGGCAGCATCAACAGTCTGGCCTGCCAGTAGCTTTGACTTTCGCGTGGCTCGCGCTCGCCGCGCCGCTACGCGGCGAGCGCGTCGATCTGCGCCACCCAGCGCCGCTTCGTGGCGGCGTCGAGAAACGAGGCCTCGATCGAGTTGCGCGCGAGCCGCGCGACATCCGAGCGCGACAACCCCAGGCCGCGCTGCACGGCCAGGTAGTTGTCGAGCACGTAGCCGCCGAAGTAGGACGGGTCGTCCGAGTTGATCATCACCTTGAGGCCGCGATCGAGCAGGCGCTTCAGGTTGTGGTCCTCGATGCGCGGGCACACGCAGAGCTTCACGTTCGACAGCGGACACACCGTCAGCGGCACCTGTTCGCGCACGAGGCGCTCGACCAGCGTCGGGTCTTCCTCGCAGCGCACGCCGTGATCGATACGCGACACCTTGAGCAGGTCGAGTGCCTCGACGATGTACTCGGGTGGACCTTCCTCGCCCGCGTGCGCGACCGTACGCAAGCCCTCGCGACGCGCGCGCGCGAACACCGCGGCGAATTTCGACGGTGGATTGCCGCGCTCGGAGGAATCGAGGCCGACCGCGGCGAAGTGTTGCTTGTACGGCAGCAACTCTTCCAGCGTGCGCATCGCGTCGTCCGCGCTGAGGTGGCGCAGGAAATTGGGAATCATGCGCCAGCTGATGCCGAACTCACGCTCGCCGTCGCGCAGCGCGCGGTGGATGCCATCGAACACGGTGGCGAAGGCGATACCGCGCGCGGTGTGCGTCTGCGGGTCGAAGAAAATCTCGGTGTGCACCACGCCGTCGGCGTGCGCGTGACGCAGGTAGGCCAGCGTCAGCGCGTGGAAGTCCTCCTCGTCGCGCAGCACGTCGGCACCGGCGTAGTAGAGATCGAGAAACGATTGCAGGTCGCTGAAATCGTAGGCTGCGCGCAGCGCCTCGACACCGGGGTACTTCAGCGTCACCCCGTGCTTTTTCGCCAGCTCGAAGGTCAGCTCCGGTTCGAGCGAGCCTTCGATATGCAGGTGCAGTTCGGCCTTGGGCAGTTTGCGGATGAAATCCGCGCTCATCTCGCCGCTCATGATCTCTTGCCTTTCCATGAAGTGCTTGCAACGACTTTAATTGTTTTGTACACATACAGACAACGCAGCAGACAAGATGATCCGGTGGGCAGGCCGCCGGTAATAGGCTATGGGCAGACTCACCACACACGTGCTCGACACGGCGCACGGCAATCCGGCCGTCGGGATGCGGGTGGAGTTGCATGCCGCGCAGTCCGGTGAACGGCTCGCGAGCGTCGTCACCAACGACGATGGGCGTGCGAATGCGCCGCTGCTGGAAGGCGCCGCGCTGCGCCCAGGCCGCTACACGTTGACCTTCCACGTCGCTGAGTACTTCCGCGCCCGGGGCGTTGCGCTGCCCGATCCGCCGTTTCTCGACGTGGTGCGCATCGATTTCGGCATTGCCGACGCCGATCAGCACTACCACGTGCCGCTGCTCGTGTCGCCGTGGAGCCATTCCACCTATCGCGGTAGTTGAGCGTTCGCATGACAAGTCCGTCACAACATCTCACCTCCCCCCTGGCGGGGGAGGCAGGCACGCGCGGCGAGCCGGGAGAGGGGGGGGCGCCGCAGACGCCCGCTTCGGCGGGCGCGACCCTTCTCCCCAACCCCTCTCCCGCAGGGGGAGAGGGGCTCGAAAGCAACGCCATTCGTTTCGTGCTCGACGGCGAAATGGTCGAAGTCGCCGACGTCGCGCCGACCACGACCGTGCTCGAATGGCTGCGCGAACATCGTCAGCGCAGCGGCACGAAGGAAGGCTGCGCCGAAGGCGATTGCGGCGCCTGCACCGTCGTGCTTGGCGAACTCGATGCCAACGGGGACATGCGCTACCGCGCGATCAATTCCTGCATCCGCTTCCTGCCGACGATCGACGGCAAGGAACTCGTCACCGTCGAAAGCCTCGCCGACGGCGACAAATTGCACCCGGTGCAGCAGGCGATGGTCGATCGGCACGCCTCGCAATGCGGCTTCTGCACGCCGGGCTTCGTCATGAGTCTGTTTGCCCTGTACCTGCAGCAGCCAACGGCGAGTCGTGAAGAAGTCGTCGAAGCGCTGGCCGGCAATCTCTGCCGCTGCACGGGCTACCGGCCGATCATCGACGCCGGCTGTGCGATCGGGGCTTACCCCGATCCTTCGCTTTGGTCGCGCGAACAGGCTCAGAATCCCTCGCATCGCCGTGCACTGCGCTCGCTGCAACGCGATCGCGCGCTGGAGTTTCCCGGGTTCGTCGCGCCGCGCTGCCTCGATGAACTCGCGCGGGCGGTGCAGGCGCACCCAGACGCGCTGCTGCTCGCCGGCGGCACCGACATCGGCCTGTGGGTGACCAAGCACCTGCGCGAGCCGGCGCGCATCATCTACATCGGTGAAGTGCGCGAGTTGCAGAATGTCGAGACGCGCGGCGACGGCACGCTGCGCATCGGCGCCGCGGTGACGTTGACCGATGCGTGGCACGCGATCGTCGCGCGCGTGCCCGAGCTGGCAGAGCTGGCGCAGCGCTTCGCCTCGCCGCCGGTACGCAACTCGGGCACGCTGGTCGGCAATATCGCCAACGGCTCGCCGATAGGTGATGCAATGCCGGCACTGATCGCGCTCGACGCGACGATCGAACTGCGTATTGGCAACGCGACGCGCACGCTGCCGCTCGAAGCGTTCTATCTCGACTACATGAAGAAGGACCTTGCGCGCGGCGAATTCGTCGTTGCGGTCAACCTGCCGATGCCGAACGCGACGACGCGCGTGGCGAGCTACAAGTTGTCCAAGCGCATCGATCAGGACATTTCCGCGGTCTGCGCGGCGTTCGCGGTCGAGGTCGTCGATCGACGCATCGTCGCCGCACGCATTGCCTGCGGTGGCATGGCGGCGATTCCCGCGCGCGCGAAACGTGCCGAAGCTGCGCTGACCGGCCAGCCGTTCGACGAAGCCGCGTTCGCCGCCGCGGCGAAAGCCCTGGCCGAGGACTTCAAGCCGCTGAGCGACATGCGAGCCAGCGCCGCGTATCGCCTGCAAGGCGCGCAGAACCTGCTGCGCCGTTTCCACCTCGAGCACGCGGCGCAGCAGGTTCTGCGCACGCACGATGCCGAGGTATCGGCGTGAACGACCTGTCGGTCAATGTCGATGCGGGCGCCCGGATAGGCGAGCCCGTACGCCACGAAAGCGCGCATCTGCATGTGTCGGGGCGCGCGGTCTACATCGACGACATGCAGCTGCCGCCGTCGACACTGCATGCCGCGTTCGGCATCAGCCGCATCGCGCACGGACGCATTCTGTCGATGGATCTGTCCGCCGTGCTCGCCATGCCCGGTGTCGTCGCCGTAGCGACATCGAAGGACGTGCCCGGCGAAAACAACTACGGCGGCATCGTCCACGACGATCCGATCTTCGCCGACGGCCTCGTGCAGTACGCCGGCCAGCCGCTGTTCGCGGTCGCGGCGACGTCGATGACGATCGCGCGCAAGGCGGCGCTCAAGGCGAGAATCGAGTACGAGGAACTGCCCGCGATCCTGACCATCCGCGACGCGATCGCCGCGCACAGCTACGTGATCCCGAGCCAGATCGTCGCGCGCGGCCGCGCGCGCGAGGAACTGGCGAAAGCGCCGCATCGCCTGCAAGGCACGATGACGGTCGGCGGCCAGGATCATTTCTATCTCGAAGGCCAGATCGCGGTGGCGATTCCGGGCGAGGACGGCACCTTGCATGTGCATTCCTCGACCCAGCATCCGACCGAGGTGCAGAACGTGATTGCGCATGCGCTGGCGCTGCCCGCGCATGCGATCGTCGTGCAGTGCCGACGCATGGGCGGCGGCTTCGGCGGCAAGGAATCGCAGCCGGCGCTGATCGCGGCGGCCGCGTGCGTGCTCGCGCGCAAGACCGGCCGCCCGGTCAAGCTGCGCCTCGAGCGCGACGCCGACATGTTGATCACCGGCAAGCGCCATGGCTTCGTCGCCGACTACGACATCGGCTTCGACGACAGCGGCCGCATCAGCGCGCTCGCGGTGATGCTCGCCTCGAACTGCGGCTATTCGGCCGATCTGTCCGGGCCGGTCAACGATCGCGCGATCTGTCACGTCGACAACGCCTACTACATCGGGGACATCGAGATCCTCAATCACCGTTGCAAGACGCACACGGTGTCGAATACCGCGTTTCGCGGTTTCGGCGGGCCGCAGGGTATGCTCGCGATCGAGCAGGCAATCGACGACATCGCGCGCACGTTGCGACTCGATCCGCTCGAAGTGCGCCGGCGCAACTATTACGGCGGCTCGCCACGCGACGTGACGCCGTATGGGCAGTACGTCGAGGACAACATCCTCGCACGCCTCACCGATGACCTGGAGAAGACCAGCCGCTATCGCGAGCGTCGCGCCGAGATCGCGCAGTGCAACACGGTCAACGCGATCGTCAAGCGCGGCATCGCGTTTACGCCGGTCAAGTTCGGCATCTCGTTCAACGCGACCGTATTCAACCAGGCCGGCGCGCTCGTGCACATCTACACCGATGGCAGCGTGCTGCTCAATCACGGTGGCACCGAGATGGGACAGGGCCTGTACACCAAGGTCGCGCAGGTCGTCGCGCACGAGTTTGGCCTGCCGCTCTCGGCGGTGCGTACTTCGGCGACCGATACGAGCAAGGTGCCGAACACTTCGGCTACGGCTGCATCGAGCGGCGCCGATCTAAACGGCAAGGCCGCGCAGGCGGCGTGCCGCACGCTGCGCGATCGGCTCGTCGAGCACGCGTGCAACACGCGCGGTGTCGAGGCCAATCAGGTGAGCTTTGCCGATGGGCTGGTGCGGATCGGTGATGAAAGGATGCCGTTTGCGCAGCTCGTGCAATCAGCCTACCAGGCGCGTGTCTCGTTGTCGGCGACGGGTTTCTACGCGACACCGAAAATCCACTGGGACCGCAGCCGTCTCAACGGCCGGCCGTTCTTCTACTTCGCCTACGGCGTGGCCGTGTCCGAAGTCGCGGTCGACACGCTGACCGGCGAAACGCAACTGACCCGCATCGACATCCTGCACGATGTCGGCGAGTCGCTGAATCCCGCGATCGATCGCGGCCAGATCGAGGGCGGGTTCCTGCAAGGCGTCGGCTGGCTGACCAGCGAAGAGCTGTGGTGGAACGCGAAGGGCGAGTTGAAGACGCATGCGCCCTCCACCTACAAGATTCCCTCGGTGCGCGATTGGCCGCAACATGCCGACGTGCGGATCCTCGATCACGCGCCGAATCCCGAGGACACGATCCACCGCTCCAAGGCTGTCGGCGAGCCGCCGCTGATGCTCGCGATCTCGGCACTGCATGCGATCCGCGACGCGGTCGCCGCGTGCGGTGCGAGCGGTGCGATTCCCGATCTCGCCGCGCCGGCGACACCGGAATCGGTGTTGCGCGCGATCGAAAAGATCAAAAGCGATTGACGTGGGCCAGAGCAGATGATCTCGGATGAAAGCACTCTTTTGCTCGTCGTTCCCGCGTGCTTCTGGCGGAAATCCAGCATCTCCCGCTTTTTTTGCGGGTTCCCAAAGGCAAAGTCACTGGATTCCCGCCTGCGCGGGAATGACAAGCAAAAACAATGATCGATTACCTCTATGACTGGGCCAGCCTGCTCGGCCGCTGGCTGCACCTGATCACCGGCATCGCTTGGATCGGCGCTTCGTTCTATTTCGTCTGGCTCGACAATTCGCTGCTGCCGCCCAGGCGCAAGGAATTGATCGACGCGGGCGTCGGCGGCGAGGTCTGGGCCGTGCATGGTGGCGGTTTCTACAATGCACAAAAGTATAAAACCGCACCGGTCGAGCTGCCGCAGGATTTGCACTGGTTCTACTGGGAAGCGTACACGACCTGGCTGTCGGGCTTTTTCCTGCTTTGCCTGCTTTACTTCGGTCAGGCCGAGATCTATCTGATCGATCCATCGGTGATGGCCTTGTCGAAACCAGCCGCGATAGCCATCGCGCTCGCCTTCCTCGCCGGCGGCTGGCTGGTCTACGACGTGTTGTGCCGCTTCTTCTTCCAGCGCGGGGAGCGTGCGCTCGGGGCCCTCGTCGCCGTCGTGCTCGGCGTTGCCGCGTGGGCGCTGTGCCACCTCTACAGCGGCCGCGGTGCGTACATTCTGTATGGCGCCATGGTCGGCACGATCATGGTCGCCAACGTGTTCTTCGTAATTATCCCCGGGCAGCGCGAGATGGTACGCGCGAAAGCCGCGGGCCGACCGCTCGATCCGGTTTACGGCCTGCGCGGCAAGCAACGCTCGGTGCACAACACCTACCTCACATTGCCCGTGCTGTTCGTGATGATCTCCAACCATTATGCGCTGACCTATGGGGCGAAATGGAACTGGCTCGTGCTGATTGCGATGAGCATCGCCGGCGCCGCGATCCGCACCTGGTTCGTCATGCGCCACAAGGCGCACGAGCGCGGCGGTAAAACCTCGCCGCTGCCGCTGGTCATCGGATTGCTCGTGCTCGCGGGCGTGATCGCCGCGCTCGCACCGCGCACGAGCACGTCCACGCAAGGTGCGCGCGATCCCGCGGCAGCCGCGCGGCGATTCGCCGAAGTGCAGGGCATAATCGACCAGCGCTGCGTGGCCTGCCACGCGCCGACACCGAGTTTTGCCGGGTTTACCGCGCCGCCGAAAGGCGTGGTGCTCGACACCCCCGAACACATCCTCGCCAACACCGCCGCGATGCAGACGCAACTCGCCACGCGCGTGATGCCGATCGGCAATCTCACGCGGATGACCGACGCGGAGCGCGAAACCGTGCTGGCTTGGTTGCGCGACGGCGCGCCGAAATAACCTGTCGGCGCGCCGCAGTCAGAAGCGGTAGGCGACCGCCTTCATCACGCCGCTGGCGAAGCGCATCAGTGTCGGAACCGGGGCGGGCAGATCGATGCCGCCGGCCTCGCGCGCATGCAGGCCATGGCGTGCTTCGTCCTGCTTCATCTGCGCGACGATGGCACGGCTGGCAGTATCGTCGGTGGGCAGTTTTTCCAGATGCTCGCCCAAGTGTGTCTCGACCTGACGCTCGGTTTCGACGACGAATCCCAGGCTGACCTTGTCGTTGACCAACGCCGCAACCGCGCCGAGCGCGAAGCTGCCCGCATACCAGAGCGGATTGAGCAGGCTGGGCCGGCTGTGCAGCGCGGCGAGCCGCTCGGCGCACCACGCCAGATGATCGGTTTCCTCCGCTGCCGCTTCGAGCAGTTGCGCGCGCGTCCGCGCGTGGCGCGCGACCGCGGCTTGGCCAGAGTAGAGCGCCTGCGCGCAGACCTCGCCGGTGTGGTTCACGCGCATCAGACCGGCCGCGTGGCGACGCGCGGCCTCGTCCAGCTCGGTCCCGACCATGCCGACGGCAGGCGAGGGGCGGGAAGCCTGCGGGACTGCGCCGAACGCCGTGCTCGCGGCACGTTCGACTTCGATCAGGATGCGGTCGGGCAGAGAGAGCTGGCGGCTGAACATGCGGCCATTTTCGACGCTGCGGGCCGGCGGCGCAATCGACCGCCGCGCCGGCGATTTGCTATCATCGACTTGACAGATGCGGCGTGAATCCGAACAATCACGCCCCCTTCGCGCAACGTGAAGGCGACTTTCGTCCGATGGCGATGTAGCTCAGCTGGTTAGAGCACAGCACTCATAATGCTGGGGTCGGTGGTTCGAGCCCACCCATCGCCACCAATAAATCAAGAAAGATCATGTGATTGATGCAAAAAAGAGCCTGCGCATATTGCGGGTTTTTTTGTGCCCATCGATCGGGCACAACGTGCAACATCATGATTGCTGACTTCTTGGTCGCGACCACAGCGTCTTCAATCTGATTGTCGGCCTTCACTTCGACGATCACGTACTTCAGGCCGCAATCCGGCTCTTCGTGCTGGAATCAGAGCAGTCGCCCGACGCGCACATGCATGCGCGCGAGCAATCGCCCGAGTGCCGTCAGGCGCTACTTTCAGGATCCGCGTGTGAAATATGCGGCATGAAAACTTCAGACTTCGGCTGGCCGAATCAACAAGATGCGCGCCGTGCCGTGGCTGCCGTCGATCCGGGAGCTGCAACCTTCATCCGCTTTCCGGGCAAGTGGCGACAGCCACCACGCCAGCGGCTTGCAACGCCGCGAGGTCGGATGGATGGATGGCGAGCAGTTCCGCCAGCACTTCGGCGGTGTGCTGGCCGAGCATGGGCGCGGCATGGGTGTATTGCAACGCGGTGGCCGAGAAGCGAGCCGGGTTGCGCACCACGGCGACGTTCGTGCCACTGGGGTGCGGCAGCTCCATGCACAGGCCGCGCGCCTTGACCTGCGGGTCGTCGAACACCTGGTCGATGCGATTGACCGGGTTGGCCGGCACTTGGGCTTGCTCCAGTGCTTGCAGCCAGTCCGCCGCGGGGCGGCTGCGGAGCGCGGTCTGCAGGTGGGCAACCAGTTCGTCCCGGTGCGCCACCCGCGCGGCGTTGGTGGCGTAGCGCGGGTTGGCGGATAGTGACGGTTGCCCGATCACCCGACACAATCGCGCGAATTGTTCGTCGTTGCCCACCGCCAGCATGAAGTAGCCGTCGGCGGCCGGCATCACTTGGTAGGGCACGATGTTGGGATGCGCCGTGCCTTGGCGTTGCGGCAGGATGCCGCCAACCAGGTAGTTGGATGCCTGGTTGGCCAGCCAGGCCACCTGGGTGTCGAGCAGGGCCAGGTCGATGTGCTGGCCTTCGCCCGTGCGCTCGGCATGGCGCAAGGCGGCGAGGATGGCGGTGGCCGCGTACATGCCGGTCATCAGGTCGGTGGCCGCCACACCCACCTTCTGCGGGCCGGCGCCAGGCGTGCCATCCGGTTCGCCGGTGATGCTCATCAGGCCGCCGATGGCCTGGATGGCGGCGTCGTAGCCGGCGCGGCGGGCATACGGGCCGTCCTGGCCGTAACCGGTGATGGAGCAGTACACGAGCTTCGGGTTGACGGCGTGCAGGCTGGCGAAGTCAAGGCCGTACTTGGCCAGGCCGCCGACCTTGTAGTTCTCCACCAGCACGTCGCACTGTGCCGCCAGGGCGCGGATCAGTTCCTGGCCGGCCGGCCGGGTGAAGTCGATCGCCAGCGAGCGCTTGCCGCGGTTGGCGCACAGGTAATAGGCCGACTCGGTCGTGTCGCGGCCCTGGGCATCCTTGAGGAAGGGCGGGCCCCAGCGGCGGGTGTCGTCGCCGGCGCCGGGGCGTTCGATCTTCAGCACCTCGGCGCCGAAATCGGCCAGCACCTGGGTGGCCCAGGGGCCGGCCAGGATGCGCGACAGGTCGAGCACGCGCACGCCATCGAGCAACTGACTCATCGCGGCCACCACGCATGACAGGCGGATGGAATCGTCGGTTGCCAGCCGATGTCCTGCTGGAAAGCTTCGGCCAGCGCGATCAGTTGCAATTCGCTGCCGTGATCGCCCACCAGTTGCAGGCCGATCGGCAGCGATCCGGTTGCTACCGGCAACGGCAGCGAGAGTGCCGGGCAGCCCGCCATGTTGGCGTACGAGGTGAGGTCGGCCTGGTTGGCTGGCACCGGCGCGTCGAACGCGAAGGCGGTTTGCGGCGTGGTGGGCAACAGCAGCACGTCGCACTGCTGCAGCCACTGCTGCAGTTGCACCTGGGCCTGATCCACTCGCAGCGAGGCGCGCACCAGGTCGGTGCCCGGCTTGTCCTCGGCCCAGGCCATGAGCCTGGCCAGCGGCGGCGAGAAATCTTCGCGCCGGTGTTGCCAGGCAGCGGCGTGCTCGACCAGCATCTCGGCTTCGCACAGCAACAGGGCGGCGCGCCGGGCCGAGCCGGGCGTCAGTGTCGGAGCCGGTAGATTGATCGGCTGGTGGCCCAGCGCGCACAACTGCGCCACACCCTGTTCGAACGCGGCTTGCACGTCGGCATCGATGTTCACGGCACCGGCCAGATCCACCACGCCAAGACGCAGCGGTCGTTCCAGCGGCGTGCTGAAACAGGCGCGCCGGGACTGCGCACAGTCCGGGTCGTAGTCGGCCAGCACCGGCAACAACAGGCGCAGGTCGCGGGCCGAACGGACCAGCGGGCCGATATGGTCGAAACGCCGGCACAGCGGCACCGTACCACGGGTGCTGACGACGCCCCAGCCGGGCTTGAGGCCGACCACACCGCAGTAGCTCGCGGGAATGCGCACCGAACCCATGGTGTCGGTACCGAGCGCCGCACCGCACAGGCCGGCGGCCACGGCCGCGCCGCTGCCGCCACTCGAACCGCCCGGCGTGCAGCCGTGCCGATGCGGGTTGTGGCATGCGCCGAAGTGCGGGTTGTTGTTGTCGGCGCCCATCGCCGCTTCGTGCATGTTGAGCTTGCCCAGCAGCACGGCACCGGCCGCGCGCAGGGCGGCTACCGCCGGGTTGTCCGTGCTGGCCGGGGCGCTGTCGCGGCGGGTGGCCATGCCGGCGGTGGTCACATGGCCGGCGACGTCGATGTTGTCCTTGACCGCAATCGGCAGGCCTTCCAGCGGGCCGGCCAGGCCGCGCGCGCGGCGCGCATCAGATTGGCTCGCCACGGCCAGCACGGCGTCCTCGTCTATGGCCAGGTAGCTGTTGATGACCGGCTGGCTGGCGTGGATCGCGGCGAGTTGCTGGCGGGCCAGTTGCACGGCGCTGATCTGGCCGCTATGCAGCCATTGCGACTGGCTGTGAAGGTCGGCGCTCAGCAGTTGCGGATCGGCGGCGGTCATGGGTGGCTCAGTCGAAGCGGTTATCGATTAGCCGCTTCGGCTTCTGCCGCACCTCGGTGCCAGTCAGCTCGGCCAGCGCACCGGGTTCGTCCAGCACCACGGCCACCTCCACGCCGAGGCGCTGGCGCAGATGGCTGGCGAAGTCGCTGGCCAAGCTGGCGTCGCGAGGATCGCCGTTCACCTCGATGTGCACGGTCAGGTCATCGCGGCCCTTGTCGTCGCGCGTGGCCATGCAGATGAACTCACCGGCGAAGGCGGCCTTCTCCTCGAGGATCGGCGCCATCGCCTGCGGGAACACGTTGATGCCGCGGATCTTCACCATGTTGTCGCTACGGCCCAGGAAGCCCTCGATGCGGCGCAGGTTCAGGCCCAGCGAGGAGGGCGTGGTGAGCACGCGGGTCACATCGTGGGTGTTGAAGCGGATGATGGGGTAGATGTCGTCCTTGTAGAGGCAGGTCACCACCATGTCGCCGGAGTCGCCATCGGCGACCGGCGTGCCCGCGTCGACGTCGAGGATCTCGACGTACTGGGCGTCCTCCATCAGGTACAGGCCGTCCTGATCCGGGCCCTGGCCGGCGATGGCACCGGTGTCGCCGACGCCGTACCAGTCGTACAACTGCACGCCGCCCCAGGCGGCCGCCAGCGATTCGCGCGATTCGCGGCCCAGATGGCCGCAGATCATCCGCACCGGGATATCTCTGCCCGGCTCCAGGCCGTGCTCGCGGGCCACGTCGGCCAGCTTCTTGATGTAGTCGGCGAAGCCCACGATCACCGTGGCGCCCATGTGCTTCATCAGCTGCACCTGCTGCGCCGAGCGCATCTCGATGCCGGTGCCGGCCGAGCAGAACAGGCCTTGGGTGTAGTGGGTGACGGCCTCGCGCACGTAGTGGCCGCCGTTGATCATGCCGTGGCCGTAGACCGAATGCACCACGTCGCCCGCCTGCATGCCGTGCCAGCGGTACAGCCGGGCCAGCAGCATGTTCTGGATCTCGCGTGACCGGGGCGAGAACACCAGCGGCTGCGGGTTGCCGGTGGTGCCGGAGGTGGTGTGGAACACGATCGGCGTGTTGCCCGCATCGGTGCCGTCGCGCCAGCCGTGGAAATCGCCCAGCGGCGGATGGAGATCCACCGCGGCCATCAGCTCGTGCTTGCCGAACACCGGCAGCCTGGTGATGTCGGCCAGGCCGCGGATGTCGTCCGGCTCGATCCCGGCCTTGCCCCACAGGCGCTGGTAGAACGGAATCTGCCAGGCGCGCGCCACGCAGCGCCTGAACATCGCGTTCTGGCGGGCGAACAGTTCGTCGCGGCTGAGTGTGCGAAATCGCTCGGCGAAGCGCTGGTCGATCGGAAACTCGTCCAACAGCGCGCGGGGGTCGAAGGTTTCAAAGTAGCTGGGCATTGGATTCATGTCGCCTCGATGATCAGCAGGTCGACCAAGTCGCGCATGTCGCTGAGCGCTTCCAGGTGGTCGAGATGGGAGAGAAGGGCCTGGCGGCGGGACGGGTCGAACGGCCGTGCCGCGTGGTCCAGGCAGTGGTGGAACTTGTGCAGTTGCTGCGCGCGGTCGAGCGGTCGAGCGGGCGAGCCGATGGCCGCGTCGCGATGGTTGTGCAGCATCCGGCCGTCGCGCAGGGTCACGGTCATCGACTGCGGCACCAAGGCATTGGGGTCGACGCAGTCGTTGGGCAGCAGCTTCACCCGGCTGGCGAAATCGCGCAGGCGCGGATCGGCCAACCGTGCGTCGGCGTAGGCGTCCAGGCCCACCCGGCCGTCGACCAGCACGGTGCCGAGCAGGAAGGGCAGGCACAGGCGGGCGTAGCTGGTGGCCATGCCGTCGCGCCAGGGCCGGCCCACCAGACGCCGCACCAGCGGCGGGGCATGCAGGTCCACCGCGGCGACATTGTCCAGGTTCAGGCCCGCGCGTTCGCGCAGTTCCATCAGCATGTCCTGCGCGGCATGCGCGGCGCCGCCGGTGGGAAACACCTTGTGGCTGACCTCGAGGATCTGCGGCTCGCGACGCGCCAGCTTTTCCAGTGACGGGCCGGTGTCGAACTCGCCCTCGATCAGCGGCAGGTAGCCGAACGGCCCCTCCAGCATGTCCTGCGGTGCCGGGAAGCCGTGGCATGCCAGCTCCCAGCAGGTGAGCACGGCGCGTGCATTGAGTGCCACCTGCAAGGCCAGGGTGGGCGAGCCTTCCACATGCGCCTGCATGGTGCCGGACAGGTGCGAATACATCAGGCCCAGCGCATTGCGCAGGTGGGCGGGGTCGGCGTGATGCATGCTGGCCACGCCGGCGATCGCGCCCAGCGCGCCGCACATCGCCGGCCGGAAGAAGCGCATCGGCGCGCGTCCGCTGATGCCCAGCAGGGCGGCCACGTCCACGGCCACATTGACGGCGGTGATGAAGGCGCGTCCGTCGACCACGCCCAGGCCGCGGTTGGCGTGATCCTCGGCGGCGGCCGCCAGCGAGGACAGGATCACCGCCATCGGGTGCACCACCGCGGGCATGTGCACGCAGTCGAACTCCTGGCTGTGCACCTGGTAGCCGTTGACCATGGCCGCATCGGCGGCCGGCAGCGCCTCGCCGGTGACCCACACGCGCGCGCCGCGACCTGCGCCCAGCGCCGCCGCGCTGGCGCGCACGACCTGGGTCAGCGGCACCTGCGTGCCGGAGCCGGACAGGCCCACGGCCAGTGAGTCCGTCACAAAGACCCGGCTGGCGGCGACAGCGGCCGGATCGAGGTCGTCGAAGCGCAGCCCGGCAGCGTGCTGGAGCAGGGCTTCGGTCAGGCGCATGTGGGCACTTCCGTCAGGAGTTGGCAGAGCGTACGGATCGAGCCGCCCTCGACAAGTGCGTCAGCCGTGTCGAACAGGCGCGTGGCCAGCCCCTGCGACACGCCGCCCCAGGCGGCCAGCGCCAAGGCCTTGGCGCGCACGGCGTGGCTATCCATCGGACGCTCCGGATCGCCCCAAGCATCCGTGCAGGTCGCTTCCATCCGGCGGCCGTCCTTCATCGTCACCCGGACCGCGGCACCGTAGTGCATCGGGAAGCGTGCGCTGAAGGCCGGATCAGCATGCACGGCCACGCGCTGGCGCAGGGCCTGCAGCTCGGGGAGGTCGGCGACCTCGGGGGTGTAATGCGCCAGTTGCGGCCGGCCGAAGCAGGCGACGACGGCCACGGTGTGCTGTAGACTGAACTTGGCTTCCAGCTCGCTGCGCGGTTGCGGCCGGTCGCAAAAGCGCACGGCTTCGACGTAGGTGGTCACGTCGATGCGCTCGATGTCTCGGGGGTCGGCATCTGGCCGGTCGTACATGGCGGCCAGCATGGCATCGATCGCCGGATGGGCGTGACGGCAGGCCGGCCAAGGCTTCAGGCTGGTGCCGTGGATCTGCCAGTGATCGTCGGCAGCGCATACGGCTGCGGGATCGGCATGCGCGGCCGTGGCGGCGTACAACCCCTGCTCGCCTTCCAGGATGCGGCGTGGACCGCGCAAACCAGCGCGGGTCAGCTGGGCTGCCAGCCAGCCGCTGCGCGCGGCTTCGGCGTTGTGGATCGACTTGGTCGGCACCGGTTCGTGGCGCATCTGCCACAAGCCGCCGGTACGGCTGCCCGCGGTGCCGAGGGCATCGGCGGTGGCCTCGACATCCAGACCGAGCACCGAGGCGGCCGCCTCGGCGGCGCCGAAGGCCCCGGCGGTCGAGGTGGGATGCCAGTAGCGGTAGTGCTCGGTGCCCAGCGAGCGGCCTATCCGGATGGTGGCTTCGTAGCCGCGCACCACGGCATCGAGGAACTGCTGCGCCGTGCCGCCGGCCGCTTCCGTGGCGGCCAGCGCCACCGGGATCACCACCGGGCCGGGATGCAGGATGGCGCTGCGGTGTACGTCGTCCATCTCCAGCACGTTGCCCAGCGCGGCATTCAGCAGCAACGCCGATTCGGGGCTGCGGCGGCCGATGCCGATGGCCGTCGCCATGCCCGCGTCGGCCGCACGCACCACGTTCGCCAGTTGCCGGGCCAGCGGATAGCGCAGCGCGCCGAGCGCGCAGCCCAGCCAGTCCTGCACCAACAGGGCGGCCCGGCGACGACTGGCATCGTCCACCGGATGCGCCAGACGCAAGGCCAAGCGTTCGGTCAGGCTGGAGTGTTCGGGGTTCAAACGCAGGCCGCTTCTGGGTGGATCGGTTGCCGCACCGGAGCCGTCGGTGCAACGGGGTTGTACATTCAACTTTGTCCGGACATATCATAGTGGCAGGTTTCCGCACTTCGCAAATCGGCGTGGCGGCCAACCATCCTTTCCCCACGAAGCGACAGGCGATGGTGCCCAGACGACTGAACCAGGACAATTTCGCCGACTGCTTCCATCCCGGCATGGAGGTCTACGCTCCCGGTTGTGCGGGTCATTCATCGGTGTTCGAGTCCTGGCTGCGGCAGGCGCCGGATTGCGCCGACGGTGTGCGCTTCACTGGGGTGCATATTCCCACAGTGAATCACTTTGACTTCGCTGCGCTGCATGCCAATGCGCGCCAGCGGGTGATTTTCCTGAGTGCCGAACTGCGCGATTCCTGGCTGGCCGGGCGCGTTGACTACCTGCCGATGACGTACTCGGGGACGTGGCAATGGCTGGCCGAAACCGCCCGCTTCGATGTCGCCTTGCTGCAGGTGTCGCCGCCCGATGCCGACGGCGTTTGTTCGCTTGGCGTGGCCTGCGATTTCTCGCCGGCGGCCTGGCCGCGCAGCATGAAGGTTCTTGCCCACGTCAATCCGGCGATGCCGCACACCCGCGGTCCGTCGATCCCGTGGAACCGCATCGACGCGGTCGTGGAACAGGGTGCGGCCCTGCTGGAGGCCCCCGATCCTCCCGCCGATCCGTTGATGGAGGCGGTGGCGACCCGGGTGGCGGGCCTGGTGCCCGATCGCGCCAGCCTGCAACTTGGCCTGGGCAAGCTGCAATCGGCGCTGCTGCGTGCGCTGTGCACGCGCCGCGGCCTGCGCATCCACAGCGGCATGGTGTCCGACGGCCTGCTGGAGCTGATCGCACATGGTGCGCTGGCACAAGATCCGGATGCCGTGGTGGCTGGTGTGGCGATCGGTACCCGCGCCTTGTACGATGCCGTCTCAGCCCAAGTGCATTTTCGTGAAGTTGGCTACACCCATGACCACGCCGTATTGCGTGCCATTCCGCGCCTGATGGCCGTCAACAGCGCCTTGTCGGTGGACTTGCTGGGCCAGGTCAACGGAGAGTGCCTGGGTGACCGCCAAGTCAGCGGGGTAGGGGGCTTGACGGATTTCCTCCGCGGTGCCCGTCTGTCTGCCGGCGGCCGCGGTATCATTGCCTTGCCTTCGTGCACGGCGTCGGGCACGAGTCGTATCGTTCCCCTGCTTCCCGCCGGCCCGGTCAGTGTGGCGCGGGTGGATGCAGACTGCATCACCACCGAGCATGGCGTGGCCGAGTTGCGCCACCTGGGTGTGCATGAACGCGCACGTGCCGTCATCGCAATCGCGGATCCGCGGCACCGGGAATCGCTGGAGCGTGAATGGCATGCCCTGTCACGACGGTTCTGAGTGACAGAGCACGGAGTTAGTACCGATGGATCCCAGACTTACACGGAGCAGCAGAGCGCATCATGAGCCCCTCAAACGGACGCAGCAAGTCCCGTTACATCGAGTTGAGCGAGATCCTGCGTGCGCGCATCAAGAGCGGCGAATACGCGTTGGGTACCTTGATGCCCACGGAGCTGGAACTGTGCGAAGCCTTCGATGTCAGCCGCCATACGGCGCGTTCGGCGCTGGCCCGTCTGCTGGCAGCGGGCTTGGTGAACCGTCGTCCCGGCGCGGGCACCCGGGTCATCGCGCAGCATGAGGCCATCCGCTACGAGCACGAGATCGACACCGTCGAGAGCCTGATGCAGTACGGTAACACCACTCGCCTGCGGGTGATTACGAGCCGGCGCGAAACCGCCGATGCCGAACTGGCCAAGCAGATGGAAATCGCGCCTGGCAAGGACTATCTCTTTATTGTCAGCCTGCGTGCTGAGGAGAAGGATGGCAAGCCCATTGCGTATACCGAAATGTATGCACCGGTGCGGCGCGGCTTGCCTACCCGTCGGCTGCTGGATCTGTCGACGACTGCACGTGCGGTGGCCAGCTACCTCGACCCGGCCGGGCTGTCCTGCGTGGAGCAGCATTTCGATGCCGCGGTATTCTCGAGGGAGCAGGCCAAGCTGACAGGCGTGGCCTACAAGGACGCCGCCATGCGTGTGCGGCGCTGCTACCGTGATGCAGGCAATCGCATCCTGATGCTGGCGATCAGCTTGCATCCGGCTGGTGAATTCAGCTACAGCATGACATTGTCGCGCAATCGCGGCTGACAGTTGTCGGCCGTGCACAGGCGCTGCGCCTTTGCGGACATGACGGGGTGGATGCCGGGGTGGCTATTTGTGGAACAGCAGGGCCAGCACCTTGGGCTGCAAGACGAGGCGCAGCAGCGTCCGAAACTCCGCTGGGGTCAGGCTGGTCTTGCACGGCAATGGCCCCGCGACGCCATCCATTACCAGCAGGCCATCTTCCGCGCGCACGGCGTCGATGCGCACATCGAGCCGGGTGGCCGGGGTGCTGACTTTCATGACCGATCCGTCCAGGATTGCAGTGTGGCGACTTCGCGGCCGGCTGCCCGTCCGGAAATCATGGCCTCGGTCAGGTATGAACCGTTCTGGTAGAGATCGGAGAACATCGATCCGAGCTCGCCGGCTTCATACAGCCGGGAAATCGGCCGGCCGGCGTGATCGAGTACCTCAGAACGAAAGTTGCGTCTGGCGCCTCCGCCGGTGCACACGATGACTGGATCGATGCGCATGGCGTAGAAGGGGCCGTCCGCGATCGGGTACAGGGTTTCCGGGTTGCGCCCGAAGTCGGCGTCCTGCTTGTCGCGGCAGGCGGCGTTGTAGCGATTGATGGTGGCACGCAGCTTGCCCGGTTCGCGACCGATCTTCGTCGCCAGTTCCTCGATGCTGTCGGCCCGCTGGATCCAGCCCTTTTCCACTTCCGCCGAGTTGTCGTCGGACCATCGGTAGCCGGCGACTACCGGGTTCCAACTCATCATCTCCACCACCATCTTGTTGTAGCGGCAGGTGGTGGCGTCGAAGATCATGTGCACCGGGGTGGCGCGGCAATGTGGCGTGTCTACCCAGCGGCCATGCTTCTTCTCCTTGTAGTGGGTCAGTTGCAGCTCGGCGGTTTCGTTGTAGAAGCGCTCGCTGTCCGCGTCGACCTCGATCCAGCTGAAACTTTGCCAGAAGAAGTTGCGCAGGAAGCCGTTGATCCAGCCGTCCGGGCGATAGCCTGGCCAGATGCCGCCGGATTGCCCCTGGTTGCGCATGTGCCACAGCTCGGCGCCGGCCTTTTGCAGGATGCGGATGCCGTCGCCGGTGTTGTGGGGGCTGCCCAGTGGCGCCACGTCGGACAGGCCGTAGTAGTTGCGCTGCATGTCCTGGCTGGCCTCGTAACCACCTACGGCCATCACCACGCCCTTGTTGGCGCGGATGGCCAGGCGCTTGCCGTCGTGTTCGACGACCACGCCGAACACTTCCAGCGAATCGGGATCCTGGATCAGGTCGCGCACGGGGGTCTCGTAGGCGACTTCGATCCGGGGGCGCTGCCGCACGTTCTCGCGGAAGGCCAGGTAGACGCCCGAGGGGATGGGCAGGATGGTGGCGGTGCAGTGCACGGCCTCGCGGGCGCCGAACTCGGGAAACTCCAGCACCGCATCGCGCTCGGAGAAGCCGGTGCCGTGGATGAATTCGGCACCGGCCTGGGCGGCACGCTCCCGGATCCACGGCTCCAGCGCCACCATGGCCTCGGACCACGGCACCAGCAAATCCTCCGGAATCGGATTGGCCACGCTCATCTTGCGCTGGTACTCGGCCAGCACCTGGGCGTTCTTCGAGATCAGCAACGACTGGCCGGCCACCCGGCTGTTGCCGCCGCTGCCGGCTTCGTCGGCCTTTTCGAGGATCAGGATGGAGAGTTGGCGGTCGAGGTCGTGCGCCTCGATGGCGGCGCACATGGCCGCCAGGCCGAACCCGGCGATGACGAGGTCGTATTGCCGATCCCAATGCTTGATCGAGTGGAGGCTGGCCATGTGGGCTCCTGTGGGTGGATACCCATCCAAGTTAGGTCAGCGCAATGCAACATATCCAACGAATTTTTGTACCATCCACAAACACTGGTTGTTGATTGGCGTGTCGTGGACCTACGGCAACTTCGATATTTCCTGGCGGTAGTCGAGTACGGCACCTTCACCCGCGCCGCCGCCGCGATCGGCTGCACCCAGCAAGCCCTCAGCAAGGGGATCGGTGCCCTGGAACAGCGTCTGGGCGAGCACGTCTTCAGCCGCGGTACCCGTCACGTCGAGCTGACCCGGGCCGGGCGCCTGCTGCTGGACCATGCGCGCACGATCCACGAGGCGGTGGCCGACTTCGAGGATCGCCTGACAGACCTGCAAACCGGCTCCGAAGGCCTGATCCGCATCGGCGCGGGCCCCAGCACGGCCGGTTCGCTGCTGGCTCCGGCGGTGATCGCGCTGCGTCGGCAATGGCCCCGGATCCGCGCCCAGGTCAGTGGCGGCATCGCGCAGGAGCTGTTGCCCTCCTTGCTGGCGCGGCGGCTGGATCTGGTGGTCAGCCTGCACACGCTGGGCGACGACGAGGTCGACCCACGCATCACAGGCGAGGTGCTGCTGCATGACGAGTACCGGGTGATGGCGGCAGCCGGCCATCCGCTGGCGGGTGTGCGGGGCGTCAAGCTGGAGCAGCTGCTCGGGCATCCCTGGATCTTCGGGCGCCGGCTGGGCGCGGTCGAGCAGGTGTTTCATGGCGCCTTCCGCAGGCGGGGGCTGGCGCCGCCTGCGCATGCCATGGAAAGCGACTCGCTGGAGTTCCTGCGCGCCATGGTGACCGATGGCGGCCACCTGACCCTGCTGCCTCGCCGGCTCGCGCAACCGCAACTCCGACAGGGTCAGTGGCGCGAGCTCGTCGTTCCGGGGTTCGCCTACCGGAGCCCGGTGCGGCTGTATACCAGGATCCACGAACCGCAGAGTGCGCCGATGGCGAAGTTGCTGCACAACCTGCGCAGCAATGCAGCGGCGTGGGCGCATGGCACCGGCTGAGCCTGCATGGATGCAGCACAGGCCAGGCCGGCGGTTGGCGTGTGGCTTCCTCAGCGGGACAACACACCCGGATTCATCAGGCCCTTGGGGTCGAGCTGCGCCTTGATGGCGTCCAGCACCGCGCGGCCCGGGGCATTGAGATCCTCGCGGTAGGGGTAGAACTTGCCGATCTGGAAGTTGATCGAGCCCTGCGCGCGCATCACTGCGGCGATCTTGTGCTTGAGCTCGTCTGCCGCCGCACGTGCTTCGAGGTGTTCGCCGGGGCAGCCGATGCGCTTGCGATGATCCGCGTCCACCGTGCGCACATGGAAGGCGTTGTGCGAGTCCGGCCAGTAGATGCACGGCTCGATCAGGGTGGCCTGGGCGCCAACTGTACTCATCAGGGTGCCGATGAACAGGCCGTGTTTCTCCATCAGCGGTTGCTCGCGCGCGAACAGCTCCTGCAAGGCGTTGAACAGGCGGGTGCTGGCCGAATGCGGCACCACGCCGTGGATAGGCGCCCAGCGTTCGCCCCCCGAGCCCAGCATCGAGTTCTTCGCGCCGAATGGGTTGGCGGCCATGATCTTGGGCACGCTGTTTTCCACCTCGTGCCCGAACGCGGCCACCAGCTTGCGTGCGGCCGCCAAGCGGGCTTCGATTTCCCCCTTCGAATCACCTTCCAGGGTGATGTGCAGGGTAAACAGCTCCGGATCCAGGAAGTCGCGACCCTTGCTGACCAGTTTCAGGCCCTGCACCAGGCCGCCTTTCCTGATCACCTGGCCGAGGGTCTTCACATCCTGCGTCAGGTTGGCGCGCTTCATGCGGATCTGCGACAGCGATGGGTCGAACGCGGCCACTTCCGAGGCCAGGCCGGCACGGGCCAGCGCGCCCATGGCGCTCATCAGTTGCTGCGGCTGCTCGAACTGCCAGGAGAGGTAATCGATCTGCGCATGCCTGGGCAGCAGCCGCAGCGTGGCGCGGGTCTTGATGCCCAGCAGGCCGCAATCGCCCAGGAACAGTCCGGTCAGGTCCGGACCGTACCAGCGGAAGAACGGCGCACGCCCCTTGGCGGCGGCCGAGCCGGTGGTGAGGATCTCGCCCGTGGCGGTGACCACCTGTACGCCCAGCGCGGCGTCGGCCGAGCTGCCGTAGCGGCCGGAGCCATTGAACACGCTGCCTTGCGACAGCGCGCCACCCACCGTGGCGTGGGAGCCGGACATCGGCCCGAAGTAGGGCGTGCGCACGCCTTTTTCCGCCAGCACCTGGTGCAGTTGTTGCCAGGTCACGCCGGCTTCCACCACCACGTAGGCGTCCTCGACGTTGATCTCCACGATCTTGTCGAGCGAACCGGTATCGACCAGCACGCTGGGCTGGCGGGTGGCCAGGTAGCCGCCGGTGTAACTCATGCCGCCGCCGCGCGGGATCACCGCCACTCCGGCGTCGGTCAGTTGTCCGACCGCGGCGGCCAGTTGTTCCGCGCTGGCCGGTCGCAGCACGGCCAGCAGCGGCTGGCCCTGCGCGTACACGTCGGTGCCGTAGTAGGCCAGTTCGTCGGCGTCGGTGATGACGGCGGCATTGCCCCAACTGTCGCGCAGGTGGGCGATCAGGGTATCGATCGGATTGTTCATGCGTGTGGTCCTTCGCTGGGCGGGGCAGCCAGCGCGGCAGTGCGCCCCTGGAAATCGGATGATGGGTCGCTGACGACCGTGCGCAATGGCACGCCGAGCCCGCGCAGGCGCTCGCCCAGATCGGTGGGGAGTGCGTCGCGGAAAAGCACCTCTCGGCGTGCGCCCAGGCGCAGCAGTTCGACCACGTTGGCGTGCACCGCCGCGGGGTCCGGTGCGGCGACGCAGCGCCGCGCCGCGGCGCCGGGTTCCATCCACGGCCACAGCAGGTGGCGTTCGCGCTCCCAGTGCCACGCGTCGGCCAGATGACCACCGGCACGATCGATCTGCGTGGTGGGCAGGCCGACCAGCAGCAGGTTGCGTTCGGTTGGCGTCAACAGCCAGGGATCGTGCAGCACCACCTCGCGGATACGGCCGGGAAGTGCCTGGACCAGAGCCGGGACGTAGCCGGCGGCGGCGCCGCAGGCCTCCAGCACGATGGGCAGACCGGCATCGTCGCCAAGGATCACGCCCAACAGCGCCTGCTGCATGGTGTCGCAAGTCAGGCTGGCGTCGATCTCGCTGGAGGCGCCGTGGCCGGGTAGGTCCGGCAACAACCAGGCGTCGGTGCTGGTATCGATGGCATGCGGCGTCGGCGCGCTGGCGCCGGGCGCGTGCAGCCGCACGCGCAGCGTCCCGCGGCCCGGATGGCGCCAACAGGCCACGTCGCCGGCTGGCGTGTTCGCGATGTGCCGGCTCCAGCCCATCGCGGGCGTGACGGGCTCAACCAGCCGGCAAGCGGGTTCGTCGGCCAGCGCCTGCGCCAGCCACGCATCCATCCTGGTGTGCATGTCGGCCAGGCTGCCGGGCTCGTCCACCACGGCCACGTGGGAGGGCAGGTCGGTGAGGCGTGGCAGGTGGGCACGCAAGGGGTCGACATGGCGATAGACCAGCCACGCCCGCACCTGCAGTTCGCGTACCCAATGGTGGTCGTTGTGGCGGAACGCCGCGGCATAGCCGACCCGGTAGGTGTCGCCCACGTCGAGGACATCCATCACCGCGTCGTGGGTACTCTGGGTGGTGTGCGGCGCAATCCGCATGGCCGCCTCGGCACGGCCGTCGTACCAGGGGAAGAAATACTTCTGCTCGCGCATACGGGCCCACAGCCAGCACAGGTGCGAGCCATCCCACTGCGGCACGAACGGCGGCAGGTAGCGCTCGCCATACAGCGCGCTTTCCGCCGGGGTGAAGGCGGCATAGCCGTCCACCACCAGCGCGCCGACCCGCGTGGGGTGCGCCCACGCCAGCCAGGTGGCCACCAGGCCGCCGGTGTGCATGCCGAAGACGGCGAAGCGCTCCAGCCCGATGGCGTCGGCCCAGGCCAGCATCGCTTGGCCGAATTCGGCAATCGTCTGCGGCTGGCCCGGCAGGGGCTCGGAATGGCCGAAGCCGGGAAGATCGGGGGCCAGCACCAAGTAGCGGTCGGCGTAACGTTCCATCATCGCCTGCCACATGCGCGAGTTTTGCGGCGACTGGTGGATCAGCAGCAACGCCGGTCCGTGGCCGCAACTGCGGTAGTGCACCTGGCGCCCGTGGACGGTGACGAAGTGGCGTCGAATGCCGTTCATGCCTGGACTCCCATGCTTGCCAGTACCTTGCCGACGTGCTCGCCCCGGAGCAGGTCGATGAACGCGGCCGGTGCGCCGCACAGGCCCTGGGCAACCTGCTCGTGATAACGCAGCGTGCCCGCTTGCACCATGGACTGCAGCTCGCGGCGGGATTGCGCCAGGTCCGCCAGGTGGTCATGGACCACCAGGCCCTCCAAACGGGCCCGGGCCGCAATCACCGGCCCCAGGTTCGGCCCCGGTGGGCGTTCGGCCCGGTTGTACTGGTCGATCAGGCCGCACAACACCACCCGGGCACGCTGCCGCAGCACGCCCAGCGTGGCCTCCAGCACCATGCCGCCGACGTTGTCGAAGTAGCCGTCGATGCCGTCCGGACAGGCCTCGTGCAGATCCCGCGCGAAGTGCTCGCTGCGATGGCTGATGCAGGCGTCGAAGCCGTAGTCGCGCGTGACGATCTCGCACTTGCGGGCCTGGCTGCTGATGCCCACCACGTGGCAGCCGGCGGCCTTGCAGAGCTGGCCCGCCACGCTGCCAACCACGCCCGCGGCCGAGGAGATCACGATAGTCTGGCCCGACTTTGGTTCGAGGATCTTGCGCACGCCAATCCACGCCGCGAGTCCGGGCATGCCGAGCACACCCAGTGCCAGTGTGGGTGATACCGGACCAGCATTCACCACGCTTGCCTGGTCGGCACCGACGGCGGCGTACTCGGCCCAACCGGTGGTGGTGACCACCAGCGTGCCGGGGCGGAAGCGTCCGCTGCGGTCGGCCACCACCTCGCCGATGCCGTAGCCGGGAATCACGTCGCCAGGTGTCGGGCAGGCTGCGGCGTAGCGCCCGCCCAGCTGCGCGCGCAGGAAGGGATCCAGCGACAGCCAGCGCGTGCGCACCAGCACTTGCCCCTCGCTGGCCACGGGGATAACCCGGCGACACAGCTCGAAGTCATCCACCTGCGGCATGCCCTGGGGCAGGCGGCGCAGGCAGATGGCCTGCATGGTCGGATGCGCTGCGGTCATGAAATCAGAACGCGTTGATGCCGGTCAGCTCGCGTCCGATGACGAGTTGATGCACGGTTTCCGTGCCCTCGTAGGTAATCACCGATTCCAGGTTCAGCGCATGGCGAATGGCCGCGTGCTCGGTGGTGATGCCGGCGCCGCCGAGCAAGTCGCGGCATTGCCGCGCGATGTCGATGGCCAGGCGGCAGTTGTTCCACTTGGCGAGCGAGACTTGCTGCGGCTGCATCGCGCCGGCGTCCTTGAGCCGGCCCAACTGCAACACCAGCAACTGGCCGGTGGTGATTCGCCGCGCCATGTCGGCCAGCTTGATCTGGGCACTCTGGGTGGCGGCTAGCGGGCGGCCGAACAGGATGCGCTCCTTGGCATAGGCCAGCACTTCCTCCAGGCAGGCGGTGGCGGCACCAAGCGGACCCCAGGTGATGCCGTAGCGGGCCTGGGTGAGGCAGCCCAGCGGCCCCTTCAGACCGACCACGTTGGGCAGGTGGTTGGCATCGGGCACGCGCACGCCGTCGAAGAACAACGCGCCGGTGGAGGACGCGCGCAGGCTCATCTTGTGCTTGATTTCCTGCACGCCGAAGCCGGCCATGCCCTTTTCCAGCACGAAGCCCTGGATGCCGTCGTCGGTATGTGCCCAGACGATGGCAATGTCGGCCACCGGCGCATTGGTGATCCACATCTTGGAGCCGTCGATGATCCAGTCGCCGCCGTCGCGGCGGGCGCGGGTCTTCATCGAAGCCGGATCCGAGCCGCCATGGGCCTCGGTGAGGCCAAAGCAGCCGATCACCTTGCCCGCCGCCATGTCCGGCAACCAGCGCAGGCGCTGCGCTTCGGAACCGTAGGCGTAGATCGGGTACATGCACAGCGAACTCTGCACCGAGACGAAGCTGCGCAGGCCCGAGTCGCCGCGCTCGAGCTCCTGGCAGATCAGGCCGTAGCTCACGCTGCCCAGGCTTGCGCCGCCGTACTGCTCGGGCAGGGAAGCGCCAAGCAGACCCAACGCGGCGATTTCCGGGATCAGCTCGGACGGAAAGCGGGCCTGGTCGAAGCAGTCGCCGATGATGGGTAGTACGCGCTCGTTGGTGAAGCGGGCGACGGATTCCTGCACGGCCTGCTCTTCTTCGGACAGCAGACTGCGGACATCAAACAAATCGTGAGGGGAAAGGCTCATCCGGATTCACTCGGCGTAATGACGAGGCAGCTCAGGCAGCCAGAATTTCCCTGGCGGCGCGCTCGCCGGAAGTGACGGCGGCTTCCATGCCCGGGGCATCGAGGGCCGTCTGTTCGCCTGCGAAATGGATGCGCTGGAAGGCACGGGTGTTCCACTCCCGTGTCTGGGCGAAGTGGCCGGCCGCGATTTCCGCGTAGGCGCCACCGGCCAGCGGGTCGGAACCCCAACTGCGGGTTTCCAGCGGCTTGAGCGCACCCTTGCAGGATGGACGGATGCGTTCGATCTCAGCGATGACGGCCGTCATGCGGGCATCGCGCTCGAGCCTGTCGGCCTTGAGCGCGGTGGCGCCGTTCATCCAGACGATAAGGCGCTGCACCTGCTTGTTCTGGTCGACGATGGGCAGCACCTGGCCCAGCAGACCAGCGCTCCACAGCATCAAAGGTAGGCCATCGGACTCCCAGAACTTGCGGGTCGGTCGCAGGTGCACGGTGGTGACCGGGTTCATCCCTCGTGCCGACCACACCGCGGTTTGCGCTTTGGGTGGTGCCGGGTCGAACTTGATCCGATTGAGCGGGCTGGTTGGTATCGCCAAGACCAATTGCTGGGCCGTGAAACGGCGGCCGTCGGCGCAATGCACCGTCACGCCGTGGCTCGTGCCCTCCACCGCGGTGACCACGGCGTTGAGCAACGGCGGCGTGGCCAGCGAGGCGGCCATGGCCACCGGCAGGGCCTGGCTGCCGCCTTCGACGAATCCGAACTTGTGCTCGCCGAATCGAATGCTGGCGTCGCGACGCAGGACGTCGAGCGCACTGACCGTGTCGATGGAGGAATAGCCGGCGCCGACGTCCATCCAGTCGATGGCCTGTTTTGACCAGCCCTGTTTGGCCAGATGCTGCGCCAGCGGTACATCCAGAGACAGCATCGCGGGGTCTTTCCAACTGTCGGCAGAGGGCAGCGCGATGCCCTTCATGGCAACTTGCATGAGCATCGGCGGCGGCAGCGCATGCTCGCGGCCCTCGAGCACGTCGTACGGGCTGCTGGCCCACTCTTTCGCGGGGATGATGTGGTCGCCGAACACCATGCCGAAGTTGTGGAAATCGATGTCCAAGTCCGGTGGCACGATGTTCACACCGACGGCCTTGGCATGGGCGCGCAGATGCGTGTAGCCGGCGCCAACCTGCACGCCGCCGACCTCGAAGCGGATGCCGTCGCGCGTCACCGTCTGCAACCTGCCACCGATGCGGCCGGAGGCTTCCAGTACCTGCACCCTCGCACCGGATGCCTCCAGCGTACGTGCCGCGGCCAGGCCAGCAAGGCCAGCTCCGACCACGATCACGTCCAGGGACGAAGGCTTCTTCCCGTCGCGCTGCTGCGATTGCGGGAAAGCATTGCCTGAACCCATCAAACCGATGGCCATGCCACCGACAAGCTCCTTGAGCACATCACGTCTTTGCATGTCCGTTTCCTTTGAAGTTGTTGCATGTTGGCGGCAGTCTCTCCCCCCACTCCGGCATCGACAGCAATGACATCGCGGCAACGGGCGTTCCTGCATTACAACCGGCCTGCGGCTTGCCGCGGGCCGGCTGTCGTGCATCGAGCGAGGGTTCAGAACTTGAAGTGCACTTCCACGCCGTACATGCGTGGCAGCGAGGGTGAGATCGCGTAGTCGCGCAGGAAGGTGAACGCGTACCCGGTGGTCGGCGGAATCGCCGGTACGGCCACCATCTTCGTGGGATCGATGTAACCGAGGACCCCGGATGGTGCGTGGTTGTTGAACAGGTTGGTCACGTACGCGCTGATCTGGATCCGGTCGTTGGGGCGCAGGTCGAAGTGGAGGTTGCTGCGCGCCGACGACGGGATGATCGCGTTGTTGTCTACGCCCGAGTACTCCAAGCCGTGATAGGTCAGGTCATAGTTGGCGTCGTAGCTCCAGCCGTTGGCGAAGTGCCCGGTATAGGTCAGGCCCAGGCTGGCAAGCTGCTTGGGCGCCAGCGGCAGGCGTTTGCCGCTGGCGTTGGCGCAGGACATGGCGACCGTCGGCGCGGGTACCGGGCAGGTGAGGTCGGCGTAACCCTGGTCCGGATAGTTCACGACCTTCGCGTCGGTGTACGAGTAGGTGAAGCGCGCTTGCCAATTCTCGGCGAACAGCCAGTCGCTCTCCAGCTCGAGGCCATTGATGCGCGACCTGCCGATGTTGGCGATGTAGCTGGTGGCGAAGAACGATCCGTCCATCTGCTGAGCCGGGGTTCCTTGGGTGAGCTGCTGGCCGGTCCAGTTGATGCGGTACACGTCGGCGTTCAAGCGCAGACGATGATCGAGCAGTTCGCTCTTGACGCCGAATTCGTAGCTCCAGACGGTGCTCTGGTCGTACGTGCCGAGACCCCGCGATGCCAGGTCGGCGCGCGCTGCTGGCGTCAGCGAGGCGCGGTACGCATCCAGGTTGAAGCCGCCCGGCTTGGTGCCCTTGGACGCCAGCGCGTAGAGGTTGATGTTGTCGTTGAGGTGGTAGGTCAACGTGGCGCGCGGCGTGAAGTTACTGTTCGTCTTGCTCAGCGAATAGGGCAACGTATAGGTAGTGGTGCCGAGGATCTGGGTGTCGACGCCAGACTGGTTCAGCTCGTCGCGGGCGAACCGCGCTTCCAGCGCGGCTGTCCAGTGCGGATCGATGTCCCACTTCACCATGCCGTACACGGCATTGGCGATGGTGCTACCGCGCGGATTGGTGGGGGCTACCGCTACCGCCGTGGCTTTTGGCGGGTAGTACCCTGCGAGGCTACCGTTGTAGCCGGGTTGCGGATTCTGCCGGTAGTAGTACAGGCCAACCATACCGGACAATGGTTTGGACTGATCCGAGGCGAGCCGGATGTTTTCGGAATAGTCCACCGATCTGGTTTCGGTGATGCTCTCGAATGCCCCGCCGAAGCCGCGAATCGCGCTGTAGTCCTGGTCGATGCCGTTGTAGCTCTTGCCGGTGTTGTAGGCGGTAGTGGCCGACAACTCCCAGTTGTTGCTGAAGTAGTAATTGGCGCGCACGTAGCTGCGCATGTAGTTGTAGCGGGTGCCGGAAAAGTAACCGGCTTCACGGAACAGGTCGGTGTTCATGCCGTACGACGTGGGTGCGGAGAACTCGCCGCAGTGCGCCCCCAGCCGACGGCTGTCGAGGATCGGGATGGAGTAGTACAGCAGTTTGCCGGAGTATTGCGGCATGTAGCAGTTGAGGCTGTTGCTCGATCCAAGCCGTGCGATCGGCCACATCTGGTCGCGGGTGCCCTGGTACATCACCCGTCCGGTGATGTCGAGGCTGGCGGTGGGTGCCCAGTACGCGGCCAGCATCAGGCTCTTGGTATCGCGTCCACCCAGGTCCTTCTCGCCGGAAACCGAGTTGTAATACATGCCGTCGTTGTGGCTGTGATGGGCGCTCAGGTCGATGCCGAAATCGCCGTTGTCCGAGCGGGCGGAGGTGAACACTCCCTCCTTGTGCTGGCCATAGTTGCCCACGCCGAGCGTGACCGTGGTGCCGGGGTGCGCTCCCGGCTGCGCGGTGATGAAGTTGACGGCACCCGAGAAAGTGCCGCGACCAAACTCGGCCGATTGCGGGCCGCGGATCACCTCGACGCGCGCGATGTTCTGCAGTCCGTATTCGGAAATGTCGCCCTGCACGAACACGCCGTCGATGAAGAACGACGCATTCGGGGCACCCAGGATGTTCGACATGCCACGGATCACCGGGCGCGACAGGTTGCGCCCGAACGGCGAGTCGAACGAGAAGCTCGGGGTGATCGCCGCGATGTCGTTGATATCGGTGAGGCCTTTCGTCTGGATCATCTGCTGGGTGATCGCCGTGATCGGCAGTGGCGTGCGCTGCAGCGTTTCGTCCACGCCGCGCGCACTGACCGTGATGGCTTGCAGGGTCTGCGTCTTTTTCGCATCTGCGTCGTTCGACGGCTCCTCTTTGACACCGGTCTTGGTGGCATTCGTTTTCGTGGCAGCGGTAGATGTCGTCTGGCCCGCTGGTGTGGGCGTACTTTGCGCGTGCGCCACTCCGCTGGTTGCGAGCAGGGCGACGCAAACGGACATGGACAATGCGTGTGGCTTCAAGGCGAGCATGGGTATCCCCTCAAATGGTGTGCCCGTGACAGGCGTAATTGGCGGCTCGTTAGTCAGTGTTGTTCTACTGCGTGGGGTGCTGCGGTTGCCTTGTCGTGGCCGTCATGGGCCGCCGGATGCAACTTCTTGTAAAACTCCCAACTGGTTGCATTGGGCTGCACCCAGGTCTTCGGCGCGTGGACGTATTCCGGATGGTCGCGATGGATGCGCTGCCGGATGTCGTCGGGCAGTTGATCGAAGGAGGCCAGCTTCACGCCCTGCGCGATGTACAGCAGGTTGCCCGGCCGCTGCCCCAGCTCCATCCATGGCAGCCAAGGCCCGATGCGGGTCCAGCCGTATTGGGCAGGCGCGCTGGCGAGCTTCGGGTTGGCCAGATCGGCAAGCGGGGTGAAAAACTGGAAATGCTCGGAGCCGATGTACATCGGCCCCGACGATGCCAGTGGATAGGCGTCGGGCTGCAGCGGGTTGGGATAGGCGAGTGGGATGTTCATCGCCAGCATGGCTTGGCCGTCCTGCACCACCCACGGCAATTTCCAGCGCGGGCTCAGCACCTGGTTCACCGGATCGTTTTCGACCGGAACCACGGTGTCGACCTTGCCGCTCAGCGGGTTGTGCCAACTGTCGAGGATCGCGCCAGTCTTCAGGTCGCGGTAGAACGCGATCTCGCGCGTGTACAGGCGCCACGTGCCGTCGGCCTGTTTTTCCGTGCGGCAGATGTTGTAGCCCTCGAAGCCGAGCAGCGGCTCGCTCTTCTGGCCCGGCTGTTCGGCGAAGATCGTGCCCTTCCACCACAGGATCTTTTCATCCTTCGGGTCGAGTGAGCAGCGCAGCTTGACCATGGCCTGGAGGCTGCCTTCCGGACTTCCCAGATCGGGGACGGTTGCGGACTGTGCCGGCAACGCCATGGCGGCGGCCAGCAGGGTGACGGCGGCTCGAATCATGAATTCTTCCCTCGATCAGGAAATGCGGTTCTGTGGAAGTGGTCTGTGCGGAATTGGATGAGCGTGTGACTCGGGTTGGGGTGTTTGTTGTTCGGATCCGGAGTTGGTCTGTCCATGGCTGCTGGCGTCACGGTTGTCGACTGTGTCTCGGCGTACCGGGCGTTCGCGTTCGTAACCGAGGCATTTCCAAGCATGTTGCGCTGAACGAGCCGCCCCGACACATGGTCGTTTCCGGCTTCCTTGAAATGTCCGTACATTTGCCCAAGTATCTATAATTGTCCGTACATTTGCAAGTCAGGCGTGGCATGGCTTGCGGGTCGCTGCGGAGTGCTGTCGCGAGGCCTCGCGCGGCGCCGCCGACAGGCGTCATGCGAGCTGCGGCGTGCGCGGTGGGGTTCGATACAGGAGCGGCTTGCTTAGTGCCCCGAGCCGGCTTTCATCATTTCGGCGTAGCGGTCCAGGTGGAGCTTCATGTGTTGGCCCATCAGCGCCTCCACGGGATGCGCCGGCACGTCGAGTATCTGCGTGGCGCCCTTGCCGCTGGCAGCCCAGCGCGGCCACGACGGCAGACCGGGACCGTTGGGGTTGCCGCTGCGCGCGAACCGGGTCCAGTAGCCGAGCATCAGCTCCCGCATTTCCCGCTCGGCGGGCGTATTGAAGTCGAGGTTGGCGCGGTCCAGCCGCTGGAACAGGTAGAGCGTGTCGTCGCTGTGCGCGGCGCCGGGCTGGCCTGCCTTCACTGCGGCAGGCGAAAGGTGGGTGAACTGGTAGACCCAGGTCGGATGCTCCTGCCGTGCATTCGCGTCGGCGATCCAGCGCACCGGGGCATTGAAGCCGACATCGGCCAGCCACTGCTGCACCAGTGCCTCGCCCTGCAGATCGGGGTAGTACTCGTCCACCACGGTCTTGGGAGCGGTGCGATAGATCAGGGCCGGCGGCAGTTTGAATGCCGCGTACAGGCTCTGTTCCCAGTTCACCGTGCCGATCATGAGGGGGATCGGCAGTTGCTTGCCTTCGGCATAAAGGCGTTCTGTCGCTTCGGGCAGGATCTTGCCGTCGATGACCGGTATCAGGGCGCCGGGCGGCAGCGTGCCTTGGTACTTCAACAAGGTCTGCCACGACAGGCCGCGCAGTTCCGCCGGCGTAACGTCCTTGTCGTCGGACAGCAGCTTCTTGGCCATGGCCGCGCCGTCGCTCTCGAGTGACGGCGTACCCGGTAGGTCCCTGGACAGGTAGCGCGGATAGTCCAACTGCGCCGGCACGCCGCTTTCGCCAATGGCCTTCTCGAACAAGCCTTTGCTGAGCGGCGAAGCCATCAGGGCGGTGACCGCCACGCTGCCGGAGGATTGGCCGAAGAGAGTCACGTTGCCCGGGTCGCCGCCGAAGCGCGCAATGTTGTGCCGTACCCATTCCAGGCTGGCCAGCACGTCCATCAAGCCGTAGTTGCCCAGCAGGGCCCCGGGCTGCTCGGCGCTCAACGCAGGATGCGCGAATCGCCCCAGCAGGCCGAGCCGGTAGTTGATTGTCACCACCACGACGCCGTGGTGCGCAAGCCTGCTGCCGTCGTAGATCGAACCGGCACCCGTGATGGCCGAGCCGCCATGGATCCAGACCATCACCGGCAGCTTCCCGGCAGGAGTCAGCGCCGGGGTGTAGATGTTGAGGTTCAGACAGTCCTCGCTCATCTGGAAGTGCGTCGTCCACTCTGCCGGTTTGCCATCCTGGAGGCTGGATTGCGGGCAGATCGTCCCGAACTTGCTGGCATCGCGCACGCCCTCCCAGTGCGGGGCCGGGGTCGGTGGACGCCAGCGCTGGTTGCCGCCGGTGTCACCAGCAAAGGGGATGCCGCGGAAGATGTCGATGCCATCGGTTCTGACCCCGGCAAGTGCCCCCTGATCCAGGGTGACTTTGGGCGTGGCGGCAAACGCCGGAGCCATCACCATGGCCAGGATCAGGCCCGCTGATGCAATTCGCATATCTCTACTCCTATCGCTGAGTTGTCGGGACAAGCTGTGGTTTCGCCATCTGTTGCAGGCTTCGCAAGCGGTGCGGGTAGCGGCGATGTTGTTGACTGTTGACAACCGTGTGATGACCGTACGATCATCAGTCTGTACATTTGTCCGGACATTTGCAAGCATGCTTCGGTGCGCCCAGGAACGTATTTGATGGCGCTACGCAACATCGGCTGTCTCGCGCAGTCGGCACCTGCGGCAAGCGACTCCAGGGACGAGGACGGGGCAGGGCAGGTGCTTGGGCGCACCTTGGCGTGGCATGGGCGCTGTCGCCGATTGGGCGGTGACGGCTGGACTTCCGGATGGGCTGGTTCACGCAACACAGGATTGCATCATGAGCAAACAGGCACCGCCGCCGAGCTGGCGGCATGTAGGTCGTCATGGGGTCTTTCCGCAAGGCAAGCTGGATGACGCGTCCCGGTTCGATTTTCTCGCGAACATGAATCGGCACCTGGCCACCCGGCTCAGTCCCAAGGTGCGCGAGTCCTTCGAGAAGCGCGTGGCGCCGCGGACCGAGCAGGCGCTGGGGCGTCCGCTAAAGGATCGGGGCGAGGTACGCGAGGCCATGGCGCGCGAGCCGATCTACCAGATGTGGAGTGCCCTGCGCCGCACCACCATGGAGATGCGCCAGCAGGCCGGTCGGGCCATGGTGCTGCGCCAGCTCGAGCCGCTGATCGAAAAGGCCCGGGCGCTCAACGACGCGGCCGTCACCTTGCAGCTGGATCCGACGCTGGAAATCCCCCGCACCGCGTGCGCGGTGGATATCCACTGCATGCCGGGCGGTTACCACACCGAGCTGGTGGAGGACGACATCACCAACGGCGCCAACTACGACGCCGGCATCTTCGCTACCACCGGCGGCATGCTCGGCCGCTGGAACGACGGCGGCGGCCAGGCCTTGGCCCAATGGCTCAAACAGAAGTATCCGGCCTTCAAGCCGCGCCGCATCCTGGATCTTGGCTGCACCATCGGCCACAACGTGGTGCCGCTGGCCCAGGCCTTTCCCGAGGCCGAGGTGATCGCCATCGACGTGGGTGCGCCGATGCTGCGGTATGCCCATGCGCGTGCCCGCTCGTTGGGCGTGGAAAATATCACCTTCCGGCAAGCCAACGCGGACGATCTAGGTTATCCGGATGGCCACTTCGATCTCATCAGCTCGGCCATGTTCTGGCACGAAAGCTCGGCCCGGTCGATGCCTCTACAGTTGCGCGAGATCTATCGCATGCTGGCCGTTGGTGGATTAACGGCGCACCTCGAGCAACCGCAATACGGCGAGGACATGAGTCTGTACGAACAGTTCATCCGCGATTGGGACACCTGGAACAACAACGAGCCGTTCTGGGGCGTGATGCACGACTACGATGTCCGCCAGATGGTGCTTGATGCGGGCTTCGCTGCCGACAAGTACTTCGAGACCACGGTGGCCGGCGTGGTCGATCGCGAAGTCTTTCCGGTGGCGGAAAGCAATGGTGAGGACTATGGCCGCGCCGCCCTATGGACCATGTTCGGAGCCTGGAAATGAGCAAGATCAGCGACCTCGACATCATCGACCTGGCCGGCACCCGCGCCAAGGGCGCCCGCCCGTATTACTTCAACGATCCGGACAGCGACCGCTTGCTGTCCATCGTGATGGCGGTGGCCATGGAACACGCGGTCACCCGCCAGCGGCTGGATGCACTGGAGCGCCTGATCGAGGCCAAGGGCCTGCTGAGCCGGCAAGAGCTGGACGACTATGTACCTGACCGCGCAGCCGAAGGCGAGCGCGGAGTTTGGACCCAAGAATACATTGCTCGCATCCTGCGCTTCGTGCAACAGGAAACCGAAACCCTACGCGACGGCGTGGATGTGGATATCCACGCCGTCCAAGACGAGCTGCGCTGAGGCAGCATCCCCATAGCTAGTCGATGAACCACTGAGGAAATCACATGACTGATCTGAAGCGACACATGCCCGCGCTTGCCCGTCACGAGGGTATCTGGGATGGCGTTTACCGCTACTACGATCCGGCCGGCAACAAGACCGACGAGCACAGCTCGCGACTGATCTGCCGCATCACCGGCGACGACAAAGTGCCGTACCACCAAACCAACAACTACAAGTGGGCCGACGGCAAAACCGAACTGCGCGACTTCCCGACCACCTACCAGTTCGGCCGCATCATTTTCGACAACGAGCTGATCTACGGCTGGTGCACGGAGATCCCTGAAGACGACTTCCACCGTACCCTGATGCTGCATTGGGAACGCCAGGGCGAGCCCGACCTCGAGTTGTACGAAATGATCCAGCTTTCCGACTGCGGCACCATGCGCAATCGCATCTGGCACTGGTACAAGAAGGGTGTGCTGGTGCAGCGCACACAGATCGACGAGAAATTCGTCAGCCGCGACTGGCAGAAGATCAAGGGTCCGTCATTCGCCGGCGACCCGGTCTGAGGCAGGTCTGCAGGTCACGCTATTCCCCATTGCCCGTTCGTGTCTGCAATGAGTGGACATTTTTCAGCCGGCCGAGGAGATATCGAGCATGAGCGGTTCCAGACGCGACTTTCTGGGCAACAGCACGTTATTGACCGCCGCCTGCGTCGCAGGCGGCAGCCTGCTCGGCGGTTCCGTCGCTGCCAGCACGCTTGGCGCCACATCCGGTGATGCTGCTGCTGCGGTAAAACAGCACACCGACGGCACCTACGACACCGTACCGCTGGCCAAGCCGGCTTGGACGCTGTGTCTGGCCCAGACGCCGGTGCACAGCTTCGACGCCAGCCAGTGGCGCAAGGGCATTAGCGGTAACCTGCAGCACATGCTGCAGGTGATCGACGCTGCGCACTACATGCAGAAACCCGACCTGATCCAGTTCCACGAATTTCCGCTGTCAGGCTGGCGCAACTGGAGCCGCCAGGAGATCCTGAAATTCGCCATCGAGATCCCCGGGGAGGAAACCGCGGCGATCGCAGCCAAGGCGCGCCACTACGGCACCTGGATCGTGTTCGGTGCGTACGCCAGGGACAAGGACTGGCCCGGCCACGTGCTGTCGATCACCACCATCATCAACGACAAGGGCGAGATCGTCGCCCGCCAGTGGAAGGCCCGCAATACCATCGTCAGCGGCTTCTGGCCCGGCAAGGAGCTGTTCACCACCACCATCGACAACGTACTCGATCGCTATGTCGAAATGTACGGGCGCGATGCGGTGATCCCGGTGGCGCGCACCCCGCTAGGCAACCTGGCCACCAGTTCCACCCAGTCCGAACCGGAGCTATTCCGCGCCATGGCGATCAAGGGCGCCGAGGTGTTCCTGCGCACGGCTTCGGGCGGTTTCAGCAAGACCGATATCGCTGCGTGCGCGTCCTACAACGGCGTCTACTCGTCGATCGTCAACAACTCGATCTCCCCGGACAACGGCCCGTTCCTGGAGGACGCCACCGGCATGACCGGCGGCACCGCCATCTACGGGCCGCGTGGCGAAGTCGTTGCCGAAGCGGGCAGCCCGAACGAGACGTTTGTGTGGGGCTACATCCCGATTGGCCAACTGCGTGCCCGGCATCGCCAGCCGAAGCTGTGTGCCGACCTGTACCGCGACGTGTACGCCGACTACGTGGCGCCGTACGCGCCGGGCCTGTTCACTCAGCATCAGCCCGACACGATGGAGGATGCCTACCGCTACCTCAAGGACAAGTCGCGCTGGAAATAACAGGTATTGGCGGAAGACGGGGGCGTTATCGCCGTCCCGTCACCCGGCCGCGGTCACAGGCCCAGTTCGCGCAGCACCGCCGCGGTGGATTCGCCCAGCCTGTCCAGGTGCGGGTTGATGCGGCCGGGTTCGTTGGCGTAGCGGATCGGAATGCCCAGATGGGTGCCGCCCCCGCGATCGGTCCAGACCATGCCGCGGGCCTGGGTATGCGGATCGTTGAAGGCTTCTGTCAAGCTGCGCACCGGCGCCCAGCACACGTCTACCTGCTCCAGCCAAGCACTCCATGCGGCCAGCGGGCGGCGGGCGAAGGTGTCGGCGAGGAAGACCTTGACCGGGTCCTGGGCGGGGCCGGGCGGCTGCAGGCACAGCGCGATCAGGTCGGACCGCTCAAGCGCCGTGAGCAGGTTGGTCGCAAACTTGGGTTCGGCGCCGCCCAGCGCCAGCCAGCGATCGTCGGCGCAGCGGTACAGGTGGTACAGGGCGTTGCCGCCCCAGCTGCGCTCCTCGCCCACCACCGGATCACGTTGCTCGGCGAACGGCGGCCCCAGCACGTTGGGTAGCCAGGCCAGCAGCGCATCCTGCATTGAAATATCGATATAGTCGCCCGCGCCGGTCGTCGCCCGGCGCAGCAGCGCCATCAGGATGCCGTTCATGGCCATCAGCGAGCCGGCCATGTCCGCCACCGGCATGTGCGGCATCGCCGGGGTGCCGTCGGGAGCGCGGTTCAGGCTGACCACGCCGCTGTCGGCCTGGATCGCCAGGTCGTGGGCCGGACGCTGCGCCTTGGGGCCATGCTGGCCATAGGCGCTGATGGAACAGTAGACGATGCCGGGGTTGAGGGCGCGGCAGCGTGCGTAGTCGATGCCCAGTCGCGCGGCGACGCCGGGACGGAAGGCCTCGACCAGCACATCCGCCCAGGCCACCAGACGTTCGATCGCCGCGCTGCCCGCCGCGCTCTTGAGGTCGAGCACGATGCAGCGCTTGCCGCGATGGGTGTTGCGGAACCAAGTGGAGGCACCGGCCTGTTTCAGGCCCACCTCGCGCACCGGCTCGCCGCCGGGCGGCTCGACCTTGATCACCTCGGCACCGTGGTCGGCCATCATCATGGTCAGGTGCGGGCCGGGCAGGAACAGCGACAGGTCCAGTACCTTGAGCCCTTCCAGCTTCACGCCTGCTCTCCCCGCAGCCGCGCGATCGTGGCCGCGTCGTAGCCCAGGCCGGACAGCAGTGCCTGCGCATCGGCATTGAGTGCGGGCGCTGCGCGGCCGGCCAGGCGCTTGCCGTCGATCTTGACCGGGTTGCGCAGCAGCCGCTGCGTGCCGGCGGGATGCGCCACCTGCTGCAGCATGTCGACCTGCTGCACGTAGGGGTTGTCCAGTGCCTGGGCGATGTCCAGCACCGGCGCGATGGGAATCCGGCCGGCGAATTTCTCGATCCAGTACGCGCTGGGCCGGGTAGACAGGATCGCGTCCACCAGCGGCGTCAATTCGAGTCGCGCGGCGCGGCGCGCCGCAAAGCCGGCGAAGCGGGCCTCGGCGGCCCAGGCCGGGTTGCCGATGCCCTCGATGAAGGTCTGCCAGAACTTCTCCAGCATGCACATCACCATCACCCAGCCGTCGGCGGACTTGTACACCTGGCAGGGCACGGTGGACGGGTGCGCGCTGCGCTCCAGCCGCTCGGTGCGGTGGCCTTCGTTGAGATACCACGTGGCCGGGTAGCTGAGCTGGTGCAAGGCCACGTCGAACAGGCTCACGTCCACGTCGCAGCCTTCGCCGCTGCGCATGGCGCCGATGACGGCGGCCAGCAGGCTCATGGCCATCGTGGTGCCGGTCATGTAGTCGACCATCGACAGGCCGAAGCGCGCCGGCGGTGTGTCGGGTTCGCCGGTCAGCGCCATGAAACCGGCCTCGGCCTGCATCAGGTAGTCGTAGCCCGGCCAGGCGGCGCGTTCGTTGTCGCGACCGTAGGCCGACAGGTGTGCACAGACGATCTTCGGGTTGAGCTTGCCCAGCGTGGCGTAGTCCAGCCCCAGCTTGGCCGGTTGGTCGCCGCGCAGGTTGTTGAGCACCGCATCGGCACTGCCCACCAGGCGCTCGAATACCTCGCGCCCGGCCGCTGATTTCAGATCCAGTTGCAGCGAGTGCTTGTTGAGGTTGAAGGTCTGGAAGAACAGGCTGTCGCCCTCGCCCAGGAAGTACGGCCCGGTGGCGCGCGACACGTCGCCGGCGGGCGGTGCTTCGATCTTGATCACCTCGGCACCGAGATCGGCCAGGTGCATCGAACCGTAGGGCCCGGCGCCATACTGCTCGACGGCTAGGATACGCAGCCCGTTCAAGGGGAGCTTTTTCATGCATGGATCCTGGGAGAAGGGGCGCTGCAGCCCGGCGGCCGCAGCGCTTGCCGGGTCAGATCTTGTGGCGTGCCACCAGTTGCTTGGCGATGATGATGCGCTGCATCTCGTTGGTGCCTTCGCCGATGCACATCAGCATGGCGTCGCGGTAGAAGCGCTCGATTTCGTACTCCACCGAGTAGCTGTAGCCGCCGAAGATGCGCATGCCCTGTTCGGCACAGAACGCACCGGCCTCGGTGGCCATGTACTTGGCCATGCCCGCTTCCATGTCGCAGCGCTCGCCGCGGTCGTAGGCATTGGCGGCGCTTTCGATCAGCAGCTTGGAGGCTTCCACCCGCGCCGCCATCTCGCCCAGCTTGAGCTGGATCGCCTGGTGCTCGCAGATCGGCTTGCCGAAGGTCCGGCGCTCCTGCGCATAGCGGACCGACAGGCGCAACGCGCCTTCGGCGATGCCGGCGCCGCGGGCGGCGACGTTGATGCGGCCCAGCTCCAGTCCGCCCACGGCATTGTGGAAGCCCCTGCCCTCCACGCCGCCGAGCAGGTTCTCGGCCGGGACCTTGTAGTCCTCGAACACCAGCTCGCAGGTATCGATGGCACGATAGCCCATCTTCTTCATCTTTTTGGCCACGATGAAGCCGTCGCCCTTCTCGGCGATGAACATGCTCATGCCCTTGTGCCGCGGCTGCGCGGCGGGATCGGTCTTGACCAGCAGCAGCGCCATGTCGCCGTGCATGGAGTTGGTAATCCAGGTCTTGGCGCCGTTGATGACGTAATGGTCGCCTTCGCGCCGCGCGACCGTGCGGATGGCCTGCAGGTCGGTACCGGCATTGGGCTCTGTCAATCCCAGTGCGCCGCGCAGCTCGCCGCTGGCCATGCGCGGCAGGTACTTGCGCTTCTGCTCCTCGGTGCCGCAGCGCTCGATCGCCGAGGCCATGATGAGGTGCGAGTTGAAAATGCCGGTGGGCGCCATCCACACCGAGGACACCTTGATCACGATCTTGGCGTAGATGCGCGCCGGCAGGCCCAGGCCGCCGTACTCGGTGGAGATGGTGGCGCCGAACAGGCCCAGTTCCTTCATCTCCTCTACCAGCACGTCCGGATACTTGTCCGCCAGGTCGTACTCGCGGGCGATCGGCGCCACCGATTTCTCGACCCAATGGTCGATGCTGTCGAGCAGGGCCTGCTCTTCCTCGGGCCCCCACATCACGTCCATTTTGCTGCTCATGGGGCCGGATCCTTCAGTAGTTGACCTTGTCTTCGACGGAGTGGCCGCGCCTGGCGATCAGCATTGTGCGGTTGAAGGTGCACACCAGCTTGCCGTCCTGGTTGAAGCCGTCGGTGCGGCAGGTGACGATGCCGGCGCCGGGGCGCGACTTGGATTCCCGCTTCTCCAGCACTTCGGATTCGGCCACCAGGGTGTCGCCCACGAACAGCGGGTGGGTCATCTTGATCTCTGACCAGCCCAGGTTGGCCACGGCCTTCTGGCTGACGTCGGTGACGCTCATGCCCACCATCAGCGCCACGGTGAACGGCGAGCAGACGATGACCTTGCCGAACTCGGAGGCCTTGGCGTACTCCTTGTCGAAGTGCATCGGATGGGTGTTCATCGTCAGCAGGGTGAACCAGGTGTTGTCGGTCTCGGTGATCGAGCGGCCGGGGCGGTGCTCGTAAATGTCGCCGATGTTGAAATCCTCGAAGTAGCGGCCGAAGGTTTCGCGGAAACGGTGCTCGGAAATTTGCTTGACGTTCTGAACCATGGGGCGTGTCCTGTGTCTTGATGGGGTGGGCGCGGGCGGTGAATCCGTGGAAGGGGCGGGGTGGTCAGCTCTCGCGCACGCCGAGGGCGCCCAAGGCGATGGCACGGTGGGCCGCGATCTCGATCGGGCGGTCCACCAGCTTGCCGTCCAGCTGGATGGCCTCGCCGTTGCTGGCCGCCAGCGCCGCGATGACGCGCTGGGCGTGCGTGTACTCCTTCGCCGTAGGCAGGTAGCAGCGCTGGATGGCGTCGACCTGGCCCGGGTGGATGGCAGCCTTGGCGGTGAAGCCCAGGTGGATGACGCGCTCTGTTTCGGCGCTCAAGCCGGCTTGGTCGTGGATGTCCAGGTACGGCACATCCATGCAGCCAACGCCGGCCTCGGCCGCCACGGTGGCCAGTTGCACACGCGGATACAGAAAGCTCTCCCAGCCGGCGCGACCGCGCAGCGCCACGATGTAGTCGAATCCGCCGAACATCAGCGCCTGCAGCCGAGGCGTGGCGCGGGCCAGCGCGCGCGCGTCAAGCAGGCCTTGCGGCGTTTCGATCTGGGCGATGAAGCTGGTGTCCATGCCGGTCAGGGCGGTGTCTGCCCGCCGCAGTTCGTCGGCGGTTTCGACCTTGGGCAGCATCACGAAGTCCGGCGCCAACCCCGAGGCGGCCAGGGCCTGCAGGTCGGCCTGGCCTTGCGCGGTGGACAGCGGATTGATGCGCAGGCCGATTTCACTGCGGCCCGCGGGTTTGGCCGCCAGGTAGGCGAACAGGGAGGCGCGCGCGCTGTCCTTGTCGGCCGCGGCCACCGCGTCTTCCAGGTCGATGCAGACCTGGTCGGCGCCACTGGCCACCGCCTTGGCATAACGCTCCGGGCGTGATCCGGGCACGAACAGCAGGCAGCGGCGCGGGTTGCTGGCGAGGCCGGTCATCGGGCCACCTGCGCGGCGAAGTGTTCGGCAATGCCGCGGCGGGTGGCGTACCAGACGTCGGGCTTCTGTGCCACGTAGGCGAGGAACTTCTCGAACGCACCGATCCGGCCCGGTCGGCCGATGATGCGCAGGTGCAGGCCCAGCGACATCATCCGCGGCGCGTGCGCGCCCTCGGCGTACAGGGTGTCGAAGCTGTCGATGGCGTATTCGAGCCAGTGGCTGGGCAGGTAGGACGGTGCCAGCCACATCTTCATGTCGTTGGTGTCGAGCTGGTAGGGCACGATCACCATCGGCTGGTCGGAGCCGTCGACCTGCCCCCAGAAGGGCGCGTCGGCGGAGTAGTCGTCCATGTGGTACAGGAAGCCTTCCTCCTGCAGCAGGCGACGCGTGTCGGCGGTGTGCAGGTAGCGCGACAACCAGCCCACCGGGCGCCTGCCGGTGGTTTTCTCGATGCTGTCGGCGGCATCGCGGATGAACCGGCGCTCCGCGTCGGGGCCGAGGCGGAACTGGTGGATCCAGCGGTAGCCGTGCGAACACACCTCGTGGCGGCTGCCGCGCAGGTAGCTGGTCACGCTGTCGGCGCGCTCCAGCGACAAGGCGGCGGCGGTATAGGTCGCCGCGACCTGATACTTGTCCAGCAGGGCGGCCACCCGGGCGTGCCCCTCGTTGATGCCGTAGCGGTAGTTGGATTCGTTGCCGTAGTTGCGTATCGGCTTGTGCAGGCTGACATTGAGCTCGTCCACCGGCTCGGTGATCTTGTCGCCCTCGCCGATGCTGTACTCGGACAGTTCCTCCACGTTGACGACCACCGACAGCGCCAGTCGTGCCTTGCCGGGCCACGGGTAAGTTGTGTTGGACATGGGTTCTCTCGTTATGGGCGCGGGTGGCGGGGGCGTTTTCACTTCAATGGTTTTCTTCGCCGCCGGAGACATTGATCGCTTCGCCGGTGATGTAGGCGGCATCGTCCGAGCACAGGTAGGCGGTAGCGGCCGCCATGTCGGAAGGCAGTCCGGTGCGGCCCATCGGGATGCGCCCGCGCATGTCGGCAAGGTACTGCTCGACGGTCTTGCCCTGCCTGGCTGCGAAGTATTCGTTCTGCCAGGCGCCCAGGCCGGTGGTGACGTGGTTGGGGCACACGGCATTGACGTTGATCGCGTTTGGTGCCAGTTCCAGTGCGGCCACCCGGGTCAGGCCGACCACCCCATGCTTGGACGAGCAATAGGCTACCGCATGGGGAAAGGCCGACTTGGCCGCCTGCGACGCGATGTTGACGATGCGGCCGCCGTGGCCCTGCTTGATCATCTGCCGGGCCGCGTGCTTGATGCACAGGAAGGCGCCGCGCAGGTTGACCCCCAGCACGGCATCCCATTCGCCGGCTTCCATCTCCACCAGCGGTTTCATCAGGTAGCCGATGCCGGCGTTGTTGACCAGGATATCCAGCTTGCCGAAGCGCGCCACGGTGGCCTGCACCACCTGCTCCACCTGCGATTCCTCCAGCACGTCCAGGGCCATCGCCACGCACTCGCCGCCGGTCTCGGCCGCCAGCGCGGCGGCCACCCGGGACATCTCCTCGTCGGTGCCCACCGCCGTGACCGGCATCTCCGCGCCGCGGCCGTGGCCGATGTCGGTCAGCACGACCTTGCAACCTTCCTGCAGCAGGCGTCGCGCGATGCCTTCGCCCAGTCCCTTGCTGCGACCGGCGCCGGTGATGATGGCGACCTTGCTTTCCAGTTCCGCGAATCGCGCCATGGCCAGTTCTCCGAAGGGTTCAAAGGTTGCTTGCGAGAATGAACAGGGGCTGGTCGGCGTATTGCTGAAATTGCGCCGCTCCAGACTGGACCGCCGGCGACCCCAGGTCCTTGCCGAAGGCTTCCATGTCGCGGATGCGCATGATCTCGATGTATTCGTAGGGTGCGGGGCCGTCGCCGATCAGCAGGCCGGAGGCCTTGAGCACCTCGAACTTGTCTACCGAGGCCAGGTCGTTGACGACCGGCAGGTCGCTGCCGCGGGCCCAGGCCTCGTATTCCGCGCGGTCGACGCCGGGCTTGAGGTTGAAGAGGACGATGACGGTTTGCATGGCATTTTCTCTGGCTACGAGTTGTGGCACACTTTGTCCGGACAAAGTGTAGGCTGGTTGAGTCCTGTCGGTCAACGCCCGTTGTGGAACGTTCGACGGCATCCGATGAACGCGAATCTACCGAGGAGAGGCGTGCATGAAGCGTTGTTACCCCTGGCTCATGGCGGTGATGGGCATGTTGGTGCTGTTGGTATCCAACGGACTCATCATCACCGGCCTGACCGTGTTCGACGAGTCGCTGCTGAAGGCGTTCGACTGGAGCCGCGGCGAGCTCAAGCTGCGCGACCTGATCACGCTGGTGCTGGCCGGCTGGCTGGGGCCGGTGGTGGGCGTGCTGATCGACAGGTTCGGACCGCGCCGGCTGATCCTGTTCGGCCTGGCGCTGCTGGCCGCGCTGTATTACGCCTACGCCAACCTGCACTCGCTCGGCCAGCTATACCTGATCCATGTGGGCTTTGCCGTGGTGCTGGTGGCCGCGGGGCTCAACGTGGCCGTGATCTTCGTATCGCAGTGGTTCGAGGCCCGGCGCGGGACAGCCATCGGCGTTGCCCTGGTCGGCACCAGCCTCGGCGGCATGGTGTTTCCCGAGCTCGGCGTACATCTGCTGCGCAACATGGATTGGCGCAACGCCTTCATGTGGGAGATGGCGATACCCGTCGCTTTGCTGGTGCTGGCATGGCTGGTGCTGCGCAGCCCTCGTGCTGGTGGCATCCAGCCCCTGGGCGCGGATGAGCAGGCGGTTGCGAACCGTGCCGCTGCCGCCACACCGATGCTGCCCGACCTCGGCTACGGCGCAGCCCTGCGTACCCGCACCTTCTGGGCGCTGGCGGTCGTCGCCATGGCCACCTTCTACGCAATCCTGGCGGTGGCGCAGAACCTGTTCCTTTACATGCGCGACATGGGTCACGCCCCGGCCGCAGCCGGCAACGCGCTGGCCCTGATGTTCGGCATGGCGATGGTCGGCAAGTTCGGCTTCGGCCTGCTAGCCGACCTGTTTCCTCCCAAACGTGTGTTCCTGCTCAACCTGGCGATCATGCTGGCGGGCGCGATGATCCTGGCCAGCATGCAGAGTCAGTTGATCTGGTATTCGCTGGTGCTGTTCGGACTGGGTTGGGGCGGCCTGTATGCGCTGATCCAGTTGCAGGGCATCAATGCCTTCGGCCTGTCGGCGGCGGGTAAGATTCTGGGCACCATCACGCTGTTTGATGCCACCTCGGCGGGTGTCGGCATCTGGCTCACCGCCAGGATCCATGACGCCACCGGCACCTATCAGCCGGCCTTCGTGCTGGTGGCGGGGCTGGTGGTGGTGGCGCTGCTGGCCGCCACCGTCGTGCGTGACGAACGTGCCGCGCAAGCGGCAGCCAATACGTGACCGGGCCAGCGCGAGGAGACCGGAACATGCCGACCATGCAAACCAGTGAGCAGACCGCCCGCCAGTACTGGGAGACGGTCAAGGCCAACCCGAGCCGGGCCAAGTTCGGCTTCGGCAAGCGCCCGGCGATCGTCAACATCGACGTGCAGCGTGCCTATACCGACATCGTCACCTTCAAGACGGCCTACCAGACTGACCCGCGCCAGATCGAGTACATCAACCAGCTCTCGGCGTCGCTGCGCGAGCGCGGCCTGCCGGTGATCTGGACCTACGTGGCCTATCTCGAATCGGGCGAGGATGCCGGCGTCTGGGGCACGCGCACCAACACGCCGGACTCGCTGCAGAACATCAAGCACGGCTCCGAGCGCGCCCAGCTCGACCCGCGCGCCGATGTGCAGCCGGGCGACATCGTCATGCACAAGTGGATGCCCAGTCCGTTCTTCGAAACCAACCTGTGGTCGCTGCTGACCTTCCATCGCATCGACACGCTGATCATCACCGGCGGCTCGACCTCCGGCTGCGTGCGTGCCTGCGCGGTGGACAGCCTGTCGCGCAGCTTCCGCACCATCGTGGTGGAGGAGGCGGTGGCCGACAAGCACGAGATCCCGCACTACGCCAACCTCGCCGACATGATGCTCAAGTACGCAGATGTCGAGCCGGTGGCCGAGGTGGTGCGCCAGCTCAGGGAGTTGCCGCGGTGAACAGGAAGCCCGCCCCCGGCTTGTACGACTACTGGCCCTATGCCGAGCGGCCGAAGATCCGCTGGCCCGGTGGCGCGAAACTGGCCTTGTGGATCGCGCCCAACATCGAGTTCTACGAATACGCGCCACCCACCAATCCGCAGCGCAAGCCATGGCCGCGACCGCTGCCGGACGTGCTCGCCTATGCCACCCGCGACTACGGCAACCGCGTGGGCCACCAGCGCATGATGCGGGTGATGGACAAGTACGGTCTGCGCGGCTCGGTGTCGTTGTCGGCAGCCACGCTGATCCACCATCCCGAAGTGATCGCGCTGGCGGCCGAGCGGAACTGGGAGTTCTTCAGCCACGGCATCTACAACACGCGCTACACCTACGGCCTGGACGAGGCGCAGGAACGCGCGATGATCGCCGAGTCGATGGCGCTGATCCGGCAGCACACCGGGCAAAACTGCCACGGTTACCTGGCGCCCGCGCTGTCGCATTCGGAGCAGACCATCGACCTGTTCGCCGAGGCCGGCGGCCTGTACACCTGCGACCTGTTCCACGACGACCAGCCCACGCCAGTGCATACGCGCAGCGGACGGCGCTTCGTGTCGGTGCCGTACTCGCTGGAACTCAACGACACCATCACCTACGTGGTCAACAAGATCGAACCGCGCCGCTACGGCCAGATGATCAAGGATGCCTTCGACCGCCTCTACGCCGAAGGCGAAGAGTCGGGTACGGTGATGTGCGTGCCGCTGCATGCCTACCAGGTCAGCCATCCGCATCGCCTGCGCGCCTTCGAGGAGGCGATGGACTACGCCTGCGGCCATGCCGGCGTGTGGAAGGCCACCGGGCGGGAGATCGCCCAGCACTACCTGGAGCATCACTACGATGCGGCGCTGGCCTCGATCCAGTCCGCCAACCACGTCGGCAGGGAGGGGCAGGCATGAGCCTCGGCAAGGAATTCCTCGATTACCCGATGCGCCGCCACGGCATGGACCAGGACCGCTACGCCTGGTCGATGCTGGCCGAGCGCGCACCCGTACGCTGGCCCGGCGACAAGCCGCTGGCGCTGTGGATCAACCTGAGCCTGGAGCACTTCCCGCTCAACCCGGACGGTGCGGGCTTCAAGGCCCATGGCAACATGACCATGCCGTATCCGGACCTGCGCCACTACACCTTGCGCGACTACGGCAATCGGGTCGGCGTGTTCCGTGTGCTCAAGGCGCTGGAACCGCACGGCCTGGCTGCCAGCCTTGCGATCAACGGCGAGGTGGCCGTGCGCTATCCCGCCCTGATGCAACGCCTGGCGCGTACCGGCTTCGAACTGCTCGGCCACGGCTGGAACATGGACAGGCTGCATTTCGGCGGCATGGACGAGGGGGCGGAGGCAGCGTTGATCGCGGACAGCCTGGCGGCACTCGGGCCGTACGCCGGCCAGCCGATCCGCGGCTGGCTGTCGCCGGCGCGCTCGCAGTCGCATGCCACGCCCGAGCTGCTGCGCAAGGCCGGCATCGACTGGTGCGCCGACTGGGTCAACGACGAGTTGCCGTACCGCTTCGAGACCGCCAATGGCGCGCTCGCCAACCTGCCGTTGTCTCTGGAGCTGGAAGACCGCTTCATCGTGGGCGAGAACCTGCACGCCGAGTCGGAGTATGCCGATCAGATGATCGATGCGTGCGAGTTTCTGCTGGAGGAAGCGCAGCGCACGGGGCATGGCCGCCTGCTGGCATTGAACATCCATCCCTGGGTGATGGGCCAGCCGCACCGGATCAAGCACCTGGAGCGGGTGTTCGCGCATCTGGCGAGCCGGTCGGCCCTGCTGTGGAACGCGTCGCCGTCGGCGATCCTCGCCGCCGCCATGGGAGCTGCCACACTGTGACTCCCGCGGAACTGCTGGCCGCCCACGGGCCGCGCGAGGTCATGGAATACGACATCGTGATCGTCGGTGCCGGCCCGGCCGGGCTGGCCACGGCGATCCGGCTCAAGCAACTGGCGCGGGAGGCCGGCCACGAGGTCGGCGTCTGCGTGCTGGAGAAAGGTTCCGAACCCGGCGCCCATATCCTCTCCGGCGCCATCATCGATCCGCGGGCCCTGACCGAGCTACTCCCGGACTGGGCCGAACGCGGCGCCCCGGTGAGACAGGCCGTGACGCGCGATGAGTTCCTGTTCCTCGGCCCCGACCGCGCCCGCAAGACGCCCGATGCGCTGTTGCCGGACTGCTTCCACAACCGCGGCAACTTCATCGTCTCGCTGGGTGCGCTGACCCGCTGGCTGGCACAACAGGCCGAAGCGCTGGGGGTGGAGATCTTCCCCGGATTTGCCGCGGCAGAGATCCTCCATGACGCGCAGGGCGCCGTGCTTGGCGTGGCCACCGGCAACCTGGGCCTGGACAAGCAGGGCCAGCCCACGCCCGAGTTCCAGCTGGGCATGGAGCTGCATGCGAAGTACACGATCTTCGCCGAAGGCTCACGCGGCCAGCTCGGCCGGCAGTTGATCGCGCGCTACCGGCTGGACGAGGGGCGTGACCCGCAAAGTTATGCCATCGGCCTGAAGGAGCTGTGGCAGGCCGATCCGGCGCGTCACCAACCCGGCCTGGTGGTGCACACTGCCGGCTGGCCGCTCGATGCCGACACTTACGGCGGTTCGTTCCTGTATCACGCCGAGGATGGCAAGATCGCGGTCGGCTTCGTGGTGGGGCTGGACTACAAAAACCCGTGGCTGAGTCCGTTCGAGGAGTTCCAGCGTTTCAAGACCCACCCGGCCATCCGCCGGCACCTGGAGGGTGGCCAGCGCGTGGCCTATGGCGCGCGCTCGATCACCGCCGGTGGCATCCTCTCGCTGCCGAAGCTGGAGTTTCCCGGCGGCGCCCTGGTGGGTTGCGAGGCCGGCCTGCTCAACGCCTCGCGCATCAAGGGCAGCCATGGCGCGATCAAGTCCGGCATGCTGGTCGCGGAGGCGGCCTTTGCCGCGTTGCAAGCGGGCCGCAGCCGGGATGAACTGCACGCCTATCCGGCAGCCTTCGAGCGCAGTTGGCTGCACGCCGAGCTGCAGCAGGCGCGGAATTTCAAGCAGTGGTTCAAGCGCGGGCGCCGGCTGGCCACGCTGATGACCGGCATCGAACAATGGTTGCTGCCCAGGCTGGGTATCCGCCGTCCACCGTGGACCCTCCATCGCAAACTGGCCGACCACGCCTGCCTGGAGCCGGCGGACGAGCATCCGCAGATCAGCTATCCCAAGCCCGACGGCATGCTGAGTTTCGATCGCCTCAGTTCGGTCTACCTGTCCAGTACCGCGCATGAGGAAAACCAGCCCAGTCACCTGACGCTGATTGATGCTACGGTGCCCGTGGCGGTCAACCTGGCGAAGTTCGCCGGTCCCGAGGCGCGCTATTGCCCCGCCGGGGTCTACGAATTCGTCGGCGCGCCGGGCAGCGAGCGGCTGCAGATCAATTTCGCCAACTGCATCCACTGCAAGACCTGCGACATCAAGGACCCGCCCCAGAACATCGTCTGGACCGCACCGCAGGGCGGTGGCGGCCCGAATTACCCGTCCATGTAATCCCGCACGAGTGAAACCCATGACCGACCACTCCAGCGCCGGTGCCCGCTTCCGCGCCGCACTCGCCGCCGAACAACCCCTGCAGATTCCCGGCGCCATCAACGCCAACCATGCCTTGCTGGTCAAGCGCGCCGGCTTCCGCGCCGTCTACCTGTCCGGTGGCGGCGTGGCCGCCGGATCGCTCGGCTTGCCGGATCTGGGCATCAACACCATGGACGACGTGCTCACCGACATTCGCCGCATCACCGACGTGTGCGACCTGCCGCTGCTGTCGGACATCGACACCGGCTTCGGCCCATCGGCGTTCAACATCGCGCGCACGGTGAAGTCGCTGATCAAGGCCGGCGCTGCTGCGTGCCACATCGAGGACCAGGTCGGCGCCAAGCGCTGCGGCCATCGCCCCAACAAGGAGATCGTCAGTCAGGCCGAGATGGTGGACCGGGTCAAGGCTGCCGCCGACGCCAAGACCGACCCGGGATTCTTCCTGATCGCGCGCACCGATGCGATCCAGATGGAGGGTGTGGACGCCGCCATCGAGCGCGCCCTGGCCTGCGTGGAGGCTGGCGCGGACGGCATCTTCGCCGAGGCCGCATACGACCTGGACACCTACCGCCGTTTCGTCGACGCGGTGCGGGTGCCGGTGCTGGCCAACCTCACCGAGTTCGGCAAAACCCCGCTGTTTTCCACGACGGAGCTGGCCTCGGCAGGCGTGGCGATGTGCATCTACCCGCTGTCGGCGTTCCGCGCCATGAACAAGGCGGCGGAGAACGTCTACACGGCGATCCGGCGGGACGGCCACCAGCGCAACGTGGTGGACACCATGCAGACGCGCGAGGAACTGTACGAGCGCATCGGCTACCACGAGTTCGAGCGCAGCCTGGACCAGACCCTCGCCGCCAAGCGCTAAGCGAGCGGCCACGGGGCCCGGCTCACGTCTTGCTCAGACGGCCGGGAACCACCACGGCGATGCAGCGCCGGTGTTGATCAGCAGGGCGCGTGCGCGCACGAAGCGGCGGATCGAGGCCTTGCCCATGCGCGAGCCGCCCATGCCAGAGAACTTGAAGCTCTGCTTCTCGGCGGTCTGCACCATGCCGGTCAGGCTGGCGTCGTTGATGGAGATGCCGCCGCCTTCCAGTTGCCGCGCCACCCGCTGGGCACGTTCGGGGCTCTGCGTGAACACGGCGGCGGACAGCCCGAATTCCGTGCCGTTGGCGCGTGCGATGGCTTCGGCCTCGTCGGCGACCACGACCACCGGCAGCACCGTGGCGAAGGTTTCCTCGCGCATCACCAGCATGTCCTCGTCGACATCCACCAGCACCGTGGGTGGGCACCAGGTGCCGCCGTGTTCGACCAGTTCGCCACCGGTGAGGGCGCGGGCGCCGCGGGCACGGGCGTCGTCCAGTTGGCGGCGCACCACGGCGATCTGGCTGGCCGCAATGATCGGGCCGATCTGGCCCTGTTGCGGGTCGGGCCAGGCCAGTTGCAAGGCGTTGGCCTGCGCGACCAGCGCCGCGATGAAGCGGTCGGCGACCGGCGCCTCGACGTAGACGCGCTCGATCGACATGCAGCTCTGGCCGCCGTTGACGAAGCCGGCCCAGGCGATGGCGCGGGCGGCGTGTTCGATGTCGGCATCGGACAGCACCAGTGCCGGATCCTTGCCGCCCAGCTCCAGCGAGGCGGGGATGAAGCGGCGGGTACAGGCTTCGCCGACCTTGCGGCCCGTGGCCACCGAACCGGTGAAGCAGATCGTGTCGCTGACCTCGATGACGGCCTGGCCGGTTGCGCCTGCGCCGATGACCAGGGCGAATACCTGCTCCAGCCCGGCCTCGGCCAGCGCCTCGCGCAGCAGCGGCACGAAGCGTGGGGTCACCTCGCTGGGCTTGGCGATCACGCTGCACCCCGCAGCCAGCGCAGGCGCGGCGTCGATCAGAGTCAGCATCAGCGGGAAGTTCCACGGGCTGATGACGCCCAGCAAGGGGTAGGGTACCCAGGTCTGGCGTGTCTGGATGAAGGGGATCGCCTCCTGCCGGGGTTCGTCGTCGGCCAGGCACTGCGGTGCCTGCGCCGCCCAACGGCGGATCGCGGCGATGGTGCCGTCGACCTCGATCTGCGTTTCGTGCCAGCGGCCGGTGTCGGCCAGCAGCACCTTGCAGAAGGCGGCCCGGCGGGCCTGCATCGCGTCGGCCAGGGCGTCGAGGCGCTGGCAACGCGCCTCGATGGTCTGGCGTGCCCAATCGGCTTGCGCCGCGCGCAGCGACGCGGCCAGTCGATGGATCGCGTCGACCGGGGTGACCGGCATCTGGGCGTCGATCTCGCCGGTGCGCGGGTTGCGCAGTGCGAGCTGGCTCGTCTCAGTCATTGCCTACCACTCCTGCGCTGAGCAGCGCGTCGATTGCCTGTTTCTGCCGGGCCGCGAAGTCCGCCCGCGCGGGGATCCGGAAGTCTGTGCCGGCCATGAAGCCGTCGGGCTTGAGTACGGTGTCGGCCAGGCCGGCGTGGATGGCCGCCTGCGGCAGGCGCGAGAGGATGTGGCTCATGCCCGGTTGCAGGCGGCGCCGGCGCAAGCCGGCCAGGTCCAGCTCGGCGTTGGCGGCCATCGATTCGCCGGGCCCGGCTTCCGCCAGCACGCGGCCCTGGTCGTCCACCAGCTTGCTCATGCCGTCGGCGCTGGCGAGCGGAATGTCGACGTTCGCGATGCCCGCGGTGTTGGCCGACACCACATAGGCCATGTTCTCGATCGCGCGGGCGCGCTTGGCGATGTCCTTGGGCGTCAGTGCCGGGCTGCCGACTTCGCTGGTGGAATGCAGGTAGACCTCGGCACCGCGCAGGCCCAGCGCACGCGCCACTTCCGGGTAGAGGATCTCCTCCGAGGCGATGCAGGCCAACCGGCCGATCGGTGTGCGCGCCACGGGAAACACGCCGTCGATGCCGTAGACGTCCAGGTACTTCTGCCATACGTCGTGGGGGCTGGGCGAGTACAGCGAGATCAGGCGGCGGTAGCGCAGGATCTGCTGGCCGCCGTCGTCGAGGATCACCGACGACTGGAAGTACAGCTCGGGAAAGTGCGGGTCGCGCTCGTAGGCGTTGGCGCAGAGGTAGACCCCGTTGTCCTGGGCAATCCGGCCGAGCTGTTCGTATTCGGCGCCGTCCATCGCGAAGCCGCCCTTGGCGGCCCAGCCAGGAATCGTGTCGCCGAGGGGATAGCTGGTAGCGAAGTATTCCGGCAGCACTACCAGTTTCAGGCCCGGGCCGATGAAGGCCTTGGCGGCGCGGATCTGCCGCCCGACGCGCGCGATATTGTCGGCGATGCACGCGGCTGCCTCGTCGGGCGCGCTGCAGGCATTGATGGCGTGACACGTGGTTTGCAGCGCCAGCGCTCGATACGACTCGATCATGTCCGGTTCCCTCAGAAGCGGGGTTTGCGTTTTTCGAGAAAGGCCGCGGCGCCTTCGGCGAAGTCGCTGCTGGCGAAGCTCGCGTGGAAGGCCTGTTCGGCTTGGGCCAGCGACAACTCCGGATCGCCGCCGAGGTGGCCGAGCACGGTCTTGATGCCGCGCTGGGCCTGGCTGGAGGTGGCCAGCAGTTGCGCCACGCGCGCTGCGGCGTGCGTTTCCAGTTCGTCTTCCGTGCTCAGCTGGTGGATCAGTCCCCATTCCAGCGCGGTGGTCGCATCCACCAGGCAGCCGGTGAGCAGCATCTCGCGGGCGCGGCTCATGCCCACCGCATTGACCAGGCGGCGGCTGTCGTCGGGGCTGTAGACCAGGCCCAGCTTCGCCGGGGTGATGGCAAAGCGCGCCTGGCTGCTGGCCACGCGCAGGTCGCAAGCCAGCGCCAGGCCCAGGCCGCCGCCCACGCAGGCGCCGTTGATGATCGCCAGCGTGGTTTGCGGAAGGCGCTGCAGCTTCAGTTGGGTGCGCTGTACCTGCGCGTTGTTGGCGGCGAAGGCGGCGGGCGTGGCCAGCAATTCGCCCAGCTCGTCGATGTCGGCGCCGGCGCAGAAGGCGCCGGTCACGCCGGTCAGTACCGTGATGCGGGCCGGGCTGGTCGCCACCTCGTCCAGCGCCTGCTCCAGCGCGGCCCAATGGCGGGTGGCCAGCGCGTTGCGCTTGGCTGCCCGGCTGATGTTGATCCTGGCGACCGTCCCGTCGAGCGCCCAGGAGATCACGTCGTCGTCTGCATGCATGGTGTTACGTTGTCCTGTCGTGAGGGGTTCAGGCCCGCTGGGCGCCGTGCCCGCTGCCGTCGCGTACATCATGGCGCGCTGACCAGTTCGACATGCTCGCCGGCCGGGCCGGTGAGGCTGCGGCGACCGGCGCGCCGGTGCAGCGCCCAGCCGGCGGCGCGCAGCGTGTCGTCGTCGATGGCGGGCAGGCACAGGGCCAGGCTGTGCAGGCCGGCTTGCCGCTCTTGCGGCTGCGCGGGCAGCTTCACTTCATCGATCTCGACCAGGCACTGTCCGTGCATCGGCACCACGGCCACCGGGTAGGCGCCATCCAGCGGGCGGCCCAGCGCGCGGTTCAGGACCGTGATCCTGGTGTCGAAGGCCCAGCCCGCTGCCGCCAGCAGCGCCGACCAAGCGCGATGCGAGGCCGCCCGATCGGGGCTGCTCATCACCCCGATGAAGGGCGCGGCCAGCGTGGCGCCGGTCATCGGCAGGTCGAACGGCGGCACCGGCCGCTTGATCTGGGTGAGATAGAGCAGTTCGCCGCAAGGGCCGAGCACCTGGGTGGCGCGGATTGCGTCGCTGAGTTCCAGGTTGGCCGGTGCGCCGAGCACCTGGAACGGCTCGCGCAAGCCTGCGGCCAGGGCGTCGACATCGCCGACCAGGATCTCCAGCGCAAGCCAGCCGTGGCGCAGCATCGGCGTGGACACGCGCGCCTGCGGATCGGCGATGACCCGCAGGATCGGCTCGCCGGTGCTGTTGGCCAGCCAGGCGATGGCGGCCCCGATGAGGTCGGGCCGGCCGAGCACGCCGGCATCGGCGGCATCCAATTGGCCGCGACTGGCGACGGTCATCGACAGCTGCCCGGTGTACGCCAGGCACGCCCGTTCCAGATCCGGGGCGATCAGCGTGGCATGGGCGATGCCTTGCCGACGCACGTTCACGCCTGGCGCTCCCGCGCCAGCTTCTGTTCCAGCCATGGCATCAGGCCGCCGGCGGTGACGATCTCCATGAGCTGAGCCGGGATCGGATCGCAACGGTACTCGCGGCCGGTGTCGAGGTTGACCACTCGCCCTTCGATGGGCTGCACTTCGATCCGCTGGCCACGCTCGGCCTGCAGCTGCGGACACACCAGCGCAGGCACGCCGAGGTTGAGCGCGTTGCGGTAGAAGATGCGCGCGAACGACTTGGCTATGATCGCGCCCACGCCCAGTTTGGCCAGCGCCTGCACCGCCTGCTCGCGCGACGAACCCACGCCGAAGGATTCCCCGCCCACCACGATGTCGCCGGGCCGCACTTCGGCGGCAAAGCCGGGATCGATCGCCTCCAGGCAATGCGCGGCCAGCACATCCAGCGGCTGGCGCATGTACGGGCCGGGGGCGAGCAGGTCGGTGTCGATGCGGTCGCCGAAGACGAAGGCGCGTCCGGTCAGCTTCATGCCCATTCCTCCAGCAACTCACGCGGATCGCAGATTACGCCCTTCACCGCCGCGGCCGCCACGGCATAGGGCGAGGCGAGATAGACCTGCGAGTGCGTCGAGCCCATGCGACCCTTGAAATTGCGCGCCGTGGTGGATATCCCCACTTCGCTGTCGCCGAGCATGCCCGCGCCCATGCCGGCACAGGCGCCGCAACCGCTGGGCAGCAGGATCGCGCCCGCAGCGGTGAGCGTGGCCAAGGTGCCCTCGGCGGCGGCCTGGTTGGTCATGGCCGCCGAGGCCGGTGCAATCAGCAGGCGCGTGGTGGTCGCCACCTTGCGTCCCTTGAGTACCTCGGCCGCCATGCGCAGGTCATCCAGCTTGGCGCCGGTGCAGGCGCCGATGTAGCACTGGTCGATGGCGATGGGTTCGTAGTCGGTGACCGGGCGACTGTTGGCCGGACTGTGGGGAGCGGCCACCTGGGGCGCCAGCGTGGCTGCGTCATGGCGGTGCACGGCACCGAAACCGGCATCCGGATCGCTCTGCCAGGCAGCGAGATCCACGCCGAAGGATTGCCCGGTCGCTTCCAGTGCCGCCACGGTGGTGGCGTCGGGCGGCACGATGCCGGTCACGGCGCCGAGTTCGGCGGTCATGTTGCACAGGGTGAGGCGCTCGTGCATCGACAGCGCGCCGACCGCTGCGCCTCCGAATTCGAACACCTGGCCTTCGTTGCCCATGCCCAGCGTGCCGCACAGCATCAGCATCACGTCCTTGGCGCTGACGCCGCGGGCAAGCCTGCCATCCAGTTGGATGCGGGTGGTCGTGGGCACGCGGACCCAGACCTCGCCGGTCACCAGTGCCCCGGTGATGTCGGTGGCACCCATGCCGACCATGAAGGCACCGAACGCGCCGCCGCTGGGCGAGTGCGAATCACCGCCCACGCAGAACATGCCGGGCCGGACATGACCGTGTTCCTGCAGCACCACGTGGCAAATGCCGAGCATGTCGTAGTGGCGGACGCCCTGTGCGCGGGCCCAGTTGCGCGTCAGCGCGAGGATCTGCGCGCTTTCCAGGTCCACCGCCGGCACGAAGTGGTCGCTGACCACCACCACCTTGTCCGGGTCCCACACCCTGGCGCCCAGTTTTTCGAGGCGGGAAGCCACCCGGCGCGGTCCGCCGGAGTCGTGCATCATCAGCAGATCCAGCCTGCCCGTGACGATTTCCCCCGGTTTGACCGCGTCGCGGCCGCAGGCGCGTGCGATGATCTTTTCGGTGAGTGTGGCTGCCATGTCGCTCGGCCTCTGCGCCCGGTGGATGCGCTTGCAGCATAGCAAAACACAGTTGCATTTGTACGGACATTTGAATCGGGGCGCCGGCTGGCACGGGCGGCGCGTCCCGGTCGGGGCCGGACGGTGGATCGCCATCCCTGCCGGCGACCTTTGGCTGCATCCCTGTTGCCGTCGGCAACCTAGCCGACGAGTTCGGTCAGCTCGTAACGGGTCTGCATGTAGCCACCGACGCCACCTTTCAGGAAGATGTAGTTGCCATCGGCGGTGCACCAGACGTCGTACGGCGGATGCTCCTCAGGCAACTGTCCGGCGGTGTCCACGTACCTGAAATGCAGCGCATCGAAAGTCCCCGCTGCCACGGTCACCGATTCGCGCCCCACGAATTCCAGACCAAAGCCCAGCGCAAACAGCATCGGTCCGGTCGCGCCACGATGGTCTGGCGAGGTCAGCATCATGTGGGGGAAGAACTGGCGGCCCGGCCCTTGGCTCAGGTCGTAGATCCGCAGGCAAAGCGCGTCCCCGCAAATCGGATGCGCACCGAGCCAGCGCACGCGCCCAGCCAGGTCGACCCGCTGGGATACCCGTCCGGCCGAGCGGTTGAACGTCTCGCACTCCGCATGCCGGTCGGCGAAGCGCATCTGCCCGACGCCCTCGAAGCGGTCGCCCACGGTGAGCCGGACCGAACAGTCGACCGGATACCACTCCCGGTCCAGGCTCAGCACGATATCCCGGATGACATTCGGCGCGTCGTCGATTTCGCAATGGGCGTGCACCACCCGCACGCCATCCGCCTGGTCGGTGAGCATGAAGTATTCGCGACCGCGTTCATGCCCCAGCCGCTCCGGCCTGGCGCTGGTGTAGCGGATGGTGCCGCGGTACGTCTTGTGCGTCATGCGGTGTCCCCCGTATCCCCGTGCTACCTCCTGTTTCGCCGCGCCAGGAACACACACGGCGCACTTCGGGGTTCGTTCGTCTGTGAAGCCGGATCGACAGGTTCATCTGCCCGGACCCGCCGGGTATGGCCGTCCCCGGGTGAAGCTGCGGTTGCGGGCGGGATTGGACCTTCCCGCCGGCACCGGTGTCACCAGAAGCGGTATTTGAAGTCCACACCGTAGGTACGCGGCAGGGAAGGATAGATGACGCCAATGCCGAGGCCGGCGATGTCGAAGCCACCGGTCGAGATGTGGTTGTTGGTGAGATTGTTACCCCACAAGGCGACCGACCATTTGCTGTTCTTGGGTTCGTAGGAAATACGGGCCGTGGCATCGAGGTGGGTCGGAACCATGATGAGCCGCGAAAGGGCCTGGTTCTCGAAGTACATATCCGTGTACCTGAAAGCCGCGCTCCATACGAGGTCAGCATTCCCCAGCGGCTGCACGTAGGTGGTGGACAGGTACCACTGGAACTTTGGCGCATCCTTCAACGCCATGCCGGCGAAGGTGGCATGGTTTATCTCGGCGTAGTTCTGGTATTTCGCATCGATGGTTCCGAAGCCCGCGTCCACCCGCCACGCGCTGGTCAACTGCGCCTGGGTATCCATCTCGACGCCTTGGATCAAGGCACCTGTCGCATTGGTCACCGAAAAAACGCCACTCGGGCTCACTGCCGACAGTTGGATGCCCGCATAGTCGTTCCGGTAATAGTCGATGTTGAAACGGACGCGGTCGTTGAACAGCGAGCTCTTGATGCCTGCCTCGTACGCGATCAGCGTTTCTGCATCGAAGCTGCCGACGGTAGCCGCGGTAGTGCCACGGCCGTTGAACCCCCCGCTCTTGAACCCGGTCGTTGCGCTGACGTAGCCCATGACGTGGTCGGTGAAGTCATAGTCGAGCACCAGCTTCCAGTCCGGGCGCTTCCAGTTCTTGTGTTGGTCCACGGCGAACGCTTGGGAGCCGTTGGGCCTCACTGAGGCCACGAGGAAGTTCTTTTTCTCGAAACTGTAGCGCGTGCCGGCAGTCAGCTTCAGGCGGTCAGTGAACGCATAGTTGCCCTGCCAGTAAAAGGCGTACGCATGGTCCTGCTGGCTAATGTAATTGGTGGCTCCCGTGACGAAGATGTCGTTGCGCGTTGGCTGCGAATTGGTTTCGCGGAATGCGTAGAGCCCGCCGACCCAACTGAAGGGACCGGATAACTGAGAGGTCAGCTGTGCTTCGTAGCTGTAGGAGTGTTCCTTCTGATCCTGATACAGGGCATAGCGTTTCTGGGCAGTTCCATCCAGGTCCTCATAGAACTCATTGTTCATGCCGCGGGCGCTGAGGATATTACGCAGCGAGAAGGAGCCGAAGTCCGTGTCGGTGGTTAACGCCCCTCCGAACTGCTTCAGGCCGTAGGAGCCTCGCATCTCACTTCGAGTGTCGTAGAAGCTGCCCAGCGCCGGCACGACCCGGCCTTCGGCGTTGAACTTGACTGGTACGGCGAAGGTGGCGCCAGAGGTGTCGCGCAGATAGTCGAGATTCAGCGTGGCGTAGGTGCGGTCGCCTACCGGCATGGTGAGGGTGGTTCGTGCTGCGTTGATGTGGCTGTTGTTGACGTTGCGGTTGTCGCTGAGGTCGTGGATATAGCCGTCGCGGTTGGTCGACATCACCGCGCTTGAAATATCGATGTCCTTGCCGATGCGCGTGCTGTAGCTGAGTCGTAGGTCTCGACGGCCAAGATCGCCTATCGTCGTGTCCAACAACAGGCTTTCCTTCCCATCTGGCTTGCGCGTGATGTAACGGATCGCTCCGCCAGTCGCGTTGCGTCCATACAAGGTGCCCTGCGGCCCACGCAGCACCTCAACGCGCTCCACGTCGTAGAGCGCCAGCATGGCCCCGTTGGCCCGGGGGATATAAACATCGTTGATGTACAGCGCGATGCCCGGGTCGGCGGTGAAAATCGAGTCGTCCTGACCCACGCCGCGCATGAATACCTTCATGCCCGAGCTCAGGGCGGTGTTCTGCTCGATCACGATGTTGGGCACCACAAACTTCACGTCGTCGACGCGAGTTGCGTTGATTCGCTGCAACTGGACGCTATCGAGGGTACTGATGCTCATGGGAACCTGCTGGACCAGTTCCTGGCGGCGCTGGGCCGTGACCGTGACATTCTGCAATTGCGCGGCCTTTTTCTCCGATGCGGCGGCCGGATCCGTCGGTGCTGATGCGGGTGCCTGTTGCGCAAGCGCATCGGGTTCAGTCGCCGTTGCAGCGGGACTGGCGTCATATGCGTATGCCTGGCTCGCGAGCATGGCCGTGAGTATCGAGAAGGTCAGCAGATTCCGACTCAAGTTCCTGTTCATCACTACCTCACCAGTGGGTTGGATGCGCACGCAAAAGCTTGACCCCGTTGCCGGTAGCGTCGGCAACGATCCAGCGCAGTGTCCATTACTTTGTCCGGACAATCAACAGAGGCGGGCGGTCTGCATGTGGTACCGCAATGCGCAAGGGCACCCTCTTGCGTGATGCAGCGGGACGTCGGCGCAGATGGACGTGCGGTCGCCCGGCTCGCCCGGGGTCGATTCGGTGCAGCCGCTCAAAACGGCTTGACCCGCCCCAGGTACGCGGTGACCAGCAGCAGCAGGTACACCGTCCACACCCACATCCGTGTGCGGTTCATGGTGCGCAGCAAGGGCAATTCGGTAGTCTCGCTGGAACCTTGCCGGATCAGGGCCTGCAGCATCGGGCCCACCGGCTTGAAACGGATGTCGATCATGATGGCGGCAGCAAAGATCAACCCGAACAGCAGTGCCTTGGTGGCCAGCCAGCGTGGGGTGAGGGGCTCTCCGCGGTACAGCGAGATCGCGCCAAGGGCCAGATAGAAGATCGCAAGCAGGTAGCGCAGCACCGATTCGACCTTGCGATCACTTGTCGAACGCGGGGTCGGCTCGTGGGCATGCGCATCCCACACCAGCCAGACCCAGAACACGCCGGCCAGCCACGCCAGCGCCAGCCCCCAGGCTGGTATTGCCCAGTAGCCGCCGAGGGTGATCAGGCTGAGCGTGACCGGCACCATCAATGCCCACGCCGTGCGCGGAACCATGTCCACTTCCACCAGCAATTTCAGCAGAGCTAGCCGCTGCTCCAACGTGTATGCGTGGCGCCGGCGGAAGTGCTGGCCCAGCAGGAACACGCCGACATCGGCACCCAGCCAGAACACGAACAGCAGCAGATGCAGGAATGCCAGGCTTGGATACAGCAGGCTTGTCATGAGCCGCCCGCAGCAGCCAGGCGTGGAGCGGTATCTGTCCTGACAAACGCAGCTCTTGCGGTCACGATCTGTCTCCGGAAAAACAGTGGCGGGATGCAGGGGACAGGGTCAGCCCGCCTGTGCTGTCGCCAGAACGAGGCGTGCCTTGCGCTCGTTGCGGAACTGTACCGAGGCCAGGAAGGTCAGCGCGATCAGGGTGGCGCAGACGGTAAAGGCCACGCCGTAGTTGCCGGTGCGGTCGTGGAACACGCCGGTGAGCCAGATGCCGAGGCCGCCGCCAGTGGCGTCGATCACCGTGATCGTGCCGAGGATCTTGCCGGCGGCGCTGATACCGAAACTGTTGACGGCCTGCAGCTGCAGGAGGGTATACATGCCGCCCCAACCCAGCCCGAACAACGCGATGCCATACCAGACATAGTGTGTGCTCATGGCGGCCAGGATGATGGCACCGACCAGCATCACGGCCTGGTTCGCGATGAATACCGCCTTCTGGTTGATGTGGTCGGCGATCAGTCCGAACAGGAAATTCCCGAGCAGCACCAGGCCGAAGAACAGACCCAATCCGTCGCTGGCCTTGGCCAGGTTGTAGTGCATGTCGAGCAGGTAGCCGATCAGGTGGGCCACGGTGGCCAGGGTGCAGTAGAAGGTCATGCCGGCGGTGAGGGCCAGCGCCCAGAACGTGCGGGTACGCAAGGCCTGGGCATAGGTGAGATCGCCGCGGGTGGATGCCGACGCTTCGTCGACTCCGGTGCCCGCACCCAGAGGCGGCAAGCCCTTGTCCTGCGGGCTTCGTACCAGCCAGACAGCTGCGATCAGCAGGATCACCGGCGCCAGTGCCAGCCATTCGAAGCTTGCGCGCCAACCGAAATGCAACAGCAGGGCGACATTGAGCTTGGCGAAGATCACGCCGCTCAGGCTGCCGCCCACCAGCGCGATGCCAATGGCGGTGCCGCGGTGCTTCACGAACCACTGCGAAACCAGGATCACCGCCACGTTGAGGCCGGTCGCCACCAGTACCGCGGCAAACGCCACGTGGATGGCGTAGATCTGCCACAGCGCAGTGACCTGGCTGTAGGCGAGATACGCCAGGCCAAGCAGGATGCTGCCCGCGATCAGCAGCACGCGCACGCCGACGCGGTCGATCAGGATGCCGATGAACGGGGCGACGGCCCCCGTCAGCACCAGGGTGATCAGGTCACGAAACTTCAGTGCACCCAGCGAGAAGCCGAACTCCTTCAGCAGCGACGCATCGAACACGCTCAGGCCGGTGATGGTCAGGCCATTGGAGACCAGCATCGCCAGCATGGCGCAAGCGGCCATCAACCATGGATAGATCTGTTTCATGGATGCCCCTTCGAATGGGCTGGAATGGATCCGGTCAGGCGAACTGGTATCCGGCGGTTGCTGCGAGGACGGATCGGCCGCTTACTTTGTACGGACAAAGTGTGCACGCAATCCGGGGCGCTGGCAACCGGCGGTGAAGGATGTCCCACAGTTGCCGCCGCCGGGGAATTGCCATGGTGGTGTCGATTGTGTCTCCCTTCGTGGTGTAAGTCCCAGGCTACCCATGGCCCCTGAGCCGATGGCTTGGGTGCGCGGCAGGCACACGCAGCCGCTGCGAGGAGAAGCGGTCATCGTGTCCCCTGCAAGGTTGGCAGCGCGAACCCCCTGCCGGAGCAACACGGTCGTTCATGCCGGGCGGCGAGCCATAACAACGTACGAACGTGGTGCATGGATTGCGTCGGCAATCCACTGCAAGTGCTGGATCGACATATCGACTTCGCAGTGATCGCGGCAGTGATCCCGCTTGTGTGGCACTTCGTTGATAGTTTCCCGTTGGGTTGAAGGCGTCCGCGCGCGGAGAACACTATCCATTGCACATGATTCATTTCGACGACTCGCCAAAAGCAGCAATGAGCGTCGAGCACGACGGTGGTCGCAATTGCGGATGAACCCGACAGCGGTGACTTTCGGCAGGGCTTTCGCGGCTATTTGAAATGATATATCGTATCATCGGTATGTCCTTTCCAGCCGCGCTCGCATGAACAAGAAGTGCGCCGATGCACGGCCGAAGAGCGGGGAGGTCGCGGGCGGAAGCGCAGGACGATCCGGGCTTGGCGCAGCTTCGCTGGCATTGCGCGCGCTGCGCGCCGCCACCGCCCTGGCATGTTTGCTGAGCGCGGGTTGTACGATGGGCCCGGACTTCAAGAGGCCCGCCGTTGCGGACGGCGGCGACTACGCAGCCCACCCGCTCAGCGCCACCGTCGCCACCGACGGCGTCGCCGGCGGCGAGGCGCAGCGCTTCGTCAAGGGCAGCGACATCGCCGGGGATTGGTGGACGCTGTTTCATTCGCGGCCTCTCAACGAGCTGATCGAGCAATCGCTTGCCAACAACGCCGATCTCAAGGCCGTGCAGGCCGCCTTGTCGGTGGCGCGGGAAAACACTCTCGCCGGGCGCGGTGTTTTCTACCCTACCGTTTCGGTCAATGGCTCGGCAAGCCGGGTGAAGGATCCGGCGGGATCGCTTGCGCCGGTGCCCAGCAACAACGCTTCCCTGTACAACCTGTATACGCCGCAACTGAGCATTTCGTACGCGCTCGATGTGTTCGGGCTGAATCGCAGAACGCTCGAATCGCTGCAGGCGCAGCAGCAAGCCGTGCGTTTCCAGATGATCGCGGCGCAGATCTCGCTGAGTACCAATGTGGTCGCCGCCGCCGTGCAGGAGGCTTCGCTGCGTGCGCAGGTCGACGCCACGCGCGAGCTGGTCGGCATCAATACGCACGCGGTGGAGGTGTTGCGCTACCAGCTGGCCAAGGGTTATGCCGCGCGACTCGACCTGGCCGCGCAGGAAGCGCAGCTTGCCCAGGTCGAGGCGGCACTGCCGCCGCTGCTCAAGCAGTTGACCCAGCAACAACACCTCGTGGCCGTTCTCGCCGGACGTTTCCCGAACCAGGCGCCGACGCAGAATTTCGAACTGGCGGACTTGCGTCTGCCGCAGGAGTTGCCGTTAAGCCTGCCGTCCGAGCTGGTCGCGCAGCGCCCCGACGTGCTCCAGGCCGAGGCCACGATGCACGCGGCCAGCGCCCAGATCGGCGTCGCCACGGCGAACCGGTTGCCGAATATCTCCCTGACCGCGAATGTCGGCAGCACGGCGCTGACGACGAGCCGGGTGTTCACCGCGGGCACTGGGTTCTGGAATCTCGCCACGGCGATAACCGCGCCGGTGTTTCAAGGCGGCACCTTGCTGCATCAGCAGCGCGCCGCGCAGGCGGCCTATGTCGAAGCGGCGGAACAGTATCGCGGTACGGTGCTGGGCGCGTTCCAGAATGTCGCCGATACCTTGACCGCGATCGAACAGGACGCCGCGGGACTGAAGGCTGCCGCCGCCGCCGCCGCCGCCGCCAAGGTCACGCTGGAGTTGGCGCAACGGCAATGGCGCAGCGGCTACGCCAGCTATCTCTCGCTGCTCGGCGCCGAACAGGCGTACCAACAGGCGCGGATCAGTCTGGTGCAGGCGCAAGCCAATCGCTATGTCGATACCGCGGCGTTGTTTCAGTCGCTGGGCGGCGGTTGGTGGAAGCGCGACGATTTGAACCAAAGCCATTGAGCCCGGGCGAACAGACCGGAACCACGATGAAAAACCACACGCCCTGCGCGACTCGCCCCACGGGATACCGGATCGCATCCACGCATGGATTCGCGCTCGCCGCACTGACGACGATGCTGCTTGCGAGCTGCTCGCCAACGGCAGACCCCGGTGCCGCGCCGCCCGTCGCGGGTCCGCGCAACGCGACGCTGACGCCGGCGCAGATGAAAAACATCCGGCTGTATACCGTCGAAACATCGAAGTACCACAAGACCACCGAGGCGATGGGAGCGGTCGACTTCGACAACGATCGGGCCACGAGCGTATTGGCTCCGTTCTCGGGCCCGGTATCACGGCTCGTGGTCGCCCTCGGTGATCATGTCAAGAAAGGCGATGCCCTCGGTGTGGTCGATTCTCCCGATTTCGCCGCGGCGGTCAGCGCATACAGCAAGGCGTTGGCCACCGCCGTGACCAATCGCAAGCTTGCGGATATCGACAAGGATCTGCTGCAACATAACGGCGTTTCCCGGCGCGAGGAAGCGCAGGCGCAAACCGATGCCGTCAACGCCGAAGCCGATCGCGACGCCGCGCTGCAGGCGCTGGTCGCGCTCAAGGTCGATCCGCACATCATCGGGGAGATTCAGCAAGGCCGATCCGCGGCGCATGTGGCAAGCGTGATTCGTTCGCCGATCAGCGGCACCGTGGTCGAGAAGCTCATCACCCCGGGGCAACTGCTGCAGGCCGGCACCACGCCATGCTTCACCGTGGCGGATCTTTCGCGCGTGTGGGTGATGGCGCAGGTTTTCGGCTCCAACCTCGCGACGGTCGGGGTCGGCGATACCGCGGAAGTGATCACCGGCAGTGGCGACAAGAGCCTTTCCGGAACCGTGGACAACATCGCCGCCCTGGTCGATCCCACGACGCGCGCGGTCGGCGTGCGCGTCGTCGTCGACAATCCGGACGGCGTGCTGAAAAAGCAGATGTACGTGCGCGTGCGCATTCGCGCGCGTGAGGAGAGCAGCGGCATACTCGTGCCGGTTTCGGCCATCCTGCGCGACGACGAGAATCTGCCGTTCGTGTACCTGGCACAGGCCGACGGCAGCTTCGCGCGCCAGCATGTGACCTTGGGTTACCGCTCGCAGGAGCGCTACGACATCGCCGAGGGTCTCAAGGTCGGCGACAAGATCGTGGTCGACGGCGGCGTCTTTGTCCAGTTCATGCAGGACCAATGAGCGAACCCCTGCCCGCGAACGTGCCTGCGCCACCGTCGCGAACGGTTTCGATCATGAACAAGATCGTCGCCGCATCGCTGGGGCAACCGCTGCTCGTCATCCTCGTCACGCTGCTGTTCATCGGCGCCGGCGTGCGCTCGCTGGGCCGCTTGCCGGTGGACGCCTATCCCGATCTCTCGCCGCCCAACGTCGAGATCATCACCCAATGGCCGGGCCACGCCGCCGAAGAGGTGGAAAGGCTGATCACGATCCCGATCGAGCTGGGCATGAACGGCACGCCGCAGACGGTCAACGCGCGCTCGATCTCGCTGTACGGTTTGTCCGACGTCATCCTCACGTTTCGCGAAGGCACGGACAACGACTACGCCCGGCAGCAGGTGTTCAATCGCCTGCCGAACGTGAACTTGCCGAGCGGAGTCGCTCCTTCGCTGTCGCCGCAGTCCGCGCCCTCGGGTCTGATTTACCGCTACGTTCTGCAAAGCTCCGATCGCTCGCCGACGGAGCTCAAGACGCTCGAGGCGTGGACGGTCGAGCCGCAGTATCGATCCGTTCCCGGCGTGGCCGACGATTCGGGATTCGGTGGTGGCACGATGCAGTATCAGGTGCTGCTCGATCCGGCCAGGATCGCCGCCGTGGGTTTGTCCGCGGTGCAGGTGGAGGCCGCGTTGACCGCCAACAACGGCAATGCCGGCGGCGGCTTCTACTCGCAGGGCGGCCAGTTCTATTACGTGCGCGGCATGGGGCGCATGATCACGCTGGAAGACATCGGTAACGTCGTCATCGCGGTGAACAACGGCACGCCGGTGCTGGTGAAGGACGTTGGCCGCGTGGTCACCGACATCGCCCCGCGGCTGGGCGAGTTCGGCTACGAAAAACAGGACGATGCGGTCGAGGGGGTGGTCCTGCTGCGCACGGGCGAAAAGACCCAGGATGTGCTGAAGCGCGTGCAGGCCAAGACCCGGGAGCTCAACGAGGAAATCCTGCCCAAGGACGTGAAAGTCGTTCCGTTCTACGACCGCACCGATCTGATCGAGCTGACGACCAGGGTCGTCGAAGACAACCTGTTGCGCGGCATGTTGCTCGTGGTCGTGGTCCTGATCTTCTTCCTCTACGACTTTCGTGCGGGACTGATCGTCGCCGTCACCATACCGCTGGCGTTGCTATTCGCGTTCATCTGCCTCGACGCGCAGCACGCCTCGGCCAACCTGTTGTCGATCGGCGCAGTCGACTTCGGCATCCTGGTCGATGGCGCCGTGGTCATGGTGGAAAACATCTTCCGCCAGGTTGCGGAACGAAAAGGCACCGAGTTCAGCATCAAGGAAATCATCCGCGACGCGGCGGCCGAGGTGGATCGCCCGCTGTTCTACTCCGTCGCGGTGATCGTGGTCAGCTTCCTGCCGATCTACGTGCTGTCGGGGCCGTCGGGCACGCTGTTCCGACCGATGGCCGACACCATGGTTTTTGCCCTGGTCGGCTCGCTGATCGTAACTCTCGCTTTGTTGCCGGTGCTGTGCGCGTGGTTCATGCGCAAGGGCGTGCGCGAGCGCCGCAACCGTGCTTTCGAAGCGGTGAAGTCCGTGTACGTCAAAGGCCTCGACTTCTGTCTCGCGCGGCCATGGGCGACGACGTTCGCCTCGGCGGTGGTGCTTGCCGCTTCGCTGCTGCTCGTTCCGCACATCGGCGCGGAGTTCATGCCGCAGCTCGACGAAGGAGCGTTGTGGGTTCGCGCGACGATGCCCTACACGATTTCGTTCGATGAATCGGCGAAGGTGACTCCAAAGATTCGCGACATCCTGCGCAGCTTTCCCGAAGTGACCACGGTGGCTTCCGAACTGGGTCGGCCCGACGACGGCACCGATGCGACCGGGTTCTTCAACGTCGAATTCTTCGTTGCGCTCAAACCGTATTCGCAATGGACCGGCGCGTATCGCACCAAGGCCAAACTGATCGAGGCGATCAATGAAAAGTTGCAGGCCTTTCCCGGCATCATCTTCAACTTCACCCAGCCTGCCGAAGACGCGGTGGACGAAGCGGAAACCGGCCTGAAGAGCGCGCTGGCAGTGAAAGTGTTCGGCGCGAATCTGGATACGCTCGAACAGAAGGGCAAGGCGATCAAGAAAGTACTGGAGAACGTGCGCGGGATCACCCACGTCACCCTGGTTCGCGAGCTTGGCCAGCCGAGCCTGACGATCAACATCGATCGCGCCAAGATTGCCCGCTATGGCCTGAACGTCGCCGACATCAATGGCCTGATCCAGACCGCGATCGGCGGCGACGTGGCCACGCAGGTCGTGCAGGGAGAAAAACAGTTCGATCTGGTCGTGCGCCTCGAACACGACTACCGCGACAACCCGGATGAAATCGGCAACATTCCCGTGGCGACGCCGGGAGGGCAACAAATTCCGCTCAAGGAGTTTGCCGAGATCAAGGTCGTGTCCGGCGCCTCGTTCATTTATCGCCAGAACAATTCGCGCTACATCGGCGTGCAGTTTTCGGTGGAGGGGCGCGATCTCGCCGGCGCGGTCGAAGACGCCATCGCGCAAGTCAACAAAAAGGTCAGTTTGCCGCACAGTTACCGCCTGGACTGGGGCGGGCAATACACCGAATACACCGCTTCGCGCGCGCAACTGGGCGTCATCCTGCCGCTCACGGTATTCCTGATTTTTTTCCTGCTGTTCACGCTCTACGGCAACTTCAAGTTCCCGTTCATCACCGTGCTCGGCGTGCTGTTGTCGGCACCGGTGGGCGGTCTCGTCGCGCTGTGGATCACCGGCACGCCTTTCTCGGTGTCCTCCGGCGTCGGCTTCCTCGCGCTGTTCGGCGTCTCGGTGCAGACTGCGGTCGTCTACATTTCGTATGTCAACGAGCTGCGCGGCAACGGCACCACGCTCGCCGAGGCCATTCGCGAAGCCGCAATCCTGCGCCTGCGGCCGATCATGATGACGGCGTTGGTCGCGGCGCTCGGCTTGTTGCCGGCGGCGCTTGCCACCGGTGTCGGCACGGACACGCAGATGCCGTTTGCGCTGGTCATCGTCAGCGGTCTTTTCACCCGGCTTCTGATCAGCGTTTTCCTGATGCCGGTGTTGTACGCACTGGTGGCACGCAAGGATGATCGGTTGGAGGTGTGAGGCGCCGCGAAGGAGCGCCCTGGCCCGATGCCGGGAACAGGTTTGCAACCGGGGCGGGGTTCACTCCCGCGAGAAGCTGACCACGAG
>JAFEFS010000097.1 GCA_018240465.1 Pseudomonadota bacterium
GCGCCGGAAATTCCGCGGGACGCTGCAGCCAGTTGTCCGCCGGATACGTGCATGTGGCATCGACTGCGTGCAGCGTGTAGGCATGGCGCGCCTGCGCCGAGCGGTTGGCTTCGGACAGGTGCGGAAAGCAGCCGTTGAACACGATCAGCGTGCCGGCGGGGACTTCGAGCCATTCGAGCGCGGACATGTCCCATTCGATCGATGCGTCGAGTTCGTTCGTTTCGAGCGTGCCGTCAGCCTTGCTGCGAAACAGTTTCTTCAATCCCTTGCGATGCTCGCCCGGGATGCCGCCGAGGCAGCCGTTGCCGCGATGCGCGTCGTCGATCGCGAACCAGTAGCCGGTGACCGACATCGGCTCGGTGTAGAGATAAGTCGAATCCTGGTGGCAGATGACTTCGCCGCCGATGCCCGGCTGCTTGAAGATGTACATCGACTGCATCACGCGCGGCTGCGCGACGCCAAGGCTCGCACTGACCGCCTGCAGCGCGGGGCCTTTCGAGAACGCCGAGAACACCGGGTCGAGGTCGTGCATCGCGTGGCCGAGCTTGTTGACCGCGAGCGGCAGCGGGTAGGCGAGCTTGCCGTCGATGTCGAACGCTTCTTCCTCGAAGAACACGCCGATGCCGGTGGCCGATTCGAGAAAATAGCGGCTGTCGAGATGCTGCGGCGCACGGGTCGAGAAGATCGTGCCGACCGCGCGCGGGCCGTGTTCCTCGACGAGTGCGTTGGCGCGCACGCGCAGGAGTTCGCATTCGCCGCGGCGCTTGAAGTTTTCGATGACCAGTACGCCGTCGCGGTGGAAAGCGGCGGCAGCTTCAGGCGGCAATTCACCGTTCGGCAGGGTTGTGCAGCGGGTGATGGGCATGGCGGTCGATTCCGGCGCGGGCTCAATTGCGCAGCTTGTAGCCGCTGCGGAAGATCCACGAGACGATGGCGAGGCATAGCGCGAGGAAGCCGAGGATCGCGGCGAGGCTGATTGCGACATCGACGTCGGCCTTGCCGTAGAAGCTCCAGCGCATGCCGCTGATCAGGTACACGACCGGGTTGAACAGGCTGATTTTCTGCCACAGCGGCGGCAGCATCGAGATCGAATAGAACGCGCCGCCGAGGAAGGTCAGCGGGGTCATGATCAGCATCGGCACGACTTGCAGGCGCTGGAAGCTGTCCGCCCACAGGCCGAGGATGAAGCCGAACAGGCTGAAGCTCAGCGCGGTCAGCACGAGGAAAGCGACCATCCAGAACGGGTGTTCGATGTGGTAGGGCACGAAAAAGCGCGCGGTGATCAGGATCAGCGTGCCGAGCATCAGCGACTTGGTCGCCGCCGCGCCGACGTAGCCGAGCACCGCCTCGAACGCCGACACCGGTGCCGAGAGCAGTTCGAAGATCGTGCCGGCCCATTTCGGCATGTAGATGCCGAACGCGGCGTTGGAGATGCTCTCGTTGAGCAGCGGCAGCATGAGCAGGCCGGGAATGATGAAGGCCGCGTAGTCGACGCCGTCGACGCTGCCGACGCGCGCGCCGATCGCCGCGCCGAAGACGATGAAGTAGAGCGAGGTCGACAGCACCGGCGACAGCATCGATTCGAGCAGGGTGCGGAAGGTGCGCGCCATTTCGAATTTGTAGATCGCGCGGATCGCGTGGAGGTTCATGGCTCAGCTCCGCACCAGCGACACGAAAATGTCTTCGAGCGAGGACTGGCTCGAATGCAGATCCTTGAAATCGATGCCGTGCGCGGCAAGCCGGCGCAGCAGTTCGGCGATGCCGGTTTCCTCGCGCTGCGTGTCGAAGGTGTAGGTGATCGCGTCGCCGTCGGCCGACAGTTCGAGCGGCAACGTGGCGAGTTCGTGCGGAATGCGCTGCAGTGGCGTCTGCAGTGCCAGCGTGAGCTGTTTCCTGCCGAGCTTCTTCATCAGCGCGGCCTTGTCCTCGACCAGGATCAGCTCGCCCTTGCGGATCACGCCGATGCGGTCGGCCATGTCCTCGGCTTCCTCGATGTAGTGCGTGGTCAGGATTATCGTCGTGCCGTTCTCGCGCAGGCGGCGCACCATCTGCCACATGTCGTGGCGCAGTTCGACGTCGACGCCGGCGGTCGGTTCGTCGAGGAACAGAATGCGCGGTTCGTGCGCGAGCGCCTTGGCGATCAGCACGCGGCGCTTCATGCCGCCGGACAGGGTCATCACCTTGGCATCGCGTTTGTCCCACAGCGAGAGCTCGCGCAGTACGGTTTCGATGTGCGCCGGATTCGGCGCGAGGCCGAACAGGCCGCGGCTGAAGGTCACCGTCGCGATCACGCTCTCGAACGCGTCGGTGTGCAGCTCCTGCGGCACGAGGCCGATTTTCGCGCGCGCGGCGCGGTAGTCGCGCGCGATGTCGTGGCCATCGGCGACGACGCTGCCGGTGGTCGCATTGACGATGCCGCAGACGATGCTGATCAGCGTCGTCTTGCCGGCGCCGTTCGGCCCGAGCAGGGCGAAGATCTCGCCGCGGCGGATGTCGAGGTCGACGCTCTTGAGCGCTTGCAGGCCGCTCGCATAGGTCTTGCTGACGCCCTGGATCGAAACGATGGGTTCGAAACTCATGCCATGTGCTCTTGTTCGCCCATCCGTCTTTGCTGAAACGACGAGCGGGGAAGTGATTTTTCGACGCGGCCAGATCAGCTTCTAGAAATCCGCCGCGCCGGGCACGCGCGGATACGGAATCGCATCGCGGATGTTGGCGAGACCGCAGACATAGACGACCAGGCGCTCGAAGCCGAGGCCGAAACCCGCGTGCGGTACGGTGCCGTAGCGGCGGAAGTCGCGGTACCACTGGTAGTGCGCCGGATCGAGTTTGAACTGCCGCATGCGCGCATCGAGCACATCGAGGCGTTCCTCGCGCTGCGAGCCGCCGATGATTTCGCCGATGCCGGGCGCGAGCACGTCCATCGCGGCGACGGTCTTGCCGTCGTCGTTGAGGCGCATGTAGAACGCCTTGATCTTTTCCGGGTAATTCATCACCACGACCGGGCGGCCGACGTGTTTCTCGGTCAGATAGCGTTCGTGCTCGGTCTGCAGGTCGCTGCCCCAGGCGACCGGGTAGTCGAATTTCTGGTTCGCGTTTTGCAGAATCTTCACCGCTTCGGTGTAGTCGATGCGCTCGAACGGCGCGTTGACCAGCGCTTCGAGGCGCGTGATCGCGTCCTTGTCCTGGCGCTCGGCGAAGAATTTCATGTCGTCCATGCGCTCGTCGAGCACGGCGCGGAACAGGTATTTGAGAAAATCCTCGGCCAGCGTGGCGTCGTCGTCGAGGTCGGCGAAGGCGATCTCGGGCTCGATCATCCAGAACTCGGCAAGATGGCGCGCGGTGTTCGAGTTCTCCGCGCGGAAGGTCGGACCGAAGGTGTAGACCTTGCTCATCGACAGACAGTACGCCTCGACGTTGAGCTGGCCGGAGACGGTAAGGTAGGTCTCCTTGCCGAAGAAGTCCTTGTGCCAGTCGATCGCACCCTTGTCGTCGCGCGGCAGGTTGGCCATGTCCAGCGTGGACACGCGGAACATCTGGCCCGCGCCTTCGGCATCGCTCGCGGTGATGATCGGCGTATTGATCCAGAAGAAGCCGCGCTCGTGGAAGTAGCGGTGCACGGCCTTGGCCAGGCAGTCGCGCACGCGCGTGACCGCGCCGAACGTGTTCGTGCGCGGGCGCAGGTGCGCGACCTCGCGCAGGTATTCCATCGTGTGCGCCTTGGGCTGGATCGGGTAGGTTTCCGGGTCCTCGACCCAGCCGACCACGTCGACCTTGGTCGCCTGGATTTCGAACGCCTGGCCCTTGCCCTGCGAGGGCACCAGCGTGCCGGTCGCGATCACCGCGCAGCCGGCGGTCAGGCGCGCGATCACGTCGGCATAGTTGGCCAGCGTGTTCGGCGCGACGACCTGGATCGGATCGAAGCACGAGCCGTCGCTGACGTTGACGAACGACAACCCGGCCTTGGAATCGCGGCGCGTGCGCACCCAGCCACGCACGGTGACTTCGCTGCCGGCGGCGAGGGAACCCGATAGCGCTTGTTGAACACTGGCGATGGACATGCCTTGAAACTCCGTGTGGGTCGCCCAAAACTATGCGGGGCGAGTATATTTTTACTCGTCATTCCAGCAGGGACTGCCGCAATGACTGCAGGGAAACAGGACGCGCATGATAGAATCAAAGCCGCATGAACATCCAACTCACCCCCGCCGCGCGCACGCGCATGCAGCAGTTCCTCGACACGCATCCTGCAGCCGCGGGCGTGCGCTTCGGTGTGCGCAAGACGGGGTGCTCGGGCTACGCCTACGTCGTCGATATCGCCGAGCGCGTCGCGGCAAACGACCAGGTGATCGAGCAGGACGGGGTCAAGCTCGTCATCGATGAATCGAGCCTCTCCTTCGTCGACGGTACCGAGATCGACTTCGCGCGGCAGGGTCTCAACTCCGCCTTCGTGTTCCGCAACCCGAACGTGACCGGCGAATGCGGTTGCGGCGAGAGCTTCACCGTCGGCTGATGCGGAGCGCGAGAGCTGTCCTCGCGGTGTTGTGCATTGCGCTGGTTTCACCGGCGCCCGGTTTTGAACCTTTGCATCCCGACGACCGCGCGCCGGTTCAGGTCGAAAAGCGGGTCAAGGACGTGATCCATCGCCTCGGCGTCGCGATCAAGGCGAAGAATCTGGCGGGTTTCCATGCCAGTCCGGTCATGTCGGCAGTGTTCGCGCATCAGGTGACGGCGGCGCAGATGGAGGCGGCGTTCAGGCCGCTGATCGACAGCGGGGTCGATCTGACCGCGCTCGACAAGGCGCATCCGCGGTTCGACGGCATCGCCCAGGTCGACGCCGACAACCAGTTGATCGTCAAGGGTGGATACGCGAGCGATCCGCCGACCCTGTTCGAGATGCGTTTCGTGCGCGAAGGCGACAGGCTCGGTTTGAGCTTCGTCGACGTGCATCTGGCCGTGGCGCCGAAATCCGATGCCGCCGACCTGCGCACGATCCTCGCCGATCCGCATCCGGCGAAGGGCGTTGCGATCGCGCCCGCGGAAATGCGTGCGGTGCGTGCGGCGATGCATGCGTTCGGCGTTGCCGTGAACCATCGCAACATGGACGAATTCCTCAAATCCGACATCGTCTCGCAGATCTGGCGCGAGCATCAGACCGCGGCCCAGGTCGCGGCCGACTACCGCGCCACGATCGCCACGCGCGGCGATTTCACCATGCTCGATCCGCTCGAGCCGGTCATCGTCGATGCGCCCGGAAGGAACGCGCGCGGGATCACCGAATTCACCGGCTACTACGGCGCGCCCGACGCGCGCATCGGCTTCAGGATGGGCTTCGTCGAGGAAGGCGGTTCGTTGCGCCTGATCAATTTCAGCATTGCGCCGCCGAAGCGCGCGGCCAGGTAGACGAAAACGGCCGCGGCGTCGATACTGCGGCGTGGACAGGCAACCGGGCAGCGGACGGTGACGGAATCGGAATTGGACACGGCGCTCGCGCCGGCAACACCGCTTGCTGCAAAACCCGCACCCGCATCGGCGCTGCACAGCCTGCTGCCTTCGCTGCGCCGATTGCTCGCGCGCGAGCCTGCGCTCGGCATCACCGTGGCCTATCTGTTCGTCGCGATGGCCGGTATTTTCTACAACTTCCGTTTCTATTCGAAGTTCGGGATTCCGGTGATGAGCCTGTCGCAGATCAGCGACTTCCTCACCGCGGGTATCCAGCAGCCGATCGCCTTGTTGCTCGTGCTCGGCACGTTTCCGGTGATCACGGCAATGGATGCGATCAACGCATGGGTGCGGCGGCGCCAGCAAGCGCGGCTTGATGGCCTGAGCGCGCGGTCCGCGCCGACCCGATGGCAGAAATTCCGCATGCGTTTGCTTGCGTGGAGCCTGCGATTGAAGCATCACGTCTTCATGCAGGTGATGTATGCCTTCGTCGTGGTTTCCTATGGCTGGGTTTTCGTATCGCTCTATGCGGATGCCCGTTACCGGCAAACGATTGGTGGCGATGCGGCGCAGGTGAAAATCCGGCTCAACGGTGCCGATACCGACCTTGCCGCGTCCAAATCGCCGACCTGGACCTGGCTCGGCGCCGTATCCAACTATGTATTCGTCTACGACGCGGCGGCAAGGCAGCCGCTGATCCTGCCGACGAACAACGTCCTGCGCATCGAGCCGCTGCGCGAGGCCACCCGAGCCGATGCGGAGAAGGCGGGCGTGGCCAAGGCCGGCATCGCGCCCGAGCTTGCGCCAAAGCCCTGATTCCCTTAGAATTCGCGGTCCCCCGAACGATCCTTGCATCGACGGGCCTTGCCTCACCGCGTTGCGGGAGGCTGTCGTGGCGGAAATCCCTCCGTGCGATATCCACAAGGAGTCAACATGCGTCATTACGAAGTCGTGTTTCTGGTCCACCCTGACCAGAGCGAACAGGTGCCTGCGATGATCGAGCGTTACAAGACGCTGATCGAAGGCGGCCAGGGCAAGATCCACCGCCTCGAAGACTGGGGCCGCCGCCAGCTCGCCTATCCGATCAACAATCTCGCCAAGGCCCATTACGTGCTGCTCAACATCGAGTGCGGTGCGGAAGTGGTCAAGGAACTGCAGACCGGCTTCCGCTTCAACGACGCGGTCCTGCGCCACCTGATCGTCCATCGCGACGAAGCGATCACCGAACAGTCGTTCATCCTCAAGAACAAGGATGACAAGGGCGGCCGCCGTCGCGACGGCGAGGATGTCATCGGTTTCGGTGGCGAGGATTTCGACGACCGTCCGCGCGCTCCGCGCGCCCCGCGTCCCGCCCCGGCAGCGGCCGAATAAGTGGCCGCCCCCAAGAGCAAGAAAAAGGATACGAAGACCATGTCGAAATTTTTCCGCCGCAAGAAATACTGCCGTTTCACCGCCGAAGGCGTGACCTACATCGATTACAAGGATCTCAACACCTTGCGTCAGTACCTCACCGAAACCGGCAAGATCGTGCCGAGCCGCATCACCGGCACGAAGGCGCGCTACCAGCGTCAGCTCAAGTCGGCGATCGAGCACGCGCGCTTCCTCGCGCTGCTGCCGTACAGCGACGCGCATTGAAATCGTTCGTCATCGCGGTTTTCGCCGGGATGACGAAACGCTATTCGGACAACAACCCACTGCTGCGTCGCGTTCCACGGCGGCGCTAACGAATCGGAGAATGAAATGGAACTGGTCCTTTTGCAGAAAGTGAAAAACCTTGGCGCCCTCGGCGACAAGGTCAAGGTCAAGCCCGGTTACGGCCGCAACTACCTCGTGCCGCAGGGCAAGGCCGTGCCGGCCACCGAGAAGAACGTGGCCGAGTTCGAGAAGCGCCGCGCCGAATACGAGGCCAAGGCGAATTCGATCCTCGGCGCCGCGGAGACGCGCAAGGCGTCGCTCGAAGGTGCCGCGATCACGCTCAAGGCGAACGCAAGCCCCGAAGGCAAGCTGTTCGGCTCGGTCGGCCCCCGCGACATCGCCGAGGCGTTCAGCGCCGCCGGCCATCCGCTGGAGAAGAGCGAGGTCATCATGGGCGAAGGCCCGATCCGCCACACCGGCGAGTTCGAGGTCCACGTGCACCTGCACGCCGACGTGCACACGACGGTCAAGGTCACGGTCACCAGCGAAGAGTGATCACTGCCGACGCTCGTCGGCGATGATTCGCGGCGTTGGAGCTGGCTTTCGGCAGCTCGACGCCGCAAGGAAAAAAGGCGCCTTGCGGCGCCTTTTTTTCATTCCGGCGGCGACGATCAACCGCGCCGGACGGCGAGAAAGCGGCGGTTGCGCAACAGCCCGGCGGTGATCAGCGAAACGAGCAGACCGATTGGGAAAATTTCGGTGAATGTCATCGGCAGGCGGAACAGCGGATTGGCGTATTGCACCTTGAACGTCTCCATCTCCGCGGTCAGCTTCGCCAGCGCGTCGGCGGACGCACCCTTGGCTTTCTGCTCCTCGATCAGAGTAGCCGCGTAGCTGCTGGCAAAGTCCATGTGGGTCAAGGCCATCACGGCCTCCCAGGCGGCCACGTAGATCACGCTGGCGACGAAGCTGATGCCGAGGCCGAGCGCGAACGCGGGCCAGAAGCGGATTACGCCGCCGAGGTCGTTGTCGCGATGGCGCTTGATCGCGATGAACACCATGCTGAAAGCGACCAGCATCGTCGTATAGCCGATGACCATGCCCCAGGCCAGCGGTGGGTGGCCGTTCAGGGCGACGGCAAGGACCATCATCGGAATGCCGACAATGAGGCCGGCAATCAAACCGTAGCGCAGGATGAGATTGAGCATATGGGTTGTCTGCGTGGGTGAAGGAGCCGCAATTAGCGTACTCCACGCGCCCGCGGACAATCATCCAAACGGGTGATTTGGACCGGTTCAGCCGAAATCGGGGCCTTATCGGACGATCCCGAGTTCCCGGGCTTTGGCAATCGCGTCGGTGCGGCGTTTTGCGCCGAGCTTTTCGAACAGGCGCGCGACGTGGGTCTTCACCGTATTTGGGGAGACGTTCAACTGCCGTGCGATTTCCTTGTTCGAGCGACCCGCTGCGATTTCCGCCAGTACCGCCAGTTCGCGCGGGCTGATGCCAAGCGATGCCTGCGCCCGTGGATTGCCGTCGAATGCGACGGTGGCCGGCGTCGTTACTACACGCATGCCGATATAGATGCCCAGGGTGAGAAATCCGGCGCCGACCAGGAATGTCGCGAAATCACCGAAATGCGTGCGCGTGAAGCGCTGATAGTCGAGCAACGCCAGCGCAAGCGCGCCGAACGCCAGTGCTGCCCCGTAGCCGACCGCGCTTTTCCACAATTGCCGCTTCATGCTTCCAGCTCAGCATCGCTGTTGCCGGTTGCGGTGGTGCGCACTCGATGCGGATTTCCACACGATATCCACAGGTTTGTCGTATCGCGCGATGAGACGAGGATCGGTAGCATTGCATCCGACGAGATTCCCTGACGACAAGAACTGCAACGATGGCTGTGTCACCTGATCGCTTCCAGTCCGCGCGCGTCGACGCACTGCGCGTGCCGCCGCATTCCATCGACGCCGAGCAGGCCGTGCTCGGCGGACTCATGCTCGACGCGCACGCGTGGGAGCGCATCGCCGACAAGCTCGTCGAGGACGATTTCTACCGCAAGGACCATCGCCTGATCTTCCGCGCGATCGGCGAGTTGTCGAACAAGAACATGCCCTGCGACGCGGTCACGCTGGCCGACTGGTTCGAATCGAACAAGCTGTCCGAGCTGGTCGGCGGATCGAGTTACGTGATCGAACTCGCCAACGCCACGCCCAGTGCGGCGAACATCGGCGCCTATGCCGACATCGTGCGCGAGAAGTCGGTGCTGCGCCAGCTCATCGAAGCGGGCACGAAGATCGCCGGCGACGGCTTCCAGCCGGAAGGGCGCTCGACCCAGGAAATCCTCGAAGGCGCGGAACTGGAAGTGTTCCGCATCGCCGAAGCCGGGGCGCGCGGGCGCAAGGGCTTCACGCCGATGCGCGCGGCGGTGAAGGAAGCGTTCCAGATCCTGCATCACCGCTACGAAAACAAGGGCGCGGTGACCGGCCTCTCCACCGGCTTCACCGATCTCGACGGCATGCTCGCCGGCCTGCAGCCGTCCGACCTCATCATCCTCGCCGCACGCCCGTCGATGGGCAAGACCGCGCTCGCGGTCAACATGGCCGAGCACGCCGCGATCAAGTCGAAGAAGGCGGTCGCGATCTTCTCGATGGAAATGTCGGCTTCGCAGCTCGCGTTCCGTCTGATCTCCTCGCTCGGCCGCATCAACCAGCAGCACCTGCGCACCGGCGACATCCAGGATGAGGAATGGCCGCGCGTGACCAGTGCAATCACGCTGCTGTCCGAGGCGAAGATCTTCATCGACGACACGCCGGCGCTGTCGCCGGGCGAGTTGCGCGCGCGCGCGCGGCGCCTCAAGCGCGAGCACGATCTCGGCCTCATCGTCATCGACTACCTGCAGCTGATGGCCGTGCCCGGCAGCAAGGAGAATCGCGCGACCGAGATTTCGGAAATCTCGCGCGGCCTGAAGGCGCTCGCGAAAGAACTCAACGTGCCGGTGATCGCGCTGTCGCAGCTCAACCGCTCGCTCGAGCAGCGCACCGACAAACGGCCGATGATGAGCGATCTGCGCGAGTCCGGCGCGATCGAACAGGACGCCGACGTGATCCTGTTCATCTACCGCGACGAGTACTACAACCCCGAGTCGGCCGACAAGGGCCAGGCCGAAATCATCATCGGCAAGCAGCGCAACGGTCCCACCGGCCATGTCACGCTGACTTTCCGCGGCGAGTACACCAGGTTCGAAAATTACGCTGAGGACAGCTACGGCAACTACGACTGAGCTGGTGCGGCGGCGGATGCTCGCTCGGCCAGGAGAGGAACACAGGTCGCGTCCGGTCCGCGGCGCGCGTGCCCTGAAAAAGCCCGAGAAAATCATGCACGCGCAGGCCGGAATGCCGGCCCGACGAACTATCATGCCTGCGTCTGTCCATTTCCTTGCCTGCCGATGAGCCGCACCGCACTGGCTACCATCCACCTCGGCGCCTTGCGCCGCAACCTCGCGCGCGTGCGCGAGGTTGCGGGCGCGGCGAAAGTGATGGCCGTGGTCAAGGCCGACGGCTACGGCCACGGCCTCGAACGCGTCGCCCGCGCCTGTGCGGATGCCGATGCGCTCGGCGTCGCCGCGCTTGGCGACGGGCTGCGCCTGCGTTCGGCGGGCAACCGCCAGCGCATCGTCGTGCTGGCCGGGCCGGACGAGCCGGGCGATCTCGCCGAGTTGCGCCGCCTCGATCTCGATGCGGTGATCCATCACCAAGCGCAACTGGACTGGCTCGCGGCCGAGCATCCTCTCGCCGGCACTCGCCCGCTGCGCGTCTGGCTCAAGATCGATACCGGCATGCATCGCCTCGGTTTCGATTCGAGTGGCATTGTGGAAATTCATGCAAAGCTGCGGGCGCTGCCGAACATCGACGCCGACATCGTGCTGATGACGCATTTCGCGGCATCCGACGAATTCGGCAATGACCTGACTGCCACGCAGATCGCGCGTTTCGAGCAGGCGAGCGCCGAACTGGCCGGCGCGCGCGCGCTGGCGAACTCGGCCGGTCTGCTCGGTTGGCCGGCATCGTTCTCTGCCGGAACTGGGCATGCGGAAAACTGGGTGCGTGTCGGCGGCCTGCTGTACGGCCTGTCCGTGGTCGCGGGCAAGAGCGGCGCCGATCTCGGTTTCGAGCCGGCGATGACGCTGTCGACGCGCCTGATTTCGGTCAAGCAGGTAGGGAAGGGCGAATGCATCGGCTACGCTGCTACCTGGGAGTGTCCCGAAGACATGACCATCGGCGTTGCCGCGATCGGCTACGGCGACGGCTACCCGCGCAGCGCGCAACCCGGCACGCCGGTGCTTGTCGACGGCAGGCCCGCGGCCATCGTCGGCCGCGTATCAATGGACCTGATCACGATCGATCTGCGCAACGTTCCCGGCGCCCGGGTCGGCGACCGGGTGACTTTGTGGGGTCGCGATCTGCCGGTCGAAACGATCGCCGCGCATGCCGGCACGATCAGCTACGACCTCACCTGCGGCATGACCCGTCGCGTGCTGTTCGTCGAGGACGACACCTAGGCCGCGCAGGCGCCTCCGCTCGCTGCAATTTGCGTGGACGGCCGCAGGCGCGAAGGAAAAATGCGCGGCAAATCACACCAATGGGCGGAGCCAGTCCGCTTGAATTGGGCGCCAAATATGCGATGGTGCAGGCCTCGGGGGCGAAACGGGGCCGACCGCACCACCGGCGGTGGACGATGCAGCCCGCGCCGGCAATGCACGAAGCAGGCCGACGCCGGCAGCACACCGGCGCAGGCGACAGCAGGCGTCCGTCGGTGGCGTGGCCGGCTTTCGCGGCGCATGGCGTGTGGATCCGGGGGCAGGGCCGCAGACCGGGGCGAAGGCAGGGGTTTTGCGTCCGTCCGGCGATCTTTCTTTCCATCCAATGAGGAGAAGAACATGAACACGGCAACACGATTGGGCAAATTCCGTCTCGGTGCCGGCGCGCTGGCATTCGCCTGCGCCTCGTTCGCTGCCGCCGCCGGCGGCGCAAGCGGCAGCATCGACTACGCGCACAAGAACGCGGCAGTGAAATACGCCTGGCTGATCGAGGGCCCCGACGACATGCAGCCGGGCAAGACGCTGCGCCGCCTGTATTTCTCCGCGACCGACATCGGCGCGAAGCTGGCCGCCTGCGCGAGCCTGTCGTGCGCGGACGGAAGCGTGAGCGAGGGAGCGACGATCGATTTCGCCAAGGACGCGCGCCATCTCGGTTACTGGGTCGTGCTCAACGGCCAGAAGGTCCAGTATTCGGGCGGCACCGAGCCGGCGGCGTTCACGATCAAGACCGATGCGCGCGACCGCCTCGCCGGACACGTGCACATCGACGATGCGGCGGCCGGCGGCGCGAAGATCGACGCGGATTTCGACGCAGCCCTGCTCAAGAGCGTGACGTCGGCGCATTGAGCGTCGAGGCGGCGGCGTCGCGTCGAATGAGACCCGACGCCGTCTACAATGCGCGCATGGCCAAAGCAAAGACAGCATACGTCTGCAACCAGTGCGGCGCCGAATACTCGAAATGGCAGGGCCAGTGCGAGTCCTGCGGCGCATGGAACACCTTGTCCGAGTTCGTGGTCGAGCCGGCGGCGAAGAGCGGCGCGGTGCGGCGCGCGGGCTACGCCGGCGCGGGCGATGCGGCGAAGATCCTCGCGTTGACCGACGTTGCCGCCGAAGCGGAGACGCGCGTGCGCGTCGGCATCGGCGAACTCGACCGCGTGCTCGGCGGCGGCCTCGTCGAAGGCTCGGTCGTGCTCGTCGGCGGCGACCCGGGCATCGGCAAGTCGACGCTGCTGCTGCAGACGCTCGGCGCGCTCGGCGCGCGCCTGCGCACGCTGTACGTGTCGGGCGAGGAGTCGCTCGCTCAGATCGCCGCGCGTGCGCAGCGCCTCGGCCTGCCGCTGGAGCCGCTGCGCTGCCTCGCCGAAACCTGCGTCGAGCGCATCGTCGAGCATGCGCAGAAGGATGCCCCGCGCGCGCTCGTGATCGATTCGATCCAGACGGTCTGGACCGAAACGCTGACCGCGGCGCCCGGCTCGGTCAGCCAGGTGCGCGAGTCGGCCGCGCGCCTGGTGCGCTACGCCAAGGAGACCGGCACGAGCATCTTCCTCGTCGGCCATGTGACCAAGGAGGGCGGCATCGCGGGCCCGCGCGTGCTCGAACACATGGTCGACGCCGTGCTTTACTTCGAAGGCGAGTCCGGTTCGCGTTTCCGCGTGCTGCGCGCATTCAAGAACCGCTTCGGCGCGGTGAACGATCTCGGCGTGTTCGCGATGGGCGACAAGGGGCTGCGCGAGGTGCCGAATCCGTCGGCGATCTTCCTCTCGGCGCACAGTGCGCCGACGCCGGGCAGCGCCGTCATGGTGACGCGCGAAGGTACGCGGCCGCTGCTCGTCGAGGTGCAGGCGCTGGTCGATCAATCCTCGCTCGGCAATCCGCGTCGCGTCGCGCTCGGCCTCGAACAGAACCGGCTCGCGATGCTGCTCGCCGTGCTGCACCGGCACGGCGGCATCGCGGTCTACGACCAGGACGTCTTCGTCAACGTCGTCGGCGGCATCCGCGTGCAGGAAACGGCGGCCGACCTGCCGGTGCTGCTCGCAGTGCTGTCGAGTTTCCGCGACCGGCCGCTGCCGGAGAAACTCGTTGCGTTCGGCGAAGTCGGCTTGTCGGGCGAGATCCGTCCCGTGCCGAACGGCGAGGAACGCCTGCGCGAAGCGGCGACGCACGGATTCCTCAAGGCGATCGTGCCGAAGGCGAACGCGCCGAAGAAGGCGAAGATCGGCGAGATGGAGATCGTCGCGGTCGAGCGCCTCGCAGAAGCGCTCGCCGCAGTGGACTGAACGGATGGAGTTCGGTTACGGCGTATCGGGGCCTCCGGGTACTTTGCAGCAGGTCGCGGTGGCCCCGGCATAGTTGTTCACGGTATTGCCATAGAACTCGCAGGTCCAGGCGCCGCCGTTTTGGTAGCTCGAAACCAGCCGCGTGTCTCCCATCAAGCCGCCCGGCGATGAATAGCACGATCCCCCCGTAACCGTGTAACCGGATGGGCAGCTTGGCGACGTAATGGTGAAGCCTGCGCCATTGCCGTTGGTCGCCGAGTTGTTGACTTGCGTGCATGCGAGCGGCGTCGGATTCGGCGCCACGAACGCGCCGACGACGTCGACGACGACTTGCGTTTCGGTGGAGGCGAACACGTCGAAGTAGAGGTTGGTTGTCGTCATTGGCAGAATGCCGGCGTTGGCAACGATTTCGTTCGGGTTGTAGTTCATCCAACTGCTCACCGGAGTGGTGCCGTCCGGATAGACCTGCAGATAGGCGCCGTCCACGCCGGAGTAACCCATGGAGACGACGGTGACATTGACCGCGAGCGCGGCCGGTGGGTTGTTGTTGATGCCGAAGTAGGCGCTGTACGCGTTGCAGGTGCCGCCTTGGGCCGCGGCGGTGTTCACGCCGAATTTCCGCGAGGTTGCGGCGAGTATCGGACCGCCGCCGCCGCTGGCGCGGGTATCGACCAGGCGGCACGATGCGTAGATCGGAATGTAGGTCAGGTCGTAGTGATCGGTTCCGAGCGAATCGGGGGTGACGGCGGTGGTTCCGGACCGATCGGAGGTCAGGTTCTGCTGCCCGGCCGCGCTGGCCGCGCCGGCGGCGGCCAGCGCATCGCGTGCCGTCGCGGCCGCCGCCACCTGGTCGAAGCTCGTCTCCGGACTTTGCATCAGCGAATTGAGCAGGTCGATGCGCCAGGCATCCGTCAGTCCTTCGGCGGCTGCCCGGGACGTGAAGCCCTGCACGACGCGTTGGGCATGCGCCAGCTTTTGCTGCGCCGCCGCCAGCGCGGCGGCGTACTTCGGCGCGCTTGTGCCGGGCGAACGGGTGGCCGGGCCGGAAGGCGCGGCGGTTTGCGCACCTTGCGCCGGTGCGCAAGCCATGGAAACGGCCAAGGTCAAGGCCGAGAGCGTCAAACAATTGGTCGAATTCGATTGCATGATCTTGCTCCTGATGGTTGAGGTACCAAGCTGGGTTGACCGGCGTCCCGTTCCACGACAGAGGTTTTCCTTCGCCGCGGGTGGCCTGCCTGCCCTGGAACGACGGAGAAACCCGCGGCACGGGATCCGTTGCCGGTGCGCGAAGACGATCGACGTCCTCCACAGGGGGTTACGCCGTCCGGAGCCGATTACTGACATGGCGGTGCTTGCGGCACGGATTCCCGCGCAAGCACCGCACCGTTGCTTCCGTCGGCGCGGGCTTCGCTCGCAGGGTTATTACCGGCGCGATTCGAGGAAATTCTTCAGCACGATCGCGTGGTTGTGTGTCTCGTCTTTCGCGGCATAGACGAGCGTGACGGGCGTCTGCGCGAGGATCCGGTCCATCTGCGCGACTGCCGCGGTGTTCGACTTCAGTTCCGCGTCATAGCGCCGCCTGAATTCGGCGAAACGCGCCGGGTCGTGGCCGAACCAGACGCGCAGCGCCGGACTCGGCGCGATCTCCTTGAGCCAAAGATCGACATGCGCGGCGTCCTTGCCCAGTCCGCGCGGCCAGAGGCGATCGACGAGGATGCGATACCCGTCGTCCTCGTCCGGCGCGGCGTAGGCGCGTTTGATCGCGATGGCGTGGCGGTGCGCGGGCATGCCCGCCATCGTACTACTGCACTCGCTTGAGAACGACTTCCAGCACGAAGCGGCTGCCGAAGAACGCGAGCAGCAGCAACAGCATGCCGATCAGCGTCAGGTTGACTGCGCGGCGGCCGCGCCAGCCATGGCGCCAGCGCCCGAACAGCAGGGCGCCGAACACGAGCCACGCGGCGATCGACAGGATCGTCTTGTGCGCGAGATGCTGGTCGAACAGGTTGGTGACGAACAGGATGCCCGTGATCAGGGTCAGCGTGAGCAGGACGAAGCCCGCGCCGATCAGGCGGAACATCAGCGCTTCGGTCAGGGTCAGCGGCGGCAGCGTGCGCACGAGGCCGTCGAAGCGGCGCGCGTGCAGCGCGCGTTCCTGCAGCGCGAGCAGGATCGCGAGCACGGCGGCGATGCTGAGCACGCTGTAGCCGAGCAGGGCGAAGATCACATGCAGTTTGATCTGCCACTCCATCGTCATCGGTTGCGTCGACGGGGCCAGAAACGCATCGACCCCGAGCAGCAAGGATGCGAGCGGGAACACGATCACGCCCAGCGTCGCTACCGGCCGGCTCAGGTTGACGATGAGGCACAGCGCGGCGATGCAGGCCGCGACCAGGGACAATGCGGCGAAGAAGTGCAGATCCACGCCGCCGCGATGTGCGCCGAGCAGGGCGGCGAAATGCAGCACGACCGCAAATGCGCCGAAACCCAGCCCGACCGCGCGCGGCTGAGCCTGGCGGTGCAGCAGGGGCAGGGAGAGAATCGCCGCGGCGATGAGGTACAGCGCGGTGGCGAGCAGGGAGGAGATCGTGATGAACATCCGCCAAGTGTCGCATATCGCGTTGGCCGTGCCACGCGCCCGGCAGCCCGGTCGCGGACTGTCCATCGGCCGGGCGTGATCGATAGCGCCACGGGAGCGGTCGGGGCGATCAGCCAGTATAATCCGCGGCTCGCTTCCATCCCGGCAAGACCCATGTTCGAATCCCTGAGCCAACGCCTTTCCACCACGATCGAGCGCCTGCGCGGTCGCGCGCGGCTGACCGACGCGAACATCCGCGAGGCACTGCGCGAGGTGCGCATCGCGCTGCTCGAAGCGGACGTGGCGCTGCCCGTGGTGCAGGCGCTGATCCAGCGCATCCAGGTGCGCGCGGTCGGGCAGGAGGTGTTGAAGAGCCTGTCGCCGGGACAGACGCTGGTCAAGGTCGTGCGCGACGAGCTGACCGCGGTGATGGGTTCGGTCAACACCGACCTGAACCTTGCCGCCGCGCCGCCGGCGATCGTGCTGATGGCCGGCTTGCAGGGCGCCGGCAAGACGACGACGGTGGCCAAGCTCGCCAGGTTCCTCAAGGACCGCAGGAAGAAAAAGGTCATGGTCGTCAGCGCCGACGTGTATCGCCCGGCGGCGATCGAGCAGTTGCGCACGCTGGCCGAACAGGTCGATGTGTTGTTCCATCCGAGTACGAGCGATGAGGATCCGGTCGCGATCGCGCGGGGCGCGCTCGATGCAGCGAAGAAGAATTTCGCCGACGTGCTGCTGGTCGACACCGCGGGTCGTCTCGCGATCAATGCGCAGATGATGGACGAGATCAAGCGCCTGCACGCGGCGCTGAATCCGATCGAGACCCTGTTCGTGGTCGATGCGATGACCGGCCAGGACGCGGCGAACACGGCCAAGGCCTTCGCCGAAGCGCTGCCGCTGACCGGCGTCGTGCTGACCAAGACCGACGGCGATGCGCGCGGCGGCGCGGCGTTGAGCGTGCGCTACATCACCGGGCGCCCGATCAAGTTCATCGGCGTGTCGGAAAAACCCGATGGCCTCGATGCGTTTCATCCGGACCGCATCGCCCAGCGCATCCTCGGCATGGGTGACGTGCTCTCACTGGTCGAACAGGTCGAGCAGAACGTCGACAAGGAAAAGGCGCAGAAGCTTGCCGAGAAAGTGATGAAGGGCAAGCGCTTCGACATGAACGACATGCGCGACCAGTTGCAGCAGATGGTGTCGATGGGCGGCTTGGCCTCGCTGATGGACAAGCTGCCCGGTGTCGGCAACCTGCCCGATGCGGTGAAGTCGAAGGTCAACGACAAGGAAGTCCACCGCATGATCGCCATCGTCAACTCGATGACGAAGAAGGAGCGCCGTCACCCCGACCTGTTGAATGGTTCACGGCGGGCGCGCGTGGCGAAGGGCTCGGGTACCCAGCCGGCCGACGTCAACCGCCTGCTCAAGCAGTACATGCAGATGGAAAAAATGATGTCGAAGATGGGCGCGGGCGGGATGAAAGGCCTGATGCGGCAGATGGGTGCGGCGATGAAGGGCATGGGCGGCGGTGGAATGCCTCCCGGAGGGCTGATGCGCTGATCCACGGCTTCGCCGCTTTCGTTCGTCACTTCAGCTTGCGCCGAAATGCCGAATCCGGGATGGTTCAGCCCTCGGCGACGACCGTGCCCTGATGGAAGACGATCTTCCATCCCTCCTCCGTTCGGCGCCAGATCGACGCACGGCGCGTGATGCGTTGCTCCTGCCGCAATGTGTAAGTGACGAGATAGTTGTCCGCTGCAATCTCGGCGCAATGGAAGTCGCGTACATCCCATTCGTCGTCGCCTGGATTGTGTCCGCGCTCCTCGAGCACATCGAGAACGTACTCGCGCGAATAGCGCCGGCCCGAGGCGCCGATTTCCCAGAACGCCGCATCGGTCATGCGCTCGAAATCGGCGCGGGTCATGCCGAATTCGGGGTGATGGAAGACCGGTTCGCGCGATCGGAGTTCCGCGAGAACGGGCTCAATCTCTGCCGTGGTGACGAGTTCGGGTTCCATGGCTACGTCGTGATATGGCCGCTGCGCCAGTTGCTGCAATCTTCGGCAAATCGGCGCTGCGGTCAAGCGCGGCGTTGCGGGGCCGCAACCCATGGACGGCAATTCGAGAGCAGCGGCTGCATTTTTCTGATTTCATGTATTAGTGCACTATTACATTGATTTGCGCTTTCCGATCTGCTAGCCTGCACCCATGAAACGCAAGCAGATCGATCCCGAAACCACCAAGGAGTCAGCCGAAGACAACCTGTGCCGGGCGCTGCTGGCCATGCGCGGCATCGGCGAGATGCGCTCGTTCCTGCGCGATCTGTGCACGCCGGCAGAGCTCGAGGCGCTGATCGATCGTTGGCGCGTGGTGCCGTATCTGCTCGACGGCATGGCTTATCGCGAGATCCACGAACGCACCGGGGTCAGCGTGACCACGGTCGGGCGCGTGGCGCGCTTCCTCGCCGAGGGCAACGGCGGATATCGCGCCGCGATCGAGCACCATGCGGTGCCTTCGTTGCGCAAGCGCGGTCGACCCGCGAAGACGCCCGCCAGGAAAACCGTTTGATCGGGACGGGCGGGCAGGAAGCCCGCCTTTCTTTTTGCCGAGATAGCAGAAGATGACGAATGCAAAGAACCGTGATCGCTTGCGCATCGCGATCCAGAAATCCGGGCGCATGGCCGACGTGTCGCAGGATCTGCTCGCGCGTTGCGGCCTGAAGTTCCGCCAGAGTAGAGACAAGCTGTTCTGTTTCGGCGAGAGCATGCCGATCGACCTGCTGCTGGTGCGTGACGACGACATCCCCGGTTTGATCGCGCAGGGCGTGTGCGACCTCGGCATCGTCGGCCGCAACGTGCTCGCCGAGCAGGCGCTGACTTCGCGCGCGAACGGCGACGCCGCGCCCGGCGTGGAGCTGCGCCCGCTCAACACCAGCCGCTGCCGCCTGTCGATCGCGGTGCCGCAGGAGATGGAGTACGAGAGTCCGCGGCAGTTGCAGGGCCAGCGCATCGCCACGTCGTATCCGGCGCTGCTCGGCGATTGGCTTGCGCGCAACGGGGTCGAGGCCAAGGTCGTGTTCCTCGCCGGCTCGGTCGAGATCGCGCCACGCCTCGGCACCGCGGACCTGATCTGCGACCTCGTGTCCAGCGGCGCGACGCTCGCGGCGAACCAGCTCAAGGAAGCGGTCGTGCTGCTCGACAGCGAGGCGGTCATCGCCGGCCCCGAAGAACTGCCGCTCGACGAGCGTGGCGAACTGCGCGAACTGCTGCTGCGCCGCATCGACGGCGTGATCCAGGTGCGCGAATCCAAACTCGTGATGCTGCACGCGGCGCGCTCTGCAGTCGAGGCGATCCGCGCCATTCTGCCGAATGCGCAGACGCCGACCCTGCTGCCGATCGAAGGCAGCCCGGATCAGGTCGCCTTGCAGGCCGTGTGCTATGGCGCAGTGACGTGGACCCACCTCGAAGACATGAAACGCGCCGGTGCGAGCCAGTTGCTGGTATTGCCGGTGGAGAAGATTCTGGCATGAACGCGCAGCAGGAAACCCTGGAACTGGCGTGCGTCGAATGGGCCGCGCTCGATGCCGACGCGCGTCGTGCCGCGTTGCGCCGCCCCGTGCAGGAGCGCAGTACGGAGTTGGCGGCCGCTGTGGCGCGCATCCTCGACCAGGTACGCGCCGACGGCGACGCCAGTCTGCGCGCGTTGACCCGCCGCTACGACGGCTGCGAGCTTGCGACGTTCGCAGTGGGCGAGGCCGAATTCGCCGAAGCCGAAGCCGGTCTCGATGTGGCGCTGAAACGGGCGATCGCCGACGCGAAAGGACGCATCGAAACGTTCCATCGTGCCGCCGCGCCGCAAGTGGTGAGGGTCGAGACTGCGCCGGGCGTGGTCTGCGAGCGCGTGACACGGCCGATCGCACGCGTGGGCCTGTACGTGCCCGCAGGCAGTGCGCCGCTGCCATCGACCGCGCTGATGCTGGGCGTGCCGGCGCAGATCGCGAAGAATCCGCAGGTCGTGATGTGCACCCCGGCGGGCAAGGACGGGCGTGCCGACGCGGCGGTGCTGTACGTCGCGGCGCTGTGCGGCATCCGTCATGTATTCAAGCTCGGCGGCGCGCAGGCGATCGCTGCGATGGCGTTCGGCACCGCGTCGGTTCCCGCTTGCGACAAGTTGTTCGGGCCGGGCAATTCGTATGTCACCGAGGCCAAGCGTCAGGCGTCGGCGTTGCTGGGTGGCCCGGCCATCGACATGCCGGCCGGGCCGTCCGAGGTGCTCGTGATCGCCGACGCAGCGGCGAATCCGGAATTCGTCGCCGCCGATCTGCTTTCGCAGGCCGAGCATGGGCCGGAGTCGCAGGTGTTGCTGCTGGCCGACGACCGCGCGCTGCTCGATGCGACGCGTGCAGCACTCGCGCGCCAGCTCGCGTTGTTGCCGCGCGCCGACATCGCGCGCGCCGCTCTGGCGAAGAGTCGCCTGGTCCGGGTGGCCTCGCTGGCCGAAGCGGTCGCGATCAGCAACGAGTATGCGCCCGAGCACTTGATCCTCAACGTGCGCGATCCGCGCGCGCTGCTGCCTCAGCTGGAGAACGCGGGATCGGTTTTTCTCGGTTCGTGGTCGCCCGAGGCGGTCGGCGACTACTGCAGCGGCACCAATCATGTGTTGCCCACCTACGGCTATGCGCGCGCCTGGAGCGGCGTGTCGGTTGCGAGCTTCGTCAAGCAGATCACGGTACAGGAATTGTCCGCCGATGGGCTGCGTGCGATCGGCGCCTGCGCGGCGACGCTGGCCCGGGCGGAACGTTTGAACGCGCATGAGCGAGCCGTGACACTTCGCCTGGCCGATCTGGAATCGAAGCGATGAGTGCGTCGACACCACTGAAACTGCTCGAACGCGCGCGGCCTGAAATCCTCGCGATGCAGCCGTATTCGTCGGCACGCATGGAGGCGGGGCAGGCGACGATCATGCTCAATGCGAACGAATCGCCCTGGGCACCGGCCGGCGACGCCGGGCCCGGCCTCAATCGCTATCCCGATCCGCAGCCGCCCGCGTTGCGCAACCGCTTGGCTGAGTTGTACGGTATCGCCGCCGAGCAGGTGCTGGTCGGACGTGGCAGCGACGAGGCGATCGATCTGCTCGTGCGTGCGTTCTGCCGCGAAGGCCGCGACACGATCGCGATCTCGCCGCCGACCTTCGGCATGTACGCCGTCGCCGCGCGTACCCAGGGAGCGGCGGTGATCGAGGCGCCGCTGGGCGCGGATTTCGCCGTCGATGCCGATGCCATGCTCGCGAAGATCTCCGACTCGACCAAGCTCGTCTTTGTCTGCACGCCGAACAATCCGACCGGGGCGCTGGTGCCGCCGGGGGTGGTGGAAAAGCTCGCACTGGCCCTGCGCGACCGCGCGCTGGTCGTCGTCGATGAGGCGTATCTCGAATTTGCCGGTGATGCGGCCAGCGCTGCGACATTGCTCGGTCGCCACGAAAACCTCGCTGTGCTGCGTACGCTGTCGAAGGCCTATGCGCTGGCCGGTGCGCGTGTCGGCACGCTGCTCGCGCATGCGCAGATCGTCGCGCTGTTGCGCCGTATCCAGGCGCCGTATCCGATTCCCGCACCGTGCGCCGATGCCGCCCTCGCGGCGCTGTCGGCGCAGGGTGTCGCGCGAGCGCGCGAGCGCATTGCGACCCTGCTGGGCGAACGCGAACGCCTTGCGCGTGCGCTGCCGTCGGCGGCGGGTGTGCTCGCGGTGTATCCGTCCTCGGCGAACTTCCTCTGCGTGCGCTTCGCTGACGCGCCGAAGGCCTATCGAACCTTGCTCGCCCTCGGCATCATCGTGCGCGACGTCAGCCGCTATCCGGGGCTGGCCGATTGCCTGCGCATCACGATCGGCACGCCGCAGGAGAACGCGAGCCTGCTCGGCGCACTCGGTCTGCGGGAGTCGGCGGCATGAGCCAGCGCAAGATTCTTTTCGTCGACCGCGACGGCACGCTGATCGTCGAGCCGGCCGACTTCCAGATCGACGCCTACGAGAAGCTCGCGCTGGTCGAGGGCGTGATTCCCGCGCTCGCGCGCATCGTTGCGGCGGGCTACGAACTGGTCATGATCACCAATCAGGACGGACTCGGTACCGACAGCTTTCCGCGGCACACGTTCGACGGGCCGCACGAACTGATGATGCGCATCTTCGCCTCGCAGGGCATTCGCTTCCGCGAGGTGCTGATCGATCCAAGCTTCGCCCACGAAGGCCGTGGCACGCGCAAGCCCGGCACGGGACTCGTGCGCCACCATCTCGCCGACGACGGTTGGAGCCGTGCGCAATCGGCCATGGTCGGCGACCGCGAAACCGATGCGCAGTTCGCGGCGAACCTCGGCATCCGCAGCTTTCGCCTCGACACCGGCGAGTGGAACTGGAGCGCGATCGCGCATGAGTTGTGCGACGCGCCGCGGCGCGCCTCGGTCCGGCGCGACACGCGCGAGACACGCATCGCGGTAACCGTCGACCTCGATCGTGTGGCCGAACCCAGGGTGCATACGGGTCTGGGCTTCTTCGACCACATGCTCGAGCAGATTGGCAAGCACGGCGGCTTCGCGCTGGATCTGCGTTGCGACGGCGACACCCACATCGACGAGCACCACACAATCGAGGACTGCGCGCTGGCGCTCGGCACGGCGCTGCGTCAGGCGCTCGGCGACAAGCGCGGCATCGGCCGCTACGGCGCGGCGGCGGAAGCGAAGAGTGGCGCGGCCGCCGTCGACATCGTCCTGCCGATGGACGAAACGATCGCGCGCGCGGCACTCGATCTTTCCGGGCGCGCCTATTTCGTGTTCGACGGCGGCTTTCCGCGCGATCGCGTCGGCGACATTCCCACCGAACTCGTGCCGCACTTCTTCCGTTCGCTGTGCGATACGCTCGGCGCCAACCTGCACCTGGCTGTGCGTGGCGACAACGCGCACCACATGATCGAGGCCTGCTTCAAGTCGGTCGCGCGTGCGCTGCGCGCCGCATTGCGGCGCGAGGGCTCGGAGTTGCCGAGCACGAAAGGGGCGCTGTGATGGAGAACGTCGTGTTGATCGATGCCGGTGGCACCAATATCGGCTCGGTGCGCTATGCCCTGCAGCGGCTCGGCGTCGACGCACCGCTGTCGAGCGACGCCGACGAGATCCGCGCGGCGACGCATGTGATCCTGCCCGGCGTCGGCGCGGCGGCGCCCGGCATGGCGCGCCTGCACGACACGGGCCTGGTCGAGGTCGTGCGCAGCTTGACCCAGCCCGTGCTCGGTGTCTGCCTCGGCATGCAGTTGCTGTTCGAACATTCCGAGGAGGGCGATACGCCGTGCCTGGGCCTCATTCCGGCCAGCCTGCGGCGGTTTGTGCCCGGCGACGGACTGCGCGTGCCGCACATGGGCTGGAACTCGCTGCGCATCGATCGCCCATCGCCGTTGCTTGCCGGCATCGACACCAGCGCGTTCGCGTACTTCGTGCACAGTTATGCCGCGCCGACAGGTGGCTGGACGTTGGCAAGCTGCGACTACGGCAGCACGTTCTCGGCGGTCGTGCAGCACCGAAATTTCTTCGGCGCGCAGTTCCATCCCGAGCGTTCGGCCGCGGTTGGTGCGCGGCTGCTGCAAAACTTCATCGGCTTGCGAGTGCCCGTACAATGACGGCTTTGCGTGAAAGTTGCGACAGAGGATGGCCGCTTCGCGATCCTCGCGATCAAGGACAGGCACAACGATGCTGATCATTCCCGCCATCGATTTGCGCGCTGGTCGGGTGGTGCGTCTCAAGCAGGGCGACTACGCGCAGGAAACGCGCTACGGATTCGACGCCTGCACGCTTGCCGCCGACTATGCCGACGCGGGGGCGACCTGGCTGCATCTGGTCGATCTCGATGGCGCCCGCTCGGGCGCGTTCGAGAACTTGCGCGTGATCGAGAAAATTGCGGCGAGCGAGCGCCTTGCCGTGCAGGCCGGCGGCGGCGTGCGCGAGGAGGACGACGTGCAGCGATTGCTCGATGCGGGCGTGGCGCGCGTCGTCGTCGGCAGCGTCGCCGTGCGCGCGCCGGCGCTCGTGGAGAAGTGGATCGCGCGCCACGGCGAGGATCGCCTCTGTATCGCGCTCGATACGCGTTGCGAGGATGGCATCTGGCGCCTGCCGAGTGCCGGCTGGACGCAAAGCGAGGGCGCCACCCTGGACCAACTCGCGCCGCGCTACGCCGTCGCCGGCGCGAAGCACCTGCTGTGCACGGACATCAGCCGCGACGGCATGTTGTCCGGGCCGAATCTCGACTTGTACGCGCAGGTGCAGCGCATCGCGCCGCAACTGTCGCTGATCGCTTCCGGCGGCGTGCGAGACCTCGCCGACGTGCAGGCGTTGCGCGCGCAGGGTGTCGCCGGCGTCGTGCTCGGGCGCAGCCTGCTCGAAGGCAAATTCACCCTGGCCGAGGCATTCGCATGCTGACCCGGCGCATCATCCCGTGCCTCGACGTCAAGGACGGCAAAGTCGTCAAGGGCGTGCGTTTCCGCGATCACGTCGAGATGGGCGACATCGTCGACCTGGCACAGCGCTATCGCGACGAAGGCGCGGACGAACTCGTGTTCTACGACATCACCGCAAGCCCCGAGCAGCGCTCGGTCGACCGCGACTGGGTCGCGCGCGTGGCACGCGTGATCGACATTCCATTCTGCGTCGCCGGCGGCATCCGCAGCGTCGAGGACGCGCGCGCGGTGTTGCACGCGGGCGCTGACAAGGTTTCGGTCAACTCACCCGCGCTCGAACGGCCGGGCTTGATCGACGAGCTTGCCGGGGCGTTCGGCGTGCAATGCGTCGTTGTCGGGGTCGACTCGCTGCGCGACGACGATGGCGAATGGCGCGTGCGCCAGTACAGCGGGGACCCGACCCGAACCCGCGCGCTCGCGCGCCGCACGTTGGCGTGGATCGAAGAAGTTCAGGCCCGCGGCGCCGGTGAAATCGTGCTCAATTGCATGGGCTCCGACGGCGTGCGCGCCGGTTACGACCTCGAACAATTGTGCGCCGCGCGCGCGCTGTGCAAGGTGCCGATGATCGCCTCGGGTGGCGCTGGCGCAGTCGAACATTTCCACGAAGTGTTTCGCATCGCCGATGTGGACGGCGCGCTGGCCGCGAGCGTGTTCCACTCGGGCGCGATCGCGATCCCCGTATTGAAGACTTTCCTGCGCGGTGAAAACATTCCGGTGCGACCATGATTGATCTGGATTTCACCCGGCTGGACTGGGCCAAAGGCGAGGGCTTGTTGCCCGTCGTCGTGCAGCATTGGCGCAGCGGCGCGGTGCTTATGCTCGGCTACATGAACGCAGAGGCGCTGGCGCGGACCCGGGATAGCGGCAATGTCACGTTCTATAGCCGCAGCAAGCAGCGCCTGTGGACCAAGGGCGAGTCCTCAGGGCATTTCCTGTTGTGCAAGTCGCTGCGCGCCGACTGCGACAATGACACCATCCTGGTGCAGGCCGAGCCGATCGGCCCGACCTGCCACAAGGGCACGCCAAGCTGCTTCGGTGACGGTTCGGAACCGCCGCTGGCGTTTCTTGCCGAGCTCGACGCGCTGGTCGCGCGACGCGAGCGCGAACGGCCCGCCGGCAGCTACACGACCAGGCTGTTCGAGGGCGGCATCCGCCGCATCGCGCAGAAGGTCGGCGAGGAGGGTGTCGAGACCGCGCTGGCGGCCGTGGCGCAGGACGAGGCGGCGTTGCGCGGCGAGGCGGCCGATCTGATCTTTCACCTGCTCGTGCTGTTGCGTGCGCGCGGCATCGATCTAGCCGACGTGGTTGGGGAACTGCGGGCGCGACACAAATAGCGTTGCTTTCGGGTTGCGTGGCTATGGCATGATGCGGGCTTCCCAACGCCGTGAAAGCCGCCATGTCCCAGTCCCTGCTTGCCCTGTCCATCGCGTTCGCGATCAATGTTGCCCAGGCCGCTGCGCCACCCGACCCGCTCGCGCGCGAGATCTTCAAGCAGTTGATCGAGATCAACACGACCGATTCGGTTGGCAGCACGACCGATGCCGCCAGGGCGATGCAGAAGCGCTTCCTCGACGCGGGTTTCGCGCCGAACGATGCGCAGGTGCTGGTCGGCGCGAATCCGAAGCGCGGCAATCTCGTCGCGCGCCTGCGCGGCAGCGGCAAGCACAAGCCGGTGCTGATCATCGGCCATCTCGACGTGGTTGAAGCCAGGCGCGAAGACTGGACGCTGGACCCGTTCAAGTTCGTCGAGAAGGACGGTTATTTCTACGGCCGCGGCACGCAGGACATGAAGAACTCCGATGCGGTTGCCGTCGCCGCGCTGCTGCGCATGAAGAAGGAAAGGCTTCGTGCCCGACCGCGACATCATTCTCGCGCTGACCGCGGACGAGGAGGGAGGAACCGACAACGGCGTCGACTGGTTGCTCAAGAACCATCGCGATCTGCTCGATGCGGAGTTCGCGCTGAACCCGGATTCCGGCGGCCTCGATGCGGACGCCGGCAAGCCGGTCGCGCTCAACGTCGATGCGACCGAGAAACTGTACGCGGACTACGAGCTCGAAATCACCGATGCCGGCGGACACAGCTCGCTGCCGCGACCCGGAAACCCGATCTATGCGTTGTCGGAAGCCCTCGTGCGGCTGGGCAAGGCGTCGTTCCCGTTCGAGCTCAATGCGGTCACGCGCGCCTGGCTCGAGCACATGCAGAAAATCGAGGACGGCGCGCGCGCCAGGGACATCAAAGGCGTGCTCGCGACGCCGCCCGATGCCGGGGCGGTTGCGCGCCTGAGCACCGACGCACGTTACAACTCCGCGCTGCACACGACCTGCGTCGCCACGCGTCTCGATGGCGGCCACGCCAACAACGCGCTGCCGCAGCGTGCGAGCGCGATCGTCAACTGCCGTATCCTGCCCGGTCATTCGTCGGAGGAGGTGCGCCGGGATCTGATCAAGATCCTCGCCGCCCCGAAGTTGACCGTGCGCTACGTCGACCCGGCCACCGATCGGCGTGTCGATGTCGCATCCGAGCACAAGGCGCTGCCGCCACCCCCGCCGCGCAAGGACGTGTTCGACGCGCTTGACACGGTCGCAGGCAGGATGTGGCCAGGCGTGCCGATCGTGGTCGACATGGCCGTGGGCGCGTCGGACAGCATTTACACGATGGCCGCGGGCATTCCGACGTACGGGTTCAACGGCACCGCGATCGACCGTGACGACGATCGCATGCACGGCCGCGACGAGCGCGTGCGCACTAAGTCATTCGACGACTCGGCCGAGTTCTACTATCGCTACTTGAAGGTGCTGACTGGCGGCAAATAGACGCGCCGCCCCTGCCGTGCGGAGCGGACGGAATCAGCGCAGATCGTGGGCGGGTTTGTCGGTGCGCAGCCTGGGCGGGGCGACGCGCTCGCGTGCCGCCACGCGGAAGGGCACGGGCGGCCCGGGCTTGAACCCGTCGCGCCATTTTTTCAGCGCGGCTTCGATCGCCGGTGTGGTCGAGATCTGCGGCAGCGAATGGGTTTGCTCGTCGCGCGTCTCCCACGTGTCGATCTCCTTCCTGGCGTCGGCGAACGCGTCGGTGAACGACGTGGTGCGGTTGAGCGCGTCGACGAAGAAGGCACGGCCGAAGTCGGTGATGTCCGAACTCGTGCCGCAGCCGAACGAAGCGCGGTCGCCGCGTGCCGCGGTGATGACCATCGTGCTGTCGCCCTTGAGCGCGTCGATGAAGCCGCCGGAGTAGCAGGCCGAGATCACGAACACGCGGTGCTTGATCGGCGATTCGGAGAACACGTCGGCGAGGTCCTCGGGCACGATCTGGTCCAGCGGCAGCGGATCGAGGCTGACATAGAGTTCGTGCTCGCGCGAGCCGTGCGTGGTGATGAACACCATGAGCACGTCTTCGTCCGGATCGAGTTTCTTGCCGAGCGCGTCGACCGCGAGTTCGAGGTTGGACACGCTGGCGATCGGGCGACGATTCAGCGTGCCCGGATTGTTGATCAGGGTGAGCACATGACCCTTGGCGTCGAAGCGTTCGGTGAAAAGCTTCTCGACGTATTCGACCTCGTTGCGAAACACGTTCTCCTCGCCGTCGCCGGCGAACGAGATCAGATAGAGATTGCTCTTGCCGGGAGTACGCGGCGCGAGCTTGTCGATCGCATCCTGCACGCGTTGCGCCTGCGCATACAGTACCTGCTCGGGCGAGCCGACGTTGGCCGGCCAGACAATGGGCTGGTCGTCGCTTTCGGTTGCGACTTTCGGAGGTGTCGGCGCATCGGCTGGATGCGTGTCCAGCGCGGCCACACCGATGCTCGCGCCCGCGCTGAAGGCGAGGACGAAGACGCAGACCAAAAGCAGGCGGGTGGTGGTGAGGATCAAGGCCGGGGCGAGGCTGCAAAACGGTGCAATAGCGATATTTTAACAAATCGCACGTTGCGCTGCAGCAGATAATTTGTGGCTCGCGAAGGCGAATGTCTGCCCGCGGTTGCGGCGACCACGGCCGCACCCCGAGCCGATCTGAAGAAATCGAATCAACCTGTTGAAATCTCGTTGAAATCCGCGACCTGTTCGTGCCGGCTCGCGGATGCCTCCGCGGGTGCGCGCAGCAATTGGACGGTCTGCAGTCCCGCGGTTGCTGCGGCGTCGAGTTCCTGGACGATATCGGACAGGAACAGGATCTGGTCCGGGGGCGTCTTGATCGCGGCGGCGATGCGCCGGTACGAATCGACCTCGCGCTTGCCGCCGACTTCGGTGTCGAAATAACCCGAGAACAGCGGGGTCAGGTCGCCGGCCTCGCTGTGCCCGAACAGCAGCTTCTGCGCCGCGACCGAGCCCGAGGAGTATATATACAAGTGGATTCCTTGCCTTTTCCACTTTTGCAGGTTTTCCGCCACCTCGGGATAGACGTGGCCCCGGAACTCGCCGCTCGCATAACCGTCTTCCCAGATCAGGCCCTGCAGCGCCTTGAGCGGCGTCGCCTTGCGATCCTCGTCGATCCAGCGGATCAGCAGGTCGATGATTTCCTGCCGGCTCGCCGAGACGAGCCCCGCTTCGCGCGCGGTCTCGTGCAGCCAATGCTGTACCTCGGGCTTGTCCGCGTGCGTCTCCACGAACGCGGGCAGCTTTTCACGCGCGTACGGAAACAGCACGTCCTTGACGAAGTCGATCGAACTCGTCGTGCCCTCGATGTCGGTGACGATGGCCCGGATCATCGGTTCGACGGGTCCTGCGCATGTTCGACATGCGCCGAATAGGCGGCCTCGATCGCGCGTTTGACCCCGACCGGATCGGCGACACGGTCGAACAACACACTGCTTTCGCCGCGGCCGGTGACGCGCACGTCGCCGTAGCCGAGCAGGCGCCCCCAGGTGCTCTGTTCGAGATCGACCGTTTCGATAGCGCTGAGGCGCACCTCCTCGGTCTCACGGCCGATGATGCCGGTCTTGTGCACCACGCGTTGCGTGGTGACGCCGAGCTCGATGCCGCGCAGGCGCAGCCACTCGTAAATCGAGATGAAGATGCCGATCACGAGCGGGATCAGCACGATGCCGAGGATCAGCCGACCCTTCGCCGTCCAGTGCAGGTGGAAGCGCGCGACCAGGGTTTCGCCCGCTGCGAGCGATTCCAGAATGTAACTCATGCGGCGAGCGGCGTGGCGGGCAGACGCGGAAATTTCCCGGCAATGTCGCTGCCGGTGAAATTCGCCACCCAGCCATCCTTGTTGGTGAACAGGCGGATCGCGACGAAATAAGGCGCTTCGCTCATGTCGAACCAGTGGCGCGTGCCGTCGGGCACGCCGATCAGGTCGCCCTGCAGGCACAGGACTTCGTAGACCTTGTCGGCGATGTGCAGGGTGAACTGGCCGCGGCCGGCGACGAAAAAGCGCACCTCGTCTTCGGAATGCGTGTGTTCGTTGAGGAACTTTGCACGCAGCGCGGCGCGGTCCGGATGGTCGGGCGTGAGGCTGATCACGTCGACGGCCTGGTAGCCTTCCTCGCGCTGCAGGCGCTCGATGTCGCTGCGGTAGGCAGCGATGACCTCGTCCTGGCTGGCTCCCGGCGCGATGGGTTTTCCCGCTTCCCACTGCTCGAAGCGCACGCCGACGGCGCCGAGCTCGCGCGCGATCTCGGCGTGCTTCGTGTACGTTCCCAGCGGTTTGCTGCCGTCGGTTTCGGAATAGATGCGCAGCTCGCTCATTGTCTCAACCTCCGCAGATCCAGCTCGCAGCCGAGCAGAAATTCGAACGCCTCGATGTGGCGCTCGGTTTCGGCCATGTCGCGGCCCCAGGTGTAGATGCCGTGGCCGTCGATCAGATAACCATATAGCGGTTTGCCGGCGTCAATCCAAGTGTCCACCCTGGCGACGAGCTCGGGCATGTGCTGGGTGTTGGCGAACACCGGCAGGTCGAGCTGCGATTCGTGGGTGGTGTGACCGGCGATCGCCTTCTGCAGTTCGTAACCCTCGAAGCGGATCATGCCTGCCTTCGCATACAGGCGCGAAGCAACGGTTTGCGTGCGCGAGTGCGTGTGCAGCACCGCGTTCGCCTCGGGAAAACGCGCATAGATCTGCGTGTGCAACAGGGTTTCGGCCGAGGGGCGTGCGTTGGTGCCGACGGCTTTGCCCGTGCCGTCGACGACCATGATGTCCTCGGCGCCGAGTGCGCCCTTGTCGCGGCCCGAGATCGTGATCGCAAGATGATCGGCGTCAAGACGCATCGAGAAGTTGCTGCTCGTCGCCGGGGTCAGGCCGAGTGCGCCGAGCTTGCGCCCGGCCGCGGCGATCGCGGCGGCACGTTCGGTGAATTGTTGCGCGGTGTAGCTCAAAGTGCTGCTCCGTGGAGTTGCTGTGCCCGGGCTGGACAGAAACTATAGCGGATGACCGCGGCAAACACATGTCCGCGGATCGCGTGAAGCGTTACGCTTGCGTGCAGAATTGCAATCCGACGAAGAGGCACCATGAATATCGATATTTCCAGTTTGTCCGCGGCCGAGCTCGACGAGCTGATTGCACGCGCGGCCGCGAGGCGCGCGATCCTGGAGCCGGCGCAGCCGTCGCAGCCTCCGCAGCAGGCCGAGGCGATGGTGAATCCGGCGTGGCACACCTCGCCGCTGCCGAACGGCGTGTTGTTCATGTTGCGCCACCCCGGACTGGGTTGGCTCGGCTTCGCGTTGCCGCACGAGCATCGCGTGCATCTTGCTTCGTTGTGGCTGCACCAGTCGCTGCTGTATCGACCGGTCGAGGCGACAGTGTCCGTCGGGGCTCCGGTTGCGATCACGCCGAATTTCGGCAGCGGCGGCAGTGGCACAATGCATTGAGGGGGTTGCGGACGCAGGGCCGACTTCCAACTGCGCAGGCGCATATCGGCGCAGTCGCGTATTGATCGGGATGACCGCCGCGACTAGATTGCGTTTGCGTTTTCGTCTTGGAGAAAGGCTGGATGAGCATCGCCGCTGTCGGAGTTCCATCCGCTCCCGCACCTTCGCTGTCCGCGCTGCAGCGCCTCAAGTCGATCGTCGGCGGCTCGATCGGCAACCTCGTCGAATACTACGACTGGTATGTCTACACCTCGTTCTCGTTGTACTTCGCCCAGGCGTTCTTCCCGCAGGGCGATGCCGTGGCGCAGGCGCTCAGCGCGGCGGCGGTGTTCGCCGTCGGTTTTTTGATGCGGCCGATCGGTGGCTGGTACTTCGGCCGCTTCGCCGACCGCCACGGCCGCCGCGCCTCGTTGATGCGCTCGATCGTGCTCATGTGCGCGGGCTCGCTGTTGATCGCCGTATGTCCGACGTACGCGAGCGTCGGTGTTGCCGCGCCGATCCTGCTCGTGCTCGCGCGCCTGCTGCAGGGCCTGAGCCTCGGCGGCGAGTACGGCAGTTCTGCGACATATCTGGCCGAAATGGCGACGATCAAGCGCCGCGGTTTCTGGTCGAGCTTCCTCTATGTCACCCTGATCGCCGGACAACTGACCGCGCTCGCGGTGCTGATCGTGCTGCAGCATTGGGTGCTTGCCGAGGAACAGCTCAAGGCCTGGGGCTGGCGCATTCCGTTCGCGATCGGTGCGCTCATCGCCATCGTGGCTCTCTATCTGCGCCGGAACATGGCCGAGACCGACGCCTTCACCGGCAGCCGGGGCAACGCCGGGACCAGGCGCAACGGGGGCTCGCTCGGCCTGCTGTTCGAGCACTGGCGGGCCGCGTTGATCGTGATCGGGCTGACCATGGGGGGCACGCTCGCGTTCTACACCTACACCACGTACATGTCGAAGTTCCTCGTGCTCAGCGTCGGCCTGGACAAGGAAACGGCGACGCTGGTCAACGCGGCGACGCTGTTCGGCTACATGCTGCTGCAGCCGCTGGTCGGCGGGCTCTCCGACTACATCGGCCGGCGTCCGATCCTGATCGCGTTCGGCGTGTTCGGTGTGCTGTTGACCGTGCCCGTGCTGACGACACTGGAGGCGACGCGGGATCCGTACGCGGCCGCGAGCCTGATCATGCTGATGCTGCTCGTGGTCAGCGGCTATACGGCGATAAACGCGGTGGTGAAGGCCGAGTTGTTCCCGGTCGAAATCCGCGCGCTCGGCGTCGGCTTGCCGTATGCGCTGGCCGTGGCGATTTTCGGTGGTAGTGCGGAAACCGTGGCGCTTTGGTTCAAGCAAATCGGCCACGAAAGGGGTTTCTACTGGTACGTCACGGCCTGCATTGCCTGCTCGCTGCTGGTCTACGTTTTCGTGCCCGACACCAGGAAGACCTCGCTGATCGAAGACGCCTGATTCGCTGCACGATCTCGCCAACTGAGACGCGGCACTGTCACAATCCGTTCCCGGGGTTGAACGACAGGTGAGACGTGGCGACGATGGCGAACGACTACAGCTTGTGGGCCTTGATCGCGCTGGCTGCATTCGCACTCGGTGCGCTGGTCGCCTGGGTGCTGACCCGCGCGCGCGCCGTGATCGTAGGACGGGCGAGTCGCGATGTCGAAGTGGCGCAACTGGCATCGGAGCGTGACGTGGCCATGGATGAAGCGCGCCGCCTGCGTGGCGAGTGCGACGGCGTCACCGCCGAATTGGTCGAGCAACGCAAGGCAGTGTTCGTGCTCGGCAACGAACACGCGAATCTCACCGGGCGCCTGGAGCGCCTCACCCAGCTCGACACGGAACTTTCCGCCGCGCGCGCCGAAGCGCAGCAATGGCGCGAGGCGACGCAGCGCGCCGAGCAGCGCATCACCGAAACCGCCACGCGCGCGCAGGAGCAGCATCAGGCCGCCGCGGAAAAAATCGCCCTGCTCGAACGCGTGCGCGAGAACTTGAGCGACCAGTTCAAGGCGCTGGCCGGCGACCTGCTCGAGGAGAAGAGCAGGAAATTCACCGAGCAGAACCAGAGTCAGCTCGGCAACCTGCTCATGCCGCTGCGCGAGCAGATCGACGGATTCAAGAAGCAGGTCGGTGAGGTCTACGACAAGGAAAGCCGCGAGCGCCAGCTGCTCAAGGCCGAGATCGATGCGCTGAAGAACCTCAACCAGCGCATCGACGAGGACGCGCGCAACCTCACCCGCGCGCTCACGCGCGAGAGCAAGACGCAGGGCGCCTGGGGGGAGCTCGTGCTCGAACGCCTGCTCGAAGCGTCGGGTCTGCAGAAAGGGCGGCAGTACGAAACCCAGGCGACGTTCCAGAACGAGGCCGGCGCACGCGCACGCCCCGATGTCATCGTGCGCCTGCCTGAAGGGCGCGACATCGTGGTCGACGCGAAGGTGTCGCTGACTGCCTACGAGCGCTATTGCGCTGCGGCCGACGATGCCGAGCGCGGCGCGCAGCTCAGCGCCCATCTCGCCTCGCTGCGTGGCCACGTCAAGGAACTCGCCGACAAGCGCTACAGCGACCTGCCCGGCGTCCATTCGCTCGAATTCGTGCTGATGTTCGTGCCGGTCGAAGCGGCCTACATCGAAGCCGTGCACCGCGATGACGGCCTGCAGGAATTTGCGCTCGAGAAGCAGGTCGTCATCGTCACCACTTCGACCCTGCTCGCGACGCTGCAAACCGTGGCCAGCCTGTGGCGCAACGACGACCGCAACCGCAACGTGGTCGAGATCGCCGACCGCGCGGGCAAGCTCTACGACAAGTTCGTCGGCTTCATCGACGATCTCAACAAGGCCAGGGCACAACTCAATGCCGCCAACGATGCGCTCGCGGCGGCTTCGAGCAAGCTCGAAACCGGGCGCGGCAATCTGATCGGTCAGGTCGAGAAGCTGCGTGAACTGGGTGCGCGTACAAGCAAGGCGCTTGCCGAAAGCCAGGTCGAGCGGGCGCAACTCGACGAGGCGCAGGGCAGGCTGGACAACTAGGCTCGCGTGCCGAGCCGCCCGAGTACGCGTTGCGTCAACCGTGAGCGCTTGCCATTTTGCGCAAATGATTCGCCGCGCAGATGGCCAGGATCGCTCCGGCAAGCACTTCAAACCAGATGCTGAAATTCATTGCCAGCGTATGCTCGGAGCACAGCGCCAGCGCGTAGTGCCCCAATCCGTCCAGGCCGAAGCTTGCGTAGACGATGAGCAGCAGCGCCGCGATCGTGCACCATCCCGATGCCGCCGCAGCCAGCGCCGCGATTCCGGGAACGGTGATCGCCAGCCACGCCCAGTAGACGTTTTCGCGCGTGATCCAGTGCGGCATGTTGGGGTAGAACGCGAGGTATTCCGCGTTGTGCGCGAAGTGAACGAAGCTCGCACAGCAATACAGGGCGAGCAGCCACCAGATATGCCTCGGCAGCTGCGGCAACCGGACGAAAAACGGCACGTCGATTCCCGGGCGTCAGGTCGATGCCGTGGCAGCCGCTCCGCTGTCTTCACGATGCAGCTTGCTCTTGCGGTAGCCGTAGGCGAAATACAGCCCGAATCCGGCGAACGTCCAGATGAAGGTCAGCCACCAGTTGTAGCCGCTGAACGTGGAGAGCAGGGCGAAGCAGGAAGCGATGCCGAGAAAGCAGACCAGCGGGGCGTAGCGGATGCGGAACGGGCGCGGAATTTCCGGGTGTGCCACGCGCAGGATCCAAACGCCGGCGCAGACCGCGGCGAAGCTGATCAGCGTGCCGATCGAGGTGAGGTCGCCCAGGATGTCGAGCGGGAACACGCCGGCGAGCAGGGCGATCCCGGCGCCGGTGATCAGCGTGTTGATATGCGGGGTACGGTACTGCGGATGGATGCGCGTGAACACCGGCGGCAGCAGTCCGTCCTTTGCCATGATCATGAAAATGCGCGGCTGGCCGATGCACATGCACAGGATCACGCTCGACAGTCCGATCAGCGCGCCGATTTCGACGATCCAGCGCAGCCACGCCAGCTGCGGGTGCGCGGCGACCGCGGTGACCACGGGCTCGCTCGTGCCGAGCTGGGTGTAGGGCAGCAGGCCGGTGAGCACGGCCGCCATCGCGATGTAGAGCACCGTGCAGATCGCGAGCGAGGCGAGCATGCCGATCGGCAGGTCGCGCTTGGGATTGAGCGATTCCTGCGCGGCCACGCTGGTCGCCTCGAAGCCGATGTAGGCGAAGAACACCATCGAGGCGCCGCGCAACACGCCCGACCAGCCGAACTCGTGCGCGCCGGTGTTCTCGGGAATGAACGGATGCCACAGGCGCGTATCGACGTAGCTCCAGCCGGCGAAGATGACGAGCACGATCAGGATGATCTTGAGCGCGACCATCGCCGAATTGACCCCGGCGGATTCCTTGATGCCGACATAGCAGATGCCGGTCAGCACGGCGACGATGCCCATTGCGGGCAGATTGATGAAGGCGCCGGTCGGTTTCAGATGCGCGTCGAGCGGCGCGTTGATCAACGCGTCGGGAAGGTGGATGCCGAGGTGATTGAGCAGGCTGGCGAAGTAGCCGGTCCAGCTCGATGCGACCGCGGAGGCCGAGACGCCGTATTCGAGGATCAGCATCCAGCCGATGAACCAGGCCGCGCCTTCGCCGAGCGTGGCGTAGGTGTACGAATACGCCGAGCCCGAGACCGGCACCATCGCCGCGAACTCGGCATAGCACAGCGCGCAGAACGTGCAGCAGATCGCCGCGAGCACGAACGACAGCATGATCGCCGGTCCCGCATGCATCGCCGCAGCGTTGCCGGTGATGACGAAGATGCCGCCACCGATCACCGCGCCGATGCCGATCGCGGTCAGGCCCCAGGGGCCGAGCGTGCGGCGCAGTTCGATCTCGCCGGCTTCGTTGTTGACGGCGAGCGGGTGCTTGGTGCGCAGGAGTTGCTTGAGCATGGTCGTTCCCGGGTTCTCGTAAACGGCGAGGGCCGACATCGTGCGTCGGCCCTCGTCGGCATGGTCAAGTCGAGTCGTGTTCGGACACGGAGTTCAACGTGGCGGCTCGTCAATTGCCGTCCACAAGCTGGCTACGCTTGTAGCCGTACAGCGCGTAGATGACCAGGCCGATCACCGCCCATGCCGCGAACACCAGCTTGGCCGTCATGCTGAGGTTGACGAACAACAGCAGGCAGCCGGCGACGGCGAGGGGGCAGACGATCCACGCCAGCGGCGTGCGGAACGGACGCGGGCGATCGGGCTGCGTCTTGCGCAGCACCAGCACGCCGATCGACACCATCGCGAACGCCAGCAGGGTGCCGGAGTTGGAAGTGTCCGCCAGCTTGCCGACCGGGAACAGCGCGGCGCAGATCGAGACCACGAAACCGGTCAGGTAGGTGATGACGTGCGGAGTGTGGAACTTCTCGTGCACCTTCGACAGGGCATCCGGCAGCAGGCCGTCGCGCGACATCGTGAAGAAGATGCGGGTCTGGCCGAACATCATCATCAGGATCACCGACGGCAGTGCGACCACCGCGGCCAGTGCGATCAGGTTGCCGACCTTCGGGTAGCCGAGGACGCGGATCACGTGGGCCAGCGGTTCGTTGCTGCACACCAGCGCATTCGCGTTCTGCGGCAGGGCGCAGGCGGCGGCCATTTCCGGAGTACCCGGGTCGAGCACCGCGCCCGCGGCACTCATCAGCGGCTGGGCGCCGGCGGCACCGGCGGCGCCGTAACCGACCAACAGGTAGAAGATGGTGCAGACGCCGAGCGCGCCGATCAGGCCGATCGGGATGTTGCGGTTCGGATTCTTGGTTTCCTCCGCGGCCGTCGACACGGCGTCGAAGCCGACATAGGCGAAGAAGATGGAAGCCGCCGCGCCGAGTACGCCGACGCCGCCGGTCGGGCTGCCCCAGCCGGTGGGCAGGAACGGGACCAGGTTGCTGCTCTTGGCCGCCGGCAGGGCGAGGCCGATGAAGCCGAGCAGGGCGATGATCTTGATCGCCACCAGCACCGCGTTGACGCGCGCGCTCTTGGACGTGCCGATCACCAGCAGCCAAGTGACCGCGATGCCGATAAGGAGGGCGAGCAGGTTGATGCCGCCGCCAGAGAAGTAGCCGGTCTGCAGCCACTTCGGCAACGACAGGGCCCCCGGCGCGGTCAGGCCGAACAGACCGCTGTTGAGCAGGCCGTTGACGTAGCCGGACCAGCCGACGCACACCGCGGTCGCGCCGATGGCGTATTCCAGCACCAGCGCCCAGCCGACGATCCACGCGATCAGTTCGCCGAACACGCCGTAACTGTAGGTGTAGGCCGAACCCGAGACCGGGATCATCGAAGCGATTTCGGAATATGCGAGGGCCGCCAGTCCGCACACCACGGCTGCGATCACGAAGGCGAGCATCATGCCGGGGCCGGCCTTCTGGGCGGCTTCGGCGGTCAATACGAAGATGCCGGTGCCGATCACGGCGCCGATGCCGAGCAGGGTGAGTTGGACGGGACCGAGCTGGCGCTTGAGCGATTTCTTTTCTGCGGTTTCGAGAATCTTGTCGAGTGGCTTGACGCGCCAGAAAACCATTATGTATCCCCGGATGTGATTGTGAGGTAGCGGCTGGTGACGACGACTACGGCTGTCGATGATTGTGCCCGGATCCCACGGGCCCAAACGTGTGCCGGTAAAATACGCGACCCCTCCGCATCGGGCAAGCTGTGACGCACAAGCTGACCGTCTCGTCCCCGCATTCCTTGCAACCATGGCAGCGCGGCTGGCTGGCCGCGTTCGAGCGCTACGCTGCGCGATATCCGGCGGAGCACGCCGTCATATCCCTTTTCGCAGAATTCGCCGCGACGCACGCGGATGCGGCCGAGCGCGGCCTCGCGCTCGGCCACTTGACCGGTTCGGCCTGGCTGGTCAGCGCGGATGGAACGCGCGTTTTGCTGACCCACCACCGCAAGCTCGACCGCTGGCTGCAGCTCGGCGGGCATGCCGACGGCGACGTCGATCTCGCGCGTGTGGCGTTGCGCGAGGCGGAGGAGGAGTCCGGTTTGACGGGTCTGGTCGTCGAAGCGGAGATTTTCGACCTCGACCGGCACGAGATTCCGGCGCGGCGGAACGAGCCTGTGCATTGGCACTACGACGTGCGCCATGTCGTGCGTGCGAGCGGAGATGAAGCATACGTCGTCGGCGATGAATCGCACGCGCTGGAGTGGCGCGACGTCGCGACGCTCGCGGCGGATGAAAGCGCCGATGCATCGCTGCGGCGCATGGCGCAAAAATGGTTGAGCTTGCGCTGATCACACACCTTGCCGACGCAGTGGCGGTCGCTGCGATCCGATGGCGCCTCGCCCGCGCCGATCGAATGGGACGGACGGCGACTACTTCGCGAGCCTGGTCAGCAGACTGTGCCAGTAGTCGAGCGCGGCCGGTACTTCCGTGGCGGGCAGCTTTTCGTTGAGTCCGTGCGCAAAGGTATCGTTGGGCTTGGTGAACTCCGGAGCGACACCAAAACTCGGCACGCCGGCCGCGCGGAAATGCACGCTGTCGGTGGCATAGGCCGCCATGCCGGGTACGACTTCCACGCCGGGGAAGCGCTCGTGGATGGTCTCGGCGATAGCGCCCATGAGATCGGCGCGAAGCGGCGACGCAGCACTTCCGACCGGAAGCGGTTCGCGTACCGTGATGCTGACGGTCGGATCGGCGATCACTTTCTCGAGCGCATCTTTGATTGCGGCAACCGGCGTGCCGGGAAAGATACGGCAATTGATGTTGGCATCGGCGCGTTGCGGCAGGGCGTTGCGCGCATGCCCCCCGTCCAGCATGGTGGCGACGCAGGTGGTGCGAATCTGTCCGACGTACGCCGGATCGGCGGAAATCGCGGCGGCGGCTTTCGCATCGTCGGGATTCGCCGCGAACGCGCGAATGGCTGTGGCCAGCGGGCCGGTTTCATGCGCACCGAGGGCCTTGAACGAGGCGAGCGTGATGTCGTTGTGTTGCACGGGAAATTGGTATGCGGCGATGCGCTCGAGCGCCCGAGCCAGATGGTAGATCGCGTTTTTCGGCGGGTCCGGTTCGCTGGAATGACCGCCGGCCGAGGTCACCGTCAACAAAAGATCGGCATAGGTCTTTTCCGCCGCCTGAATTTCGAACGTGACCGGCTTGAGGTTGGTGTCGTAGATGCCACCCCCGCCATCCGCATTGAGCAGGAACTCCGCATCGTGATGGCGCTTGGCGAGTTCACGCGTGGAGATCATGCCGGTCTCCTCGTCGCCCGAGAACACCAGGACCAGCTCGCGCTTCGGCGCAAAGCCTTCACGCTTCAGGCGCATGAACGTCTCGACCAGTGCGACCACGCCGGTTTTCATGTCGGCCACGCCGCGGCCGTACAGATACCCGTTCTCCTCGACCAGCGTGAACGGATCGCGGGTCCAGTCGGCCGGATTGGCCGCGACCACGTCCATGTGCCCGGAAATCAGGATCGGCTTCAGGCTCTTGTCGCTGCCGGGGTAGCGCACCGTGAGTGCGGCGGTTTCGCCGACGGGAATGATCGTGATGTCGGACTTGGCAAAGCCGGCCGATTGCAGTTTCCCGGCGAGGTATTGCGCGAACTCCGGGACCTGACCCTTGCCTTGCACCGTTTGCATCGCGATCGCGTGGCGCAGCATGTCCATGGTTTCGGGCATCGCCTGCGCGGTGGTTTCCGCCAGCGAAATCGATGGCAGTGCAAGAACTGAAAGCAGTCCACTGGCAAGCAGGCCGGCACGCAGCAAGGTATTCATCGTTTCTCCCGAGTTGCCCGAAGTGCGCGCAGCATAGCGCAGGGGGCAATCGTTATGAAATTCTCGCGCGCAGCAAAAAGGGGGGGGGCAAAGCACATTGCAATCCCGTGATTTGAAATTGCCTGTTTCGCTGATCATGCGTCGCATGATCAAGTCGGTCTGCGCATCGTCGCCGAGCCGAAACACATGTGCGCCAACCTGGACGAAGCCGCATTTGCGATAGAACGCGATCGCGCGCGGATTGTGCTCCCAGACTCCGAGCCAGAGCATGTGCGCATCGAGCGCGGCAGCTTCGGCGAGCGCCGCATCCATCAGTCGTTGCGCGAGGCCGCGGCCGATCCAGTCGCGATCGATGTAGAAGCGCCAGAGTTCGACGGCGCGATCGGCCTTCACGCATTCTGGCGTCGAAGCGATGCGCAGCTGCGCGTAGCCGGCGATGCCGCCGTCGCATTCGACGAGCAGCGTGCGGATCCGCTCCGATTCGATCTCGGCGCGCTGCTTGTCCGCGCCATACGACGCAACCGCATGCGCCGCCATGTTTTCGGCTGTGTTGACCGCCGCGAAGGTGTCGCGGAACGTGCGTTCGGCGAGCGCAGCCAAGACCGCGGCATCGGCCGCAGTCGCGCTGCGGATGTACGTTTCGATCATGCGCGTCCGGAGAATTCGCCGGTCGTCGTGTTGACGAAGACGTTTTCGCCGTTGGTGATGTACTCGGGCACCTGGATCTCGATGCCGGTGTTGAGCTTGGCCGGCTTCGAGCGCTTGGTTGCGGAGGCGCCTTTCAGTTCCGGCGCGGTGTCGACCACCTGCAGCGTCACCGTCGCCGGTACCTGCAGGCCGATCGGCGCGTCGTCGATCAACTGGATGTAGTAACCGTCGACACCTTCGACGATGTAGCCGGCCGCATCGCCGACCGAAGAAGCGTCGAGCGTGTACTGGGTGTAGTCCTCGTTGTCCATGAACACGAACGCATCGCCATCCTTGTACGAGAAATTCGCCGCGCGGCGCACGAGCTCGGTTTCCTTGAGGTCGTCGTCGGCGCGCAGCGAGATGTCGAGCTTGGTCGCGCCCGGCACCGAATACATCACGAAGCGGAAAGTGACGTTGCCACCGCGACCCTGCGGGGAGCTGCGTTCGATTTCGCGAATCTGGTACACCTTGCCGTTGTATTCGACGACGTTGCCGCGTTTGATTTCGAAGGCTTTCATGATTTGTCCCGTCATTCCAGCGAATGCCGGAATCCTGTGTCCTGGAATGGGTGGAAAATGGATCCCGTGTCAGCACATATCCCTGTGCCGCGCGGGATGAGTTCGTCCCGGACTCATTTGGGCGCCAACCGAATCGCACCGTCGAGGCGGATCACGCTGCCGTTGAGGTAGCGATTGCGCAGGATGAAGGCTACCGTATCGGCGAATTCCTCCGCCGTGCCGAGGCGCGAAGGGTAGGGTACTTGTGCACAAAGGGAATTGTATACCTGTTCCGGCATGCCCTCGACCATTGGCGTGTGGAACACGCCCGGTGCGACGGTCATCACGCGCACGCCGATGCGCGCGAATTCGCGCGCCATCGGCAGGGTCATGCCGACCACGCCGCCTTTCGATGCCGAGTACGCGGCCTGGCCGATCTGGCCCTCGAATGCGGCGATCGAGGCCGTGTTGACGATCACGCCGCGCTCACCATCCTCGCCCGGCGCGTTGTGCTGCATCAGGTCGGCGGCGGCCTTGGCGACATTGAAGCTGCCGATCAGATTGACCGTCACCGTGGTCGCGAAAGTAGCAAGCCGCATCGGGCCTTCCTTGCCGAGCACGCGGCCGGCGCCGAGGATGCCGGCGCAGCTGATCGCGGCATTGAGGCCGCCGAGCCATTCCTGCGCCGCCTTCGCGTTCGCGGCGACCTGTTCCTCGGAACTCACGTCGGTGTTGAAGTAGCGCGTACTAGCGCCGATCGCGGCGACGGCCTGCGCGCCCTTCTCGGCGCTGACGTCGAAAAGCGCGACTTTTGCGCCGTGCGCCACGAGTTGCCTGGCGACGCCGAAGCCCAGCCCGGACGCGCCACCGGTGACGATGGCCTTGACCTGATCCAGTTGCATGAAGTTTCCGCTCTTGTTGAAAAATGCAGGCAGGATGCCTGCTTTACTTGATTTTCGCGATCAGGGCCGAACGCAAAAAGCAACCGGCGCGAATTGTAGCAAGCCACCGGCAAGTGACAACCAAGGCATGTTTCTGCGGTGCCGGATGGACTAAAGTGCTGGCCGTTGCGTGATCACCGTTTGGAGAGACAGCCATGGGCATGTTCGGCGGCGTTTGGCGAACCGTCTTTGTCTGTGTGTTCGCATGCATGGCGGGTGCCGCGCACGCGGGTGTCGATTCCGCCGCCGGCATGATTTCTCCGGGCCCATGGATATCGCCGAGCCGGGCCGATGCCGCACGCTTTCTGGCTCAGGCCACGTTCGGCGCCAGCGATGCGGACATCGCACACCTGCAGCGCGTCGGCTATCTCGGTTGGATCAACGAGCAAGTTGCGGCGACGGTTTCCCTCGAAAAGCCCTATCTCGACTGGGACAGTCCGTCGGGTGACAACAACAACCAGAACCCGCGCCGCGAAATCTGGACGATCAATGCGCTCGGCGCGCCCGATCCCAGCCGTTCCGGTTTTCCGGGCAACGCGCATGTCGATCAGTTGCGCCAGCGCATGGCGTTCGCGCTGTCGGAGATTTTTGTCGTATCGAGTCAGAACAGCGGCCTGTCGTACCAGCAATGGGCGCTGGGCAGCTTCTACGATGTGCTGGCGAAAGACGCGTTCGCGAACTACCGCACCCTGCTCGAGGATGTGACCAAGCACCCGGCGATGGGCAATTACCTGTCGATGATCCAGAACCGCAAGGCGGACGCATCGCTCAACATCCACCCGGACGAAAACTACGCTCGCGAAGTCTTGCAGCTGTTCTCGATCGGACTGAACCAGCTGAACGCCGACGGCACGCGCCAGCTCGACGGGAACGGCCAGCCGCTGCCGACCTATGACCAGACCACGGTGCGCGGGTTCGCCGCGGTGTTCACCGGCTGGAACTACACCAACGTCGGCTGCGGGCCGAGCACCTACAATTGCTGCGATGCCGACCACTATTTCGATTGGGGTTGTGCGGCCATCGCCTACAACTCGCCGCGCTGGCAACTGCCGATGCAACCGATCGAGGCCTGGCACGACTCGACTTCGGACAAGCAATTGCTGCAATACCCCGGCGTCGCGCTCGCCAACGGCGTGCTCGTGCATGGCGGCGATGCGCAGGCCGAGATGACGGCAGCGCTGGACAACATCTTCCACCACCCGAACGTCGGCCCGTTCCTCGGCAGGCAGCTGATCCAGCGCCTGGTCACGAGCAATCCTTCGCCGGCCTACGTCGCCCGCGTCGCGGCGGCGTTCAACGACAACGGCAGCGGCGTGCGCGGCGATCTGCTCGCCGTGCTCAAGGCGATTCTGCTCGATGCGGAGGCGCGTTCGATCCCGCCGGGCATGGCCGACAGCTATGGCAAGTTGCGCGAACCGATCATCAAGTTCACCCACCTGTGGCGCGCGATGGCGGCACGGTCGTCGAGCGGCCGCATCGACAATTTCAATACCTACCCGCAACTGCAGGACTGGATCGGCCAGGCGCCGCTGGCGAGCGGTTCGGTGTTCAATTTCTTCAGCCCGTTCTTCGTCCAGCCGGGCGAACCGGCGCAGCGCGGGTTGAAGGCGCCGGAATTCCAGATCCTGACCGACATGTATGCGCTGAACACGCCGGACCGGCTGTATCACGAAATTTTTTGCAACTATTCGGGCAGCGGGGATTGCTGGGCCGCGGACGATCCCGGCACGATCCAGAACAACATCCAGCGTGATGCGGCGCTGGCGATGAGCAACCCCGGCCAATTGCTCGACCAGTACAACCTGCTGTTCCTGTCCGGGCAGATGTCGGGCTACATGCGCGGCATCATTCTCGATCGCATCAACAAGATCACCAGCGGCAACCGCGGCGCCAGCGCCGGCATGTTCCGCGTGCAGCACGCGCTGTACCTGATTCTCAATTCCCCCGAATACTCGATCCAGAAGTGAGCCGCGCCATGCATTTCGATCGACGTGAATTCCTGCGCAAGAGCCTCGGCGCCGCGCTCGGCGGCGTCAGCCTGTATTCCGCGCTCGGCAATCTGAAACTGATGGCCGCGGCCACGAGCAACTACAGCTTCAGCGACTACAAGGCGCTGGTGTGCGTGTTTCTGTACGGCGGCAACGACTCACTCAACATGATCGTGCCGTACGATGCGACGCATTATGCCCAGTACCGCAGTCTGCGCTCGCAGATCGCATTGGCCCAATCCACCGTGCAGGCGAATGCACTCAACGCGACGCCGAGCGATGGCGGTCAGTATGGCGCGCATCCGGCGCTGGGCGATCAGACCGCTGCCGGTGGCAATGCCGGCTTGCGCGCTCTGTTCAATGCCGGCAAGGCTGCGATCGTGGCGAACGTAGGCACCTTGATCCAGCCGATCACCGGCGCGCAATTCCGCGCCGGCAGCGTGCCGGTACCGCCGAGCCTGTTCTCGCACGCCGACCAGCAACCGCAATGGCAGACCGCGCGGCCGGACGATCTGACCGCAGGCGGCTGGGGCGGGCGCGTTTCCGATCTGCTCGCGAGCGCGAACACCGGCTCGCTGCCGATGGTCGTGTCGACGAGCAACAACAACGTGTTCGAGCGCGGCAACACGGTGAGCCCGTATTGCGTCGATCCGGGCGGAGTCAGCCAGATGAGCTACCTAGGCGGCGGTGAAGCCTGGATCGCGACCGGCAACGATCCCGATTCGGCCGCGGCCTACAAGGCGCTGATCGCGCAGGGCACGCAGGCGCACGTGCTCGAGCGCGCGTTCGCCGACAAGTCCCGGCTCGCGGTGGCGAATGCCGATCTGCTGATCGCGGCGCTGAACCCGGTGCCGCCGCTGCCCGCGCTGCGGACGACGTTTCCGGCCAGCGATCTCGGCCAGCAACTGCAGATGGTCGCGCAGATGATTCGTGTGCGCGCGACGCTGGGCATGAGCCGCCAGGTGTTCTTCGTTTCGGCCGGCAACTACGACACGCACAGCGACCAGCTGAGCAACCAGCAGGACAACCTTTCCGAACTGTCGCAGGCGCTGAGCGCGTTCTACAGCGCAACGGCGGAACTCGGCGTCGCCAACGGCGTGACTGCGTTCACTGCGTCCGATTTCGGTCGCTCCTTCACCAGCAACTCGACCGGCACCGACCACGGCTGGGGTGGCCACCATTTCGTCGTCGGCGGCGCGGTCCACGGCGGCAGCTTCTACGGCACGATGCCGTCGCTGGCGCTGAACACCAATCAGAACCCGAACGCAAATCCCGACGACACCGGTTATGGCCAGATCGTGCCGACGACCTCGGTCGACCAGTACGCCGCGACGCTGGCGAGCTGGTTCGGCGTCGGTGCCTCCGACCTCGCCACGATCTTCCCGAACCTCGGCCGCTTCGCGACGGCGAATCTCGGTTTCGTTTGAGCGTTTCGACCCGGGTTCCAGGCAAGCGGGTTGCGGCGAACGCGGGAATCCGGCGACTCCTGTTGCGGAACTCGTCGTGCTGGACGGCAATGGCAGCGGATTCCCGCGTTCGCCGCGCCGGTGAACAATGTGGCTTCCCCGTTGCGGTGTCAGTCGATGGGGAACGGACCTTCCTCGCCCACGCTTTCGCGGTATCCGTTCGCGCCGATCGCCTGGGCGAGCGGGCTGCGGAAATCCTCGTCCGCGCGCAGGCACTGGAGCACGTGGCGGAAGTCGAGGCGCGGTCGCCAGCCGAGTTCGCGGTGCGCGAGGCCATTGACGTTGACGCCGTGAGTCGAAGCAACCTTGCCATCGGCCGTCATGAATGTCACAACGCCTGCTTTGATTGCGGGCCAAGGGCACGCCGGCGCGCGATGCTTCCTGAGAGTCCGTCGAGCGACAAAGGGCCGCTACCGCCCAGAATCAATGCGACCAGCGCCGCCAGGTAGAGCAGATCGGTTTCGTACCCCGGCTGGCCGAAGTGTGCGCCGCTTTCCGTGACCGACAACAATTTGATGGAACTGAATCCGTTTGGCAGGTGCACCGTGAAAATGGCAACGCAGAGCACGCCGATCATCGGCACACTCGCGAGCGGAATACAGCAACCTGCGAGCACGGCGAAGCCGCCGATCAATTCCACAAGTATCGTTGCCCAGGCCAACAGGTCCGGCATGGGCATACCCAGAGCACCGAGGATGTGCACGAACGAATCCGGCCCGCGGGCCAACTTCGCGTAACCATGCGACATGAAACCGTATCCGACTATCAGACGCAGCGGGATGGCGAACCAATGCGGTCCGACGTTGGCCAAACGAACGCGGTGCGGGAAAAAGTCTTTCATGTGGCGATCTTTCCCTTCGACAGGTCCAGCGTCAGCCTGAGCATATCCGTGTGCCGGATGCCGTCTTCGTACAAAGGTTCGGGGTAATTTTCCAGAAAGAAGTCTTTCTCCACCGAGCTGACCCTGAAGCCGGCGCGCTGATAAAACGTCAAGTAGTAGCCGAAGCTCGCCGTTCCCACCTCGAGGCGCAGGCCCGCGCCTTCGCGGACACGGGCGATCGCGTGTTCGAGCAGCGCTTTCCCGATGCCGCGGCGCTGGCGAGACGGTGCAACCGAGATGTTCATCAGCTCGTACTTGGCTGGCACCGTCTCCTTCAACACGTACACGCCGACGACAGCCTCGTCGATCTGCGCCACAAAGCATTGCGCCCCGGCCAAGTAGTGGAGGATTTTTCCGATCGATGGATCGGCTTCCAGCAGCAGTTCCATGGGGGCATCAGCCGGAGCTATTTGAACTATCTTCATGATTTGCCTGCGCCGTGTCCGCGTCGGGTAACGGTGAGTTTCGCGAATGTGGAGAGTTTGCGGTGCGCGAATACACAACAGTCAAACTCGGGTTTTCACGAAACGGACAAGGTCGTCCAGATCATTTCCGGTAGCATCCGGAGTCGCGCCGAGTTCTTCGCCCGGCAGACCGAGACGGTTCACCCAGAAAGTCGGATAGCCGAATATCCTGGCGCCCGCCGCGTCCCAGCCTGCGAACGCGACGAACAGGATTTCCTCGCGTTTGAGGCCGAAGTCATCGAGTGCGATCCGGTATGCGCGCGGGTCCGGTTTGTATACCTTGTTCCGATCCGTGCTGAGGACGCGCTCGAACATTCCGCCGAGACCGGCATGGGTGATGTTCGAATCCAGCATCTCCTTTGTCATGTTGGACAGGAACGCCATACGCAGCCCCATTTCCTTCAATGTGCCGAGTGCCGAACGTACCTCCGGCCACGCATCGAGTCGCCCGAACGCGAGCGTCAGGCGCTCACGCATGTTCGCCGTAAGATCGAGCCGCAGTTGCTTTGCGGCATATACAAGCGCGTCGTCGGTCGCTTGCCGAAAGTCGACGTAGCGGCCCGTCAGCGAGCGCAGCCACTGGTACTCGAACTGCCTGGTGCGCCAGATGTTGCCCAACTCCGCGCCCCGGCCCGGGAAAAGTTCCTCGGCGAGGACGAAAACAGGGCGCGGGTCGAAGATTGGAAAGGCATCGAATGCCAGAAACTTGTACGAATAGCGGTTCGCGGTCGTCACCGACGGCAAGGACAACAATGGAGCGGTCGCGATGGCGGTCGTCGCCAAGCGAAGAAATTCACGTCGTTCGATTATCATGTTCGCCTCTCCTTCGATCCGAAGAGACCGCGTTTGTCGGGATTTGATGACAGCGCATTCATTGCGCCGCGCGTTGCCGGCTCCCGCCCATACTTGTCCGGCACGCTTCCATAGTTCGATGCCGCACGTTGCTGCCGGGATGTTCGCTCCGGCGGCACCCCGTCGTGGGGCGCTTCGTGTCGCGATTTTTTTTGCAACAACCGGATTCGGGGCGCTACCCGCAGGTTTCAACTACCGAACGAGATTCGTCGCGTCTATTGTCGACAGTCCAGATGGTCGACGGGGAACGGGCCTTCCTCGAACACGCTTTCGTGGTATCCCTTCGCGCCGATCGCCTGGGCGAGCGGGCTGCGGAAGTCCTCGTCCGTGCGCAGGCACTGGAGCACGTGGCCGAAGTCGTAGCGCGGCTGCCAGCCGAGTTCGCGGCGCGCGAGATCGTTGACGTAGACGCGATCGATCGAGTCGAACATGTGCCAGCCGCGGCGTGCGTATTCCTTGGCGCAGGCCGGGAACAGTCGGCGCAGCACGCTGGCTGCGTCGCTGCGCAGCGTCGGCAGATCGTCGCGTGAAAACGGCGTCGTCGCGCTGATGATGTAGCGGCCGAAACCTATGGCCGGCGCCTTGGCCACCGCCAGCAGGTGGGCATCGACGACGTCGGCGATATCGACGCGGCGATAGAGGAATTCGTTTGCCTTGATATTCGCGTCGGCGCAGCTCTCGCGCATGTGCTTGCTGTCGTCCGCCTCGGGGAAGAAGCGCGCGGTGCGCAGCACGAGACAGGGCAGGCCGAACTTGCGCTGGAACAACCGGCACAAGTTCTCGGCGGCGATCTTGGTGATGCCGTAGATGTTCTTTGCGACCGGCGTCACGTCTTCGGTGATCCAGGCAGCGGCCGCCCCCGGCAGCGGCACCAGTGCGTCGCCGAACGTACTCGTCGTGCTGGTGAAGACAAACGACTTCGCCTTTGCGGCGACGGCTTCCTCGAGCAGGTTGAGCGTGCCGCTGATGTTCGTGTCGACGAAATCCTGGCGCGCGTGCGTGGCGACGTGCGGTTTGTGCAGCGTTGCCGTGTGCAGCACCGCATCGACCTCGTGCATGCAGTCATGTACGAAGTCGCGATCGACGATCGAGCCGACCTTGTCCGCGAACGCCGAGGGCAGGACGTCGATACCGAGGACATCGTGGTGCGTGTCGCGCAGGCAGCGCATCAGCGCTTCGCCAAGATGGCCGCTGCTGCCGGTGACGAGGATTTTCATCGGAGCGTGGTGAGAGTGGAGCCAAGGCGGGACAAGAGTTTTTAGCCACGGATTACACGGATATCACGGATCAAGAACAAAACTATCTGCGTGTTTGCTTTATCCATACAATCCGTGGTGAAACTCATCTTGCGCCTTGGGTTTTGCTCCAGCCAATCAGCTGGAGCGATGGTCCTGATACCACGCCGCCGCGCCGATCAGGCCGAGCTGGCCGTGTTCGATCAGCCAGATCGGCACGTGCTTGATCACGTCCCCGAGCGCGCCCTTGTTGTGGTAGCGCGCGACGAAGTTGCTGGTCGGCAGGAACGAACGGATGCGTGAGGGAATCCCGCCGGCGAGGAACACGGCGCGCGCGTTGTAGGCGAGCACGAGGTCGCCGATCAGGCTGCCGAGCAGGCCGCAGAATACGCTGAGGGTAGTTACCGCCTGCGGGTTGGCATGGGCGAGCGCGGCCGCGGTGACGTCGGCCGGGGTTCTCAGCATCGGATGCACGCCATGCAGCGTGCAGATGCACTCGTAGAGATTGAGCAGGCCAGGGCCAGACACTGCGCGTTCGCGGTCGATGTGCGACCAGCGCTTGAACAATTCGCGCAGGATATCCAGTTCCAGTTCGTTTCCCGGCGCGAGCGCGGCGTGACCGGCTTCGCTCGTGATCACTACCGGGTGCGGCCGATGCGGGATGCGCGCGGCCTGGCCCAGGCCGGTGCCGGGGCCGACCACGAGGGTGGTTACCTTCGACGGATCGACCGGCTGGCCGCTGAGCAGTTCGGCAGGGGCGAGGTCGATGTGCGGCACGGCGTGGGCCAGCGCCTCGAAATCGTTGATCAGCGCGAGGTCCTTCAGGTGCGCGGCCTGGCGGGTTTGCGACAGCGACACATGCCACGGCAGGTTCGGGTTGATCAGGCTGTCGCCGACCTGCAGGCCGGCGATCGCGATCGCGGCGCTGGTTATGCGGGCGTCGCCGTGGGTGTCGATGAAGGTGCGCAGGATCGTTGCCAGATCGGGATATTCGGCGCAGATGTATTCGGAATAGTGCAGGATTGCCACGGCGCCTTCGGCGTTGAAACGAACCAGGGCGAGGCGGGCGTGGGTACCGCCGACGTCGGCGGCGATGAAGGGGGCGTCGGAGGCGGTGGGCGTGGAGGTCAAGGGAATTCCTGAAACGGGAAGCAATGCGGTACGCCCGGAGTGCGAGACGTTGGAGTGTGTTCAGGGCCCGAGGGGTTGTCAATCCGTGGCCCCCCGCCAGGGCGGAGAATGCGGGGAAACGCCCTGGCACGCGTCTGCTTCAGCCACGTTGCTGAAAAGTCTTTATTTTTTTTCCAATTGAGCTAAAATACGCAGTTCCCGAACTGCCGTTGCCCGCTTTGCGGGCGTGCCGTGCGTGTCACGGCCGGCAAGGGAGCACAACGTACCCGATAAATTCTCGAGAAATAAACATGGTCAAGATTCGTCTTTCCCGCGGCGGCGCAAAAGGCCGTCCGTTCTATCACGTCATCGTTGCCGACGAGCGCAAGGCGCGCGACGGTCGCAACATCGAGCGCGTGGGCTTCTTCAACCCGGTCGCGGCCGGCAAGGAAACGCGCCTTCAGATCGACCTCGATCGCGTCAACAACTGGATCGCCAAGGGCGCGCAGCCCAGCGAGAAGGTGCGCGCGCTGATCAAGGAAGCCGGCAAGCAGGCGAAGGCTGCGGCCTGATCGCCACGCAGGCCGCTGCGATGGCCGCGCGCGACGAAGACGCGCCTGACAAGAGCAGGCTGGTTCTCGGCAAGATCGTCGGCCTGTATGGCGTCGAAGGTTGGGTCAAGCTCGAGTCGTACAGCGATCCGCGCGCGCAGATCTTCAAGTATTCGCCCTGGTTCGTCGGTTGCGCCGATGCGATGGTGGAGTATGCGAACGTGAAAGGCAGGACGCAGGGCAAGGGCATCGTCGCCCGTCTGCCCGGCGTCGACAGCCGCGATGCGGCGGTGGCCCTGATCGGCGCGGAGATCCGCATAGCGCGTTCGGCATTGCCGAAATCGAAGCGAGGCGAGTATTACTGGGTCGATCTCGAAGGACTCGATGTCTTCAATCTCGAAGGCGTCGCGTTCGGCAAGGTCAGCCATCTGTTCTCGACTGGCGCCAACGACGTGCTCGTGGTCAGGAAAGGCGAGCGTGAGCGGCTGGTGCCGTTCGTGACCGGAGACTTCGTCAAGGAAGTCGACATCGATGGTGGCAGGATCGTCGTCGATTGGGACAAGGATTTTTGAGCAACATCAAGCCGCCATTCCGGCGAAAACCGGAATGACGAGCGAAGAAGATCGACGCCATGCGGATTGATGTGATCACGCTGTTTCCCGAGTTCGTCGATGCGGCGGCCAGGGTCGGCGTGGTCGGGCGGGCGCAGGAGCGAGGCCTGCTTGCGGTGCGGAGCTGGAATCCGCGCGACTACGCGACCGATGCGTACCGGCGCGTGGACGAACGACCGTTCGGCGGCGGTCCGGGCATGGTCATGCTGATCGACCCGTTGCGCGATGCGTTGCGCGCAGCGCGCGCGGCGGATGCGAAACCGGTACGGACGATTTTCCTGAGTCCGCAAGGAACGCGGCTCACGCAGGACAAGGTGCGCGAACTCGCGCGGGAAGAGCGCCTGATCCTGCTGTGCGGACGCTACGAGGCGGTGGACGAACGCCTGATCGAGCACGAAGTCGACGAGGAGGTCTCGATCGGCGACTACGTGCTCTCGGGCGGCGAGCTGGCCGCGGCCGTGCTGATCGACGCGATCGGACGGCTGCAGGACGGTGCGCTCAACGATGCGGCCTCGGCGCAGCAGGATTCGTTCTCGGACGGCCTGCTCGACTGTCCGCACTACACGCGGCCGGAGGTTCACGAGCTCGGCGCGGTACCGGCGGTGCTGTTGTCGGGCGACCATGCGGAAATCGCGAAATGGCGGCGAAAACAGGCACTTGGACGAACCTGGTTGCGCCGGCCCGATCTTCTGGCTCGGGCGGCGCTGGATCCGGAAGAAAATTTATTTTTGTTTGAATTTCAAAAAGATACGAAACAGTAGTGAAGTGAGCCGTCAGAACGGCTCAAATCTAGGGATATACTCGCTGTCGTCCGTGATGGCGAGGATCAGTAAGGCGGCCACCCTTGGTCGTTCTTTTCAAGAGAGCTTTCCTTTCCATCACATTGAGCAGGTCGGTGTCATGAATCTCCTCCAACAATTCGAAGCTTCCCAGATCAGCCGCAAACTGCCCGAATTCAGCCCGGGCGATACGGTCGTCGTCAACGTCAAGGTAAAGGAAGGCAACCGCGAGCGCGTGCAGGCCTACGAGGGCGTGGTCATCGCGAAGAAGAACGCGGGCCTCAACTCGGCCTTCACGGTGCGCAAGATTTCCCACGGTTTCGGCGTCGAGCGTGTGTTCCAGTCGCACAGCCCGACGATCGACTCGGTCAACGTCAAGCGTCGCGGCAAGGTGCGTGGCGCCAAGCTCTACTACCTGCGTGGCCTTGAAGGCAAGGCGGCGCGCATTCAGGAAGATCTGTCCAAACACGGTGCCGCAGCCGAATAATCGGCCGTCGTCGAGAAACGCGGACAGGAGTCCGTCGCTCGATTCACGCGATCAGGGACGATTGCTGAAGTACCAACTTCTTGGAGCATTGAGTCGCGTCTGTGCTCCTCGTCCAAAGCGGCCGCCAGCAATGGCGGCCGCTTTGTCTTTCCGGCGTTCAAGTTGCGTCGCGGCGCGTTCTTGCCGGCCTTTCCCGCGTTGGCGGGGAAGCAACGGTCCGCGTGTTGCTGGCGGTTGCGATTGCGGTGCACGCGGCAACGATCAGCCGAGGATCGGAAAGTCAGAAGCGATCGAGTGACGCGACCCACAGCGATGCGGTCGCCAAGCCACCGCCGATCAGCGTTGCCGCGAGCACGTCGCTGGGGTAGTGCAGCCCGAGTACGACGCGCGAGGCCGCGACAAGCAGCGCGAACGGGATCAGCAGCGGCGCGATCAACGGAAACCAGGCGAGCGCGACGATAGTGAACGTCACCGCGTGCAGCGTGTGGCCGGAGGGAAAGCTGAATTCGTCCAAAGGCAGCGCCAACGGCACGATGTCGCGATGCGCGCGGAACGGGCGCGGGCGTTGCGTCCAGCGCTTGAGCGTGCGATATGTGCCCGCGGCGACGAGCCCGGTCAAGGCCATCTGCAGCGCGACGAAGCGGCCTTTCGCGCCGCCGAACACGGCGATCGCGAACATCAGCGTGTACCAGAACGGGCCATCGCCGAGACGGCTGATCGCGCCGAAGAAACGCGCGATCGTGCGCCGCGTGCCCCAGCCGTTAGCACGCTTGCACAGGCGCACTTCGCGGCTGCGCAGTTCGACAGTCTGCAGAAGTTGCATTGCACTCACCTCGATCCTTCGTGGAGTTTGCCGTTGCCGGCGATCTGGTTGTTGCCGGGCTGCGCGAGGCCTGCGAGCAGCTCGGCGAATTGGGCGGCGACCGTGATCGGATCCAGTTCGGCGACCGCGGCCACCGCGGCGGCGCGGAGGTCGGTGCGCGTGACATCGCTACGCACGAGATCGAGCGTGGCGCGCACGAAAGCATCCTCGTTGGCGTACGGCACGCGGCGGCCGCAGCACGGGGTGAGATGCTCGCGCGCGGCACCATAGTCGAAGGCGACGGTCGGCAGGCCGCTGGCGAGCGCTTCGAGGGTGACGTTGCCGAAGGTCTCGGTCAGACTCGGGAACACGAACAGGTCGGCGCTGGCGAAGTGGCGCGCGAGTCCGGTATCGCGCTGGATGCCGGCGAAGATGAAATCGGGATTCTCGGCCGCGAGCGCGGCGCGCGCGGGGCCATCGCCGATCCAGATGTAGCGCGCGTGACGATGGACCTTCTGGACTTCGCGGAAGGCACGCACCGCGAGCGGCAGGTTTTTTTCCGTCGCGATACGGCCGACATAGACCACGGCGAGTTGGCCGGGCTCGAGGCCCCATTGCGCGCGCAGGGTCTCGTCGCGCCGCGCCGGCGAGAACAGCGCGTTGTCGACCGCGCGGCGCAGCAGGACGACGTTGCCGAACTGGTTCTCCATCAGGAACTCGCGCAGCTCGATCGTCGGTACCAGCGTCGCCGCAGCCTGGCGATGGAAACGGCGCAGGTAGGCAAACACGACCGGGGTGAGGAAGCCGAAGCCGTAGTGGCGGGCGAAGTCGTCGAAGCGCGTGTGGAAGCCGGTCGCTGCCGGAATGCCGAGTGCGCGCGCGACGCGCAGTGCCGAGTAGCCGAGCGGGCCTTCGGTGGCGGCATAGATCGCGTCGGGACGCTCGTTCTTCCACAGCTTGCGCAGGCGCTGCGCGATCGGCAGACCGAACTGCAGACCGGGATACTTCGGCAGACGCGCGCCGCGCGCGAGCACTTCGGCTCCGTTCTCGCCCGCACCGGCTTCGTCGCCCGCCTGACGCGGACGCACGATCTGTACCGCGTGTCCCGCCTCGCGCAGGCTCTGTGCGAGGCCGGCCACGGTCAATGCCACGCCGTTGATTTCCGGCGGGAACGTCTCGGTGACCATGGCGATGCGCATAGTGCGACTCCGCGCGGCTGCTTCCGCGTGGGGGTACATTAGGTCTGTCGGGTGTACGCGGCGTTGCCGATTTGCGTCGATCGAGTTACCGCGGCTCTCGTCAGGGGGATGCGGGCAGACTAAAATCGCGGCCTTGCATCTATCGAGGCGAAGTCCATATGGACGCCAGTCTGCTCCGCAATGACGTTTCCACGCGCTGGGACGGCGAGATCGTTCCGCAGCTGGTCGAGTACATCAAGATTCCGAACAAGTCGCCGATGTTCGACAAGGACTGGGCGGCGCACGGCTACATGGACCAGGCGGTCGCGCAGCTGTCCGGCTGGGCCAGGGCGCAGGCGATCGAGGGGATGACGGTGGAAGTCGTGCGCCTCGAAGGCCGTACGCCGCTGATCTTCGTCGATGTGCCGGCCTCGGCCGGAGCGCAGAGTGGCGATGACTGCGTGCTGCTCTACGGCCATCTCGACAAGCAGCCGGAGATGACCGGTTGGGCCGAGCATCTCGGCCCGTGGAAGCCGGTGATGGAGGGCGACAAGCTCTACGGCCGCGGCGGTGCGGACGATGGCTACGCGATCTTCGGCTCGCTCGCAGCGATCCTCGCGCTCAAGGCGCAGAAGCTGGAGCACGCGCGCTGCGTGGTGTTGATCGAAGCCTGCGAGGAATCGGGCAGCTACGACCTGCCGTATTACGTCGACCACCTTGCCGAGCGCATCGGCAAACCATCGCTGATCGTCTGCCTTGACTCGGGCTGCGGCAACTACGACCAGCTCTGGCTGACCACCTCGCTGCGCGGCATGACCGGCGGCAACCTCACGGTCAACGTGCTCGGCGAGGGGGTGCATTCGGGCGATGCTTCCGGCGTGGTCGCTTCGAGCTTCCGTATCCTGCGCAAGATTCTGTCGCGTCTGGAAGACCAGGACACGGGCCGGATCGTGCCGCCGGGGTTCCATGTCGAGATTCCCGCGCAGCGCGTCGAGCAGGCGAAGCAGGCGGCGCAGGTGCTGGGCGATGCGGTGTATTCGAAGTTTCCGTTCGTCGCCGGCATGCAGCCGGTGAGTCGTGACGACACCGAGCTCGTGCTCAACCGTACCTGGCGCCCGGCGCTGGCGGTCACCGGCGTTGGTGGTGTTCCCGCGCTCGATTCGGCCGGCAACGTGCTGCGCCCGTTCACCGCGGTGAAGCTCAGCTTGCGCCTGCCGCCGACGCTGGATGCGGTGAAAGCCGGCGCCGAGCTGAAGACGCTGCTGGAAAAGGACCCGCCGTACGGCGCCGGGGTCAGGTTCGAGCTGGAAAAGGCCGGCAGCGGCTGGAACGCACCGGCACTCGCGCCATGGCTGGAACAGTCCGTCGATGCCGCCTCGCGCGAATTTTTCGGCCCGCCGCCGGCCTGCATGGGCGAAGGCGGATCGATCCCGTTCATGGGCATGCTCGGCGAGAAATTTCCCGGCGCGCAGTTTCTTATCACCGGCGTGCTCGGCCCGCATTCGAATGCGCACGGGCCGAACGAATTCATCCATATCCCGACTGGCAAGCGTGTGTCGATGTGCGTGGCCAAGGTGATCGTCGATCACCATGCGGCCAGTGTCGCCGGCCTGACCCGCGGTGTCGCAGCGACGCACGCGCACACGGTCAAGGGCGGGGATGGCTGCTGCGACTGACGGCATCATCGTCCGCGTCGCGGGCGAGGGCGATCTCTCGTCGATAGCCGCGCTGTCGGCGCAGCTCGGCTACCCGACGCCGGCGGCGGACACGCGCGAACGCTACGCGCGCGTGCGCGCGGCGCAGGCGGGCGAAGTCTTTGTCGCCACGTTTGCGGCCGATGCGCGCGTCGTCGGCTGGACCCATGTCGTACCGCGACTGCAGCTCGAGGAAGCGCCGCATGCCGAGCTTGCCGGTCTCGTCGTCGACGAGACCGTGCGCGGCACCGGTGTCGGCGCCGCCTTGCTCGCTGCCGCCGAGGACTGGGCGCGTGGGCAGGGCTTCGCGGCGATGCGCGTGCGCAGCAACGTAGTTCGCGAGCGCGCGCATCGCTTCTACGAGCGCGAAGGCTATGTGCGGACCAAGTCGCAGGCTGTTTTGCGCAAGACCCTGACCTAGCCCGCGGCAGTTTCGCGGGTCGGCAGATGTCCGGGCGCTGAACGCGACGCCGGGATGCCGTTGGTGTCCACATTTCCTGCACGTTTGCTTCCCAGACTCGCGCCAGCTCCAGCGGAAGCGTGTTCATGATGACGAAGATCTCGATGGCGGAGGACGCCGATTCCTGGTGCCGCCGGCTCGGCAATTTCGCTCCGATTGTCTACCGGCCGGCGCCGGCGATGGCCGGTGCTGGCCGCGATCCCTTCGCGTCCGCTCGTTCGGGCCGGCCTCTGCGCGCTCCCGTGCCTGCCCGTCAGCGTGGCGCGACGGCGCAGCTCCTCCTCGGCGCCATCGTCGCAACCGCGGCGATGTTGCCCTGGCCCGTGACCGCGCAAATGCAGGGTGGCGGCATGGGCGGCCACGGCGGAGGCGGGCATGGCCGTCACGGCGATCGTCCGTCCGACATGGCGCAGAAGAGTAACGACGCGTCACCTCAGGTACCTGACCCGCTGGCGGAAATGCTGGTCCAGGCGCGCGAGCTGCGCGCTGAGCTATTGCTCGGCACCGACCAGATCGGCCCGTGGTCGGCGATGGAGGATGCGTTGCGCGAGTGCGTGGAATTCAGGCGTGCGCGTCCGCGGCGGGATGGTTCTGATGTGCCGGCCGACGCGCAACGGCTCGTGCAGGACCTGGCCGACGAGCAGCGCCAGCTTGCGGATGCCGAAGCGCGTCTGGCGGCAACAACCAAGGCGGCGTTCGCTGTACTCAATCCGCGCCAGGCACGCACCAGCAACGAGCGCTTCACCGGCGCGCTCGCCGCAGAGCGCGGCTCCACGGCTGCGCTGCCCTGAACGCGGGTTTCCGCGTCACGACGTGGCCGTCATTCCTTCTTCATCTCGTGCCCGCCGAACTGGTTGCGCATTGCCGCGAGCAGCTTGTCGGCAAATGAGTCCTTGTCGCGCGAGCGCAGACGCTCGAGCAGCGACAGCGCGATCACCGGCGTCGGCACACCGAGTTCGATCGCATCGGCCAGCGTCCAGCGGCCTTCGCCGGAGTCGGCCACCCAGGGTGCGATACCCTCCATCGCCGGATTCTTCTTCAGCGCATCGGCGGTGAGATCGAGCAGCCACGAGCGCACCACGCTGCCGTGTCGCCAGATCTCGCCGATCCGGGCGAGGTCGAGTGCGAATTCCTGCTTGTGCTCGAGTATGGAAAAGCCCTCGGCGTAGGCTTGCATCATGCCGTACTCGATGCCGTTGTGGACCATCTTGGTGTAGTGCCCCGCGCCGACCGGGCCGACGCGACCCCAGCCGCGGTCGGGTGCGGGTGCGAGCGCGGCGAAGATCGGCGTGAGCGCTTCGATGGCGGCGGCATCGCCGCCGATCATCAGGCTGTAACCTTCCTCGAGACCCCAGACACCACCGCTGGTGCCGCAGTCGACATAGTGGATCTTGCGTTCGGCCAGTTGCCGCGCGCGGCGTTGCGTGTCCTTGTACATCGAGTTGCCGCCGTCGATGAGCACATCGCCCGGCGCGAGCAGCGGCAACAGGTTGGCGATGGTCTCATCGACCGGCGCGCCGGCCGGCACCATCAGCCAGAGGGCGCGCGGGGTGGCGAGCTTGCCGACGAGTTCGGCGAGCGACGCCGCAGGCTCGATGCCATTCTGCGCGGCGCGCGCGCGGCTGTCCGCGATGAAGTCGAAACCCTTGATGCGATGTCCGCCGCGCACCAGCCGCTGCGCCATGTTCGCGCCCATGCGGCCCAAACCGATCATGCCAAGTTCCATCGCGTGCTCCATAAAAAAAAGGTGGGATTACCCCTCGCGATATATATGGGCGCGAGGAAGAGAGCAAAGGCCTTCGTGGCCGGATATGTTCCGTCCGGATTCCGCCGGACTGAACTTTCCCCCCGACAGGCGGAATACAGGTTGTTGTTTCGCGGTGCGCGGTGCGTGCATCGAACGGGTGACCCGTGGCTTCCGCGACGAGCGAGTGGCATCGGCGCGCATTTGCCCTTGCGGCATCGTGCCGCATTTTTTCCGTATGGTGCCGCCGCTTAGGCTGCGCGTCCGGCTCCGGCGATGAATTTGCCGGACGGACTTTCCCCGAGGAGACCCGATGCGTAGAAGTATCCGTTGTCTGTTGCCCGGCTTGATTGCAACTGTCCTTTCACCGCACACGTTCGCCTGTTCCGCTTGCGGCTGCACATTGAGTTCGGACTGGGCCAGCCAGGGCTTGACCACGACCAAGGGCTGGCGCTTCGATGCGCGCTTCGACTTCTTCGACCAGGATCAGCTGCGCGAGGGCGGCGACGGCATGAGTCGTGCCGCCGTCGCGATCCCGAACGAGCGCGAAGTGCAGCAGTACACGACCAACCGCAACTACACATTCGCCCTCGACTACAGCCCGGGCAGCGACTGGGGCGTCGGCGTCGCGTTGCCGTGGTTCAACCGTTCGCATGGCACGATCGCGGCCGGAGACGACGCGGTCTCGACCTCGCACGACCAGGGCATCGGCGATGTGCGCGTGCTCGCGCACTATTCCGGCTTTGATGCGCAGCGCGATGTCGGCATCGAGACCGGCCTGAAGCTCGCGACCGGCTCGTTCGACAGAAAGTTCGAGCGTGGACCGCAACAGGGCGAGACGGTCGATCGCGGCTTGCAACTCGGCACCGGCACGACCGACCTGTTGCTCGGCATCTACCACTTCGGTGCGTTCAACGCAGACTGGGGCTATTTCGGTCAGGCGCTGCTGCAGGTGCCGCTGAATTCACGCGAGAATTTCAAACCGGGTGCCGGCCTCAACCTCAATGCCGGCCTGCGCTACACAGCGAACGAAACCTTCGTGCCGCAATTGCAGGTCAACGCGCGTCTGGAGAAGCGCGAGCGCGGTGCGAATGCCGACGTCGACAACAGCGGTGCGACCCTGATCTACCTCAGCCCCGGCGTGACCTGGAACTTCTCCCGCCGTTTTTCCGCCTACACGTTCGCGCAACTCCCTCTGCACCAGCACGTCAACGGCTTGCAGATCGAGGCACGATGGTCGGCGTCAGTGGGGTTGCACTACATTTTCTGAATGCGCCCGGCATGTCCTGCGCCGGTGCCTTGGCAACGATTCGTCGTTCGATCTGGACTTGGACCCGGGACCAGCTAGACTGCCAGGCACTCATCGGGGGCGGGAAATGAGTTCAGGGGTAGGCGTCTATCTGGCGCAGCTGGCGTGGATGATTCCGTTGACCGCGGGATTCTGCGTTTTGGAATATCTGTATCCGGCCGCGATCCGACCGACCTGGCGAAATCGGCTGGAAAACTGCGTCTATCTTGCGCTGGTACTGCCGCTGGTTCTCGGTCTGCAAGCGAGCTTCGATCCGTTGTTCAACTACATCGCCCATGTCGCCGACAGCGGTTGGAACGGGCGCTCGAGCGCGCTCTCGCGGACCCTGCCGGGCGGGATCCTGGCAACCATTGCCTACGCGCTGATCTGGGACGTCTGGCATTACTGGATCCACCGCTGGCAACATGCGTCGCCGTTTTTGTGGGAGACGCACAAGTTTCACCATAGCGACCCGATGATGAACGCGACGACGCAGGGCCGCCGCCATCTGCTCGACTATCTGCTCAACCTGATTTGCCACGTGCCCCTGCTGCTTCTGCTCGGCTCGCTGAACCCGATCGCACTCGTCGGCGTGCTCATGTTCCGTCTCTGGGGATTCGTCAACCACGCAAACCTGCGGGTCAGTTTCGGGGTGCTTGCGGGTGTTATTTCCGGACCGCAGTGGCATCGCATCCACCACTCGACTTTGCCGCAACACCGATCGAAGAACTTCGCGACATTCTTCCCGTTCATCGACAAGCTGTTCGGCACCTACTACGCGCCTGCGGCCGGGGAGTACCCGCCGACGGGACTGCTTGATGAACCGCTGGAGTCGTTCGCCTGCAGTGCCGCGCACTCTCCACTGGTCGTGTGGTACCGCTGCGCGCAACGGTTCGTTGCGGACCGGCGCGGCCAGCGCAAATGGATTTCCCTGCGCGATTCATGATGTGGCGACGCGGGCCATCGGGCCGGCTCCGGGCGGATGGCCAAAACGAAAGGGCCTGCGTTTCCGCAGGCCCTTGTCTGAAATGGCTCCCCGAGACGGACTCGAACCGCCGACCCAGTGATTAACAGTCACTTGCTCTACCGACTGAGCTATCGGGGAATCGCATAAGCGAGCCGCTTATTGTCTTCGACGCGTCGAATTCAGTCAATAGCTCGGGGAAAGAAGTTATCGGCCGAGGCCTGCGCAGGCCACCGTGGCCCGTGCCGGATCGGGCCGCGCTTCGCGTACGCGGCCGGGATTGCTGACGATCACGGCGGCGGCCTCGCCTGCGCCGCGGCGGTCGCAGATCGTGTACGTGAGGTCGGTTCCGCTGGCGCTGCCGTCCGGGCGATAGCGGACGAACTTGCGCCCGCTGCTGGTCGCGATCGCGATGCCGGGTTGACTGTCGACGACTTCGAGCAGCGGCTCGTCTTCGTCGCGGTGGTTGTTCTGGTTTGCGTCTTCGAACACGATCCAGCCATGCTGCCACCAGATGCCGTCGGAGCAGGTTGCATGGTCATTGCTCGGGCAGACGATCACTTCACGATGCGTGCTGACCGAGCTCGTGCGCGCAAGGCTGAGCGAGCCGACCAACATGTCGTGCGCATTGCGCGCATGGCTGCGCTGGATCAGGTTGCCGAGCGCCGGTGCGCTGAGCGAGGCCAGCACCGCGACGATCGCAAGGGTAAAGATCAATTCGATGAGCGTGATGCCAAGCTGATTTGCCGCGGGAGAATTGCGCATGACCACTCCTTCGTCAGGATGCGGTCAAGATTAGGGTGCGGCGCGGAACTGCGATATGCGTGCCGGCTGTACGATCGCGTAGGAATTCGCCGACCCGGCATGTGGGTCGGGCGGTGGTTTCCAGTATGGTTCGCGCTTACTCCCGCGTCAGCCACTCGATGCGGTGGCTCGCGCGCGGGCTGCGCGCCAGCAGGCGCGCGAGATCGGGCAGCAGCCGTGCGAGGCAGGCATCGAATTGCCACGGCGCGTTGACGATGACCATGCCGCAGCCGTTGAGGCGCAGCGGCGAGTCGTCAGCGTCGACCATCAGTTCGGCGACCAGGGTCTTCCTGATGTCGCGGGCGGCGAACCAGCGCTGGAACGGCAACACCTGCCGGTGCAGCTTGATCGGATACCAGATCGCGTAGATGCCGGTCGGCCAGCGCGAGTACGCGGCGGCGAGGGCGGACTCGATGGCACGGAACTCCGCTTCCTGGGCTTCGAACGGCGGATCGATCAACACCAGCCCGCGGCGCTCGTGCGGCGGCACGAAACCGGACAGTGCCGCATAGCCGTCGCGCCGGTGCACGCCGACGCGGCGGTCGCCGGCGAACAGGTTTTTGAGCGCAGTCGTTTCGGCCTCCTGCGCCTCGCACAGCGTGATGCGGTCGCCCGCGCGCATGGCGAGGGCTGCGATCAGCGGCGAGCCGGGGTAAATGTTCAGATGGCCGTTTGCCTCGGCGGAGTTCGCCACGCGCAGCAGGTCGAAGTAGGGGCGCAGGCTGTCGGCCAGGCTCGTCGCGACGAGCAGACGCCGCACGCCGTCGACAAACTCCCCGGTCTTGCGTGATTCTTCGTCGCGCAGGTCGTAGCGGCCGGCGCCGGCGTGCGTGTCTATGTAGCAGAACGGCGCCGGCTTGGCCGCGAGCGCGTCGATCAAACCGATCAGGATCGCGTGCTTGAAGACGTCGGCAAAGTTTCCGGCGTGGAAGGCGTGGCGGTAGTTCATGCTCGAATCGTAGCATCCGCATGCTTGCATGGAGGTCCGCACGCGGGCACCATGCGCGCATGACCCGTCGCCGTCACCGCCGCTTCCGTTTGCAGCGACTTGCGCGTAGTGCCTGCGCGCGCGCGTTCGCGCATGCGATGGCGGTGCTGCTGGTGCTGGTGAATCTTTCCGCCTGGGGAATGCCCGCCGTTCCGGTGCGCGGGATGGACGCATCGCACGTGTCGGCGTCCGCCGTGATGCATCACCATTGCGACGAGGCAGCTGCGGCGGCGGATACCGGCGCGAAGCAGTCCGCGCATGGCAAGGGCTGTCCGTGTTGCGTGGGCGGTGCCTGTGTCTGCCTGCATTCCTGCTCGCCGGCGTTGATTGCGATTTCGTTCGATCTCGCGCCTGCTCCCCCGGCGCAATTGCCGATTCCGGTCGGCAGCGCGTTTCTCGATGCCGCCGGCGAGCGCCGGTTGCGACCGCCGATCGCCTGACTCGTTCGTCCGCTTCGCTCCGCACGCGGAAAGCGCGTGCGCGTGATCTGGCGCGCCCGGCGCGCCGCGAAACCATATGAGTACCATGAACAGAAACAACCGGACCTCTTTGACGGAACGCCTCGCGCTGCCGTCGCGCCGGCGCTTCGTCCAGGGCCTGACTCTCAGCGGCATCGCTGTCGGCTTCGGCCTCGACGCGCCGGCGGCCACTACGGCCGCGCCCGCACCGCAAGTCGCGGAGCTGGCCGGCACCGACTTCGATCTCGCCATCGGCACGCTGCCGGTCAACCTCACCGGCACGCGGCGCACCGCCACGGTCGTCAACGGCTCACTGCCCGCGCCTGTGCTGCGCTGGCGCGAGGGCGACACGGTGACGCTGCGCGTGCGTAACACGCTGTCGACGACCAGCTCGATCCACTGGCACGGCCTGATCGTGCCGGCCGACATGGACGGCGTGCCCGGCCTCTCGTTCATGGGCATCGCGCCCGGCGAGACCTACGCTTACCGCTTCAAGGTCAACCAGAGCGGCACGTACTGGTATCACAGCCACTCGCGCTTCCAGGAGCAGACCGGTTTGTACGGCGCGATCGTGATCGAACCGCGCGAGCAACGAACGCGCGTCGATCGCGATCATGTCGTGCTGCTGTCCGACTGGAGCGATGCTGATCCGGAGGGGCTGTTCGCGACGTTGAAGAAGCAGGGCGATTACTTCAATTTCGGCAAGCCGACGGTCGGCGATTTCCTGCGCGATGCGCGTACGCAGGGCTTGGGCGGCGCGCTCGCCGAACGGCACATGTGGAACCGGATGCGCATGAACCCGAGCGACCTCGCCGACATTTCCGCATGCGCCTACACTTACCTCATGAACGGCGCTTCGCCCGCGTCGAACTGGACCGGGCTGTTCTCGCCTGGGGAAAAAGTCAGATTGCGCTTCATCAACGGCTCGTCGATGACTTTCTTCGATGTGCGCATCCCGGGACTGAAGATGCGTGTGGTCGCAGCCGACGGGCAGGAAGTGGAACCGGTCACGGTCGACGAGTTCCGCATCGGCAATGCGGAGACGTTCGACGTGGTCGTCGAACCCGACGCTGACCGGGCCTACACGATCTTCGCACAATCGATGGATCGCTCGGGCTACGCGCGCGGCACGCTTGCGCCGCGTGCCGGTATGCTTGCCGAAGTGCCGCCGCTCGATCCGCGCCCGTTGCTGACGATGCGCGACATGATGGGCACGATGGATCATGCCGCGATGCCGGGCATGGATCACCCGAACATGGATCATCGCGCCATGCCCGGCATGAAGGGCATGGAGGGGGGGTGTGGCGGCATGGCGATGTCTGCCGCCACGCCGTCGCTGGAGATGGGGCCGACGGTCGACATGCTCGTCTCCACGACGCGCACGGATCTCGACGACCCCGGAGTGGGCCTGCGCGGCAACGGCCGGCGCGTGCTGACCTACGCCGACCTGCACACGCCGGGTGCACCGATCAGCGGCGCTCCACAGCGCGAGATCGAGCTGCACCTGACCGGGCACATGGAACGCTACATCTGGTCGTTCGACGGGAAAAAGTTCTCCGATGCGCAGCCGATCCGGCTCAGTCACGGCGAGCAGGTACGCATCACGCTCATCAACGACACGATGATGACGCATCCGATCCATTTGCATGGCATGTGGAGCGAACTGGAAACGCCACAGGGCGCGTTCCAGGTCAGGAAGCACACCATCGTCGTGCAACCGGCGCAGAGGCTCAGCTATCGCGTCAGCGCCGATGCGCTCGGCAGTTGGGCCTATCATTGCCATCTGCTTTACCACATGGAAGCGGGCATGTTCCGCGTCGTGGAGGTGAGGTGATGGGTACGGCAAGCCGGATGTTGTTGTCGGGGCTGCTCATGGTGCTGTCGCTCGATGCGCCCGCGCAGGAGCAAGCCCGCGACGGGCAGGCGCATCACCACGACGCTGCCGCCACGCCGCCGGCCGTCCACGACGATGCCAAGGTCAGCGTTGATGCCCACATCCCGCCGGATCCTGCGCAGCATCCGATGGCGCCGATGTCGGATGCGGAGATGACGCGCGCAATGGAAATGGACGACACGGCGAAGCTGTTCATGTTCAAACTCGACACGTTCGAGCGCGCGAAGGGCGACCACGCCTATTCGACCGCGTGGAACGCGCGGGCCTGGTATGGCGGTGATTTCGACAAGCTGCTGTTGCGCAGCGAAGGCGAACGCGAGCACGGGAAGACCGATGCGCGCATCGAGGCTTTGTGGAATCACGCCTTCGCCAGTTTCTGGGATTGGCAGCTCGGCCTGCGCCACGATGCCGGCAACGGCCCGTCGCGCGACTGGGCCGCGTTCGGGGTGCAGGGCTTGGCGCCGTACTGGTTTGAAATCGAAGCCACCGCCTATGTCGGAGATGGAGGGCGCGCCGCGCTTGGTTTCCGCGCCGAGTACGAGCTGTTGCTGAGCCAGCGGCTGATCCTGCAAGCGGAGATCGAACTCAATCTCTACGGCCGCGGCGATCGCGCGCGCGCGGTTGCGGCAGGACTGTCTGATGCCGAGCTCGGCCTGCGTTTGCGCTACGAGATCCGCCGCGAGCTTGCGCCGTACATCGGCGTCGTGCGCAAGTACCGGCGCGGCGTCGACGGACACGGGTTCGGATTTGGGCCTGTCATGCGCAGCGAAACGCAGGTCGTTGTCGGGCTGCGGTTGTGGTTCTAGTCAGGCCAGCAGCACCGAGGTCATCGAGATCGTGCTGAAGTAACCGGTGTTGTGGAACGACGCCGCATCGTCCTCGCGGCGCGCACCGAGCACGTAGAGCAGCGGCAGGTAGTGTTCGGGCGTGGGCACGGCGAGCGCCGCATCGCGGTCGAGCGCGTGCCAGTCGAACAGTTCGGCATCGCGGCCGGAGGCGATGCGCGAGCGCACGGTTTCGTCGAAGCGCACGGTCCAGTCGGTGGGCCGTGGATCGCGGTAGTTCAGCGCGCGCAAGTTGTGCACGATGTTGCCGCTGCCGAGAATCAGCACGCCGTCGTCGCGCAGTGCGCCGAGTTCGCGGCCGAGGGCATGATGGAATGCGCCCGATCGCGATGTGTCTACGCTCAATTGCAGCGTCGGCACGTCGGCCTGCGGATACATGATCGCGAGCACGCTCCACGCGCCGTGGTCGAGGCCCCGGTCGGGCGTCGCTTCCATTTTCGCGCTTTTCACCATGCCGGCGATGCGGCGCGCGAGCGCGGGATCACCCGGCGCAGGGTAGTGCACGTCGAACAGCGCCTGCGGAAAGCCGTAGAAGTCGTGGATCGTCCGCGGTTGCGAAGCGGCGCAGACAAAGTTTCCGCGCGTTTCCCAATGCGCGGATATGCAGAGGATTGCCTTCGGCCTGGGCAGGCGCGCAGCCAGCGCCTGCCAGCCGCGGGTGAAGTCGTTGCTCTCGATCGCATTCATCGGCGAGCCGTGGCCGACGAACAGCACGGGCATGCGCGTGATGCTCATGGCTTCAGTATGCCACCGTGAGGCGCTGGCGCGGCTTGTCGTGCTTCTCGATGCGATCGAGCACGGCAGCCGCGTAGTCGGGAATCGTGATGCGGCTCGTGCCGTTCGCATCGACCAGCAACTGGTCGCCACCGATACGATAGGTGCTGCCGCGCTCGCCATCGACGGGCGGCGCGGCGGGGCTGACGCGGGTCCAATCGACCTCTGCGTTCGATGCGCGGAAGATTCTCAGCGCATCGGCCCGCCCGTTCGCTTCGGGCAGCCATTCCTGCGGGAACTGCGGCGACGAGGATACCGCCGTGTGTGCCCGGCGCGGTTTCGAGACTGCCGGCGCCGCCGACCCAGACCAATCGCTTCACGCGCGCAGTCGGCAGCGCGTCGAGCAGGCTCGCGGCGTATTGCGGAATGCAGCCGGCATCGGCGTCGCGGTGCCCGGACAGGCTCGCGATCAATGCATCGCCGTCGCTCGGTACGCTGCTGTAGGAGGCGGGATCGCCAGCATCGCCCGACCCGCGAATCGCGGATGTTCGCGCGCCCAGGATCGCGCACGCCGGCGACGACGTCGTGGCCGCGCGCCAGCGCTTCTTTGAGGATGCCGCGGCCGACGTGCCCGCCGGTGCGGCAAATGACGATATTCATGGATTGGATCGCAGATCGGAGGACGGCATTGACAACATGTCTGGGTCCACGTGCCGATACAATCCGCATGAATGGAACCCTGCGTCCGTCCGAATCCGGCAAATCGATGATCGAAAACAAGGTTCAATCGGGCCGGATTGCCGTGATCGGGGGCGGGCCGGCGGGGCTGATGGCCGCGGAAACAGCGCGTGCGGCGGGTGTGGCCGTCGATGTCTACGAGCGCCTGGGCTCGGTCGGCCGCAAATTCCTGATCGCGGGCAAGGGCGGGCTCAACCTGACCCATTCCGATCCGTTCGAGCGGTTCGTCGCGCGCTATCGCGGGCGTGAACGTGAGATGCGCGCGTGGCTGGAACAATTCGATGCCGAAGCGCTGCGCGCCTGGGCGCGCGGGCTGGGCGTGGAAACTTTCATTGGCACCTCCGGCCGCGTGTTTCCGGTCGATCTGAAGGCCGCACCCTTGCTGCGCGGCTGGGTGCGCCGCCTGCGCTCGGGCGGAGTGGAGTTCCATGTTCACCACCGCTGGCTGGGCTGGGGCGGCGACGGTGCGCTGCGCTTCGAGCATACGGACGGAGAGCGTATCGTGCGCGCCGATGCCGTCGTGCTCGCACTCGGCGGCGGCAGTTGGCCCGTGCTCGGCACGGACGGATCGTGGACGCGGATTCTCGAGGCCCGCGGCGTTGACCTTGCGCCGCTGCAGCCGGCGAACTGCGGTTTCGAGATCGCGCGCGCTGGCGTCGAGGGCTGGAGCCATTTCTTCGCGAACAAATATGCCGGCCAGCCGGTCAAGCCGGTCGTGATCGAATGGCGCGGCGCAAACGGTGAAACGATTCGTCGCCAGGGTGAGTTCGTGATCACCACGCACGGCGTCGAGGGCAGCCTGATCTATGCGCTCGGTGCCGAGTTGCGCGATGCGGCTGCCGCGCATGGCGGCGTGACGGTCCATCTCGATCTCGCGCCGGGGCGCGACATCGAGCGCCTCACGCGCGATCTTGCGCAGCCTCGTGGCAAACGCACGCTCAGCGAACACCTGCGCCGACACGCGGGCATCGATGGAGTGAAGACCGGACTGCTCTATGAATTGCTCGCGAAAAACGCGATGCAGAATCCCGAAAATCTCGCACCGGCCATCAAGGCGCTGCCGCTCACGTTGGCGCGCCCGCGTCCGCTGGTCGAGGCGATCAGCACCGCGGGTGGCGTGCGTTTCAAAGCGCTCGACGAACGCCTCATGCTCACCTCGCTGCCCGGTGTCTTCTGCGCCGGCGAGATGATCGACTGGGAAGCGCCGACCGGCGGCTATCTGCTCACCGCATGTTTCGCCAGCGGCAAGATCGCGGGGCAGGGCAGCGCAAAGTGGGCGCGGGGGTGCAGCTTCGTGCGTTGATCACGGCATTCGTTTTCGGGGTCGCCGCAGCAACAATTTTCCTTGCCGGCGTCGGCGGCGCCGAGGGAAACCCGGCTCGTCGCCCGCCATGGCAGCGGTCGCGACGGCGGCGATGAGCCGAATTGGGCCGGACTGCGCTGCCTATTGCGGGCCGGCAGTTCGGCTCCGATGGTTATCGCAAGACAGACAGCAAAGGAAACACCAGATGAACTTCAAGCAATCCCTGCTTGCGGCTGCCGCGGCGACGCTGGTCGGTGCGAGCATCACCGCGATGGCTGCGGAAACGCCGTCGGCACCGACGCAGGCGGAGCGCGGCCGTTATCTTGTTCGCGTGAGCGGGTGCAACGACTGCCACACGCCGGGCTACGTACAGAACAACGGTCAGGTCGATGAAAAGGCGTGGCTCACCGGCGATGCGCTCGGCTGGCAAGGTCCGTGGGGCACGACCTACGCGACCAACCTACGCGTGCTGATGAACGACATGAGCGAGCAGCAGTGGCTCACGCATGTACGTACGATGCAGCCACGGCCGCCGATGCCGTGGTTCAACACGCGTGCGATGAACGACGACGATCTCAAGGCGATCTATGCGTTCGTGAAGAAGCTCGGCCCGGCCGGTGCACCCGCGCCGGCGTATCTGCCGCCCGGCAAGTCGGCGGCAGGGCCGGTCGTGCGCTTTGTGCCGTAGCGCGGCAAGCGGCCGCTTGCCGGTCAGGACAGGAAGCCGAGATCGGCGGTCGGAAAATTCTTCACATACGGAAAAATCGTCGCGATGTCGCAGTCGGCCACGCCGAGCCAGCGTGCCAACGTGGCCGAGTACTGGTCGCAGGACACGGCGGGGATCATTTGCCCGCGCGACAGGCAATCGGGCCCGTTGAGCGCCTGGTTCGGAAACACGCTGCCGCTCGCTGCGGGTGCGCCGTACAGGCGTTGACCCTTGACCGCGCCGCCCATGACAAACTGCATGCCGGCCCAGGCGTGGTCGGTGCCGTCGCCGTTCGAGTTGAGCGTGCGCGCGAATTCGGACAGGGTGAACGTCGTCACCGACTGCGGAATTTTCAGGTCGTTGACGGTGCAGGCATGGAACGCCGCCAGTGCCTGCGAGATCGTCGTGAACAGCTTGGGCTGGTTGACCAGTTGTGTGTCGTGCGAATCGAAGCTGCCGTAGCCGAGGAAAAAGATCTGCCGCTTCGCGCCGAGCTTGTCGCGTACCGCGATGATTTTCGCGATCTCCTGCAGCGCCGCCGCAACCGGGTTGTTCGCCGGAAACGCGGTCGTCAACGCGGGCGCGGCGGCGAGGGCATTCTGCATGGTCTGGTAGTAGCCGATCGAGTTGCTCACGGTCTTCGCGTAGGTGCGCGTGAACGGGTCGGCATAGGTCTGCGCGAGCATGTCGGTGAGCGCAGTCATGCGCTGCGCGCCGCTGGTCCCGCTGTAGCCGGACAGGCCGGTGGGGCCGGCGCTGGTCAAGGTGTACGGCTGGATGGCCTCGCCGACCTGGAAGCGGTTCTGCCCGGCGAGCGACAGCGACATCGGCACGCTCATGCCCGGATTGAGCACGTGCAGGCGGTCGGCGACGAGGCCGCCCCAGCCGGTCACGCCGTTCTGCTGTGGCCGACCGTACTGCCACTGCGCCTGTTGGTCGGCGTGCGAATACAGCTGTGGCGGCAACGGATAACCGGGCGTCGAATACTGTGTCTTGCTGGTCGGTTGCAGCGCGGTACCGACGTTGACGACGAAGGCACCGTTGCCGGCATTGAAGATGTTTGCCAGTTCGGTCAGGTTCGGGTGCAGGCCGTAGCTCTCACCACCGGGCCCACCGAGCACGTTGACCGGCACAAGCGTGTTCTGCGCGATCGCCATGCCGGTCGGTGGGCCGCCGCTGCGGGCCGCGCTGTAGGTGGCGTAGCGCGCGCTATCGCTCGGGATCAGCATGTTCCACGAGTCGTTGCCGCCGAGCAGGAACAGGCAGACCAGCGCCTTGTAGTCGCTGACTGGCGCATAGCCCGTGCAACTCTGGGCCAGTGCCGAGTTGAGCATGCCGAACTGGGTCATCAGCGCGCCGCTGGTTGACAGGGCGAAGCTTGAGCAGGCGGCGTTGCGCAGGAAGTGGCGGCGCGAGGACGAGAATGGAGTCATGGCAGCTTACCGCTGGATGGCGAATTCGGGGGAAACGAGCGCGAGCTGCAGCGCGGTCTGCGTGCGCCCGAGGGTGTCGCTCGCCGGCATGAGGCCGACGGCACCCGCGAGGCTGGCCTTGGTCGCGGTGCCCATCTGCCCGTAGAACAGGTCGTGGTTGACACGCTCGACCAATGCGTTGGCGTCGCCGGCGAGCGCCATGAGCGCAGTGAGGTCGATCGCGATCGTCGCTGCCGTGTTCTTCGTGTTGCCGGTGTAGGCGCCCAGGCGCGCGGTCAGGTCGTTCGCCGTGCTCAGCGTGCTCGACTCGCTGAGGATCTGGAACTGCGGGCCGAACAGACCGGCGTCGCCCAGCTCACCCGGGGGCAGGTAGTTCGGCGAATAGAAGTTGAACACCGAGGAAGCGCCGCCGGGACGCTCGACATAGCTCGACTGCGGGCTGGGAAAAGTATACAGGCCGCTGGTCGAGGCGGCGCCGTAGTAGCGCCACAGCGCGGTGAGCTTGAGCAGCGGTTCGCGCGCCTTGCCGAAGACGATGTTCGGGTATTGCGCCGGGATCGTGCCGGTCAATGCTTCACGGTCGGTCAGGATCGCGGCGACGACCTGGCCGAGATCGCCGCCGCTCGCGTTGAACGCCGTCGTGACGCGAGTGATGTAGGCCGGTGTCGGGTTGCTCGTGACCAGGTGCTCGATCAGCTGGCGCGAGATGAAGGGCGCGACATTGGGATGGCCGACGAGGATCGCCAGCCCCTGCCTGAGATCGTCTGCGCAGGACAGGCTTGCCGGCAGTGCTTTCGCATCGGAGTTCGCGCCGTAGTTGCCGCTGTAGCTCAAAAGCGTCTTCGCGCCGAAGTCGTGGTAGTTGTCGTAGCAGGTCAATGGCTGGTATTCGGCGACGGACCAGTTGTCGGACGATGCCGGGTTGCTGTTGAAGCCGCTCGCGTAGCTCCAGCCGGTGAACACGCGCGCGTATTCGCTGACGACGCTGGGTACGTAGGTCGGAATCGGATTGCCCTGCGCGTTGAGCTTCTGCGAGCCGTCCGGATTGAGGAGCACGAGACCGATCGTGAACAGCTGCATCACTTCGCGTGCGTAGTTCTCGTCGGGTGAGGTGCCGATCTTCGGATTTCCCTTCTGGTTGCGCAGGTAGGTAAGCATGCGCGACATCGCCGGGTTCAGGGTGACGTCCTGGATCAGGTTGGAGAACGTCGGTGCATGCACGATGCCGTTCGCGTCGGTCCAGCCGCCGACATCGCGCGCGAGCATGTCGAAGTATTCGGCGATGACGATCGGGTCCTGATTGAGCCCGGCGAACTGGTCGGAGACAACCATGATCTGCGACAGCGCCCAGGCGACGCGCTGGCGCAGTTGGTCGGGCGCGGTGATCGCGTTGTTGAACCAGGCCTCCATGCGGTCGTTCTGGCCCGGATTCTTCACCGCCTTGTCGAGCGATTCGACATAGGGCCGCATCGGCGTGGCCGGCAGTGCGAGCTGTTTGGCGATCCAGCCGTGGTAGCCGAGCTGGCGCAGTTCGGCGATCGCCGCGGGCGTCGGACCGAATGTGGCCATGGTCAGGAAGCGCGCGGCCTGCGCGTCGTTCACCGGCGCATCGAGATCGAGGCCGGGAATGCCGCGCGTCGGATCGTGTGGCGGCAGCGGAAGTCGCGGCGCGGTGCTCGCAGCCTGCGCGGCGCTGGCGCAGAGCAGCAACGCGGCGAGACCGGCACATCCGCCCGGAACGATCGCGGTCGCGGTTCCGGGCCGGGAGAACAAACGGCGGAGAGAAAACGGTCGCATGCAAGACTCCCGCAACGGAAGGTCGCTCCAGATTCCCGATCCGAGCATAGCTCAAGCAACGCGGCCGTACGATGACGGTTGACACGCTTGGCGAACTTGCGCCGGCGCGATCAGTTTGCGCCCAACGCCCGCGCCAGCGTCGCGCGGTCCAGTTTCGCGAAGGCGACCGGTTCGGCCGGAACCGGCGCGGGCGGTGCGATCTGCAGCTGCCACCAGCCGACGTTGTGCCAGGCACCGGACTTGTACCCCGCGTGGAGGAAAGTCGCACATCGGCGGAAGCCGCAGGCCTCGTGCAGCGCGACGCTGGCCGCGTTCGGCAGCGTGATGATGCCGAACGCGTTGACGTATTTCTGCGCCTTGAGCACGGCATGCAGCGCGGCGTACAGGCGCTTGCCGATACCCCGCGCGTAGAAGTCCGCATGCACGTACGCCGTGGTTTCGACCGACCAGCGATACGCCGCGCGCTCGCGGTGCGGGCTGGCGTAGGCGTAGCCGGCGACACGCTCGTCGACGAGGGCGACGAGCCACGGGTACGTCGGCAGCAGGCGTTCGATGCGCGCGGCCATTGCCTCGACGCCCGGTGCTTCGGTTTCGAACGAGACGGCCGTGTGCTCGACGTGCGGCGCGTAGATCGCGCGAATCGCCGCGGCATCGCCGGCGGTCGCCACGCGTAGCCTCGCGGCCGCGTTCATGGGGTGCGGTAGACCACGCCGTTCTTCATCACGAAGACCACATGCTTCACGCTCTCGATCGTCTGCGTCGGATCTCCGCTCACGGCAACAAGATCGGCGCGCAGCCCCGGTGCGACGCGGCCGAATTCGTCCTGCTTGTGCAGGATCGCCGCATCGACGCTGGTCGCGGCGAGCAGGGCCTGGGCTGGCGTCATGCCGAGCCGGACCATCCATTCGAGTTCGCGCCAGTTCGTGCCGTGTGCGAACACACCGACATCGCTGCCGCAGCCTATCGTCACGCCGACTTTCAATGCGGTGCGGAACGCATCGGCCGATTCCAGCATGCGCTTCGAGGGCGGCGTCTTGCCGGCCTCGTATTTCTCGAAGTACTGCGCGATCGCCTCGACCGCGGTCAGCGTCGGCAGATAGGCGACGCCGCGCTGCTTCATCAGCTTGAACGTGGCCGCGCTCGCCGCGTCGCCATGCTCGATCGTGTCGATGCCGGCGAGCACGGCCATGCGCACGCCCGCGTCGCTGGTCGCGTGCGCGGCGACCGGCCGCCCGGACAGATGCGCCGCCTCGATCATCGCTTTCATTTCCGCCTCGGTGAACGCCGGGCGTACTTCGCCACCCGGGCCAATGCGGTAGTCGGCGTAGAGCTTGATCCAGTCGGCGCCATGGCCGGCCTGCTCGCGCACCGCGGCGATACCGGCGGCGACGCCGCTGACCTCCTGCGCGCCACCGGGCAGATCGATGTCGGGGCGGAAGCCGCGCGGGCCGGGCCCGTACGAGGCAGTGGCGACGATCGCGCGCGTGGCGATGAAATAGCGCGGGCCCGCGATCAGGCCCTCGTCGATCGCGCGCCGCAGCGAAACGTCGTCGTAGCCGGCGCCCTCGCTGCCGAGGTCGCGCATGGTGGTGAAGCCGGCGAGTAACGTGTCGCGCGCATGCTGCGCGGCGAGCAGGGTTCGATAGGCCGGTGGTTCCTTGAGTACCTGGTCGTTCCAGCTCGTCTCGTTGTACGGATGCAGGAACAGGTGCGCGTGCAGGTCGATCAGGCCGGGAAGCAGTGTCGTGACGGGCAGGTCGACTGTCTTCGTGCCGGCCGGCGCCCTGATCGTTGCCAGCGGCCCGACGGCGGAGATGCGTTCGCCGTCGACGAGAACGGCCCATCCGGTGTGCGCGGACTCGTTGGCATTGCCGGCCCAGACACGGGCGGGGCGCAGCAACGTCGTCGCCGCCTGCGCGGAGCAGGCGGCCAGAAGCAGACCGAATGCCAGAAATATACTTTTTCGCATCGCGTGCAAACGGGCGCTCAACTGATCGAACGGCGGAAATCCAGGTCGTAGCGTGAGCCGTGCACGAGCACGTGCACGCGCAGGTTGGTGATGCTGATCGGCCCGGCCGGCCCGGCCTCGGCGACGTTGGAATGGCCGACGTCGGAGGGATCGACCACGGTGATGCCGCCGTGGCCGACCACGTCGACGACGTTGTCGGGACCGATGAACGCGGCCGTGTCCGGATCGATGCCGATGCCGAGCGCGAACGGATTGAGCGCGAGCGCGGCGAGCAGGCGCCCGAGCCGGTCCGCGCCGGCACCGCCCTGGTCGATGACGAGGCGGTTCGACAGGCCGAGGCCCGGCGCCAGAGTGACGCTGCCCATGCGCGGCGTCGGCCCGTGCGCGCCGCCGGCGAGCATGTGCTCGGCGAGGATCGCCGCGCCCGGCCCGATGCCGGCGACGGCGACGCCGTCCGCGTTGCGCCGGCGCAGCAGGCGCGCGAGTTGGGTGCCGCCGAGCAAGGTCGACAGACGCAGCGGATTGTCGGCGCTGAGCACGGCGAGGTCGGCACGTTCGAGCAGCGTCAGCGCGGCGGGATGATCGCAGTCGCCGCGGTTGTTCAGCGCGAGCCGATGCACCTGGCCCGCGCCGAGCGAAAGCAGCGCGGTCTCAACCTCGTCTGCGGGCGCTTCGCCCGGAGTCTGCGCAGTGATCACGACCACCTGCGGTCGCTGACTGAACATCGCAAGCAGGCGGCGGAAGACTTCGCCGTAGCCGTCGGGTCGCGCCTGCGTGCCGATCGGAATCAGATAACCGCGGGACTGGTCGGGAGCGAGGCGGGCGGGCAAGACGTTTCCTTCGCATGGCGGAAACCACGATTATAGCCAGGCCGGCAGGGCGGGAGTCACGCCGCCTTGCCGACCTTGCTGCCGTTGTCGCGCGCGAGTTGTGCGCTGAGCCATTGTCCGGTTTCGATCAGTTTCGGCAGATCGATGCCGGTTGCGATGCCCATGCCGTGCAGCATGTAGACCACGTCCTCGCTGGCGACGTTGCCGCTGGCTCCGCGCGCGTAGGGGCAACCTCCCACTCCGGACACGGCGGAGTCGATCACGCCGACGCCGAGCTCGAGGCAGGCGAGGATGTTGGCAAGCGCCTGCCCGCGCGTGTCGTGGAAATGGATGGCAAGCGCCGACATCGGAACTTCCGCTGCGACCGCGGCGAGCATCGCGCGCGCCCTGGCCGGCGTGCCGATGCCGATCGTGTCGCCGAGCGAGATCTCGTAGCAGCCCATCGCGTGCAGCGCCGTGGCCACGCGTACGACATCGGCCAGCGGTACCTCGCCCTGGTACGGGCAACCGAGCACGGTCGAGACATAGCCGCGCACCGCTACCTTGTCCGCGTTCGCGCGTTCGATCACCGGCGCGAAGCGTTCGAGCGATTCGGCGATCGATGCGTTGATGTTCTTGCGATTGAACGCCTCGCTCGCCGCGGTGAACACGGCGATTTCCTCGACGCCGACCTCGCGCGCGCGTTCGTAGCCTTGCAGGTTCGGCACGAGCACCGGATAGCGCACGCCGGGATTCTTGCGGATTCCGGTGTAGACCTCGGCGGCATCGGCAAGCTGCGGCACCCATTTCGGGCTGACGAAGCTCGTCGCCTCGATGGTCTGCAATCCGGTCGCTGAAAGGCGATCGATCAATTCGACCTTCGCCGCCGCCGGCACGATGGTCTTCTCGTTCTGCAGTCCGTCGCGCGGGCCGACTTCGACGATGCGGACTGTTTCTGGAGTTGCATTCATGGTGTGGCTGCTTTAGCCCTCCCCTTCAAGGGGATGGTTGGGTGGGGATGGTGTTGCTCTGTCGCGCAGATTGCGCAGAATCACTTCCAGCACGCCTTCAATATTCTCGAACACTCCATTGTTCCAGAATCGCAGCACGACAAACCCGGCACATTCGAGGAACTGTGTTCGTTTTTCATCGTATGCCGTTGCGTCGAAATTCTGGCTGCCGTCCAGCTCAATGACGACTTTGCGTTCCAGGCAGACAAAATCAAGAACGAAGTCGCCGAATGGATGCTGGCGGCGAAATTTGCAGCCGTCGAGTTGGCGGTGGCGCAAGCGTTGCCACAGCCTGGACTCTGCATTGGTGGGCGCATTGCGCAATCTGCGCTGCAGGTGCGCGCCAAGGATTTTCTGGTTGGTTTGTCCTCGCATGACTGCATTCCGTTTGCCCGTGAGTTTTTCAACACCATCCCCACCCAACCCTCCCCTTGAAGGGGAGGGCTTCAGAGCCGCTTCATTGCACCTCGCCTTTGAAGGGGAGGGCTCAAGAGCGGAAGCGCACGAGCACGGCATCGGCCTCGACGAACTCGCCCGGTGTGGCATTGACCGATTCGATCGTCGTCGCGCGCGGGGCCTTGAGCGTGATTTCCATTTTCATCGCTTCCATGACGATCAGTTCCTGGCCTTCGGCGACGGCGTCGCCGGGCCTGGCCTTGACCAGCACGATGCGGCCAGGCATCGGCGCGGTAATGCGGTCGCCGCTCGTCTGCGCCGATTTCGCGTAGGCGAACGCGGCGACGCGGGCGAGCCGGGCGCGGCGTTCGCCGTCGTGCAGCAGCACGCCGTCGGCATCGACTTCGCTGCGCAATCGGCGTGCCTCGCCGTCGAATTCGGCTGTAAGCACGTCGTCGGCGAGGTGCGCGTTCGCGATCTGGCAGCGCGTCTCGCCGATGTTCAATTCGTAGCTGCCTTCGGAACCGTGCGCATCGACTTCGATGCGCTGGCCGTCGTGAGCGAAGCAGACGATGCGCTTGCCGGCGTGACCGATGCGCCAGGCATCGGCGCGCGCCCAGGGCGAGTACGGGTCGCCGCTCGCTTGGGCGAGCTGCGGTGCGGATGCTTCCTCGTCAAGCAGCACGGCGGTCGCCGCGGCGAACAGCGTGGCGTGATCGGGCGCAGCGTCGGCCGGCAGGAATTCGGCAAGATGACGGTCGAGATAACCGGTGTCGATGCGACCCTCGGTGACCACGGGATGGCGCACCAGACGTTCGAGGAAATCGATGTTCGATTTCGGCCCGGTCACCGCGCATTGGGCGAGCGCTTCGCGCATGCGCTGCAGCGCGGAAGGTCGGTCCCGGTCCCAGACGATCAGCTTGGCGATCATCGGGTCGTAGAAGATCGTCACCGTGTCGCCTTCGATCACGCCGGAGTCGATGCGTACATGCGCGTTCGCTGCGGGCAGTTGCAGGCGCTGCAACTTGCCCGAGCCGGGCAGAAATCCCTGCGACGGATCTTCGGCGTAGAGGCGCAGCTCGATCGCATGGCCGTCCTGCGGCACCGACTTGTTGCGCAGCAACGAGCCTGGCAGTGCTTCGCCTGCGGCGACGCGAAACTGCAGCTCGACGAGGTCGAGATGCAGCACCATTTCGGTGACCGGATGCTCGACCTGCAGGCGCGTGTTGATTTCCATGAAATAGAAATCGCCCTGCGGCCCGACGATGAATTCGACCGTACCGGCATTGACGTAGTCGAGCGCGCGCGCGGCCTTGATCGCCGCATCGCCCATCTTCGCGCGCAACTCGGGGGTGAGGAAAGGCGAGGGCGTTTCCTCGAGCACCTTTTGGTAACGACGTTGCGCCGAGCATTCGCGCTCGTTGAGGTGGATCGCGTTGCCGTGGCTGTCGCCGAAGATCTGGAACTCGATGTGGCGCGGATTCTCCACGTAGCGCTCGAGCAGCACGCGGTCGCGGCCGAACGCGCTCTTCGCCTCGCGCTGACAGGATTCGAGGTTCGCGGCGAATTCCTCGGCAGCGCGCACGATGCGCATGCCCTTGCCGCCGCCGCCATACGCGGCCTTGATCATCAGCGGGAAGCCGATGCGCTGGGCTTCGCGCGCAAGCAGCGCGGCGTCCTGATCCTCGCCGGTGTAGCCGGGTACGACCGGCACGCCGTGGCCGGCCATCAGTTCCTTGGCGCCGGCTTTCGAGCCCATCTTGCGCATCGACGCGGCCGACGGACCGATGAAGACGATGCCGGCCTTCTCGCAAGCGTCGGCGAAGTCCGGATTTTCGGATAGGAAACCGTAGCCCGGATGGATCGCCTGTGCGCCGGATTTCTTCGCGACTTCGATGATCGCATCGCCGCGCAGATACGAATCCGCCGGGCGCGGCCCGCCGATCGGATACGCGAAATCGGCAAGGCGCACATGCTGCGCGGTCGCATCGGCTTGCGAGTACACCGCGACGGTGTGGATGCCCAGGCGCCGCGCCGTGCGGATGATGCGGCAGGCGATCTCGCCGCGGTTTGCTATGAGGATTTTTTTGAACATGATTTTTAACGCAGATCAGAGCGGATAGATGCGGATAAGAGCGGGTTTTTGGGGTTGAATACCCGGCGCTTTACTTGAGCTTCGGGGCCGAAGATAAGCAACAAGCCTATGCGAAGGCCGGTAGTCTTCAGGTAGTTCAAAAGCTGTGCTTCATGCGCCTCGTTCAACTTCGAGACTACTTTCAATTCGATCAACAATCGTCTTTCCACAACGAGATCAGCTCGAAATTCGCCAACAATTTGGCCTCGAAACGTAACGGACAGAGGCGTTTGCTGCGCAACGTGGAGCCCATCTTCTCGTAACGCAAAGGCCAAAGCGTTTTCGTAGACACTTTCGACGAACCCAGGTTGAAGCTCGTTATAAACAGAGTAGAACACGCCGATGACACGTTCGGTCAACTCCGCATCGATCCAGCCATTTCCATCCAAGATCATGCGGGGCTTCGTTGAGTCAATTGGAACCAATCCGCCCTTATCCGCTTCGATCAGATCTTATCTGCGTTAAAAATCACTCCGGCAGATGGCAGCAAGCTTCGATGTTGTGGCCGTCGGGATCGAGCACGAACGCGCCGTAGTAGTTTGCGTGGTAGTGCGGGCGCAGGCCTGGCGCCCCGTTGTCGATGCCGCCCGCGGCGAGGGCCGCGGCGTGGAAGGCATCGACCGTGGCCCGATTCGGCGCGGCGAAGGCGACGTGCAGCTTGCCGCGCAGCGCGCCGTCGCCGTTGCCGATCCAGAAATACGGCTTGCCGTCGTGGCCGTAGCCGGCGTGCGCGTGGCCGCCGGTCATCTCGGCCGTGACTTCCATGACCAGGCCGATGCCGAGCGGCGCGAGCGCTCGCGCGTAGAACGCCTTGCTTCGTGCGATGTCGGACACGGTGAAGCCGATGTGATCGAACTTGTCGTTGGCGGCCATCGTCAGGGCTCCTTGATCCAGGGCGGCGGTTGCTTGTCGAGGAACGCGCTCAACCCGGCCTGGCCTTCCGCGCCGACGCGCAGGCGCGCGATCAATGCCGCGTTTTCGGTATCGGTCGCCGCGGCGCGCGCCTTCGTCATGCCGCTCATGGCGAGTGCGAGCTGCTTGGCTTCACGCTGTGCCAGCGGCGCACCCTTGGCCAGAAGGTCCAGTTCGCGCGCAATCGTTTCGTCGAGATTGTCCGCCGCCACGACACGGTGCACGAGGTCGATGCGCAGCGCTTCGTGCGCGTCGATGATTTCGGCACTGACGAACAGGCGCCGCGCCTGACGCGGGCCGATCGCGGCGATGACGTACGGCGAGATCACTGCCGGCACGAGGCCGAGCTTGACTTCGCTGAGCGCGAACTTTGCCGTATCCGCCGCGATCGCGATGTCGCAGCAGGCGACCAAACCGACACCGCCGCCGATCGCGGCGCCATTGACGCGCGCGATCGTCGGTTTCGGGAAGAAATTCAGCGTGCGCATCAGCGCGGCGAGTCGTTCGGAATCGGCCTGGTTGTCGGCTTCGCTCGCCGCCGCCATGCGCTTCATCCAGTTGGCATCCGCGCCGGCCGAGAACGAGGGGCCGTTGCCGGTGAGCACCAAAGCGCGCACTCCGGCATCGCGTGCGAGCCTGCCGAGTTCCGCGCCGAGCTCGCCGATGAGCGCATCGTCGAAGGCATTGTGCGCAGGACGATCCAGAGTCAGCCGGGCAACGCGGCCCTGAATGGAGACCTGAAGCGGGGCAGGCATGTTTGCAACCTCGCAGTCTGGGGACGCACATCATAACGGTTCGCAGGCGTGGCCGGGATGCCGCCCGCGGCACAAATCGGTAAGCTAGCCGCCAGCGGGCGTCCCCGCCTGTAGTCGCGAATACCCATGTCGATACTGAAAATCTATCTGCGCGTGCTCGCGCTGCTCGCGCCGGAAAAATGGCTGGCGATCGCATTGGCGATTGCCAACCTTGCCCTGGCCGGCGTGTTCTTCCTCGAGCCCTGGCTGTTCGGCCGCGTCGTCGATGCGCTGACCGCGCAGGGTCACAACGACGCGTGGCGCTACATCGGCTGGTGGGCCGGGGTTGGCTTTGCCGGCGTCGTTGCCAGCGTGCTCGTCTCGCTGTATGCCGACCGCCTCGCCCATCGTCGCCGCCTCGCGGTCATCACCCAGTTCTTCGAGCACTCGATCGCGCTGCCGCTGTCGTTTCATGGCCAGCACCATACCGGGCGCCTGTTGCGCATCATGCATTCGGGTTCGAGCAACCTGTTCCAGATCTGGCTGAACTTCTTCCGCGATCACCTGACCACGCTGCTGTCGATCTTCGTCATGATCCCGCTTGCGATCAAGATGAACTGGAAGCTCGCTTTGTTGATGATCGGCCTGATGACGAGCTTCGCCGTGTTCAATGCGATCGCGGTGCGGCGCACGCACAAGGCGCAGGGCGAGGTCGAGGAGTTGCACCACGAGATTTCCGAGCGCGTCGGCGACGTGTTCGGCAACGTCATGGTCGTGCAGAGTTTCTCGCGCATCTCCGCCGAGGTCGCCGAGATCAGAAGCATGGTGCGCAAGGTGCTGACCGCGCAATATCCCGTGCTGCGCGGCTGGGCCTGGCTGTCGGTGGCGAACCGCGCGATGTCGACGATCACGATCGTGGCCATGTTCGCGCTCGGCGCGCAGTTGAACGGCAAGGGCGAGGTCACGGTCGGCGCGATCGTCACTTTCGTCGGCTTTTCGATGCAGCTGATCGGCCGCCTCGAGCAGTTCGCCGGCTTCATTTCCAGCCTGTTCTTCCAGACCCACTCGCTGCGCGATTTCTTCGCCGTGCTCGACACCCAGGAGGTGCTGCACGAAAAGCCGGGCGCGCCCGACCTGCCGCCGAACGTGCGTGGCGAAGTCGAGTTCCACGATGTCTCGTTCGGCTATGAAGTCTCGCATCCCGCGCTCAAGCATCTGAATTTCAAGGTGCCCGCGGGCGCGACCGCCGCGATCGTCGGCCCCACCGGCGCCGGCAAGACCACGGCGCTGAGCCTGCTCTATCGCGCCTACGACCCGAGCGGCGGTCGCATCACGATCGACGGCATCGACATCCGCGAGGTCAGCCTGCATTCGCTGCGCGAGCACATTGCCGTCGTGTTCCAGGATCCGGGCCTGTTCTACCGTTCGATTGCCGACAACCTGCGCATCGGCAAGCCCGATGCGACCGAGGCGGAAATCGAAGCGGCGGCGATCGCGGCCGAGGCGCATCATTTCGTCATCGTCAAGCCCGATGGCTATGCAACGCTCGTCGCCGAGCGCGGTCGCTCGCTGTCCGGTGGCGAGCGCCAGCGCCTGTCGATCGCGCGCGCGATGCTCAAGGATTCGCCGGTCCTCATCCTCGACGAGGCCACCAGCGCGCTCGACAACGCCACCGAAGCGCGCATTCAGCGTGCGCTCGGCGCGCTGACCAAGGACCGCACCACGTTCGTGATCGCCCATCGCCTGTCGACCGTGCGCAACGCCGACGTGATCCTCGTGCTCAAGGATGGGCAGTTGGTCGAGAAGGGAAAATACGACGAACTCGTGCGCCTCGGCGGCCTGTTCGCCGAACTCGACCGCGGCGGCAAGTTCGTGCCCGACGCGGCCGTCGAGGAGGCGGACATCGAGTTGACCGGCTGACGGCCGCGGCATAGCACCAACGTACGCTGGTCGACGCGAGCGGCGGGCGGCATGATCGACCACCGATGCGCCCGTGCATGAAACCCGTGCCGGGCGTGGTAACGTATTTGCCTATCCTCACATCCGGTGTCGACATGCCGAATCGTCTCGCCCTGCTTGCGTCCTGCGTCCTGCTGTGCGTTCCGCTGGTCACTCGCGCGGAAAAGGCCGCCGACGGCACGCTGGAAGCGCGCGTGAAAGCGCTGGAGCAGCGTGTAGCCGAGCTCGAGGCCAGACTCGAGGCGAGGCCGGCACAGGCGCCGGCGGTAACCGTCGTGCCGCACGCCGTGCAGCCCGGCGCACCCGCACCGCCGCCGGTGTGGGGAAGTCCGGAAAAATGGGCGCAGATAAAGCAGGGAATGGGTTGGAGCCAGGTCAAGGACGTGCTCGGTCCTGCGGGCAAGAAAATCACCGGCGTGTTCGGCGATGTCTGGTACTACCCCGACGAGAGCGGCGGCCGCATCGTTTTCGACCGTGATGGCCGCGTTGCCGAGTTCAACGCGCCCCTGGCGCGTTGAAGAATGAAGCATGCTTACACGATCCGTCGATAATCCGCTGATGAAAAGATCGAACCACGCATGACGGGGCTTTCAACGGCCGGAGGGCTGGTCATCCAGTGACTTGGCTTTGACTGCTCGCGAGCGAGGGAGCAAAGGTGCTGGATGACTCGCTTCGCTCGCCCCTTCGGAGCCAGCCTTCGGCTGTTCTGCGCGCTTCGCGCTGGTCCCGCCTTCGCGGGAATGACGAGCTGAGGATCGACGCCAATCAGGTCTGCTTTTGGCAACCGATCGTATAAGCATGGAATGAAGAGTCAGGGGCGTCGCACGCGTCGCCGGTACACGCAAAGCCGGTGACAGCCAACGCGCCTTCGGCGCGCCGCGGACGTCACATGCGGAACACGCCGAAGCGTTGCTTCTCGATCGGGGAGTTGAGGCTTGCGGAGATCGCGAGGCCGAGCACGCGGCGGGTATCCGCGGGGTCGATCACGCCGTCGTCCCAGAGGCGTGCGCTGGCATAGTACGGATGGCCCTGGCGCTCGTACTGTTCGCGGATCGGCGCCTTGAACGCGTCTTCGTCTTCTTTCGCCCATGATTTGCCGCCGGCTTCGATGCCGTCGCGGCGCACGGTGGCGAGCACGGAGGCGGCCTGTTCGCCGCCCATCACGCTGATGCGCGCGTTCGGCCACATCCACAGGAACCTCGGCTGGTAGCCGCGGCCGCACATGGCGTAGTTGCCGGCGCCGAAGCTGCCGCCGGTGATGATGGTGAACTTCGGCACGTGCGAGCAGGCGACCGCGGTGACCATCTTCGCGCCGTCCTTGGCGATGCCGGCCTGTTCGTACTTCTTGCCGACCATGAAGCCGGTGATGTTCTGCAGGAACACGAGCGGGATGTTGCGCTGGTTGCACAACTCGATGAAGTGCGCGCCCTTGAGCGCGGATTCGGGGAACAAAATGCCGTTGTTGGCGACGATGCCGACAGGATAGCCGTATATATGGCCAAATCCGCAGACCAGGGTCTTGCCGTAGCGTGCCTTGAACTCGTGGAACTCCGAGCCGTCGACGATGCGCGCGATGATCTCGCGGATATCGAACGGCTTGCGCGTATCGGCCGGCACGCAGCCGTAGATTTCCTCAGCGGGGTATTTCGGCTCGGCAGGTTCCTTGATCGCGACCGGCAGCTTCTTCGTCCGGTTGAGGTTCGCCACGATGTCACGCGCAATCGCGAGCGCGTGCTGGTCGTTCTCGGCGAAGTGGTCGGCGACGCCCGAAATCGAGGTGTGCACGTCGGCGCCGCCGAGCGACTCGGCGTCGACGACTTCGCCGGTCGCGGCCTTCACCAGCGGCGGGCCACCGAGGAAGATCGTGCCCTGTTCCTTGACGATGATGGTTTCATCGCTCATCGCCGGCACGTAGGCGCCGCCCGCGGTGCACGAACCCATGACGACGGCGATCTGCGGGATGTTGAGCGCGCTCAAGCGCGCCTGGTTGTAGAAGATGCGGCCGAAGTGCTCCTTGTCCGGAAAGACTTCGTCCTGCATCGGCAGGAACGCGCCGCCCGAGTCGACGAGGTAGACGCAGGGCAGGCGGTTCTCCAGCGCGATTTCCTGCGCGCGCAGATGCTTCTTCACCGTCATCGGGAAATACGTGCCGCCCTTGACCGTCGCATCGTTGGCGACGACAACGACGTCGCTGCCGTGCACGCGGCCGATGCCGGTGATGACGCCCGCGCACGGCGCTGCGCCCTCGTACATGCCATGCGCGGCGAGCGGCGAGAGTTCGAGAAACGGCGAACCGGGATCGAGCAGCGCGCGGATGCGTTCGCGCGCGAGCAGCTTGCCGCGCTCGGTGTGCTTGGCGCGCGCCTTCTCGCCGCCACCCTGCGCGACCCGCGCGAGCTGCGTTTTCAGGTCATCGACGAGGCCGCGCAACTGCGTCGCGTTGCTCCGGAATTCGTCGCTACGCGGGTCGATCTGCGATTCGATGGCGGGCACGTAATTCTCCGCCGTCATCCCGGTGAAAGCGGAAATGACGTTCTATCAGGTGTCGGCAGGATGGCTGCCAGCTTGAACAAGACCGGCCGCACTGTGGCGGCCGGCGTCGCGTAGATGCAATCGAAAGTCAGTGTTTTTCGACTTTCTCCTTCACCGCATCTTTGGCCTTGACCGCGGCGTCCTTCACGTCACCGGCCACGGCCTTTGCGCCTTCGGCGACTTCATGCGCGCCGGCCTTGGTCGCATCGACAGCCTTGCCGGCAGCATCCTTGGTCGCACTTGCGGCATCGGAGGCGAGTTGCTTGCCGTCCTGGACCACGCCGCCAGCGGTCGCGCTGGCCGTGCTGGCGGCATTGTTGACGGCCTCGCCCGTCGCGGCCGCGGCGTCGCCGACTTTTTGCGCAGCGGCGTCGGCGGCAGCCTTCGCATCGGCGGCGGCCTTGTCGGCGGCAGCCTTTGCGTCGGCGGCGGCCTTGTCGGCGGCGGCCTTGGCCTGCGCCGCAGCTTGCTCCGCCTTTTGTTTCGAGTCGTCGCAGGCGGTCAGCGTAACGGCAAGCGCCAGGACGGCAATGATGGCTTTGATCTTCATGTTCCCTCTCCACATGGTTGGTTGGAACCGCAACGAAACAAACGACTGCCGCAGGCCGCGGCAGTCGTGCACGTCTCCCCTAGCTTAAACCAGTTCGACCGCAATTGCGGTCGCTTCGCCGCCACCGATGCACAGTGCGGCGACGCCCTTCCTGCCGCCGCGCTTGCGCAGCGCGTTGAGCAGGGTGACGACGAGGCGCGCTCCCGAGGCGCCGATCGGGTGGCCGAGAGCGCAGGCGCCGCCGTTGACGTTGAGCTTTTCGTGCGGCACACCGAGGTCCTTCATCGGCGCCATTGCGACGACTGCGAAAGCCTCGTTGACTTCGAACAGGTCGACGTCGCCGACTTTCCAGCCCGCCTTGTCAAGCACCTTCTGCATCGCGCCGACCGGCGCGGTGGTGAACCATTCCGGCTCATGCGCATTGGTCGCGTGCGCGACGATGCGCGCGATCGGCTTCACGCCGCGCTTTTTCGCTTCGTCGGCACTCATCAGCACGGTCGCGGCGGCGCCGTCGGAGATGCTCGACGAACTCGCCGCGGTCACCGTGCCGTCTTTCGCGAACGCGCCCTTGAGCGTCGGGATTTTCGTCACGTCGGACTTGCCCGGCTGCTCGTCGACGGCGAACTCGACCTCGCCCTTCTTCGTCGCGACCTTGACCGGCACGATTTCGTCCTTGAACGCGCCCGACTTGATCGCTTCCTGCGCGCGCTTGACCGACTCGATCGTGTACGCATCCTGCGCCTCGCGCGTGAAGCCGTACTTGGCCGCGGTCGCCTCGGCGAACACGCCCATCGACTTGCCGTCGTACGGATTCGTCAATCCATCCCAGGCCATGTGGTCAACGAGCTTGGCGTCGCCGTAGCGCAGGCCGGTGCGCGCGGCGACCATGTGCGGCGCGTTGGTCATCGACTCCATGCCGCCGGCGACGACGACGCTGGCCGAGCCGGCCTTGATCAGGTCGTTGGCGAGCATGATCGCCTTCATGCCCGAGCCGCAGACCTTGTTGATCGTGGTGCAACCGGCCGATTTCGGCAGGCCCGCGGCGAGCGCCGCCTGGCGCGCCGGCGCCTGGCCGAGGTTGGCCGGCAGCACGCAGCCCATGATGACTTCGGAAACGTCGGCCGCCGGCACCCCGGATTCGTCGAGTGCGGCCTTGATCGCCGTCGCGCCCAGCGTTGGCGTCGGCACGCCGGTGAACTGGCCGAGCATGGAACCGATGGCGGTGCGCTTGGCGCCTACGATGACGACGTCTGACATGGCGATTTCCTCGTTTGTGAAAAAAGGGGAGGTGGTTGGCTCGATTATCGGCTCATTGTCGCGGTGCGGCAATCGGACGTTCCGCCCAGCCGCTGCAATGGCGGCGGAAGCGCAGAATCAACTCTTGCCGTGGAACAGCTCGCGCCCGATCAGCATGCGCCGGATCTCGTTGGTGCCCGCGCCGATCTCGTAGAGCTTGGCGTCGCGCAGGATGCGTCCGGTCGGGTATTCGTTGATGTAGCCGTTGCCGCCGAGCGCCTGGATGGCTTCGAGCGCGACCTGCACGGCATTCTGCGAGCAGTGCATCAGGCACGAGGCCGGATCGATGCGCGACTTCACCCCGGCATCGTAGTTCTGCGCGACCAGGTAGGCATAGGCGCGCGAGGACTGCAGCGCCGTATACATGTCCGCGATCTTCGCCTGCATGATGCCGAACGTGCCGATCGGCGCGTTGAACTGCTTGCGTTCGCGCACATAGGGCAGGGCGATGTCGAGCGCGGCCTGCATCAGCCCGATCGGACCACCCGAGAGCACGAGGCGCTCGGTGTCGAGGCCGCTCATCAGCACACGCACGCCTTCGTTGACCTCGCCCACGCGGTTTTCATCGGGGATCTCGCAATTGTCGAACACCAGCTCGCAGGTGTTCGAGCCGCGCATGCCGAGCTTGTCGAGCTTCTGCGCAGTGCTGAAACCCTTCATGCCTTTTTCGACGAGGAACGCGGTCATGCAGCGCGAACCGGCCGGGCGGTGCGCGGTGCGCATGTAGACCAGCAGCACGTCGGCATCGGGGCCGTTGGTTATCCACATCTTCGAGCCGTTGGCGATCCAGTGACCGTTTTTCTGCTCGGCGCGGCAGGTCATCGAGCCGACCACGTCGGAGCCGGCGCCGGGCTCGCTCATCGCCAGTGCGCCGACGAATTCGCCGCTGCACAGCTTGGGCAGATATTTCTTCTTCTGTGCCTCGCTCGCGTTGTGCAGGATGTTGTTGATGCAGAGGTTCGAATGCGCGCCGTAGGACAGGCCGATCGAGCCCGAGGCGCGCGAGATTTCCTCCATCGCGACGAGATGGGCGAGGTAGCCCATGCCCGAACCGCCATAGTCGTGCGGCACGGTGATGCCGAGCAGGCCCATCTCGCCGAGCTTGCGCCAGAGGTCGGACGGGAACACGTTGTCGTGGTCGATCGCGTTGGCGCGCGGTGCGATTTCCTTGTCCGCGAACGCCGCGACGGTGTCGCGCAGCAGGTCGAGCTCTTCTCCGAGCGGGAACGGGCGCATGCTTTACTATCCGGTCGACGTGGAACGCACATGATAGCGCAGCGGCCGCTGCGGCTTGGCAAGGCGCCGCGGCAGCGCGCGTGCGACATCGCCCCTGCTTGTTGAAAAGAACGAACGATCGTGCTATTCTCTGCTCATGGCAATCGCTGCAACCACCGACAAGGGCAGTGCGACGCGCGAGATGATCCTTGATCGCGCCTACGTGCTGGCCTCGCGCAAGGGTCTCGAGGGCCTGTCGATCGGTGAACTCGCCGCGGCGGCGAAGATGTCCAAGAGCGGTGTGTTCGCGCACTTCGGTTCGCGCGAGGAACTGCAGCTCGCCGTGCTCGAATTCGGCGCGCAACGCTTCGGTGAACGCGTGTTCGTGCCGGCACTGCGTGAGAAACGCGGCCTGCCGCGGCTGCGCGCGATTGTCCACGGCTGGTTCGACTGGGTGCGCGAAAACCGTTACGGCTGCTTGCTCATGGGCGCGGTCAACGAATACGACGCACGCCCCGGGCCGCAGCGCGACCGTGTCGTCGCGCTGATGGAACTGTGGCGCAGCGAATGCGCGAAGGCGGTAGCCCTCGCGGTCGACGCGCGTGAGCTGCGCGCCGACACCGACGCACGCCAGTTCGCATTCGAGGTGTTCGGCATTTCCCTTGCCTTGCACCAGGACACGCGCCTGTTCGATCCGAAGCTGGCCCGTACCCAGGCGGAACGCGCATTCGAGCGCCTGATCGCCGCCCATTCCCGCTGAAACCCCCGCAGGTCAATCATGACAACCTCGACTCCGGCAAGAAATAGCACGATCGTTCGTAACATTCTGACCTTGGGCGCGCTGCGCGCCGGCTTTGCGATCGGCGGCGTGATCGCGCCACGGCGCACGGCGCGGCGCGCGGCACGCTTGTTCGCCACGCCGTTCGCGAGCAGCCGCAGCCGCGCGCGTGCGGCGCAACTCGATGCACAGATGCAGCGCCTGTCGCTGCGCAGCGGCGGGCGCACGGTGGCGACCTACGTCTGGGGCGATCCGGCGACGCAGCCGTATGCGCTGCTCGCGCACGGCTGGTCGAGCTTCGGCCTGCGCTTCCAGCCTTGGGTCGCGCACCTGCGCGCGCTCGGCTACGCTGTGGTGACGTTCGACCAGCCCGGCCATGGCAACAGCAGCGGCGAGCTGAGCACGCTGCCCGAATTCGCCGACACGGTGCAGGCCGTAGGCCGCCACTTCGGCGATGCGGCGCTCGCGGTCGCGCACTCGTTCGGCGGCCCGGCCGTGTGCATGGCACTGGATGAAACCTGGCATGCCGACCGTCTCGTGCTGATCGCGCCGCCGGCCGACATGATCGCCGCGGCCGAGCGTTTCTTCCGCTTCATGCATCTCGGCCCCGGCCTGCGCGAGCCGTTCTACGCATGGTGCGAGCAGCGCACCGGCGTGCATCCGCGCGACATGCAGGCGTTCCGGCATCTGCCCGCGCTTGGCCAGCCCGTGCTGATCGTGCACGATCTCGGCGACCGCGAAGTGCCGTGGGCAGAGGGCGAGTGCTACGCGCGCCACTGGCCCGGCGCGCGCATGCTGAGCACGAGCGGGCTCGGCCACAACCGCATCGTCGACGATTCCGAAGTGATCGATGCGGCGCTGCGTTTTGCGCGCGGCGAAACCGTCGGCGAACGCGTGGTGTCCTCGCCCAACCTGCCGTACGGCATCGTTTGATCGCCCCGGCGCAAGTGTGCGTCCGCGGGAGTTTCGCGCGGGCGCAGCGGGTAGAATAGGCGGATCGTCGCGACACGGATCCGCCATGAGCACGACCGCACAGCCCATTCCCACCGCGCGCGCCACGTCGACGGAGGCCGCGCCGCTGCGCTTCGTCACCGCCGCGAGCCTGTTCGATGGCCACGACGCCGCGATCAACATCATGCGTCGCCTGATCCAGGCGCAGGGCGCGGAAGTCATTCATCTGGGCCACAACCGCAGCGTCGAGGACGTGGTGCGCGCGGCGCTGCAGGAAGACGCCGATGCGATTGCGCTGTCGAGCTATCAGGGCGGTCACGTCGAGTACTTCAAGTACATGGTCGACATGCTCAAGCAGCACAACGCCGCGCACATCCGCGTGTTCGGCGGCGGCGGCGGCACGATCACGCCCGAGGAAATCGCCGAGCTGCAGGCTTACGGCGTCGAACGCATCTATCACCCGAACGACGGCATGCACCTGGGCCTGGTGCAGATGATCGAGGACGTGGTCGCGCGCGCGCGCAAGGCCGCGGATGCGCGCCTGGGCGGCGAAGCGAAGGCGCACGCAAGCGTGCAGGCCAAGGTCGCGATCGACGACGAGATCGCCGTCGGCCACGCGCTGACCGCGATCGAGGAAGGCCGCCACGACGAGGCCGAACTCGCGCGCTTGCGCAAGGAATGGCAGCTCGCCGGCGGCAAGACACCCGTGATCGGTATCACCGGCACCGGTGGCGCGGGCAAGTCGAGCGCGGTCGACGAGCTCGTGCTGCGTTTCCTGCACGCGTTTCCGCAGATGCGCATCGCCGTGCTCGCGGTCGATCCGACCCGGCGCCGCTCCGGCGGCGCGCTGCTCGGCGACCGCATCCGCATGAATTCGCTGCGTTCCAGGCGCGTGTTCATGCGCTCGATGGCGACGCGCCGCCAGCACGCAGCGACGAGCGTGATGTTGAAAGACAGCATCGCGTTCTTGAAGGGGCGGGGCTACGACCTCGTCATCGTCGAGACCGCCGGCATCGGCCAGTCCGATTCGGAGATCGTCGATCTCGTCGATTTCCCGATCTACGTGATGACCAGCGACTACGGCGCGGCGAGCCAGCTCGAGAAGATCGACATGCTCGACTTCGCCGAACTCGTCGTGCTCAACAAATACGACAAGCGTGGCGCCGAGGACGCGCTGCGCGACGTGCGCAAGCAGTGGAAGCGCAACCGCGTTGCGTTCCAGATGAAAGACGAGGATGTGCCGGTCTATCCGACCATCGCCAGCCAGTTCAACGATCCGGGCGTGACCTGGATGTTCGTCAACCTGTGCCGGCTGCTGCGCGAGAAACTGCAGGGCATCGCCTCGAAACACTGCGACTTCGATCCGCAACTCGACACCTCGCTCAAAGAACCGCGCGCCACCGTGCTGATTCCCGGCAGCCGCGTGCGCTACCTCGCCGAGATCGCCGAAGGCGGCCGCGGCATCAACGGCCAGATCGTGCGCCAGGCCGGGATCGCCGACCGCGCGCAGGCCTTGTGGACCGCGCTCAAGGAACTCGGCGACCAACATTTGCCGAAGGCGCTCGATTTTTACGACGCGACGCTGCTCGCCCCCGCGCACACGGACGACGGCGGCACGCTCGTCGCCCTGCGCCAGCATTACAACGACGCGGTCAAGCAACTCAGTAGCGACGCGATCAACCTGCTGCGCGAATGGCCGGCGCGGCTCAAATCGATCAGCGACGAACACTACACCTACCTCGTGCGCGGCAAGCCGGTCGACGGCAGCAACTACGTCGAATCGATGTCGCACCAGAAAGTGCCGAAGGTCGCGGCGCCGACCTACAAGAGCTGGGGCGAACTCGTCACCTTCCTGATGAAGGAAAACCTGCCGGGCGCTTACCCGTACACCGGTGGCATCTACCCGTACCGGCGCACCGGCGAAGACCCGCTGCGCATGTTCGCGGGCGAGGGCACGCCCGAGCGCACCAACCGCCGCTTCCACTATCTCTCGCAGGGGCAGAAGGCGACGCGCCTCTCCACCGCGTTCGACTCGGTCACGCTGTACGGCGAAGACCCGCATCGGCGCCCCGACATCTACGGCAAGATCGGCAACTCCGGCGTCAACATTCCCACGCTCGACGACATGAAGAAGCTGTACTCCGGCTTCGACCTGGCCGCGCCGAGCACCTCGGTGTCGATGACGATCAACGGCCCCGCGCCGATCATCCTCGCGATGTTCATGAACACCGCGATCGACCAACAGGTCGAGAAATACCTCAAGGCCGATGCCACGCGCTGGGCCGGGGCGGAAGCCAGGATCAAGGAACTCTACCAAGGCAAAACGCGGCCGACTTACGGCGGCGAACTGCCGGCCGGAAACAATGGCCTCGGTCTCGGCCTGCTCGGCATCACCGGCGACCAGCTCGTCGATGCCGAAACCTACGCGCGCATCAAGGCGGAAACGCTTAGCCAGGTGCGCGGCACCGTGCAGGCCGACATCTTGAAGGAAGACCAGGCGCAGAACACCTGCATCTTCTCGACCGAATTCGCCCTGCGCATGATGGGCGACATCCAGCAGTACTTCGTCGACCACAAGGTGCGCAACTTCTACTCGGTGTCGATCTCGGGCTACCACATCGCCGAGGCCGGCGCGAACCCGATCTCGCAGCTCGCCTTCACCCTGTCGAACGGCTTCACCATCGTCGAATACTACCTTGCGCGCGGCATGCGCATCGACGACTTCGCCCCGAACCTGTCGTTCTTCTTCTCCAACGGCATGGACCCGGAGTACAGCGTCATCGGCCGCGTCGCGCGGCGCATCTGGGCGCGCGCCATGCGCGAGCGCTACGGCGCCAACGAGCGCAGCCAGATGATGAAATACCACATCCAGACCTCCGGCCGCTCGCTGCACGCGCAGGAAATCCAGTTCAACGATATCCGCACCACACTGCAGGCGCTGTACGCGCTGTTCGACAACTGCAACAGCCTGCACACCAACGCCTACGACGAAGCGATCACCACGCCGACCGAAGAATCCGTGCGCCGCGCCGTCGCCATCCAGCTGATCATCAACCGCGAGCTGGGTTTGAATTTCTGCGAGAACCCGTGGCAGGGCAGCTTCATCATCGACAAGCTCACCGACATCGTCGAAGAAGCCGTCTACAAGGAGTTCGAAGCGATCAGCGAACGCGGCGGCGTGCTCGGCGCGATGGACACCATGTACCAGCGCGGGAAGATCCAGGAAGAGTCGTTGTATTACGAGCACAAGAAGCACGACGGCAGTTTGCCGCTGATCGGCGTCAACACCTTCCTGCCCAAGGAACACGGCGGCGACATCACCACCACGATCGAACTGATCCGCTCGACGGAAGAAGAGAAGGGGCAGCAAATCGCCAACATCGAAGCCTATCGCGGCAACCGCAACGGTTTCATGCCGGAAGGGTTGCGTGCGTTGCAGCAGACGGCGCGTGACCGCAAGAATGTATTCGCGCAGTTGATCGAGGCGGTGAAGTACTACTCGCTAGGGCAGATCAGCCATGCGTTGTATGAGGTGGGTGGGGAGTATCGGCGGAATATGTGATCGAGGGTTCAAGGATGAAATTCACGCACTACTTTCTCGCTACACGCATGCGCCCGGATCGTGCGATGATCCACGACGAGTGGATCGAGCGTGCCGTCCAGAGGCCGATCAAGGAAGTCGTTCAGTCCGACGGTCGAATCCGCCGCTGGGTCAGGATCGACGAGGCGGAAGGGCGCCATCTGCGCGTTGTGCTTCTCGAAGATGGCGAAACGATTCACAACGCGTTCTTTGACCGGGACTTCAAGCCATGAAAGTCAAATACTTCGAAGATACCGATACGCTTTACATCGAATTTCGAGCCGATGCGATTGCGCAAACGCGCGATCTCGACGAAAACACATTGCTTGAGCTTGATGCCAACGGTCGCATCTGCGCGATGACGATGGAGCACGCGAGCCGACGCATGGACGCGAAGCATTTTTCGTTTGAGCAGGTTGCTGCGTAGCGTGTGGTCGAATCCAATTTCAGGTTTTTATTGAAAGTCGACTCTGTCCCGGGTTTGGTTTCGGCGTTGGTTGGGAAGTGCATTCGGAACAGTGGATGTTCAGAACTTCGCAAGTCCGAACATACCGCCACGCGCAGGCGGCGGCGACATGAGTCTTCAGAGTAGACTTTTCGCAACCAGTCACAGGAACTTCATGATCCAACGCATTGATCCCGGCCCGCGCATGTCCGAGGCCAGCATCCACAATGGTGTCGTCTATCTGGCCGGGCAGGTGCCGGAGGACGCGAGTCT
>JAFEFS010000098.1 GCA_018240465.1 Pseudomonadota bacterium
AGTGCCTCGTCGCCGGCTTCGCCGCCCGGCGGCACGGCGCCGTTGCCGGCGATGGGTTTGGCTTTGTCGGCGTCGGTGGCAGTTCGGTCCGGGTCGGTGGGGAGCTTGAGCTTGCCGCCGCCGCCACCGCTCAGGTCGAGATCGCCGCCACCGCCGGAAACGCTGCCGTCGCCGCCGCTCGAAACCGTGGTGCCGCTCGCGCTGAGATTGCCTCCGCCAGAGACTTCGCCGTTGCCGTTGCCGCTGCCGCCGATTTTCGCCGGTGCGCCGCCGCCGCTCGTCGTGCCGGCCGTGCCGATCACGCTGCCGTCGCCGCCGCCCTTGGCGCCGAGTTTCGCGGGGCTGCCCGGCGCGCCCGGACTGCCGCCGCCTGCGCCCCCGGCTCCCCCGCCTGCTCCGCCGCTGCCCGCAGGCGATGCTCCCGCTGCCGGCGGCGGACATAGCGGCGGCGTGAGCGGCGGCCGCATCAGCAGCGCGACCAGATAACCGAGCAGGAAGGCGAGCACGAGCGCGATCAGCCAGACCAGGTCGCGCTTGAGGGTCGAAGGCGGGCGCGAAGCCGGTGCGGGTGCGGCGGTGTTCATGGGAAGGTCTCGCGTTGGCTGTTCGCACAGCTCGGTGCGATCGATCGCCGCGGGCGAATGTCGATTTGGACCATGCCGGCTCTCCGCTTGTCGTTAAGTGTGTGGAACCCGGTTTTCAGAACACGATCAGGTCGAACTCGCCGTCGTCGCGGCCGATGTTGTCGATGGAGCACGTCGTCTTCGGCGGATACTTGCTGTAGTCGGTGGTGCAATTGAGCACGTAATGGCTGAAGGACAGGCCGATCACGTTGGTCGATTGCGGGCCTACCGCGACCGAGTAGTCCTGAGTCATCGGGGTGGCCGCATAGAACCGGTCGTCGACGCGGAAGCCGAAGTCGATGGTGACGAGTCCGGTGGTCGGCTCGCCGTAAGTGAAACCGCAAGGCGGGACGCTGGCCTGGTCTGCCGGCAACTGCGAATTGAAACAGCTGATGATGCCGCTGCCGCCGAGATTGACCGGTTTTGCGTGCACCATCGCCTTGACCCAGCCGTTCTGGCTGCGCGCCTGCTGCACCGGGCCGTCCGTCGCCATGCCGTAGCCGGAGTCGCTGTGCCCGTAAATGCCGGGTCCGGTCTGGGTCGTGCCGAATACCCCGTTGCCGTTCGCGCTGATGCCGGCGATGCCGTTGTTGTAGCCGTCGCCGAATCCGGCCACGCCGCTGGTGTTGCCGGCGGGATTGCTGGTGTGGCCGTGGATGGCGTCGTAGCCGGTGCTCTCGCCCCAGATGCCGGCGCCGGCGCTGGTGCCGAATACGCCGCTGCCGCTCGTGCTGATGCCGGCGACGCCGTTGTTCTTGCCGTCGCCGAACCCGGCCACGCCGCTGGTGGTGCCGGCAGGATTGCTGGTATGGCCGTGGATGGCGTCGTAGTTTTTGCTTTCGCCCCACACGCCCGCGCCGGTGTTGCTGCCACCGAACACGCCGGACTGCGAATCGCTGTCGCCGTGCACGCCGTGGAAGGTTGCACTCGTACCCCATACGCCATAGTAGTCGTGGCTGTCGCCCCACACGCCGGCGGCGCCCGATTGCCCGCTCCTGCCCGCCGCGACGCCCTTCACGCCGCTGCCGCTCGTGCTGGCGCCTTCGACGCCGTTGCCGGAATTGCCGACGCCGAACACGCCCTTGCCGCCGCCGGTGTTGAGGCCATACACGCCGCTGTTGTGCAGTTGGCTGGTGAAGCCGTCGAGCGCATCGCCGCCGTCATTCGTGATCGCGAAGGCTGCCGCGCCGTCGCTGATCGTTGCCGCGTAGGGCAACGTGAATGCGCTTCCCGCGCCCGGCAGCGCGACGCAACCCCAAGCGGCGCCGCTCCACTGGGGCACCTGGTTCGTCGCGCAGGTCTGGGGTAACTGGTATGTCGGTGCGACGGAGAACGTGGAGCCCGACAACGCCAGCCCCGTGCCGGCGGAATAGCCCGCGGGCGAACCGCCGCCAGTGCACGGTCCGAGCAAACCGGTGCCGTTCATGCACAGCGCCGTGGATTGTGTGGTCGCGCCGGGTACGCCCGGCAGCGTGACCGCACCGGATTCCTGCACGCGCAGGCGTTCGTTCGTACCGCTCGCGTCGGTGACGACGAAGCCGCTGCCGGCGGCGGGTTGCACGATCACATCGGCGGCAAGCGCGACCGTTGCGTCTGCGGCGAGAAACGCGGCGATGGCGAACGCGAATGGACGGGTGCGCAAGGTCATGGGATTTTCCTGTCGTCGATGTCGAGCGGATCGGCACTGCGGCGCTGCGGTCGTCGATCTCGGTTCGTTGCGGCCTGGGCGATGCGCCGTCGCGCGTCGGATGCGGCGAGCAGCGCGGCGAGCAGCAGCAGAGCGCAGCGGCCGAGCAAGGGTGCGGGCACGGCGGTGCCGCCCGCCGCTCCGCCGCCGACGGCGTCGAACCAGTGGGTGAGATCGCCGCCGTCGATCGACTGGTACAGCGACGGCGCGCCCGGTGCGATCGGCGTCACGCTGGCGAGGTTGTCGCGTGCATCGACATAGGCGACGGTCTGCGTCGCACCCGCGGCGAGCGCGAGCACGCCTTGCCGGCCCGCGCTCGCGCTGGTGATGCGCAGTAGCCGGCCGGGGGCGCCTTGCAGAATCAGCGCATGCTCGACGCTTTGCGCGAGACCGACCGGAAAGATCACCTGCTTGCCGGCGCTCGTTGCGATCGAGAGCGCGTAGAACGTATTCGCGCCGTTGAAGATCGAACTGCCGCCGGCACAGGCGTCGCCGACGGCGACGGTGCCGGTGTCCGCCGCGAACGCGCCGGCATTGGAAAAATCGCCGCCGAGCGAGAGCGTGCCGGAACCGAGCGCGAACGTGCCGCCGACGAGCGAGAAACTCGCAAGGTCGGAGAGCGTGGCAGCGGTGGCGTCGGCGGTGCCGTTGACGCCGAGCCTGCCGCAGCCGAAATCGACCTTGGCGTCAGCGAAATGCAGGGTCGAACCTGCGCCGACGGAAACATCGGCGCGCGCCGCGAGCGGAGTCGCGAGCAATACGGCAAGAACCATCGCGATGCGGCGGGCGGAGCGGGTCATGTCCGGCGCTCAGCCGCCGCGCACGGCGAACGACTTGTTGCACAACATGCCGAGCTTTTTCGCCAACTCCTCGCCGCGCGCGGGCGTGATCGCTTTATCGCCTTGCGGACCCTGCTTGAAGTGCAGTTCCACCATGCACAACATTTCGCCTTTGAGTGCGATGGTTCGGAACTCGCTTCTGCCGGGGATATTGGAGTCGGTCACGTCGAACCAAGCGCAGCGGTCGCCGACACCCGCACAGGCATGTACGCCCTTGCCGTATTTCGTCTCCGACTCGAACAGGGCTTGGTTGCCGCCGCGCGTGAGCTGCGGGCGCGTACGTATCGAAAAATCGATCAGGGCGTTTTCGTCGCCCATCTCGCAACCGTTTTCGGGTTCGCCAAGCGCCGCGCTCATCGAATAGCGGTTCAGCGCCGTGGAGCCGGTGAGAATCTCGGCGGCATCGCGTGCGGAAAAATCGGTCTCGCACGGGGTCGGCGCGCCGCCTTTGGCGGCGTTTGCCACGGCGCCGTCCCGCGCCGTCTCGGCTACGGTCGGGTGGGCGTTCGCCGCTGCCGGGACGGCAATCGCCGGACTTTTCGAGCAGCCCGCAACAAGAGTTGCAGCCAGTGCCAGGGCGACGAGCAGACGTTTCGGTATCATGGTGTGTCCTCGCGGCAGGTGTCGGGATTCAGTGGCCGAACATGCCGCCCATCGGCGACATGTGCGTGATCAACGTCTTGCCGTCGTGTGGCGTGATCATGATGCTCGCGTTCGGGCAGGCATACTTCGCGCCGCCTTGCGCGGTCTGGTGCGTGCAGCTTTTCGGCAGGTGCGCGCCGTACCAGGCATCGACCGCGCTTGCCGCATCGGCGGTTTCCAGCTGGAACATCGGCGAGCCGCGCGGTAGTTCCGGGTTCTTGTTGACGGCGTTGGGATAGCTCGGCACGGCAACGGCGGCGCTTGCCGGCGGCGCGAGGAGCGCAACGCTCGATGCAAGCAGAAGCGGGGCGAGCGAAGACAGGAATTTGTGCAGCATCGGTTTCTCCATCGGGTTTTGAAACTGTATCCATGGTTACGTCGTCCGGCGCGAGTTGCTGACACCGCGGCGGGACATGTCCCGGCGCACGCGCTGCGCGGCCGCACGGTGACGCCGGAGCGTGCGGTGCGGACTTCCCGCGCAGGCGCGATGGTGGATTTCTGCGCCGCGAGCGAAACGGGTCAGTGGCCGATCGTCTTCTCGATCGGGGCCCCCGGTTGTGGCACGCGTCGCAGCGTGCGCCCCGGCGGGATCGGTTGCGGGTTCAACGCGACCTTTGCGGATGGATTTGGTTGCGAATTGATCGCCGCCGTTCCGGTCGGCCGGAAGGCGTGGGCTCCGCTGCTGACACCACCGGAGGATTCGATCGGTCCGGGGCCGATGGGTCCCACGTGCGGCGCGACTTCGTAGTGCGGCTTCGACACAGGCGGTTTTCTTGCATGGTCGAAGGCGGGATTGGGCGTGCCGGCGAATTTCGCCGTCGGCAGGGGCGCCTGAACGCAACGCTGCGGGTGTGTGTGAGCGACGGGAGAATTGGGGTTGTAGTTCGGGTCCGGCCGGTAGCCGGGCGGGCAGCCGCCTTCCGCATGGGCGGACACAGTGCCCAGCACGGCGCTCGCGACAGCGGCGAGCAAGGCGTTGCGCCAGGATTGTCTGGATGTTTCGGGTGTCGGGATGGAAATGCTCACGCGAGTCTCTCCGGGTTGGTGAGGGTCGACGGACAGATCGACCCGATTGCCTGTTCCGGGAGTTACGTCGTTTGGTGCGGCGGACTGACAGATCCTGTTCGCGGTCGGCGCCGACAAGCGCGATGCGGGCGGAACAACCGGAGCGGGGTCCGCGTCTGCTTTGGGCGTGTTACTTGAACTGTTCGCCCGCCTTCATCACGAAGCGGACTTTCTGCAGCAGCGCGACGTCGTCGAGCGGGTTGCCATCGACTGCGATCACGTCGGCGAATTTTCCGGGCGTGATGCTGCCGAGATCCTTCTCCTTCTTCAGCAACCGCGCCGCGTGCGTGGTTGCCGCCTGGATCACGAACATCGGCGGCATGCCGGCATCGACCATGTACTGGAACTCGCGGGCGTTCTGGCCGTGCGGATACACCCCGGCGTCGGTGCCGAAGGCGATCTTGACACCGGCCTTGTACGCCTTGCCCGCCGTGGTCTGGATGATCGGTCCGACGAGCAGCGCCTTGGTCGCGACCTGCGGCGGATAACGACCGGGAATTTTCGCCTGTTCCTCGGCGGTCTTGCCGGCGATGATCGTCGGCACGAGCCAGGTGCCGTGCTCCTTCATCAGCTTCATGTCGGCGTCGTCCATGTAGGTGCCGTGCTCGATCGAGTCGACGCCGCCGAGGATCGCGCGACGAATTGCCTCGGCACCGTGCGCATGCGCGGCAACGGTGAAGCCGTAGTCGTGCGCGGCGGCGACCACGGCCTTGATCTCCTCGATCGTCATTTGCGCGTTGTCGACGCTGGTGCTTTCGTCGAGCACGCCTCCCGAGGGCATGATCTTGATCGCGTCGGCGCCGTCCTTGTAATGCTGGCGCACGGCTTTCCACGCATCTTCCGGCGAATTGATGATGCCGTCCTTCGGGCCAGGATCGCCGGCGAGGTCGTTGCGATAGCCGTCGGTGGGATCGGCATGGCCGCCGGTGGATCCGATCGCCTTGCCCGCGGTGAAGATGCGCGGACCGGGAATGGTGCCGGCGTTGACCGCATTGCGCAGCGCGATCGACTCGCCGTCGATGTCGGCGAGATTGCGCACGGTGGTGAAGCCGGCGTCGAGCGTGCGCTTCGCGTACACCGTGCCGCGGATCGCGAAGTCGGCGATGTTGAGGCGGAACTTGTCGCTGTAGGTGGTCGGGCCGAATTCCATCGTCAGGTGCACGTGGCTGTCGATCAGGCCGGGCAGGCAGGTGCTCGTCGGCAGGTCGATGCGCTGTTTCGCGCCGGCCACGTCGGCGTTGCCTGAGCGCACTGCCTTGATGCGCGCGCCTTCGACCACGATGGTCGATTCGCCGAGCAGCTTGCCCGCGTCGGTGTCGATCAGGCGGGCGCAGTGGATCGTTCGGATCTCGGGCGCCGCTGCGGCCGGGTCGGTTGCGGCGACGGGAGGGCAAAGGGCAAGCGTGGACGCGATGGCGGCGGCGATCGGCAACAGGCGCATGGGGGGGCTCCAGGAATGTCGCGGCATGCTAGCGGTTGTTGCCGAGGCAATCCATCTGCACCGCCGCATCTGCCGCGCCTGTCTCTTGAGAGTCGTCGATGCCGGTTCTATAGTCGCGGCGAGGATACTGCATCGGGTGCCGTGACGATGGGGGCTTCATCCGCTTTTGCCCGCTGTGGCGATGGCCTGCGCGAACGCGTGCAGGCTTTGCGGGCAGCGTTTTCATGGCGTTGCGGATGACATCGATGGACACCCGGCGCTGGCAACTCGCGGGCGATATTTTCGAGCAGCTGCTCGATGTGCCGACGTCGGAGCGCGAACCGCTGCTGAGTACTCTCTGCGGCGACGATGCCGAACTGCGCGGCGTCGTTGTTTCGATGCTCGATTCGCAGGAGTCCGGCCGTCCCGGGGCCGGCGCGCTCGATGCGAAGACGGTCGCGCAGAAGCAATTCGCCGCGGCTCGCGCGGCGCTCGAGCGCGACAGCGAAGCCATCGATAGCCGTATCGGGCCCTGGCGACTGGTCAGGCGCCTTGGCGCCGGTGGAATGGGCGTGGTCTGGTTGGCCGAGCGGGCCGACGGCCAATTCCACCAGAGCGCGGCGTTGAAACTGATCAAGCGCGGCATGGATACCGAAGCCGTCCTGCAGCGTTTCCTGCGCGAGCGGCAGATTCTCGCCCGCCTCGACCATTCGAACATCGCGCACTTGCTCGACGGCGGCATTACCGCGGATGGGCGGCCGTACTTCGCGATGGAGCACGTCGAGGGCCAGCCGCTACTCGACTACTGCAGCCAGTCGAACGCGGATCTGGAGACGCGGTTACGCCTGTTCCTGGAGATCTGTGCGGCGGTGCAATTCGCGCACGAACGCCACGTCGTGCATCGCGACCTGAAGCCGTCGAACGTGCTCGTGACCGCGGCCGGCACGGTCAAATTGCTCGACTTCGGCATCGCCAAGGTGCTGCAGCACGACGAAGAACCCGTGGTCACGCTGACCCGCGCCGGAGGCGGCAGGCCGATGACGCCGGCCTACGCCGCGCCCGAGCAGATTGCGGGTGAACCCGTCACGCCTGCGGCCGATGTGTACGCGCTCGGTGGCGTGCTCTACGAACTGCTGACCGGGCGCCTGGCCCATGACTTCTCCACCGCGCCGGATGCCGGCGCGGTGCTCGGCATCATCCGTGCGACCGATCCGGCCACGCCCAGCCGCCTCGCTCCGGCAACGCTGCCGGTTCCGCGCGGCAGTCTGCGCGGCGACCTCGACACGATCATGCTGACCGCGCTGCGCGCGCAGCCCGAGCGGCGCTACGCCGACGTCGCCGCATTCGCTGCCGACGTGCGCAACTATCTCGACGGCAAGCCGATCGCGGCGCGCCGCGATCATGTGTTTTATCGTGGTTACAAATTCCTGCGCCGGCATCGCTTCAATGCAACGGTGATCGTCGCTGCGGCTTTGGTTGCTCTGGCCGCGGTCGCATTCGTCGTCCATGAGCGCAGATGGCGTTCCGTCGCCGTCACCGATGCCACATTGGCCATTGTCGATTTCAACAATCTGACACAGAACAAGGATGCCGCCTGGGTTTCACCGGCGCTTGCGCAAATGCTCGCCACCGAACTGGGTCTCGGTGGTCAGCTGCATATCCTGCCGGACGGGTTGGTGCGCAGCGCGAGCGCGGATTTGTCCGATCCAGGGGCAGGCGGTTACACACCGGCCACGCTCGCCACCCTGCGCCAACGGCTCAACGCGGACTATGTTCTCAGCGGCAGATACTTCGTCAACGGCAATTCCAACGACTCCGCATTGCGCCTGGACATAACCGTACAGGATGCGCGCAGCGGCGTTGCCCGTGCACGCAGCGTCCAGTCGGGTGTGCTCGCGGATCTGCCGGGTCTCATCAGCAGCGCCAGCGAAAAGCTGCGTGCCCAGCTCGATTTGGGCGCGGTGCCGGCGGTGGAGCAGGCGCAGACAGCCAAGGCGTTGCCCCAGAGTACGGATATCGCCAAGTTGATGGGCCAAGCGCTGCAGGCGCTTCGCGAAAGCGATCCAGCGCGCGCACGCGACGTTCTGCTCGTGGCGATTGCTCAAGCGCCGGGTTATGCGCCCGCTCGTCTGTATCTCGCACAGGCCTGGAAAGCGCTTGGATACGACGCCAAGGCTCTCTCCGCGGCCGAGCAGGCTGCGGCGAACAGCGAAGGTCTCCCCGAGGTGCTCCGATTGCGGATAGGCCGGGAAGTGGCCATCCAGAAAGGGGACTGGAAAGCTGCTCTGGAGTTCGACGACAAGATCGTGGCCCTCGAACCTGCGGACCCCGAACATCTCTTCGCGCAGATTACCGATCTGGAGCAGGCCGGGGACCTCGCCAGAGCGGAAGCAGTTCTCGCCGATTGGCGAAGATTCCCGGGAAACGCGGAAAATCCACGCATCGACATCGAGGCTGCCAACATCGCGTATCGGAAGGGTGACGCGCAGAGTCAGGCCGCGTTTGCCGAGAGCAGCCTGAAGCTGGCACGGGTGCACAATCACCCGGCGCTGGCTGTCGAAGCCGAAATCCTCCTGGCGAGTGCAAAAAACATTCTTGGCAAGAACGACGAGGCGATAGCCAGCCTGAAAGAACTCATGCCGGAAGTTCAGAAATTGAACAACCCGCGCACAGAAGCGCGGGCTAGGTTGAACTTGGCGAATATCGAGGACGACATCAATCATCGCGAAGAGGCGCGGGCGGAATACACGCGTGCCCTGAATTTGTATAAACGCATAGGTGACCAACGTGGAATTGCCCTGGTATACGCGAACCTGGGCGTGTTGCTGTGGAATGATGGCGACAGGGATGCGGCCGAAGTCGCGGCGCGCCAGTCGTTGCGTATCCGCAGGGAAACCGGCGACGTGAAGGGCGAGGGTTGGAGTGAAGCTGCTCTTGCCAGCTACCTGCTGGATCAAAATGCGGACGACGAGGTGCTGGAGCACTTTCGTCATGCAATCGAATTGGACCGGCGCATGGGTGCTGCCACGCAGGAGGTCCGCGCCCAGTCCGACTATGCCACCGCTTTGTACGTGCGCGGCGACATCGAGCAGGCCGCCGCGCTCTGCACGGAGGTTCGCGGGAAATTGAAGGCGCTGAGCGACCCGTTCGTTTCCGCCAGTGCTCTGGTTTCGTGTGCGCGGATTGTTCTTGGGCTTGGTCAGGTGGCGGAAGCCGTCGCCATTTTCAACGAGGCAAAGCCTCTTGCGCACAACAACTACGATTTGTCTGTGCAGATCGATGGCGAGTTGGCGAAAATCGAACTGGTCCAGGGCAATTGTCAGGCAGCGGTAGATCGATTGGGCAAAACCGTAGCGGCCGCGGATAGCGGCATGAGCGCCACGACCGAGATCAATGTACGCACAATTCTTGCGGATTGTTATTCACAGCTTGGCCGCACGCGAGAACGCGATCAATTGCTTGCCGAGGTGCTGAAATCGAAAGAAAGAGTCAACGTGCAGCGTGAAATCTTCTTGACCGACCTTACGTTGGCGAGACTATCGTTGTCGCCGCGCCAAGCGGCGGACAAGGCCAAGGATCTTGGCGCCGATGCGGAAAGACGGCATTGGGGTGCCTATGTTCTCGAAGCGCAATTGACGCAACTGCAAGCCCAGGAGGTTGTCGGCGCCCCGACAGTTGCCGGGGCGCGTGCGAATCTCGAACGGGCGGCGCGAAAGATGAAGTTCGGCTGGATACTTGCGCGTTTGCAAGTCGGCGCACCTAGAACCTGATGCGGCCCGCGTTTGCGGCTTCCTGGATAAGCCCCAGGCCAATGGCCTCCAATTTCTGCTTCAGCTCTTGATGCCTTTGTCCGAACCGCATCGATGCATTGAGGTAAGCCTCTCCAGCAGCGAGTGCCGCCAGCGCTTTGGCAGAGGCCAATACGGCGTCCTTGTCGGCCCCCAAAGCCAGAAGCGAAGCCACGTCGAGCTCGACGTGTGTTCCGCCCCCGTCGTGGCCGCCGCTGTCCATGACGTGGGTGCCGCCGCCATCATGCCCGCCGCTGTCCATGACGCGGGTGCCGCCACAGTTGCAAGTCGTTACTATCGTTGTTGACATTGCAGATGCCCTCTTCGGTTGGTGGTGGGATTGCGCAAAACGGGCCGGAAAACGAGCGTCGCCCGACGTCATATACAACGCTTCCGGAAAGCCTGGCAATGATTACAAGACAAGACTTTCGGTCGGCACTGCCCGCGGAGGTATTTGCCGGTCGCCCGCGGTATTTCCCTCAAGCAAGCGCCATGCCGTATTGAATCGACCGGGAATGCTGCGTTCGTGGGTCAAGAAGAAGGCGTGGGGGTGCGCAGAGCGCGTTACGCCGCCAGAGCGCAACTACTCACCCTTTCAACGCCCTGCGCCCCAGGGCCGGATCGTCGGTGAAGAAACCGTCGATGCCGGCGTTGAGGTAGGCGCGGATCTCGGCGATGAGGCCGGCATCGTTGCGCGTGGCCGGGGTGCCCGGTGCGCGCAGGTTGGTCGGCAGGAAATGGTTCTCGGGGCGGAACGTCCAGGGGTGGACGAGCAGCTTCGCCGCGTGCGCGTCGGCGACGAGCGTGGTCGGCGTGCCGAGCCTGCCGTCGGCCGTGCGCGGAATCACCGACAGTTTGTTCGGGCCGATCGCGTCGGCGTATTTAGCGATTTCGGCCAGGCCCTGTGGCTGCATCATCTGCGCGTAGGTCAGCGCTTGTCCGGCGGCCACGGCGTCGTAGGGCCGTTCCTTCGCCTCGCCGAGCAACTGGATCAACTTGACGTTCGGCAGGTCGCCGAGCTTGCCGCGCAGGTACTTGAGGTTGCCGATCTCGAACGACTGGACGAACAGCGGTGCGGTCTTCGCGGCGTAGGCGTGCTTGCGGATCGCGGCGAGCACGGCGTCTTCCATCGGCAGGCCGATGCCGCGGAAGTAGGTCGAATGCTTGATCTCGGGATAGATGCCGACGAGGCGGCCGCGCTTTTTCGCTTCGGCGGCGACGAAGTCGATGATCTCGTCGAAGGTCGGCACGGTGAATCGGCCGTCGAACTTCACATTGCCGGGGCGCAGCTCGGGCAGGCGTTCGCGTGCGCGCAGGGTTTTCAGTTCGGCTAGGGTGAAGTCTTCGGTGAACCAACCGGTGATGGGCTGGCCGTCGATGATCCTGGTTGTCGCGCGCGCGGCGAATTCGGCATGCTTGGCAACGTCGGTTGTCCCCGAAATCTCGTTCTCGTGACGGGCGATGAGGACGCCGTCGCGGGTCATGACCAGGTCGGGTTCGACGAAATCGGCGCCGTCCGCGATCGCCTGACCATAGGAGGCAAGGGTGTGTTCCGGGCGCAGCGCGCTCGCACCGCGATGGCCGAGCACGACTATCTTTTCGGCGAGCGGTTTCGCGGGCGGCTCGGCGGTGGCGTTGGTGGCGGCCATGCAGGCAAGAGCGATCAGGGCGGGCAGTCGCAGGTTCAGCATAACGCCAGAATAGCGCGCAAACGCGAAAAATCGACATCGACACGATCGCCGCGGCCGGGGCGGACGCATCGTCGGCAATGGCGCCCGGCGTCTCTGTGCGCTACCCTGCGCGGTCTCCCAACGGCGCGTGCACGCGCCTTTCCCGCGATTGATCATGCAAGAACAAGAAAACATCTACGATCCCGCTGCCGTCGAAGCCGCCGCGCAGAAATACTGGAACGAGACGAAGGCGTTCGAGGTCAAGGAAGATCCGGCCAGGCCGAAGTATTTCTGCCTGTCGATGCTGCCGTATCCGTCGGGCGCGCTGCACATGGGCCATGTGCGCAACTACACGATCGGCGACGTGATCAGCCGCTACCAGCGCATGCTTGGCAAGAACGTACTGCAGCCGATGGGCTGGGACGCGTTCGGTCTGCCGGCGGAAAACGCGGCGATCAAGAACAATACCGCGCCGGCGAAGTGGACCTACGCCAACATCGAGCACATGCGCGCGCAGTTGCAGACGATGGGCTACGCGATCGACTGGTCGCGCGAATTCGCCACCTGCCGTCCGGACTACTACGTGCACGAGCAGCGCATGTTCGTGCGTCTGTTCAAGAAGGGCCTGGCCTACCGCAAGAATTCCGTCGTGAACTGGGATCCGGTCGACCAGACGGTGCTCGCCAACGAACAGGTCATCGATGGCCGTGGTTGGCGCACGGGCGCCCTGGTCGAACGGCGCGAGATTCCACAGTGGTTCCTCAAGATCACCGATTACGCCGATCAACTGCTCGGCGGCCTGGACACGCTGCCCGGCTGGCCCGATGCGGTCAAGACCATGCAACGCAACTGGATCGGGCGCTCGGAAGGCCTGGAAATCCACTTCGGCGTCGACGGCGAGAGCGAGCCCTTGACCGTGTTCACGACGCGTCCCGACACGCTGATGGGCGTCAGCTTCGTCTCGATCGCGCCCGAACACCCGCTTGCGCTGAAGGCGGCGAAGAACAATCCGAAGCTGGCGGCGTTCATCGAGGAATGCCGCCACGTTGCCGCCTCCGAGGCTGTAGTCGAAACCGCCGAGAAGAAGGGCGTGGACACCGGTCTGCATGCGATCCATCCGCTCAGCGGCGAGAAGCTGCCGATCTGGGCGGCGAACTTCGTGCTGATGGGCTATGGCACCGGCGCGGTGATGGCCGTGCCGGGTCACGACGAACGCGATTGGGAATTCGCGACCAAGTACGACCTGCTGATCAAGATGGTCATCGTCAGCGACGCTGTGCGCGATGCGATCCGTGAACTCGGCCGCGAAGCCGAAGGCAACCAGGATCCCATGTCCGCCGCGCTCGGCCAAAGCCGCGCGATCGACGTGGTCGAAGCGCCGAGCGCGCTTTCCATCGTCGAGGAATTCGAAAACAGGATCATCACCGAAGGCGCGTACACCGAATACGGTACGGTGGTGAACTCCGGCGAACTCGACGGCAAGAACTACCGCGAGGCGTTCGACTGGCTCGCCGACAAGTTGTCGCGCGAAGGCAAGGGCACCAAGCGCATCAACTACCGCCTGCGCGACTGGGGCGTCTCGCGCCAGCGCTACTGGGGCTGTCCGATCCCGATCGTCTACTGCGCGAAGTGCGATGCGGTGCCGGTGCCGGAGGATCAACTGCCGGTGGTGCTGCCCGAAGACGTGCAGTTCATGGGCGTGCAATCGCCGATCAAGGCCGATCCGCAGTGGCGCAAAACCAGTTGCCCGCAATGCGGCGGCCCGGCCGAGCGCGAGACCGACACGTTCGACACCTTCATGGAGTCGAGCTGGTACTACGCGCGCTATACCTCGCCGCAGGCGACGACGATGGTCGACGGGCGCGCGAACCATTGGCTGCCGGTCGACATGTACATCGGCGGCATCGAGCATGCGATCCTGCACCTGCTGTACTTCCGTTTCTATCACCGCCTGATGCGCGACGAAGGCATGCTCGTCAGTGACGAACCGGTCGTGCACCAGCTCAGCCAGGGCATGGTGATTGCCGAGACGTTCTACCGCGAGGACGCGAGCGGCAAGCACTGGTTCAACCCCGCCGACGTCGAAGTGCAGCGCGACGACAAGGCGCGCATCGTCGGCGCGGTCCTCAAGGCCGACGGCAAGCCGGTGTCGATCGGCGGCGTCGAGAAGATGTCGAAGTCGAAGAACAACGGTGTCGATCCGCAGATCATGGTGTCGAAGTACGGCGCAGACACGGTGCGTCTGTTCTCGATGTTCGCCGCGCCGCCCGAGCAGTCGATGGTCTGGAGCGAGGCCGGCGTCGAGGGCATGGCGCGTTTCCTGCGCCGCCTGTGGCGTGACCTGCACGCGCACGTTGCCCGGCCCGATCATCCCGAGGTCAACCCGGCCGCGCTCGATGCCGCGCAAAAAACGCTGCGCCGGCAGGTCCACGAGACGATTGCCAAGGTCGGCGACGACTACGGCCGCCGCCTTTCGTTCAACACCGCCATTGCGGCGCTGATGGAGCTGCTCAACGCGCTCGGCAAGTTCGACGACGCAAGCGATCAGGGTCGCGCCGTGCGCCACGAGGCGTTCGAGGCGATCGTGCTGATGCTCAACCCGATCACGCCGCACATCTGTCATGCGATGTGGAGCGCGCTCGGCCGGACCGGAGCGGTCATCAACGCGGCGTGGCCGAAGGCCGACCCCGCCGCGTTGACGAAGGACGCGGTCACGCTTGCGGTCCAGGTTAGCGGCAAGCTGCGCGGCCAGATCGAAGTCGCGGTCAACGCGGCGCGCGAGGAAATCGAAAAAGCGGCTCTTGCCGATGAGGGCGTGGCCAGGTTTGTCGCCGGGCAGGCGGTGAAGAAGATCATCATCGTGCCGGGCAAGATCGTGAATATTGTCGTAGGATGAAGCGCATGCAGAGGATCGTTCGTTTCTTCGCCGTATTCGCCGCGGCTTTGCTTGCCGCCTGCGGCTTCCACCTGCGCGGCGAAGTCAAGCTCGCGCCGAGCCTGCAGCGCGTGGTCGTGACCAGCTCCGATACCGGCCCGCTCAGGCACAGCGTCGAGGATGCGATGCGGCGCGCCGGAGCCACGATCGCGCCCGCACCCGGCGAGGGTGTCGGTGAAATCCGCATGACCCAGGTCGGCGTACAGACCCTGGTTGGCTCGGTCGGTGCCAACGCACGCGTGAACGAGTTCAACATGGTCTACCACGTCGATCTCGAGATCGTCGATGGAACAGGCAAGACCGTGCTCGAAAAGCAGCCGATCGAGCAGACGCGCAGCTACACCTTCGACCAGACCCAGGCTGCCGGCGCAGGCGCGCAGCAGGACGTGATCCGCCGCGAGATGGAGCGCGACATGGCCCAGGCCGTGATGCGCAAGATCGATTCGGTCGAGCGGCGTCTGGCGAAGTAGTTTCGCGCCCGGGAACATGCCCACACCGCCGCCGGCGCTGCGCAAGCAACTCGCGACGGGCGAACTCAAGCCCGTCTACCTGCTCGCGGGCGAAGAACATCTGCTTCTGCTCGAAGCCGCCGACGCGCTGCGCGCGCGCGCGCGCGAGCTGGGCTACGTCGAGCGCGAGGTGCTCGACGCAGACGCGAATTTCGACTGGAACCAGCTTGTGCAAAGCGCGAGCGCGATGAGTCTGTTCGCCACGCGCAAGCTGATCGACCTGCGCATTCCGACCGGCAAACCCGGCAAGGAAGGCAGCGCCGCGATCATCGAGTACTGCGAAAACCCGCCGCCCGACACGGTGCTGCTGATCACCGCGACGCAATGGTCGAAGGCGCACGAAACGAGTTGGGTTGCCGCGGCCGAGAAGGCTGGCGTGTTCGTGCCGCTGTGGCCGCTCAAGCCGAACGAATTGCCCGACTGGATCGCGCAGCGCATGGCCGCGCGCGGGCTCAAACCCACGCGCGAGGCGATCGAGGCGCTGGCCGAACGCATTGAGGGCAACCTGCTCGCCGCCGCGCAGGAAATCGACAAGCTCACCCTGCTCCAGGGCGACAAGCCGCTGGATGCGGCCACGCTTGAGGATCTCGTCGCCGACAGCGCGCGCTTCGACGTGTTCAAGCTCGCCGACGCGGCGCTCGCGGGCGATGCCGCGCGTGCGCTGCGCATCCTCGCCGGGCTGCGTGCCGAAGGCGAACAGGTCGTCGGCCTGCTCGGCTGGCTGCTCAACCAGTTGCAACTGCTCACGCGTTTGGCGAACGCGCGTGGCAATCAGGCCGCCGCGTTCAAGGCCGAACGTATCTGGCCGGCGCGCGAGGCGATCTACAAAAAAGCGTTGTCGCGTGCCGAACGCAGGCACTGGGATGCGTGCCTGATCCAGGCCGGTCGCGTCGACCGCATCGGCAAGGGCCGCGGTGCCGGCGATGCCTGGCTCGAACTCGAACGCCTGCTCGTCGCGATCGCGCAGCCGCGCGCCGGGCTGCTGGCGAAGATCGGATGAACGGCAGGCCGATCGCCATCCTCGGCGGCACATTCGACCCCGTGCACAACGGCCACCTGCGCGTTGCCTGGGAGGCGGCCGAGACGCTCGATGCGCAGGTGCGCCTGATGCCCGCGCACGTGCCGCCGCACAAACCCGCGCCGCTCGCCACGGCCACGCAGCGCGTGGACATGCTCGAGCGCGCGCTCGCGGGCCAACCGCGCCTCGTCGTCGACACGCGCGAGCTGCGCCGCGAAGGTGCCTCGTACACGGTCGACACGCTGCGTGGCCTGCGCGCCGAGTTCGGCGAGGCGCAGCCGCTGGTCCTGCTCGTCGGTGCCGACGCGTTTGGCTCACTGCCGACCTGGCGCGAATGGCGCCAGCTGTTCCGCCTCGCACACATCGTCATGTTGACCCGGCCCGGCCGTACCGAGCCTTGGTCGGGCGAACTGATCGGCGAAGCGGTGCCGCGCCGTGCGCGTTCGCCACGCGAGTTGCAGGCGGTGCCGGCCGGCAAGGTGCTCAGCATTCCGGTCACGCCGCTGGACATTTCCGCGAGCCAGGTGCGCGCGCTGCTCGCCGCTGGACGCGAGCCGCGCTGGCTGGTTCCCGAGGCGTTGCTGGCCGATCCGGCCATCCTTGCCCCGTATCGACGCAAGGGCTGAACCCCTGCCGGACCGTCGTCCGGCCGACACTTCCCTCGCCGCCAAATCGGCGTATATTCTGGCCGCGCGGACCTTCGTGCCGCCTGTGCATTCGACCGAGGTGACACGTTTTTGCCTACTCCGACCAAAACTCCAGCGACCCGCGCGCCGCGCAAGACGGCTGGCGCGAAACCCGCGGCGAAACGCGCCGCAGCGAAATCCACCGCAAAAAAAGCCGCCGTGAAAACGACGAGCAAGGTGGTGAAGAAGCCCGCGAAGAAAGTCGCCGCGGCGAAGCCGAAAAAAGTTTCGGCACCGAAACCGAAAAAGCCCCAGCTTCCCACCGACCCCGTCGAATTGTTGCGTGTGCGCGTGCTCGATGCGCTCGACAACCTCAAGGCGCAGAACGTGCAGGAGATCGACGTGCGCGGCAAGACCTCGATCGCCGATCATCTGATCGTCGCGAGCGGCACTTCGACGCGCCACGTCAAGTCGCTGGCCGATGAAGTGGTCAAGTTCGCCAAGCTGGCCGGCATGCCGCCGCTCGGCGTCGAGGGCCAGCGCGAGGCCGAATGGGTGCTCGTCGATCTCGGCGATATCGTCGTCCATGTCATGCTGCCGCGCGTGCGCGAGTTCTACGGCCTGGAGCGGTTGTGGACGGTGGGCGACGACATGACGCGGGCGGCGATCGCCGGTTGAGCCGGGTTGCCGGGCCTGGGCGAATGACGGGCAGCGCGCCGCATCCAGCGGAGCAGCCATGCGCGCCACCCTGATCGCCGTCGGCGAGAAGATGCCTTCGTGGGTCACCGCGGGCTACAACGAATATGTCAAACGCCTCTCCCACGAGTTGCCGCTGCAGCTCGTGGAGGTCACGAGCAAATTGCGCGGGCGCACGAACGACGCGGCGCGCGTGATCGCCGACGAGGGTACGCTGATGCTCGCGGCGCTAGCCAAAGGCGTCAACGCGATCGCGCTCGACGGCCGCGGCAAGCAATACAGCAGCGAACAATTGGCCGAGCAGCTCGCGCGCTGGCGCATGGGCGGGCGCGATATCGCCTTTCTCGTCGGCGGTCCCGAGGGGCTTGCGCCCGCCGTGCGGGAGCGCGCGAACCAGTGCTGGTCGCTCGGTCCGGCGACGCTGCCGCATCCGCTCGTGCGCATCCTGATCGCCGAGCAGCTTTATCGTGCGGCGAGTCTGCTCGGCAACCACCCCTACCATCGTGGCTGAGACCCGCGCGGCGCGATGAGGCCGCCGCAACTGCTACCATCGCAGCCGTGAATTCCGGGGAGCGGGCATGACGGTGGGCGGGCAGGAGTGGGAATGTGATGTGCTGGTGATCGGCGGCGGACCTGGCGGCTCGACCGCCGCGGCGCTGCTGCAACGCACAGGTCGACGCGTGATCCTGCTGGAGAAGGAGCGACACCCGCGCTTCCACATCGGCGAGTCGTTGCTGCCTGCGAACCTGCCGATCTTCGAGCGGCTCGGCGTTGCCGACAAGGTGCGCGCGCTCGGCGTGTACAAGGCCGGTGCCGACTTTCCCGATGGCAGCGGCGGCCACCAGACCTTTCGCTTCCGCAACGCGCTGGGGGCGACGCCGCCGCACGCCTATCAGGTCACGCGCGCGGAATTCGACCAGATGCTGTTCGAGCACGCGCGCGCCGGCGGCGTTGACGCGCGCGAGGGCGTCAAGGTCGAGCGCGTCGACGTGGACGGTATCGGCCAGGTAAGCGCCCATGCGCGCGACGGCGACGGCGGTGAGCTGACCGTGCGCGCGAAATATCTCGTCGATGCGAGCGGGCGCGACACGCTGCTCGCCAACCAGCTCAAGCTCAAGCGCAAGAACGACAAGCACCAGAGCGCGGCGATCTTCGCCCACTATCGCGGCGTGCGGTTGCGCGCGGGCGAGGACGCCGGCAACATCAGCATCTACCGCTTCGAGCAGGGTTGGTGCTGGATCATTCCGCTGCGCGACGGTCTGGCCAGCGTCGGTTGCGTCTGCTGGCCCGAACACCTCAGGCAGCGCCGCGGCGACAACGCCGGCTTTCTCGACGCGACGCTGCGTTCGATGCCGCAGGCGTGGGAACGCGTGGCGCAAGCCGAGCGCGTGTCCGATATCCGCGTCACCGGCAACTATTCGTATTCGTGCACGCAGATGAGCGGGCCGGGCTGGGTCATGGTCGGCGATGCCTACGCCTTCGTCGATCCGGTGTTTTCCTCGGGCGTCTATCTGGCCATGGAAAGTGCCGAGCGCGCCGCCGTGATGATCGACGCCGCCCTCGCGCAACCACAGCGCGAGGCGGCGTTGCAGGCACGATACGCCAGGCGCTTCCAGCGCGGACTGCGCGTGTTCTCCTGGTTCATCTACCGCTTCAATTCGCCGGTGATGCGGCAGATGTTCGCCAGCCCGCGCAACACCTGGCGCATCGAGGACGGCGTCGTCTCGTTGCTCGCCGGCGATGTGTTCGACAACGCGTCGGTGATGCGCCGCATCGCCGCGTTCAAGCTGATCTATGCCGCCGTCGGCCTGGCCGATGCGCGCCGCTGGATTGGCGAGTGGCGCACGCGCCGGCGTCAGGCGCGGGTCGCGTTCAGCGGCGGCGATACGCCGGTTGATCCGGCCTGAAGCCGGCGCAGGCATGCTCTATCTCGCTTCGCAATCCCCACGCCGCCGCGAACTGCTCGAGCAGATCGGCGTGCACTTCGGCACCATTCAACTCGACCTGCCCGAGGTGCGCGCGCCGGGCGAGCCGCCCGCGGACTACGTCAGCCGCGTCGCGCGCGAGAAGGCCGGCGCGGGCTTGCTCAAGCTGTCCGGAGTGAGAGACGCGGTCGTGCTCGGCGGCGACACCGAGGTCGTGCTCGACGACGAGGTATTCGGCAAACCCGCGGACCACGAACACGCGATTGCGATGCTGCGCAAGCTGGCCGGGCGCACACATGAGGCGATCTCTGCGGTCTGGCTGGTCAGCGCGGGACGCGAGGAGCATGCGCTATCGCGCACTCGGGTCACGTTCGCCGCACTCGAGGAGGTGGCCATCGCCGCCTACGTCGCCAGCGGCGAACCGATGGGTCGTGCCGGCGCCTACGCGATCCAGGGCCGTGCCGCAGCCTTCGTCAGCCGCATCGACGGCAGCTACTCGGGCGTGATGGGCCTGCCACTATTCGAAACCTCGGCCTTGCTGCGGCGCTTCGGTATTTCCGCGGGCTGACCGGCCCCGCGGGCGAATGCAAGATCGACAAGCCCCGCCTGCCAAGCTATAACCACGCTGAGGAAAATTGCGGAAGCTGCGGCCTTGTCTGAGGAAATCCTGATCAACGTCACCCCGCGCGAGACCCGCGTCGGGGTGGTGGAAAACGGCGTACTGCAGGAAGTGCATGTCGAGCGCGCGCTGAAGCGAGGCTACGTCGGCAATATCTACCGCGGCCGGGTCAGTCGGGTCATGCCGGGCATGCAGGCGGCGTTCGTCGAGGTCGGGCTGGAGCGCGCGGCGTTCCTGCACGCGAACGACATCGTCCGCTCCGCGCCGGCAGGCAACGGCGACGGCCACGAAGGCGAGAACGGCGACATTGCCGCACCGCCGACCCCGCCGATCAGCGAACTCGTGCACGAAGGTCAGGACATCATCGTCCAGGTGGTCAAGGATCCGATCAGCAGCAAGGGCGCGCGCCTGACCACGCATCTGTCGATACCTTCGCGCCATCTCGTGCTGCTGCCGTACGCGAAGATGATCGGCGTGTCGGTGCGCATCGAGGACGAGGCCGAGCGCGTGCGGTTGAAGGAAATCATGCAGGAACTGACCGTTCCGCAGCCGACGGATTCCGGCCCTCAGCCCTCGGCGGTCAGCCCTCAGCTTGGCTACATCGTGCGCACCAACGCGGAGGGCGCGTCGCGCGAGGCGCTCGCCGCCGACGTCGCCTACCTCGGCCGCGTCTGGCGCGTGGTTCAGGAGAACATGCGTCGCGCAGAGCCGCGCGCGCGCATCTATGAGGAACTTGCGCTGCCGCTGCGCGCACTGCGCGACCTGCTGCGCGAGGACGTGGAGAAGGTGCGCGTGGACTCGCGCGAGACCTACGACAAGACCATCGCATTCACGCACAAATTCATGCCCGTGTTGGCCGAACGTATCGAGTTGTATTCCGGCGAGCGCCCGATCTTCGACCTCTACGGCGTCGAGGATGAGATTCAGCGTGCGCTCAAGAAGGAAGTGCCATTGAAGTCGGGCGGCTATCTGATAGTCGACCAGACCGAGGCGATGACCACGATCGACGTCAACACCGGCGCGTTTCTCGGCCACCGCAACCTCGAGGAGACGGTGTACAAGACCAACCTCGAGGCGGCGCAGGCAGCCGCGCGCCAATTGCGCCTGCGCAATCTGGGCGGCATCATCATCATCGACTTCATCGACATGATCGATGCCGAACACAAGCGTCAGGTGTTGCGCATGCTCGAGAAGTCGCTTGCCCACGATCACGCGAAGACGACCGTGTACGAGATGTCGGGCCTGGGCCTCGTCGAGATGACGCGCAAGCGCACCACCGAAAGCCTCGAGCGCCAGTTGTGCGAGCCGTGCCCGGCCTGCGACGGCCGCGGCAGCGTCAAGACCGCCGAAACGGTTACCTACGAGATCTTCCGCGAGATCACGCGCGCGGTGCGCCAGTTCGAGGCGTCGAGTCTGCTCGTGCTCGCGGCGCAGAAGGTGGTCACGCGCATCCTCGACGAGGAGTCGGCGTCGGTCGCGGAACTCGAGGAATTCACCGGCAAGACGATCCGCTTCCAGGCCGAGGAACACTACGCGCAGGAACAGTACGATGTGGTGCTGCTGTAAGAGCCGGGATTCGGGACTCGGGGCCCGGGACTCGGCGGGAGCCGGGTTTCCGTGCATTTTTGATCTTTCCGAATCCCGCGTCGCGGGCCCCGAGTCCCGTATTCCATGACTCCCTGGCGCCGCCATCTGCACCGTGCGCAATGGTGGCTGTTCGGGCTGCTGGCGGCCTTCGCGATCCTCATGGCGATCGCGAGCAGCCTGACCCAGCTCGTCGTGCTGCCGTGGCTGACGGACCATCCGCAATGGGTCAGCGCGAAGCTTGCCGAAGCACTGCAACGCGCGGTCACGATCGACCAGCTCGACGCGCGCTGGGAGCGCACCGGACCATTGCTCAATCTGACCGGCGTGCATCTGGGCGCCTCGCCGGCAGGGGATGCGCAGGCGGCGCCGGAGCAGATGCTGAATCTCGCCAGCGCCGGGTTGAAGATCAACTTCTTCGCCTGGGCGCGACCGGGCGCGAGCTGGACCGAGATTCGCCTGTCCGGCATCGAGCTCGATCTGGTGCGCAACGCGCAGGGCGAGTGGCACCTGCGCGGGCTCGACACCGGCAACGCGGCGTCCAATTCCGCCGTGGACGACAATGTGCCGTTCAGCCTCGGCACCGTCGTCGTGCGCGAGGCCACGCTCAACATCGACGACCTGCCGAATGACAAACACTTCAAGCTCGGCGCGGACGAGCTGCGCCTGATCGCGCGCGGCGACTTCCTGCGCGTGCTCGCGCGCGTGAGGAATCTCGAGAATGACTCTGCGCCCGTCAACGCCGTGGTCGAGTACGACCGCGGCCGACGCGAAGGCCGTGCCTACGCGGGCGGCGCCGATGTCGACCTCGCGGCGGTGCTGCGCAACTATCCACTGAACGGACTCGTCGTCGAGCGCGGCGGCGGCAAACTGCAGGTCTGGGCCTGGCTCAAGAACGGCGAAATCAGCGAAGTGCGCGCCGAAGTCGATCTCTCCAGTCTCGTGCTGACCACGCATACCTCGATCAAGCTCGACGACAGGCACGATTTCCTGCCGCATGTCGGCATCGATCGCCTCGCCTTCGGCATGCGCTGGCGGCGCGAGCAAGACGGGTTCAGCGCCGACGTCGCCGACCTGAAGATCGTGCGCCAGGGCGATCCGCTGGCGTCGTCGGAACTGCATCTGCGCCGACGCTATCCCGAGGGTGACTACCATGCGACGCCCGAGCACACGATCGCCATCGGCGCGCTCGATCTCGGCACCGTCGCCAGCACGGCCATGCTCGTCGACACGCTGCCGGCCGACCTGCGCCGTTGGCTGTATGCCGGCAACCCTGCGGGCACGCTTGCACGTGCGACGCTGCGCTTCGCCGGCGCGAAGGATTTCGATGCCGCCGCGCGGCTCGACCGGCTGGACGTGCACGCGTTCGGCAAGGTCCCCGGAGTGAGCGGGCTTTCCGGCCTGCTGTTCGCGGACCAGGATGCGATCACGTTCGACCTGCCGCAGCACAACCCGTTCGCCGTGCTGCTGCCCAAGGTATTCCGTGAACCGTTGAGCTTCGCCGAATTCGACGGCAGCGTCAGCGCGTATCATGCCGACGATGCCTGGCGCATCGAGACCGGTGCGCTGCATTTCGAGAACACGACGCCGGGCAAGAGCTATGGCGGCGAACTGCGTGGCGGTGTCGAGATCTTCGATGCCGGCGGCAAACCCGCGCTCGACCTCGCCGCGGTCGTCAACCATGCCGACGTGGTGGCGGCCAAGCGTTTCTGGCCGATCGCGGTGATGTCGCCGCACGCGATCGAATGGCTGGATCGCGCGCTCGATGCGGGCGAGGTGATCGGTGGGCGTGCGGTGTTCCGCGGCAACCTTGCCGACTGGCCGTTCCGCAACAACGCCGGGCGCTTCGAAGCGAGCGCCGAAGTCGCCGACCTGCGCTTCCGCTATCTCGGCGACTGGCCGGCAGTCGAGCATACGCATGCGCTCGTCGATTTCGTCAACGCCGGCCTGCATGCCGACACCGACGGCGGGAGTATCCAGGGCGTAAAAGTGAACAAGGCCGGCGTCGAAATCAGCGACTATGGCGAAGGCACGCTCGAGGTTTCGGCCAACGCGCAGGGCGGCGGCCGCGAGTTGCTCGGCTTCGTCAAGGCATCGCCGCTGGGCACGCAGTTCGCAGCGCCTCTGCAGGGCGTCGACGTCGGCGGCCAGGGCAAGGTCGACTTCGCCCTGCGCGCGCCGATGAAACCGATCGAGAATTTCCAGATCGACGGCAAGGTGCAGCTCGCCGATGCCGACCTCGCCGACGCGAAGTACGATCTGAAATTCGACAAGGCTTCCGGACCGCTGCGTTTCAACCGCAGCGGCTTCTCCGCCGACGCGCTTGCGACCACGTTCAAGGGCAAGCCGGCGAAGCTCTCGCTCGCGATCGGCGACTACGTCGGCGATGCGAAGCACGTGGTCGAAGGCAAGGTCGATACGCGCCTGCCGGTGGGCGCGGTGATCGACAGCTACGCCTCGGCGCTCAAGGGTTACAAAAAATACCTTTCGGGCGAGACGAACTGGAACGCGCAGTTCAGCGTCGACCGCGATCCGGACAAGGGCAACGCGGTCGACAACGGCCAGCGTTTGACCCTGACTTCCGATTTGCGCGGCGTTGCCATCGATCTGCCCGTGCCGCTGCAGAAATCCGCCGACAGTGCACTGTCGTTCAAGCTCACGGTCGGCCTGCCGCCCGTCGGCGCGAATATCGACGCGAACCTCGGCGACATCCTCAATCTGCGCGGCAAGCTGCCGACGCCGACCGCGCCATTCGCCGCGAACGTGATCTTCGGCGGCGAGGCGACCGGCGTGCTGCCGAAGGCCGGCATCGCGATCGGCGGCGTGGCACGCGCGATCGACCTTTCCGGCTGGATGAATTTCGTCGCCGACGGCAGCAGTGATGGCGGCAGCGACGTGCTCCAGGGCGTGGACCTGCGCACCAGTTCGCTCGTCGCCTGGGACCGCGACTTGGGCGAAGCCAAGGTGCGCGTCGGCCTCGGCGCGGACGCGGTGCGCGTCGATTTCGACGGTGCGCGCATCGAGGGCAGCCTGAGCGTACCGAAGAACAACCTGCGCACCGCCACGATCGTCGCCGACTTCAAGCGCCTGCACTGGCCCGAGGCGCCGGAACCGCCAGCAAACGCCACGCCGATCGGCGCGGTGCGCGACGACGCGCTCAATCCGGCGGCGATCCCGCCGCTGCGCATCGACATCGGCGACTTCCGCCTCGGCAAGGCCAGCTACGGCGCGGCTTCGGTGGAGACGCGGCCGATGGCCGACGGCATGAGCCTGGACAAGGTCAATTCGCATTCGAAAGACATCGACATGCAGGCGCACGGCGTGTGGACGCGCAAGAACGGCTATCACCGATCCACCTTCGGCATCGAACTCAAGGCGCGCGACTTCGGCGCGATGCTCGACGCGCTCGGCTACGGTGGCAAACTCGCCGGCGGCGAAATCACCGCCTCGATCGACGCGAGCTGGGCCGGGACGCCGTCGGCATTCGCGCTCAACCGGATCAACGGCGGTGCGCTGCACATGAAGATCGCCGACGGGCGCATCCCGAATCTCGAACCCGGCGCGGGCCGGCTCGCCGGCTTGCTCAACCTCGCCGCGCTGCCACGCCGTCTGGCGTTCGACTTCGGCGATCTGTTCAACAAAGGCTTCAGCTTCGACCTCGCCCAGGGCGTGTTCACGATGACCGACGGCTACGCCTACACCGACGGTTTCGAGGTGAAGAGTCCGACTGCGGACATGCGCATCCAGGGCGCGATCGGCCTGAAGACCAGCGAATGGAACATGCGCGTCGAAGTGACTCCGCATGTCGGTGCGACCGTGTTTGCCGGTGCCGGCGCGCTGGTCGGCGGCCCGGTCGGCGCGGCGGCCGGTGCGCTGGTCGGCGGCGTGCTCGGCAAGGCGATCAACCAGGCGACGCAGAGCGAATACAAGGTCAGTGGCAGCTGGGACAAGCCCGAGATCGTCAAGCTCGGCAGCCGGCGCGTCGAGCCGCGGGCGTCGGCGGGCGAGAAGGCGAAGCCGACGACTCGGTGATGCAGATGCCTTTGTGCATCCGGTTGCCCGGGCGGCGAGCCGATACATGGCAATCTATCGACAAAGGAGCGTGAATCCTTGCATTCTCCCCGGCGCGGATAGATCGATGCGGATGCGCTCAGCCGCACCCGGAATTTTCGGGTTCCCCGGGAACTACTCGCGTCAAGTTCCGAATACGCAATAATCCATACACGCCTCGGTCGGGACGCGGCTTTCCCTCCATCAGAACAGGTGGCGATCATGCGAATCTCGTGGAAGTGCTTGTTGATCGTTTCGACGTGTCTGCATTGTGTCTGGCAGGCTTCCGCATTGGCACAGGGACACCCGCCCCGGGACGCGGTGGAGTTGTTTCGCGACGCCGATGCCGACAAGGCCTCGCGGGGCATCGACACGGCTGCCGCCACGGGCGCGACCAGGATCATCGCGCTCGATACGGGCGCCATGGCGGCCATGCAGGGCGGCGACAAGGCCAGGATCGTGACCCCGTCGGGCACGGCCTACACGTTGACCTACGAGAGAACCGAAGCGGGTTACGACGGCGGCAAGGTCTGGGTGGGGTATCTCACGGACTTCGGCAAGAGCTATCCGGTACTGATTTCCACCTACCGCGGCAAGGTCGACGGCACGATCGCGACGCCGCAGGGCAAGCATCGCCTGCGCGGTGACGTGCAGCATGCGCAACTGATCGACGCGCGTGCCGCCGGCGAGGAGGAGGTCGTGCCGAGCGTGGACGACGAGCTGGTGCCTCCGGGGCAGCAGGTCGGCGCTCCGGCCGGCGGCGTCGGACCGGCGCCGGTCGTCGCGAGCGCGGGGCCGGCGCAAATCGACGTGCTCGAACTGTACACGCCGGGTTTCGCCAGCGCCCTCGGCGGAGACAGCGCCGCGATCGCGCGCGTGAACGTGCTGATCGCCACGAGCAACAACGTCTACATCAACAGCGGCATCAACGTCATGCTGCGTGCGGTGGCAGTCACTTCCTTCAGCTATGCCGATGCCAACGGGAAGACCAACTCCACCGCATTGCGTGAGATTACCGGGGTGGATAGCTCCGGCAATCCGACACCGAACAGCACCAGCACCGCAATTGCCGCGTTGCGCGACAACAGCGGTGCGGACATGGTCAACATGTTGCGCGTCTACTACTCGAACGATCCCAGTTGCGGTCTGGCGTGGTTGGACGACCCGTCGCAGGACGCGATCGGCGCGTATGCGTTTTCGCTCGTCTCGGACGTCCGCTCGAGCGGAGCCGCCGCGTGCGACGGCGGAGCCACGAGCGCGGGCGATACGGCGCCGACCCACGAATTGGGTCACAACATGGGCGCCGCACATGACTTGTACACCACCACCGCAGCCGGGTTGGGGCATGGCAGTCCGGACGGCAACCCCGCCTACAACCGCGGCTACTGCAACGGCTCGGCCGGCACCGTCATGGCCTATTCGAGCAGCCCCGGTTGCGCGCCGATCGTGCCGTATTTTTCCAATCCGGCGCTGCCGGCTTCGTGCAACGGCGGCTCCTGCGGCGTACCGATCGGCACGACGTATTCCGTCAACGTATCCGGCACGACGTATTCGGCCACCGGTGCAGACAGCGCCACCGCGATCAACGCCAACGCGCCGTACATCGCGGCGTATCGCGCCAGTGCCGCCAGCTACACGGTGACGCCGAGCGCCGGCGCGAACGGCAGCATCTCCCCAAACACGCCGCAGCCGGTGTCCGGCGGCGCGCGCGCCACCTTCACCGTGGCTGCCAACGGCGGATATGTCGCGAGCGTGGGCGGAACCTGCGGTGGCTATCTCAGCGGCACGACGTACACGACCAACCCGGTCAGCGGCAATTGCACGGTGATCGCGAGTTTCTCACTGCCGGCGGGCTTCGTCTCGATCAACCCTGTGCGCCTGCTCGATACGCGTGCGATCGGCAGCACGGTCGACGGCCAGTTCGCGGCCGGCGGCGCCCTGGGCGCGGGTGCCAAGCTCGATCTCACCATCGCCGGCCGTGGCGGCATGCCGGCCAGTGCGATCAGCGCGGTGGTGCTGAACGTGACCGCGACCGGCTCGACCACAGGCGGATATGTCAGCGTGTGGCCGAGCGGCAGCGCGCAGCCGCTCGCCTCCAATCTCAACTTCAGCGCCGGGCAGACCATCGCCAACACGGTCATCGCCAAGCTCGGCACGAACGGCAAGGTGTCGTTGTACAACTCGAGCGGCAACACCCAGCTCATCGCCGACGTGGCTGGTTACTTCGGCAGCGCGGCGGACCTCGTGCCGCTGAGTCCCGGTCGCCTGCTGGACACGCGCGCCATCGGCAGTACGGTCGACAACCAGTTCAAGGGCGGCGGTGCGCTCGGTCCCGGCGTGCGGCTGGATTTGACCGTTGCCGGCCGCTACGGCATTCCCGCCAGCGGCGTCGGCGCGGCGATTCTCAACGTGACCGCGGTGCAGCCCAGCGCGCCGGGGTATCTGACCCTGTGGCCCAGCGGTACGGCCCAGCCGGTGGCCTCGAACCTCAACTTCATGCCAGGCGACGTGGTCCCGAACCTGGTGATCGGCAAGCTCGGCGGCGCCGGCAAGATCGCGATCTTCAATTCGGCCGGCCAGACCGATGTCATCGCGGACGTGGCCGGCTGGTTTCCGACCGCCTCGCAACTGACGCCGCTGCAACCGGCGCGGCTGATGGATACGCGGCCGGGGTTCGACACGATCGACCACGCATTTGCCGGCATCGGTGCGCTGGCCGGTGGCAGCACCACGAACCTGACCGTGTCGAATCGGGGCGGCGTGCCGGCGAGCGGAGTCGATTCCGTGGTGCTGAACGTGACCGTGACCGGCCCGACCGCGCCGGGTTACCTGACCGTGTGGCCGAGCGGCAGCGGCCAACCACTGGCATCGAATATCAACTTCGTTGCCGGGCAAAGCGTCCCGAACCTCGTCATCGCCAAGGTCGGCGCGGGCGGCAAGGTCGCCCTGTACGTGGGCAGTGCGGGGTCAACCCAGGTGGTGGTCGATGTGGTGGGCTGGTTCGCGGGACAGTGAGGAGGGTCGTGCGGCCGTTGCTGTTTGCGACGCGCAGGCGATCAAACAGCGGCGGGGCGGGCGGGGGCCATTTTGCCGTGTCGTCGCCCGCGCGAAGCTGGGGGATTTCGGCTAGCATCAGGCGCATGGGCGCTCCCGCTCCGTCCCCGGCATCGCGGCTCTTTTCGCGCCAGCGCGTGGTATCGGGCGTGCCGGCACGATGAGCCTGCGCATGCAGCTCAACCTGCTCGTCGCGGCGATGACGGCGATCTTCGTCGTCGCCCTGTTGGCGATGCATCTGGAAACGACGCGCAGCAGCGTGCGTGCCGAGGTCGAGGCGGGCAACCGCGTCGCCACGCAATTGTTCGCCAACCTCGTTCCCGACGACGGCGTGAACGGGCGCGGCTTCGGCGAATTCCTCTCGCGCCTCGGCCATGTCCGAGCGACGATGATCCGCCTGCACGACCGCAACGGCGGCCTGATCTACGCCTCACCGCCCGACGTACGCAAGCCCGGGCGCGAGCCGCCGCGTTGGTATGCGGACATGGTTGCGCCCGAGCCCGTGCATCGCAGCTTCCAGACGCCCGAAGGCGTGCTCGACATCGACGCCGATCCGACCAGCGCGGTCCGCGACGGCTGGGACGGCGCGCTGCACATGTTCCAGTTCGGTGCGGTGATCTTCGTGCTCGGCAACCTGCTGGTTTACTGGCTGGTGTGGCGCGCGACCCAGCCGTTCGCGCGCATCGTGCGCGGCCTCGACGAGGTGCAGCGCGGAGACCTGCGCGCGCGCTTGCCCGCGTACTGGCGCGCAGAGGCGGGCACGATCGCGCTTGCGTTCAACCGCATGACGCGAACGATCGAGGAGAATATCGACGCGCGCCAACAGGCGCTCGAGGCCCAATTGCGCCTCGAACAGAATCGGGAGTTGGCCGACACCGTGCGCGCGCGCATCGAGGATGAGCGCCGCGAAATCGCGCGCGAGCTGCACGACGAAACCGGGCAGAGCGTCACCGCGATCAAATCGCTCGCGCTCGCGCTGGTGCGCCGCACGGACAGCGACGAGACGACGCGCGGTGCCGCGCAGCTGATCGCCGACACGGCCGGCAAGCTGTACGCGGCGATGCACGGCCTGATCCCGCGCCTGCGTCCGCTGACCCTGGATTCGCTTGGTCTCGCCGATGCATTGCGCGAGCAGGTCGGCGACTGGCGACGGCGGCATCCGGCAGTCGAGATCGCGCTCGACCTCGGGCTGTTGCCGGCGCTGGGCGAGACGGCGACGGTCGCTGTTTATCGCATCGCCCAGGAAGCGGTGACCAACGCCCTGCGCCATGCCGATGCCAGGCACATCGGCATCACGCTGGAAGCCGGATCTTCCGCGTTGTGTCTGCGCGTCAGTGACGACGGCATCGGCTTGCCTGTCGACTGGCGCCTGGCCGGCCACTACGGCTTGCGCGGCATCGTCGAGCGTGCGCAGGCACTCGGCGGCGAGGCACGCATAGGCAATCGCGAGCCGCGCGGTGCGTCGATCGAGGTGGAGATTCCACTGCGGCGATGAACACGCAACGCAGAATCCGCGTGATGCTCGTCGACGACCATGCCGTCGTGCGCGTCGGCTTTCGCATGCTGCTCGAGACCGGTGGCGAGGTCGAGGTGGTCGGCGAAGCCGAGAGCGGCGAAGCGGCGTATCGCGAGTTCGCGCAGGTCGCACCGGACGTCGTGATCATGGATTTGTCGATGCCGGGCATGGGCGGCATCGAAGCGGTGCGCCGCCTCGTCCTGCGCGACCAGGCGCGCATCCTCGTGCTGTCGGCGCACGAGGACACGACGCATCCGCAGCGCGTGTTCAAGGCTGGTGCGCTCGGCTACCTGTCCAAGCGCAGCGCGCCCGAGGAGTTGATCGACGCGCTGCGTGCGGTCGCGGCCGGGCGCATCTACGTCGACGCCGAAATCGCGCGCAAGCTGGCAGCGGGCGGGATCGGAGCCGGCAACGCGCTCGAAGGCCTGTCGGAGCGGGAATTCAGCGTATTCCTCAAGCTCGCGCACGGCGAATCGGTGCAGACGATCGCGCAGGTGCTGTCGTTGTCGCCGAACACGGTCGGCACGCACCTGTACAACATCAAGCAGAAGCTCGGCGCGGGCAACCAGGCCGAGTTGACCTTGATCGCGTTGCGCAATGGCCTGATCGACGCCTGAGCGCGTGAGGGCTCAGCCCGGAAGGAGAAAGACCGCCACGACCCTGCGCCCCTCGCCGGCGAGTACGTTGAAGGTACGCGCGGCGGCGGCGTTGTCCATCGTTTCGAGGCCGATGCCGCGCCGGAGAAATTCGCCGAGCACCGCCTGCGCCGGAAACACGGCGCGCATGCCGGTGCCGAGCAGCACGACTTCGGGTTTCAGGGCAAGGATGGTGTCGATCGCCGTCGCATCGAGCTGGTCGACCGTGCGCGGCGGAAAATCCGTGACCGCTTCGCTGCTGCTCAACAGCAGGCTGGTGGTGAAGGCGCGATCGATGACGACTACGTTCGTGGCATCGGCCTTGCGCACGAACAGTTGTTGTTCGTTGCGTTGTTCGGTCAACTGCATGGAAAAGATTCAGCGCGGCAGCGCGATCTTCGGCGCATCCGCATTGCGGCGGAAATAACTTGCGACATGGCCGATGCGCTGCACGACTTCGGCCCCGGCTTGTCCGGCAAGTTCGTCGATCTGCCGCTTGCGCGCTTCACGGTCGTCGCCGGCGATCTTCACCTTGACCAGTTCGTGCTGGTCGAGCGCCGCGCCGAATTCCTTGACCAGCGCAGGCGTGACGCCCTTGTTGCCGACGAGGATGACCGGATTGAGGTCGTGCGCGAGGCCGCGCAGGTAGCGGATCTGGGAATTGGTCAAGGCCATGGAATGATGGAAAATCAAAGCGTCGCGCAGGCGCACAGGGTATCATGCGCACCGAATTTATGGCCTCCCGCAGCAAATCCAGTGCCCGTTGGCTGAAGGAGCACTTCAGCGATCCTTACGTCAAGCGTGCCCAGGCCGAGGGTTGGCGTTCGCGTGCCGTGTTCAAGCTCGAAGAGCTGCTGCAGCGCGATGCGATCCTCAAGCCGGGCATGGTCGTGGTCGATCTCGGGGCCGCGCCGGGCGGCTGGTCGCAGATGGTGCGCGAGAAGCTGGGCGAGCGCGGGCGCGTGGTCGCGCTCGACATCCTGCCGATGCAGGGCATCGCCGGCGTCGATGTCATCGAGGGCGATTTTCGCGAGCAGGGTGTGCTTCGCCAGCTCGAGGTCTTGCTGAACGGCGCGCCGGTGGACCTTGTCTTGAGCGACATGGCGCCCAATATGAGTGGTGTAACCGTGGCCGATCAGGCGCGGGCCATGCATCTATCTGAGTTAGCTAGAGATTTTGCGTCCGTCCACTTGAAACCCGGCGGTGCGTTTTTGATAAAGCTTTTCCAGGGGCGCGACTACGACGCGTACCTGAAAAGCTTGCGCCAGGGCTATGAGCGCGTCAGCATTCGGAAGCCGAAGGCGTCACGCGCGCGCAGCCCCGAGGTTTACGCGCTGGCGACGGGAAAGAAGTAGGTTTTTTGCCGTCATTCCGGCGCAAGCCGGAATGACGGGAAGCAAAGCGGCAGTCGGCCGCACGATGAGTCAAGGCAAATGAACGAAATGATCAAGAATCTTGTGATCTGGGTGGTCATCGCGGTGGTGCTGATCACGGTGGTGCAGAGCTTCAAGTTCGGCGGCGCCGAACCGAGCACCGTGCCGTATTCGGACTTCATGGCCCAGGTCAACAACGGCAACGTCAGCGAGGTCGTGCTGCGCAACGACCTGCAGACCGTCAACGCCAAGCTCAAGGACGGGCAGAAACTCAATACGACGATCGTGCCGACCGACGGCTCGCTCGACAAGATCCTCGACAAGCAGGGCGTGAAGTTCACGGTCGAGGCCAAGGACAACAGCGGCCTGATCACGCGTCTGTTGATCGACTGGGTGCCGATCCTGCTGTTCTTCGGCGTCATCGTCTACTTCATGCGCCAGATGCAGGCCGGTGCCGGCGGACGCGGGGCGATGAGCTTCGGCCGTTCGCGCGCGCGCCTGCAGGGCGAGGACCAGGTCAAGATCACCTTTGCCGACGTCGCCGGCGTGGACGAGGCCAAGGACGAAGTGCAGGAGCTGGTCGAATTTCTGCGCGATCCGTCGAAGTTCCAGAAACTCGGCGGACGCATCCCGCGCGGCGTGCTGATGGTCGGCTCGCCCGGTACCGGCAAGACCTTGCTCGCCAAGGCGATCGCCGGCGAGGCCAAGGTACCGTTCTTCACGATTTCCGGTTCCGATTTCGTCGAGATGTTCGTCGGCGTCGGCGCTTCGCGCGTGCGCGACATGTTCGAGCAGGCGAAGAAACACGCGCCGTGCATCATCTTCATCGACGAAATCGACGCGGTCGGCCGCCATCGCGGCGCCGGCCTCGGCGGCGGTCACGACGAGCGCGAGCAGACGCTGAACCAGTTGCTCGTCGAGATGGACGGCTTCGAGGGCAACGAAGGCATCATCGTCATCGCCGCGACCAACCGCCCCGACGTGCTCGATCCCGCGCTGCTGCGCCCGGGCCGCTTCGACCGTCAGGTCGTCGTGCCGCTGCCCGACCTGCGCGGCCGCGAGCAGATCCTGAAAGTCCACATGCGCAAGGTGCCGCTGTCGGCCGACGTCGATCCGATCGTGATCGCGCGTGGTACGCCGGGCTTCTCGGGTGCAGACCTTGCCAACCTGGTCAATGAAGCTGCGCTCTTTGCCGCGCGAGGCAACTCGCGCGATGTGACCATGGACCACTTCGAGCGCGCCAAGGACAAGATCATGATGGGCAGCGAGCGCCGTTCGATGGTCATGAGCGAGGACGAGAAGCGCAACACCGCCTACCACGAAGCCGGCCATGCCATCGTCGGGCGCCTGATGCCCGAGCACGACCCCGTGCACAAGGTGACGATCATTCCGCGCGGTCGCGCGCTGGGCGTGACCCTGTTCCTGCCCGAAGCCGACCGCTACAGCATCAACCGCACCTACATCCACAGCAACCTGTGCTCGCTGTACGGGGGACGTGTCGCCGAGGAGCTGGTCTTCGGCAGCGACAAGGTGACCACGGGCGCATCGAATGACATCGAGCGCGCCACGCAGATGGCGCGCAACATGGCCACCAAGTGGGGTCTGTCCGAGGAACTGGGCCCGATCACCTACGGCGAGCAGGAAGACGAAGTGTTTCTCGGTCGCTCGGTGACGCAGCACAAGAACGTGTCCAACGAGACGGCGCGCAAGATCGACGAAGTCGTGCGCAACATCCTCGACAAGGCCTACGCGGACGCCACGCGCCTGCTGACCGAGAACATCGACAAGCTGCACGCGATGGCGAAGACGCTGCTTCAGTACGAAACGATCGACAGCGAGCAGATCACCGCGATCATGGAAGGTCGCGAGCCCGGACCGCCAAAGGACTGGCAGAAATCGAACGACGGCGGTACCGGTTCCGGCTCCGCCTCGAATGCCGGCAGCAAGCCGGCCGCACCGATCGGCGGCACCGCAGCGCAGCACTGAACGTTTGCCGGCAGATCGATTTGAAAGCCGCCTCCGGGCGGCTTTTTTTGTTGCTGTTGCTTGCGCCGCGGCGACGAATTGCCGAAACTCGCCACGAACGTCAAGGTACGGCGTGAACACGACACTGTGCAGCATCGTGTCCACGCGATGTCGGAGTGGCGGCGGCGAGCATCGCCGATGCCGTGAATCCGCCGGGGGGCAGCAGAATGTTGCGTCGTGTCGTCGCGAATATCCGTCGCCAGGACTGGACGGCCGTTGTCGTCGAACTGGCGGTCGTCGTCATCGGCGTGTTCCTCGGCGTGCAGGCAGCGAACTGGAACGAGGATCGCGAGAAAGACCGGAAGTCCGTCGAGTTCACCGCGCGGCTCAAGGACGATCTGCGCGTGGAGGCCTGGAATTACGAGTTCCAGATTGAGTACAACAAACAAGTGCTGGCCAATGCGCAGCGCGCGGTCGACGCACTGACCGGCAAGGCGCCGCTTGCCGACGAAGCTCTGCTGATTGCTGCCTATCGCGCCACGCAGCTCAACGTCAACTCGCGCCGCCGCGCCACCTATGATGAACTGACCTCGACTGGCGAGATCAGTCTGATCCGAGATCAGGGGCTGCGCACGCTCGCCATAGATGTCTACACCCTGCCGGTGGTCGACCAGATCGAGCGGGATGGTCGGCAGTCCGAATATCGTCGTGCGTTCCGCATGGCATTTGCCTACGAAATCCAGCGCGCACTGGCCGAAAAGTGCGGCGACCACAACGTGCTGGTCGGCGACTACGCGGGTATCGCGACAGCGCTCGATTATCCCTGCTCGACCGGGCTTGCGCCGGACGCCATCGCCGCCGGCGCCGCCACTCTGCGCAAGGACCCCAAGTTCGTGGAGCTGCTGCAATTGCGCATGGCCGATATAGCAACGGACTTGGGCAACATGACGGACTATTTCGCGCCATACATGCGCGGGCCTTTGCAGAATTTGCGCGAACCGCTGCAGCGGCTGGCGAAGGAAAAGCGGTGAGGTTGTTCGCCGAACTCAAGCGCCGCAATGTGCTGCGCGCGGGCGTGCTTTACATCGGCGCGGTGTGGGCGTTGGCGCAGGGCATCGCGCAACTGGGGCCGTCGTTCGGTGCACCGGAATGGCTCGTACGCGGGTTCGTGGTTGCCGCCGTGATCGGCTTTCCGTTCTGGCTCGCGTTCGCGTGGTTCTACGAGTGGACGCCGCAAGGGCTCAAGCGCGAGAGTGAAATCGCCGCGGACGCATCGATCACGCGCTCGACCGGACGCAAGCTGGATTTCTGGATCATCGGCGTGCTCGCGGTCGCGGTGATTCTGTTGTTGACGGATCGTTTCGCGATGCGCAAGAGCGATGCTGCTGCCGCGATTGCTGACAAGTCCATCGCCGTGCTGCCGCTGGCCAACGACAGCGGCGACAAGGATCAGCAGTATTTTTCCGATGGTTTGTCGGAGGACTTGATCAACGCGCTGTCGCAATTCACGGGCCTGAAGGTCATTAGCCGCAACTCTTCGTTCCAGTTTCGCGACAGCCGCGACGACAGCCGGACCATCGGCACAAAACTCGGTGTGGCGCATCTGCTGGAAGGTAGCGTGCGGCGCGTCGGCGACATGGTGCGGGTCACGGCGGAACTGGTGAATGCCGCGGACAGCCGCACGCTGTGGTCGCAGCGTTACGACCGGCCGTACACCGATCTGTTCGCATTGCAGGACGACATCACCCGGCAAGTCGCCGAGGCGTTGAAAACGAAATTGCTCGAAGGTACCGCCACCAATGCGCAAAGCGATCGTCCGCCCAGCGGCAACCTCGATGCGTACAACGCCTATCTGCAGGGCGTCTTCGTTGCCAGACGCAACACCGACGCGGGCATGCGCGAGGCCATCGCGCACTACGAGGAAGCAATCCGCCTCGATCCGCACTATGCGCTGGCTTATGCCATGTTGGCGCGGGCCGAGATGACGCTGCCGACCGTCTTCTCGGTAACGGATCGCAATGAGCGGGATGCGTTGATCACGAAGGCGCGTGCGGCGGTGGCGACCGCATTGGCGCTGCAGCCGGATCTCGGGCGCGCGCATCAGTCGCGTGCGTTCATCTTGCAAGTCGGCGATCTCGATCTGATCGGGGCGGAAACCGAATACCGGCGCGCCGCCGAACTCGCGCCGCAAGACGCCGGCAACGTGTTTTCGCTCGGCATCGTGAATGCATCGTTCGGTCGTCTTGCCGAAGCGGCGATGTTCGGGCGGCAGGCGGTCGCGCTCGATCCGTTGAGCAGCATCAACTACGTTTATCTCGCACGCACACTGCGTGCGCTCGGTCGCTACGACGAAGTCGAATCCACCCTGCGCAAGGCGCTCGAAATCAATCCGATGGGGGCGCAAACCGGGTGCGAGCTGGCGATCCTGCAAATCCTGCGCGGCAACGCGGCCGCTGCCATCGACCTCGCGCAGCGCGAAACCGATCCGTTTTGGCGTAGTTTTGCGCTGACTCTCGCTCATTTCTCCCACGGCGACCAAGCCGAAGCCGATGCCGGGCTCGAGGGGCTGATCGACAAGTACGGCGACAGCGGCGCGTTCCAGATCGCGCAGGTCTACGCGCTGCGTAAGGAGTCGGACAAGATGTTCGAATGGCTCGATCGCGGGCTCTCCGTGCGCGATCCGGGCGTGCCGACGCTGCGCTATGCCGCATTCGTCATGGATTACAGCGCCGATCCGCGTTTCGTCGCCTTCGCGAAGAAGATCGGGTTGCCGCCCGTCGCTGACGCAAAGACGATGCCGTAAGCTTCACGCATGTTCGATACCACTCCCATCCTCGACTGCGCCGGCCGCGCGCTGAAACTCGATCGCGCGCGCATTGCCGGCATCCTCAATCTGACCGGCGATTCGTTTTCCGGCGACGGTTTGCGCGGCGACATCGATGCCGCCGTCGCGCAGGGCGTGGCGATGGTGGAGCGGGGTGCGGACCTGCTCGATGTTGGCGCGGAGTCGACGCGGCCCGGTGCGGGCGAGGTTTCGGCAGATGAGGAAATCGCACGCGTCGTGCCGGTGATCGAAGCCTTGGCGAAGCGCGTCGAGGTGCCGATCTCGATCGACACGAGCAAACCCGAAGTAATGCGCGCAGCGGTTGCCGCGGGCGCGGGCATGATCAACGATGTGTACGCGCTGCGTCGTGACGGCGCGCTCGATGCCGCGGCGGAATTGAAGGTGCCGGTGTGCCTGATGCACATGCAGGGTGAACCGCGCACGATGCAGGATGCGCCGCACTACGACGATGTCGTCGGCGAGGTGAAGAATTTCCTCGCCGGCCGCATCTTCGCCTGCGAGATGAGCGGTATCGACAGAAAGCGCATCGTCGTCGATCCGGGCTTCGGCTTCGGCAAGACCCTGGAGCACAATCTCGCCTTGCTGCGTGGACTCGATCAGCTCGCCGCGCTCGGCGTGCCGCTGCTCGCCGGGCTGTCGCGCAAGGGCATGATCGGCGCGCTGACCGGCCGCGATGTCGAATACCGCGCCGCCGGTTCCGCCGCTGCGGCGCTGATCGCCGTGCAGAAAGGCGCGCTGATCGTGCGCGTGCACGACGTTGCCGCGACGCGCGACGCGCTCGCGATCTGGCACGGTGTTGTCAGTGGCACGGTTCCGGCGAAGAAGGCGCAAAAGCAGTTCGGCTCGCAGCGCTTCGACGACGACGACTGAGCGCGCGCTCAGCGGCGCCTCTCGGGCGGATTCGAAGGCTGCGATCGCGCATTGGAGGCGCGCGCCGCATCGACCAGGCTGGCGCCTTGCAGCGCGTCGGGATCGAGCCGGCGCAGCACGCGGCCGTTTGCGTCGAGCACGATCACGGCCGGCAGTTGGCGCACGCCGTAGCGGCGGAACAGCGCGCCGTCGCCATCGAGCACGAGCGGTACCTTCACGGCGTATTCGTCGCGGTAGTCGCGCAGGTCCTGCGCGGAGGCCCATAGCCCGGCGGCGATGCCGATCCAGCGCACGCTCGCATCGCCGCCGTGCGCGACCAGTTGCTCGCGTACGGCCTTGCACCGGGCGGACGATTTGGGACGCGACTTCTCGAAGTAGCTCTCGCACCACGGCGAGAGAAAGGCGAGCACGGTGCGGCGCCTGCCATCCGGGTCAGCCAGTGCGATCTGGCCGCCGTCCAGCGTCTTCGCTTTCGCCGCGGACTGCGCAGAGGTTTCGACCGCCAACCGCGTTTTTGCCGGAGCGGCGGCGATGCCTTGGCGCGCTTGCGCGAGCGCCGCGTCCAGGCGCGCGTCGGCGAGGTGGCCGACATAGGCGATGCGTCCGGCGCGGTCGATGATCACGTGCTGTGGCGTCACGCGCAGGCCGAACAGTTCGCCGAGGCGGCCGTCGTCGTCGCGCACGATCGGCATCGTGATCCCGAGCTTGCGGCGGTATTCACGGATCTGCTCCAGCGTGTCGTCGAAGCCGATGTTGATCGCGACGACTTCGAGATCGGCGCCGGCATGGCGGTAGGCATTCTCGAAATGCGGCATCTGCTCGCGGCAGGGCACGCACCAGGTCGCCCAGAACTTGAGATAGACGGCCTTGTGTCCGCGCAATGCGGCGAGATCGATCGTCTTGCCATCGATCGTGCCCAGCCTGACCGCGGGCGCCATCTGGCCGACCAGGCGGCCACCGGCCTCGGCGGCGAAATCCTGTCCGGTTTCGGCGCGAGCGGGAAGGCCGGTGCCCGACATGGTGGCAGCGAGGAGCAGAGCGGTCAGGCGCGGAAGGTGGATGAGAAGGCGGCGAACAAGGGCGGGCATGGCGGCGGCGTCGGTCGGTGCGGGCACGCTCAGGCTACGCGACATTTGGTTCTGCGCACGATCCGATTTTTCAGTTTTTTATAGTGCCAATCTGCTGCCACCCGAACCGATCGGCGACCGAGTCGAAGAGGGGCTCAGTGCGGTTTGGCCGTATGCAAAACCTGGGCGCAGCCGGTTTCGTAGGCTGCGGTCCAGTCCGCGCTCGTCGTCGCGAGCAGCGGGCGAGCGCAGCGTACGTGGATGAGGATCTTCGAGGCGAGATACCAGGCTTCGCGGTATTCGTAACGCTGCTTGCCGTCGAGCGCGACGTAGTGAGCGGCGTCGGTTCCGCCCTCGGTGCGAGCTTCGTAGCCCGGAGATTGCCTGGCTTTGTTGATGCCCGCGTTGACGAGGGCCGGAAATACCGCGGCGTCGTTGAGCAATTTCGCTTCGACCGATACCTGGGCGGCTTCGCCGCTGCCGGGCTCGGCCGGGTCCTTGATCAGGAAGGCGATGAACTGTGGCGTGCCTTCGGTCTTCTGCATGATCGCGGGCCAGTTCGGCGGGGCGGAGAATTTGACCATGCCTTCGTACAACGCGTAAACCGTGCCGGGGTCGCCGGCTTTGCCTTGCTGTGCGGCGGCCGCGCAAACGGGCAGAGCGGCCAGCAGGACGCAGGCGATGAGAATTCTCGTTCGGGATGTCATTGCGATCGATGAGCGATGCGACGTAGGCAAGGAGCCGGCGCGCAGTCTAGCCGACTTCGCTGCTGCCGGTATGGGTTGCCGCCTTGCGATCGAGCAGATGTGCGAGCGTGTTGACAGAATCGGTGGCGCGGTCGCAGGCATCGGCGATGGCCAGAGCGACGGCATGCGCGGCGGCGTCCGGCGGGACGGCAGCCAGGGTCCTGGCTAGCTCTCGTTCGCAGGTGCGCAGGCCTTCGACAAGTACGGGGTGGTCGTGGCGCAGGCCATCGGCGATGTCGTCGAGCGCGGCATCGACGCGCTGCGCGAATGCGATGACCTGTGCATGCGCGGGTCGTTCGCGGCTGTCCTGGAGCACCGCCTCGAGCGCCATGCTCGCGCGCACGAAGCGGTTCGCGTTGGCGAACACGCTTTCGGCAAGGGCGATCAGTTCGAGGTCCGGCTTCGGTTCGCCACGCGAGCGATCGAGCGAGGCCTGCGCATTGGTGCGGGCGCTGCGCGAGACGGTGCGCGCTTCGCGCCGCGCAGTGGCGTCGCCGTCGAGCAGGGTGGCGAAGTACACTCCATAGGATTCGATCAGCGTCGCGAGCGAAGGGCGCAGTTGTTCCCATGTCGGCCATAGCGCGTAGGCGGTCAGTGCGAACGTGCAGCCGATCGTCGTTGCGATGCCGCGCACGAACATCGTGTCTCCGGGAGCGATGCCGTAGAACGCGAGCAGAAGGACGATCAAGCCCGTCAGCATCATCACGCCGAGGCCGTAGTTCATCGTCGTCAGCATGCGGAAACCGATGCTGAGCAAGGCGAGAAAGGCCAGCTGCGCCCAAACGTTGCTGAGTGCGTAGTGCACGAGTGCCGTGGTCAGCACCAGGCCCGCCAGCGTGCCGGCGACGCGCAGCAGGCCGAAACTGAAGGTACCGGCGAAATCGGGCTTGAGCACGATCGCCGTCGTCATCGGAACCCAGAACCCGTGCGCATAGCCCGACAAGCGCTCGCCGACCACGGCGAGGCAGACGCAGACGCCGAGACGCAGCGCGTGGCGAAACGCGACCGACTGCAGGTGCAGGTTGGCGCGCAACGTCGCAAGCGGGCTCAGCGTACGCAGCGTCGCAGGCAGGCGCGTTTCCTCCGCTTCGGCTTCGATCTCGCCGCGTGAACCGGCGAAGCCCGCATTGCGGATTGCGGCGCGCAGTTGTCCGCCCAACGCCTGCGCACGCGCCAGCGCAACCGTCAGCGTGCGCCGGTGCGACGGATCGGCGTGCGAACCCAGATCGTCGAGTGAAGCCAGAGCTGCATCGAAGCCTTCGATCGAGCCGCTCGTCGCTTCGGCCGTGGTGCCTTGCTCGAGCGCTTCGCCGATGCCGTCGAGCGTGCGCGACGCGTATTCGCGCAGGCGCAGCAAGGTGTGGCGTGCGTCGCCTTCGGGCAGGGCGTCGATCGCATCGCCGAACGCCAGCAGTTCGAGGCGTACGCGCTCGACGATTCGTGCAAGGACGCGGAAACGTTCCATTTCGGCGCCGCGCGCACGATGCGCGCCGTTGAGCAGTTGTTCGACGTCGAGCAGGCCTTGGGTAACCGGTGGCGGCTTTTCGAGCCGGTTGCTGGAGAACGGGCGGTGGGTGATTGCGGCAAGCTCGCGATAGACGCGCGCGAGTGCGGTGCGTTCGGGGCGATAGCGTTGCAGCGGCCAGGCGGCGAGCGCCAGGAGCATCTCGATCAGGCCGCCGGCGAAGATCAGCAGGCCGGTGCTCGCAGCGCCTTTGAAGTCCTGGGGGTCGGCGCCCATGACCAGCACGAGGATGATGCTGGTCAGGCCGGCGCGTCCGGCGTTCGGGCCGAGCGCCACGAGCATGCCGCCCGCGATGCCGCAGATCAGCGCGGCAATCGCCATTGCGACCGCATTTGCGCCGAGCAGGCTTCCGGCGAATCCCGACAGGCCCGCAACGAGCGCACCCAACAACATGCGCTGCATGCGCAGCCGGTACGGTCCCGGCTGATCGAGGAACATCGTGTTCAGCGCGCCCGATGCGATGCCTAACCCGATCACCACATGTCCCGTGGCAATGCCGATGCCGAGCGGCAGCACCAGGCCCGCGGTATTGCGCAGCGCGACGCCGAATGGCACATCTCGCGGCTTGAGCTGGATCAGGGTGCGGAGCATGGCGTGATTCTAAGCCAGGTGCGCACGACACCGGCCACCCCGGGGGCGCGGCCGCAAGCGGATGCGACGAGTCGCTTACGAATACTGGCGGATGAAGGAACGCACTTCGGGATAGACGCTCTCACGCCAGCGCCGTCCCGAGAAGATGCCGTAGTGGCCTGCGCCCTTGACGGTGAGGTGCTGGCGGTCGGCGGCGCGAATGCCCTTGCACAGGTCGTGCGCGGCCTGGGTCTGGCCGACGCCGGAGATATCGTCGAGCTCGCCCTCGATCGTCAGCAGCGCGGTGCGCTTGATGTCGGCCGGCTTGACCAGATTGCCCTTGACCTTCCACGTGCCGCGCGGCAGCGCATGCTCCTGGAACACGGTGCGCACGGTGTCGAGGTAGTACTCCGCCGGCATGTCGAGCACGGCGTTGTATTCGTTGTAGAACTCGCGATGCGCGTCGGCGTCGTCGAGGTCGCCGCGCAGCAGGTCCTGATAGAAATCCCAGTGCGAGGAGAAATGCCGGCTCGGGTTCATCGCGACGAAACCGGCATGCTGGAGGAAGCCCGGATAGACCTTGCGGCCCTTGCCTGGATAGTTGTTCGGCACCGGGTTGATCACGTTGGTCCGGAACCACTCGATCGGCTGCGTAGTGGCGAGGTCGTTGACCTTGGTCGGATTCTTGCGCGTGTCGATCGGGCCGCCCATCATCGTCATCGTGCGCGGCGTGGTTTCGCCGGCCGACGCCATCAACGAGATCGCGGCGAGCACGGGTACGGTCGGCTGGCAGACCGAGATGACGTGCAGGTTCTTCGCGCCTATGTGGCGAATGAATTCCTGAATGTAGGCGATGTAGTCGTCGAGATGGAACGGACCGGCTTCGGCCGGCACCATGCGTGCGTCGATCCAGTCGGTGACGTAGACCTTGTGGTCTTGCAGCAGCGTGCGCACCGTGTCGCGCAGCAGCGTCGAATGGTGCCCGGACAGTGGGGCGACGACGAGCACGGCGGGATCGTTCTTCAACTGCTGCAGCGTGGCGATCTCGTCGCTGTAGCGCTTGAACCGGATCAGGTTGCAGAACGGCCTGGCCAGCGCGAGCTGCTCGACGATGGGTACGGCGTTGCCGTGTGCCTGCACCGTGTTGATGTTGAACGCGGGCTTTTCGTAGTCCTTGCCAAGGCGATAGAGCAGCTCGTAGTTCGCCGCCGCGCGACTGGCGCCGGGCAGCTTCGACAGCCAGCTTTCCTTCGACGAAAACATGCGTGCGCTGCTCTCGGAGAACGTGATCAGCGGATTGAGCAGCGCGCGGTTGAGTTCGTGCAGTTGGTACAGAAACATCGTCATCGCTTGGGGGGTCCGGCACGCGAAAACGCTATGCTAGTCCGCATCGCGCTGCACCGCAACAATCATGACCGGAGACGCACCCAAATCGGAACACCGCCACGAAGCCATGAAGATCACGGCGGAAAAGCCACGAAGAAGGGTGAAGGTGCTTGTTTGCGGTGCAGGTTTCATCCTCATCCTTGACTCTTCTTCGTGACCCCCCTGTGCGCTCCGTGTCTTCGTGGTCAGGCTCATGCTTTTGAACGTTCTTTTCAGGAATGTTTCACGCGAGTAGACTCCGGCTCAAGCGGCAAACCGGAACCCCGACCGGGTCAAGACCGCATCGCGGAGGGTGTTGGTGAAAGCGACAGATATTCGCGTACCCGACTATTTCCACAAAGTCGTCGATTGTCAGTGGGCCTGCCCGGCCCACACCCCGGTCCCCGAGTACATCCGACTGATCGCCGCGGGCCGGCATGACGATGCCTATCTCGTCAATTGGAAATCGAACGTCTTCCCCGGCATTCTCGGCCGCACCTGCGATCGCCCCTGCGAGCCGGCCTGTCGGCGCGGGCGCGTCGAGGATGCCGGCAACAAGCCCGAGCCGGTCGCGATCTGCCGCCTGAAGCGCGTCGCCGCGGACAACAAGGACCGCGCCGCGGTGCGCGCGCGCATGCCGAAGCCGGCGGCGAAGAAGAATGGCAGGCGCATCGCCTGTGTCGGCGCGGGGCCATCGGCGCTGACCGTCGCGCGCGATCTCGCGCCGCTTGGCTACCACGTCACCGTATTCGAGGCGGAGAAGAAGGGTGGCGGTTTCATGCGCACGCAGGTGCCGCGGTTCCGGCTGCCCGAGGAAGTGATCGACGAGGAGGTCGGCTACGTGCTCGATCTCGGCGTCGAATTCCGCGGCGGCGCGCGCATCGAGTCGATGCGCGACCTGCTTGCGCAGAACTACGACGCCATCTTCGTCGGCAGCGGCGCGCCGCGCGGCCGCGATCTCGATCTGCCGGGGCGCAAAGAGGCCGCGGCCAACATCCATATCGGTCTCGACTGGCTCGCCTCGGTCTATTTCGAGCACATCAAGAGCATCGGCAAGCGCGTGATCGTGCTCGGCGGCGGCAATACGGCGATGGACTGCTGCCGGTCCTCGCGCCGGCTCGGCGGCGAGGACGTGAAAGTGATCGTGCGCTCGGGCTTCGAGGAGATGAAAGCCTCGCCGTGGGAGAAGGAGGACGCGATGCACGAGGGCATCCCGATCCTCAACTACCTCGTGCCGAAGACGTTCGAACATCGCGGCGGGAAACTCGTTGGCATGACGTTCGAGAAGGTACGCGCCGAGCGCGACGCGAAAGGCCGCCGCCAGCTCGTGCCGACCGGCGAACCCGACGCGTTCTTCGGCTGCGACGAGGTACTGATCGCGGTCGGCCAGGAAAACGCATTCCCGTGGATCGAGCGCGACCTCGGCATCGCCTTCGACGAGTGGGGAATGCCGCAGGTCGACAAGGCGACGATGCAGTCGACGCTGCCGGGCGTGTTCTTCGGCGGCGATGCGGCGTTCGGTCCGAAGAACATCATCTGGGCGGTCGCGCATGGCCACGAAGCCGCGGTGTCGATCGACAGGATGCTCAACGGCGAAGACATCCGCGAGCGCCCCGAGCCCGCGGTCAGCCTGATCTCGCAGAAGATGGGCATCCACGAATGGAGCTACGACAACGACATTTCCAACGACCAGCGTTACGCCGTGCCGTGGCGCGAGAAAGCCGCGACGCTGAAAAGTATAAAAGTGGAAGTCGAGCTCGGTTTCGATGCGGCGACTGCGGTACAGGAGGCGCAACGTTGCCTCAATTGCGACGTGCAGACCGTGTTCACCAAGGATGCCTGCATCGAATGCGATGCCTGTGTCGACATCTGCCCGATGGACTGCATCAGCTTCACCGGCAACGACGACGAGGCCGGGCTGCGCACGCACCTGACCGCGCCGGCGCTGAACCTGGCGCAATCGCTGTACGTGTCCGACGCGCTGAAGACGGGCAGGGTGATGGTCAAGGACGAAGATGTCTGCCTGCACTGCGGTCTCTGCGCCGAACGCTGCCCGACCGGCGCGTGGGACATGCGCAAGTTCCTGCTCGAAACCACCCAGGCTGGCCCCGGCTGCCACAAGCGCGCGGCGCAGAGGACGGCGGCATGAACGCGCAAATCGAAACCAGGCGGCATCCGCGCATCGAAGCGACCAACGATTTCGTGGTCAAGTTCGCCAACGTCAACGGCTCCGGTTCGGCCTCCGCGAACGAACTGTTCGCGCGCGCGATCCTGCGCATGGGCGTGCCGGTCAGTCCGCGCAACATCTTCCCGTCGAACATCCAGGGCCTGCCGACCTGGTACGAAGTGCGCGTCAGCGAGCGCGGCTGGCTCGGTCGGCGCGGCGGTGTCGATCTGATGGTCGCGATGAATCCGCAGACCTGGGATGCGGACCTCAAGGAGATCGAGCCTGGCGGTTACCTGTTCTATGATTCGACGCGGCCGCTGCCGGCGTCGAAGTTCCGCGACGACATCCACGTCATCGGCATGCCGCTGACCGCGATCTGCAACCGTACCTACGCCGACGCGCGTCAGCGCCAGTTGTTCAAGAACATCATGTATCTCGGCGCGCTGTCGATCCTGCTCGACATCGACGCACGCGAGATCAAGCGTCTGTTCGCCGAGCAGTACAAGGGCAAGGAGAAGCTGCTCGATTCGAACGTGCAGGCGCTGGAACTCGGCCGCGAACACGCCGCGCAGCATCTCGATCCGATCGGCCTGCACGTGCAGCGCGCGGACAACGTCGGCGACAAGATCTTCGTCGATGGCAACGTCGCCGCCGCGCTCGGCTGCGTCTACGGCGGCGCCACGGTCTGCGCCTGGTATCCGATCACGCCGTCATCGTCGCTGGCCGAGGCGTTCCAGAAATACTGCATGAAGTATCGCGTCGATGCCGAGACCGGGCGCAACCGCTTCGCGATCGTGCAGGCCGAGGACGAGATCGCCTCGATCGGCATGTGCGTCGGCGCGGGCTGGAACGGCGCGCGTGCGTTCACCACGACCGCCGGGCCGGGCATCTCGCTGATGAACGAGTTCATCGGCCTTGCCTACTTCGCCGAGATCCCGATCACGATCATCGACGTGCAGCGCGGTGGCCCGTCGACCGGCATGCCGACGCGCACGCAGCAGTCCGACGTGCTCGCCTGCGCCTACGCCTCGCACGGCGACACCAAGCACGTGCTGCTGCTGCCCGAAGACCCGCACGAGTGCTTCGAGTTTTCGGCGCAGGCATTCGATCTCGCCGATCGCCTGCAGACGCCTATTTTCGTGCTCACCGATCTCGACATCGGCATGAACCAGCGCCTGACCGCGCCGTTCGCGTGGAACGATACGCGCGAGTATGACCGCGGCAAGGTGATGACTGCGGAAGAACTCGAAGCGGGCCGCGATTTCGGTCGCTACAAGGACGTCGACGGCGACGGCATCCCGTACCGCACCTATCCCGGCACGCACGCCGAGCGTGGTGCCTACTTCACGCGCGGCACGTCGCGCGATCCGTACGCACGTTATTCCGAGCGCGGACCGGACTACATCTACAACATGGAGCGCCTGCTGCGAAAATGGGAGACAGCCAAATCATTGGTGCCGCAGCCGATCCTGCGCAGTACCGGCGGCGAAGCCCAGGACGGCGTGATTTTCTACGGTTCGACCAGTCCTTCGATGGCCGAAGCGATCGAGCTGCTCGGCAAGCAAAGCCTCGTGCTCGACACGCTGCGCGTACGCGCGTTCCCGTTCCCCGACAGCGTCGGCGAATTCATCCGCCGGCACGAGCGCGTCTTCGTCGTCGAACAGAATCGTGACGGCCAGCTGCGCACGCTCTTGATCAACGAATTCGGCATCGACCCGGCGCGGCTCGTGGCGATCCTGCACTACGACGGCACACCGATCACGGCGCGGTCAATCGCCGCTGCCATCGCGGCGCAGATCCGGCCGACCAAGGCGAAGGAGAAAATGGCGTGACCTACATCGCCAAACCCAAACTCCACCACCCCACGCTCGCCTGCAACGCGATCGGCTTCACCCGCCGCGACTACGAAGGCAAGATTTCGACGCTGTGCGCCGGCTGCGGCCACGACTCGATTTCTGCCTCGATCATCCAGGCCTGTTGGGAGCTCGACATCGAACCGCACCGCGTCGCCAAGCTGAGCGGCATCGGCTGCAGCTCGAAGACGCCGGATTATTTCCTCGGCCAGTCGCACGGCTTCAACACGGTGCACGGGCGCATGCCCTCGGTGCTGACCGGCGCGAACCTCGCCAATCGCGACCTGCTCTATCTTGGCGTATCTGGCGATGGCGACTCGGCTTCGATCGGCATCGGCCAGTTCGTGCACGCGATCCGGCGTGGCGTGAACATGGTCTACATCGTCGAGAACAACGGCGTCTATGGTCTGACCAAGGGCCAGTTCTCGGCGACCGCCGACCAGGGCTCGAAGTCGAAGAAGGGCGTGGTCAACACCGACAGCCCGCTCGACCTCGTCGGCCTCGCGATGCAGCTCGGCGCCACCTTCGTCGCGCGCGGATTCTCCGGCGACAAGAAACAGCTCGTGCCGCTGATCAAGGCCGCGATCGCGCACAAGGGCGCGGCCTTCATCGACGTGATCAGTCCCTGCGTCGCGTTCAACAACCATGCCGGCAGCACGAAGAGTTACGAATACGTGCGCGAGCACAACGAGGCGGTGAATCGCCTGGATTTCATCGACGTGCGCGCCGAGATCACGGTCGACTATGCCGAAGGCGAAATCATCGACGTGACCCAGCACGACGGCAACATCATCCGCCTGCGCAAACTGCGCGCCGACTTCAACACGCACGATCGCGTCGCCGCGATGAACTACGTTCACGCGCATCAGGCCAAGGGCGAAGTCGTCACCGGCCTGCTCTACGTCGATCCCGACGCGCACGACCTGCACGAGCACTTCAACACGACCGAAGTACCGATCAATCGCCTCGGTGCGAAGGAGCTGAGTCCCGGCGCGGAGGCGCTGGCGAAGATCAACAACTCACTGCGGTGAAGCATCCCTTCTTCCGCCGGGAGAAGATGCCCGAAGGGCGAATGAGGGAAAGGCGCTCCAATATTCGCGCGCGTAGTTAGACCGAAACGCTTGCCCCTCGTCCGGCGCTTCAGTGACGCGACTTCTCCCGATGGGGGAAGGGAATCCAAATCGAACGCAATGACCAAACTCTACGACCGCGCTTATTTCGACCGCTGGTATCGCCACTCTCAGCATTCGGTCAATACGCCCGCGCTGCTCGAACGCAAGGCCGCGCTGGCGATTGCCGTCGCCGAGTACTACCTCGGCCGGCGCGTGCGCAACGTGCTCGACGTCGGCTGCGGCGAAGGCGCCTGGCGCGCGCCGCTGAAAAAGTTGCGGCCGAAGATCGACTATCTCGGCATCGATTCGAGCGAATACGCGATCGCGCGCTACGGTCGTGCACGCAACCTGCGCCTGGTCGGTTTCGGCCAGCTCGCCGAACTGCGCTTCGGCGACGACTTCGATCTGGTCGTCTGCTCCGACGTGATCCACTACCTGCCGTCGGCCGAACTGCGCCGTGGACTCGTCGGCATCGCCGACATGCTTGCCGGCGTCGCATTCCTGGAGTTGTTCACGTCGAAGGACGCGCTCGACGGCGACAAGCACGGTTTCATCGCGCGCTCGCCGAAATGGTATTTGTCCACATTTTCGCAAGCAGGGCTGACTGCTTGCGGCTCGCACTGCTATCTCGGGCCGAAGCTCGAAGCGTCGGTCGCTGCGTTGGAAATGTCAATTCGATAAGGCGTCCTCAGCGTGCGTTTCGCGCACGCTACCACGCCAATCTCGAGGAGGAGTGATGCGGCTGTTTGTTGTGTTCGTTCTTGCATTCGCCTTAAACGCTTGCAGTTCTATGGGAACTGCTCACCTTCGCAAACTCGATAGGCAAGAAGGCGATGTACGCCTCGCTGCGAGAATACCCTCGGGGAAACATCAGATTCACGAGAATCTCCCGGTTACGATCAGTCTGAAGAACATAGGGAAGAAGCCGGTTCTCATCCCGAATGCTTGGATCGCAACTACTTCTCTCTACGCCGAAGATTCGTCTGGCAAAGGATTGGTTGCCAACCCTATTCGCGAAATGCGGCTGCCACCGTCCTTGCCGGGCAGAGAATGTGACGATATGCGCAATTTGGAGCCTGGACAGACGGTGGAAAAAGTGAATCCCATAGCCGTATCTGAACTTGGAATTGAAACGTCCGGTATCTACAACATCCTCATCGGCTATCGTCCGAACGGGTACAACCGGGAACTGACGTGCGACGGTGCCTCGTTCTACGTGGGTTATCCGGAGGTTTCTATCGAGGTGGATATTTCGGAGCGCTAAGACCGGCTGCAAAACCTAGCATCATTCTCGATCGCCTGGCATGAGCTATGCGCTCACCACTCTGCTTCGTTTGCAAATTGCGTTGGAGTCAAACCATCCCCACCCAACCCTCCCCTTGAAGGGGAGGGCTTTGAGCATCAAGCCTTCCGCGCGTCGCGCCCGCCGCGCCAGCTGCGCTGCTTGTTAGCCGCCGCATGCGGCTTTGGCTGCTGGCCTTTCGGCCCCTGTGCATGCGGACGACGCGCATGATTCGGCTTGCGCGCAGCTTGGTTAGGCTTCGGCTGTCCGCCACCGCCGTTGCCGTCGAGGCGCAGCGGTGAACTCGGCTCGAAACCTTCGACATTCTCGATCGCGATGTCCTGCTTGAGCAGGCGGCGGATGTCGCGCAGCAGGCGCGCTTCGTCGTGCGAGACGAGCGAGACGGCGAGGCCTTCGGCGCCGGCGCGACCGGTGCGGCCGATGCGGTGGACGTAGTCCTCGGCAACCATCGGCAGGTCGAAGTTGATCACGAGAGGCAACTGGTCGATGTCGATACCGCGCGCGGCGATATCGGTGGCGACGAGTACGGTGATCTTGCCGTTCTTGAAATCGGCGAGTGCGCGCGTGCGCGCGTTCTGGCTCTTGTTGCCGTGGATCGCGGCGGTGCGCAGGCCGTGCTGATCGAGGAACTTGGCGAGCTTGTCCGAACCGTGTTTGGTGCGGCCGAACACGAGCGTCTGGCGGCGGCTGTCGCGGCTGAGCAGCTCAAGCAGCAGGTCGCGCTTGCGCGACGCGTCGACCGGATGCACGCGATGCGTAACCGTCGCGACGACGCTGTTGCGCGCGGCGATCTGCACTTCGGCCGGATCGCGCATGAACTCGCGCGCGAGCGCCTTGATCTGGTCGGCGAACGTGGCCGAGAACAGCAACGTCTGGCGATTCTGCTTCGGCAGCGCATTGAGCACGCGCTTCATCTGCGGCAGGAAGCCCATGTCGAGCATGCGGTCGGCCTCGTCGAGGACGAGGATTTCGATGCCCGAGACGTCGACCGTGCGCCGTTCGAGGTGGTCGATCAGGCGGCCCGGCGTGGCGATGAGGATGTCGACGCCGCGGCGCAGCGCGTCGATCTGCGGCCCCATGCCGACGCCGCCGAAGATCGTCGTCGCGAACACGCGCAGGTGCTTGGCGTAGGCGCGCACGTTCTCGTGGATCTGCGCGGCGAGCTCGCGCGTCGGGGTGAGGATGAGCACGCGCGGGCGACGCTTGCCGCCGACCGGCGCGGCGTCGGCGAACAGGCGCTGCAGCAGCGGCAGGGTGAACGCGGCGGTCTTGCCGGTGCCGGTCTGCGCGCCGGCGAGCAGGTCGCGGCCTTCGAGCACGAGCGGGATGGCGGCCTGCTGGATCGGCGTCGGCGCGTCGTAGCCTTGTTCGGCGAGAGCGCGCAGGATGGCGGGCGAGAGGCCCAGGGCTTCGAATGACATGTTTCAGTTCCTAAAATTCGCGCACAAGCGCGATCGGCCCGCAATGCGGACCGATAAAAAAATCCTCAGCGTTTCCGATAAGCCGCGCCGTGGGCTGGGCGGCGGGCCGGACGAATCCAGGTGCCTGCCGCAAGGGCGTCGTAGCCGGAGGATGCGGACTCGAGTCGAGCCCGAAACGGAAAGAGAAGCGACGCAGTGGATAAAGTATACCGCAGCGGTCAATCTGCCGCAATGGCCGCGAGCGGGGCAGGTAGCCGCGTCCTCCAGCTGGCGGTCCGTGGCTGCTCCGGCAAGGCGGAGTCGTGGAATAATCCATGCCCGTGCGATCAGTCGGCAATTCGCGGATGAAAAGATCGAACCACGAAGAACACGAAGCAAGAAAAACATTGATTTGCAGCCTTTCTTCGTGTCCTTCACGGCCAAGGCTCTTCTGCTTTTGGCAACTGATCGGATAAGCACGGAATCGTTCACGGCATCATGCGCATCACGATCGAAATCGAAACGAAGGACCTTGCGCGCTTCCACCAGTCGCTGAAGCGCTCGCGCCATGTGGCGCAGGAAGCCGACGAGGCGGATATTCTCGATGCGGCGAAGCAGGCGCTGGATTCGGCGCCGCTGGCCACTGCGCCGACCTATGTGCGCAAACGCATCGGCGGCGTGCAACGTCTGATCACGATGCTCGAGGACGACGCCTGGGCGCTGCCGGCGCCGTGCCGCATCGACGTGCTCGAGGCGCTGGTGTATTTCAGTGACCCCGAAGACCTGATTCCCGACGACATCGAGGTGATCGGCCTGCTCGACGATGCGATCATGCTCGAACTGCTGCTGCGCAAGCTTGCCCCCGTGCTGCGCGCCTACGCCGATTTCTGCAAGTTCCGCGACGAACTCGCCGCGACGCGACCCGCGACGCGGCATGAGTATGCGGCGAGCCTCGCGCGCAAGCGCGACGCGTTGCGCGCGAGGCTTGGCCGAAGCCGGCGCGCGGCGTAGGGTTACAGGCGTACGCGCCGCGCACCGCTGTAGTGCTTGTTCCAGTAGACGTTGCTCAGATAGTCCAGCCGCACCGTGCCGCCTTCGTTCGGCGCGTGCACGAAACGGTCCTGGCCGACATAGATGCCGACATGGCTAATGTCGCGGCCGGACGTGTTGAAAAAAACCAGGTCGCCACCCTGCAGCCGGTCGCGGCGCACGTCGGCGAGGTCGAGCGCGTACATGTCCTGCGTGGTCCGTGGCAGCGCGACTCCCGCAATCGTGCGGAACACGTAGACGACGAGGCCGGAGCAATCGAAACCGCTCTCGGGCGTGTTGCCACCCCAATGGTACGGCGTGCCGACGAGGCCGATCGCGCGGAACAGGATGTCGTTCGGGCTTGCGATCCCGCGCGGTGCGGGTGGTGGGGCGGGAGCGGGGCGCGTGCGCGGCCCTGCACAGGCCGCGAGCAACACGATCGCCAGGATCAGCGGGAGGGAACGAAGGCAGCGCATCGCCGCGCACGTTCCGGCAAAACCCGAGGCCTTGTCAATCGTTTGCGTCCCCGCACCGAATGGGCGTTCAGCCTGCCTGTATAATCGCGCACTTTGCAGACAATGATTCCATTCAAGGAAAAGCGATGAAGGCGGAAAAAAACAAGGTCGTTACCTTTCACTATCACCTCACCGACGAGACCGGAACGAAGGTCGATTCCTCGCATGATCGCGCCGAGCCGCTGACGATCCTGTTCGGTCACGGCCAGATCATCCCCGGCCTCGAGCAGGCGATGGAAGGCCACGAGGCGGGCGACAAGTTCGACGTGAGCGTGCCACCCGAACATGGCTATGGCGAGCGTCGCGAGGATTTCACCCAGCGCGTGCCGAAGAAATACTTCCGCGACGCCGACCATCTCAAGGCTGGCGATGCGACTGTGCTCAGCGTACAGGGGGGCGGCTATCGTCAGGTCGTTGTGCTCAAGGTCGGCTCCAGCGTGATCGACGTGGATCTCAACCATCCGATGGCCGGCAAGACCTTGAAGTTCGACGTCGAGGTCACCGACGTGCGCGACGCCACGCCCGAAGAGGTCGAGCACGGGCATGTGCACGGCGAGGGCGGGCACCACCACTGAGCCGGCACCGACCCCGGCGCCCGGCCGCGCGCAGTAGCGTTTGTTCAAATGCGCGCGGTGCGAAACCTGCGACCCTTGATACCGCTTGCGCGCAACCGGTTCAGCGCCTTGTCGGCGACACCGCGCGCGATGGCGACGTAGGAGCGTGTCGGGAAGATGTCGATCTTGCCGATCGCATCGGCGGCGAGGCCGGCGTCGCCGGTCAGCGCGCCGAGGATGTCGCCGGCGCGCAGCTTGTCGGTCTTGCCGCCGTCGATGCGCAGTGTCGCCATCGTGGCCGGCAGGCCGTCCTTCGCCTTCGCGTTCGGCGCGGGCAGTTTCGACCATTGCAGCCTGGCGTCGGGGTATCGTTCCAGCTCGCGTTTTTCCAGTTCGTGCGCGCGGTGCATTTCGCGCGGCGTGACCAGGTTCAGCGCGAGCCCGGTCTTGCCCGCGCGTGCGGTGCGGCCGATGCGGTGGCGGTAGATGTCGATATCGGGTGGCAACTCGTAGTTGACCACCGCGGCCAGGTCCTTGATGTCCAGCCCGCGCGCCGCGACGTCGCTGGCGACGAGCACGCGGCAGGAACGGTTGGCGAAGCGCACGAGTACCTCGTCGCGATCGCGCTGGTCGATGTCGCCGTGCAGTGCAAGTGCGGCGATGCCATGGCCGCCTAGCGCCTCGACCACGTCATCCACATCCCTGCGCGTATTGCAGAACACGACGCTGGACTCGGGCCGGTGATGCAGCAGCAGTGCGGCGAGCGCGGCCGGTTTGCGCGCGAGATCGATTTCGAAAAAATGTTCGTCGATGGCCGGGCGTTCGACGGCGTCGGCAATCGTCACCTCGAACGGGGCGCGCAGCGTTTTGCGTGCGATCTCGCGGATCGGTTCGGGAAATGTCGCCGAGAACAGCAAGCTTTGCCGCGACGGCGGCGTCTTGCCCACGATCTCGCGGATCGCCTCCTCGAAGCCCATGTCGAGCATGCGGTCGGCCTCGTCGAGTACGAGCGTGCGCAGCTTGACGAGACTGAGCGCGTGCTTGCGCAGCATCTCCTGCACGCGCCCGGGCGTGCCGACGATGACGTGCGAATCCTTGCGCAGGCTGGCAAGCTGCGGTGCGAGGGCGATGCCGCCGGTCAGGGTCAGCACCTTGAGGTTGGCGATGTCGAAGGCAAGGCGGCGTATCACCGATGCCACCTGGTCGGCGAGTTCGCGCGTAGGACAGAGCACCAGCGCCTGCGGTTTGACCAGGGCCGGATCGAGACGCTGAAGCAGGCCGAGGCCGAACGCGATCGTTTTGCCGCTGCCGGTCGGCGCCTGCGCAATCAGGTCGCGGCCGGCGAGCATGGCCGGCAAGGCCTGTGCCTGCACCGGCGTCATTGTCGTGAAGTCCAGCGTCGTCAGCGCCTTGAGCAGCGGCGCGGCAAGCGGGAGCGCGGAGAAGTCGGGCATGGGTCAGGGACTGGGATTGAGCGAAGGCGCGTCCACTACGCGGAATTTCCGGCCCTGTCGCGCCGCCATGCGCAGGGCGAGGCGATCGGGCAGCAGCTTGTTCAGCGCCTTGATCGCACGGTTGATGCGGCCGGGAATGTAGACCGCCTCGCCGCGTTCGACGGCGCCAAGACCTTCGCGCACGACGCGGTCGGCCGGCATCCACAACCATTTCGGCATTTGCGCGACGAGCGCACGCGAACCGGTGACGTCGTGGAACTCGGACCGGGTGAAGCCGGGACAGAGCGCGCAGACGTGGACGTTCCGGCCGCGATTTTCGAGCGCGAGCGCCTGCGAGAACTTGATCAGGTAGGCCTTGCTCGCCGCATACAACGTGTGCCCCGCGGGCGCGGGCACATGCCCGGCGAGCGAGGCGAGGTTGACGATGCGGCCGTAGTGCCGCTCGCGCATGCCGGGCAACAGGCGCCAGGCCAGTTCGGTCGGCGCGGTCATCAACACCTGGATGAAATCGGCGTGGGTCTGCCACGGTTGCGAGATCAGCGAGCCGGGCACGCCGTAGCCGGCGTTGTTGATCAGCACGTCGACGGCGAGGTCGCGCCGCGCGAGTTCGTCGCACAGCATCGCCGGCGCGTGCGGATCGGCGAGGTCGGCGGTTATGCAATCGACCTGCGCACCGTGCGCGGCCTTCAACTCCGCGGCGAGCGCGGCGAGGCGATCGGCGCGGCGCGCGGTCAGCACGAGGGCGTGGCCGGATGCGGCGAGCTGGCGCGCGAATTCCGCGCCGATGCCGGCCGAGGCGCCGGTGACCAGCGCGCGGCGTGGGTTGGATACAGCAGCAGGATCGGGACCGTTGTTCGTCATCTCCGCAGAATATCAGCTATCCCACGCGATCGCCCCGCGCGCTGCGTGCCGTCGTCAATGCGCCTGCAATTTTGCCAGCGCGCCGCGCGCACGCGCGGCGCCGGTACGGACGAGTTCGACGATGTCCTGGTTTTCCTCGTCGATCATTTCCGGAATCTGCGTGACCAGCGTGTTCGAGTTTTCGAACAGCGCGATCGCTTCGCGCTGGAGCGCGATGCGCTCGGCCAGCAACAGATCGACTTCCGCGCTGCGGCGCAAGCCGAATTCGGCCTTGAGCGCGTCGATCCACGCGCGTACCGCGATCATCTGGCGCTGCCCGGAAAGATAGCCGGGCAGTTGTTGCACTACCCGTTCGATCGCGGCGAGTTCTTCGAGTTGCGCGCGCGGCGACGCATTCGCACGCAATTCCATTTCCACCTGTTCCAGGCGCATGGCGATGCGGTTGACCATCGCGGTCGGCTGGCCCGGGTCCTGGCGCTGCATCTCATCGTCGTAGACGCGTGCCTTGCGATAGTAGGCGCGTGCCGCGTCGAAGTCGCCCGAATGCGCCGCGATCGTGGCGGCGGTGCTCGATTCGAGCACGAGGTTGACCAGGTTCTTGATGTCGCGCGGATCCGTCGCGTAGAGGGCTTCCTGCTGGCGGATCGAGTCTTGCGCATACGCCAGGGCTTTCGCCCGGCGTTGCGGGTCGTCGTGGTCCTCGAGCTGGGCGCGTGCGAGATAGAGCGATGTCGTCGCCAGCGAGTTGCCGGTGTCGTCGCGTTCCTTGTCGTCGCGGGCCGTGCGTTGCGCGGCTATGTAGCCCGCGAGGGCTTCCCTGAGCAGGGCGAGGCGCTGGCTCACGGGGATATCGATACCGGGCGATTTGGCGAATTCGGCTAGGGCCGTCGCGCGCGCGTGGGTCAGCGACGATGGCTCACCGGCGTCGGGCGCTTCGCGCGCCAACGCGGCGGCCATCTCGAAGTGGACTTTCGCCACATCGAATTTCTGCGCGTCGGCTTCGCTGCCGGCGAGCAGGGTTTGCGCCATGATGCGACGTTGCCGCGATGCTGCATCCGGCGGCGCCAGCGCCTCGGCCTGCTTGATCGAAGCGAGGGCGCGGCCCGCAGCATCGGAGCGTTGCGCCGGTGGCACGTACGCGCGCTCCTGCATCTGCGCAAGCTTGATGTAGCTGCTCGCGATCTCGAGCAGCAGCGCGCGGTTGTTGTCCGCGTCCGCGCCGAGCCGGTTGAGGTACTCGATGCCGGTGTCGAGCAGGATCTGCTGTGCCTTCGCCGTGCCGGGCACGTCGACGATCTGCAGGAACACATCGCCGATGAAGCGGTTGGCCAGGCCGCGCACGCTGTCGAAATGCCGTTCGGCGCGCGCCTTCTCCGCACGCGCGCTGCGCGCCTGCTGCAGGGCATAGGCCGACAGCGTGAGCAGGCTGGCGACGGCGAGCGTGCCGAGGGCGACGCCGAGGCAGTGGCGCACCAGGAACTTGCGCGCGCGATAGGCGAGGGCACCGTCGCGCGCGCGCACCGGGCGGTTGGCGAGATGGCGGCGCACATCGTCGGCGAACTGCTCGACCGAGGCATAGCGCCGCGCCGGTTCCTTGCGCAGCGCCATGAGCACGATCATGTCGAGGTCGCCGCGCAGCGCGCGGCGCAGACGTTCGGCATCCAGCGTCGGCGCGGTCGCCGCCGGATCGCGCCTGGACTCGGCCGTCGCGCTCGGCCGCAGCGGATCGGTGCTGACGATCTCGCGCACGAGGGCGTGCAACTGCGAGTTGTCCGAGCGGTACGGACTGCGCCCGGCGAGCAGGCGGTAGAGCAGCACGCCGAGCGAGTACACATCGCTCGCGGTCGTGATCGTCTCGCCCTTGACCTGTTCGGGGCTGGCGTATTCGGGCGTGAAGGCGTGGATCGTGGTCGTCCCGTCCCTGCCGTCGGCGCCGGGTTCGACGAGGCGGGCGATGCCGAAATCGAGCAGCTTCACCATGCCTTCGCGGTCGATGAGGATGTTGCTCGGCTTGAGGTCGCGATGCACGACCAGACGCTGGTGTGCGAACTGCACCGCCGCGCAGACTTCGCAGAACAGCTCCAGGCGTTCGCGCACGCCGAGCGCGCGCCGCGCGCAGTAGCGGTCGATCGGTTCGCCGTCGACGTAGTCCATGACCAGATAAGGCAGGCCGTCCTCGCTGCTGCCGCCGTCGATCAGGCGCGCGATGTTCGGATGGTCGAGGCCTGCAAGGATCTGGCGCTCCAAGCGGAAGCGCGCAGCGACCGCTTCGCCGCCGAGGTCGGAGCGGATCAATTTGATCGCAACTTCCTTGCGGTATTCGTCGTCGTCGCGCACGGCCTTGAACACGCTGCCCATGCCACCGCGCGCGACTTCGCCGACGATGCGGTAGGGGCCGAAGCGGCGGCCGACCCAGTTCGACCTCATGCCCGCGGCCGCGGCGGACTGCAGCAGGCGGGTGTCGACTTGCGGCGGTTGCTGGAGGAAATCGTCACCATCCGCGGCACTCGCGATCCACGCCAGCGCCTCGCGGCACAGCGCCTCATCGCTGCCGCAGCGCGCGCGCGCGCGCGCGTCGCGCTCGGCGACCGGCAAGTCCAGACATTCACCGACGATGTCGGTGAGCTTCTGCCAGCGTACGGAATTCATGATTCCCCAAAGCGGAAAGCGACCCAAAGCGGCTCACCCCGCACTCCCCCGCGGACCCCGATGAACCGATTGGCGTGATTCTACGCTCAAACGATTGCAGCGAATCTCATCCGCAGCCGCAAACTCGAATTGAAGCGCCTGGAGCAACGAGCGGCTGCGCGACTTTCAGGCATCGGCAAGCGGCCGACGAGGTTCGCTTCTTTGTCAGGCAACCTGGCGTTGCCATGTTTCCAATGGCGGAATGACTTCCTTATGGCGTGTTCGCAAACCAATTGTTCCAGTTTCCTTAATCGATCGTTGCAGCGCAACCGGTGCCGTGGGCATACCGTGCCGGCTCTGATCGCGCGCCTGCTGCTGGCCTGTGCGCTGCTGCTGCTATTTCCTGCGCGAGGTTCCGCGGGGAGCGACGGCAAGCCCGTATTCGGTGTTCTCAAATTCCAGGATGAAACCGGCGCACTGCCGTTCCAGGGCGGCATCGGACGTGTGCTGACCAACATTCTCGCCAACGAAATGGCGGCGCGGCCAGGCTTCACCGTGGTCGAGCGCCGGCGTCTGCAGGCGATCCTGGAAGAGCAGGATCTCGGTACGTCCGGTCGCCTGCGCCCGGGCGATGGAGCGCGCATCGGCGAACTGACCGGCGCGCAGTACCTGGTCATGGGCACCGTCACCGCGTTCGAGGAGGGCGTCGAGAAGAAAAGCGCGCGCGGTTCCTTCCGCGGCATCGGCGGTTCGCGCGAATCGAGCACGGCGTATCTGGCGATCGACCTGCGCGTGGTCGATACGACCACCGGCGAAATCGCGCAGGCCCGGACCATCGAAGGGCGTACGACCAGGACCGCATCGTCGGTCGGCATCGATGCGGGCATCGCCAGCTTTGGCTACGAAACGCTGCACAACGAGGCACTGGCCAAAGTCGTGCGTGCGGCGATCATCGAAGTCATCGACTACCTCGAATGCACGATGGTCAGGCGCGACGCCTGCATCGCGGTTTACGCGGACAAGGAACAGCGCCGTATCGAAGGTACGCGCAAGGCAATCAAATTCGACGGAGGCAACCGATGAACATCACCCGCTCACGACGCCTGCATGCTGCACCGGCGCGACTGCTCGCTGCCGTGCTGCTCGCCTGGGGTACGGCCGACGCGGCCACCGTGCTGGAATACGCGCACGATGGCGACTGCGCGACGGAATTCGAACGCATGGCGATCGACGGCCTGCGTGCGCGCGTGGACATGCGCATGGAAGGGATGCCGATGTCGACCCTGTTCGACGATGGTGAGCAGATCATGCACCAGCTGATGCACGAAACGCGCACGTACATGACGGTGGAGTCCGACGACGATGCCATCGATTTCACCAGCGATGTCGGCCGCAGCGTGTCGCTGTACGCCGAAAAGCAGACGAAAGCGGTTACCGGTATGGACAATGCGCAAGCCATGGCCGTGTTCCGCGACATGCAGGTTGCCGCGTGCCCGGAGATGGCCGGAATCGGTTTCTCCGACCCCGACTACGCGGATGCGGCGCAACTCTGCGCGGAAAAAATGGCAAGTGCACCCGCAGCCGCAGGCGTGGATCGCCGCCAGGCGATTGCGCAGCGGCTCAGGCAGCGCGAAGGCCGCCCCGCCGCATCTGCCGCGAAGGGTGCCGGCGCAGCGGTGAAATGGTCGACGACCACGGTCCGGCGCGCGGATGCATCCGAAACCGTCGATGCGCATGCCTGCATGCGTGAGCGGATCATGCGCGGCGACGTCGTGCTTCGGGAGGACTGCATGGCCGCGGTGGACTCGCTCGGGCTGGACCCGCGCGCGCAGCGTCGGCTCAAGCGCATTGCCGCAGTCGGCAAAGGCATGAGTGCAGGCGTCGCCAGTCTGTATCCGCAGGCAGAGATGGATCGCGTCGGGCCCCCGGCGATCAGTATCGAACGAATCTGTCATCGCGATGGTGCGGTCAGTGGTCATGCGCGCCTGCGCATTCGCACGGATACCGCGATCGACGCCAGCATCTTCGAATTGCCCCCGGGCTATGCGCCGATGCAGATGGCGCGCCCCAGTGATACCGCGCCGACGCAACAGCTCGATTTGTTGCAACCGTCCGGTTCGCTGCAGCGTTGAGGCGCACAACGTCGGCCAGTCACCCCAACGCCTGGGATGGCTCAAGCCGACGCCGCTGTGGCCATGGCGAATGCCGATGAGCCGATTTTCCCTTTTCTACGCTCAGAGGATTGCAGCGAGCCCATTCGGGATCGCTAACCGATAAGGAAACCGCCATGTCCCACGCATCGTCCGCTTTCCCATCCGCCGGCACCACGCGTACGCCGGGGCGCCGCCTGCGCACGCTGGGCGCTGCGGTCGCGCTCGCCGTCACCAGCGCAGCCGGTGCCGCCGACGCGCCGAAGCCTTCCGCAGCGCGCGGCCCTGTCGCGCAGTACTGGATGGATCTGGCCACCTACAACCTGATGGGCATGGACGAGATGCCGCAGATGGGCGGCATCGCCGGCAGCATGATGAGCGGCATGATGGGCACACGTGCCGCGCCGGGGCGCGACGGGCGTCACGCCAAGGGCGTCGGCAACTTCGGCATGACCAAGTACGCTGGCATGCCGGGCAGGCAAATCGATATCGCGCTGTACACCGCGAACAAGCCGGCCGGCACGAGCGCGACGCAGCAGACACCGGAGCGTGCCGATGTCGGTGCGGAACCGTTGCATCTGGTCACGCCGCCGCGCGAAGGCAACAGCGGCGGCGGCGAAGAGGCGTCCTGGCCCGAGCGCCCGCGCGGTCGCATCCTGTTCTACTGGGGCTGCAGCGCGACGGTAAAACCGGGCCAGCCGCGCGTGATCGACATGGGCAAGTTCTCCACGCAGGAGTACGCCGGTTTCATGCAGGGTCGCGGCGTGACTGACCGCGGCGCGCGTGCCGAACCGGGCTATGCGATCTGGCCGAACGACCGCGAGAACTCACGCGTCGCGCGCGACGCTTCGCTCGTCGGCGAGCATGTCGTCCGCGGTGACGGGGTGCCGGACAACCTGAAATTCACCCTGTCGCGCGACCAGGATTTCATGCCAAGCCTCAAGCTCGATTCGGGCGGAAAACTCGCTGATTCGATCCGCGTGCACTGGCCATCGATTGCGCAAGCGCGCGCCTATCTGCTCACCGCCACGAGCGCGAGCGAGGACAAGTCCGGTGCGCCCGATCTCGTCCTGTGGAGTTCGTCCGAGCTGCCCGATCCGGGCACGGGCCTGATGAACTATGCCTCGAACGCGAACGTCGACAAGTGGTTGCGCGAGAAGGTCCTGCTTGCGCCGACGCAGACCGAGTGTGCGGTGCCGGCCGGCATCTTCGCCAAGGCCGGGACCGCGATGCTGCAGGGCATCGCCTACGGCAACGAAGCGAACTTCTCGTATCCGCCGAAGCCGGCGAGTGCGCCCGCAACTTGGTCGCCGGACTGGGTCGCACGCGTGCGCAACAAGTCGGTGGCGATGAACATGCTCGGTGAGAGCGCCGCATCGATGAGTGGCCGCAGTCGCGACGAAGACGCTGGCCGCGACGGCGACGGGGAGGACCGCGGCAAGCGTGGCGAGAAGAAAGGTCCGGTCGACGCGCTCAAGGGTCTGTTCGGGCACTGAGGCCGCAGCCGCACGGGCATGCCGTCCACCTGCCTGATGCGTTGCGACCAGCCGGGAATGCGAATTCATTCGAGCGAAGCGCTGCCGCAGACGCCGCTCGAGGCGCATGGCGGATGTCGGTGCCGCCGTAACCCGTGCAGCAGCCGCGCTCAGACCGGTGGGCCGACCTGCGCCGCATCGAGTTCGCGGCGCAGGAACAGCCGAGCCATGGTCCAGTCGCGCTTGACCGTGGCCGGCGAAAGGCCCAGCGCCTGCGCGACTTCCTCGATGGCGAGGCCGCCGAAGTA
>JAFEFS010000099.1 GCA_018240465.1 Pseudomonadota bacterium
CGGAAACGGCGTCACCACCCTCTCGCCGCTGACTGCGTCGCGGATCACGAGCGGTTCGCGCTTCTGCACCTCCTCGACGCGCACGATGCACTGGATCGGCAGGTGCAACACGCGCGTGTTGCCGAACTCCTCGCGCAAGCGCACTTCGGTCGGATCGATCACCAAGCCTTCCTGCTGGTCGAAGACGATGTCGCCGACCTCGGTGAAGCCCCACAGGGCGCTCGAGGCGACGTGGCGGGCATAAAGCTCCAGCGTCTTGCCCTGGTCGAGGAAGGTGATCTTGAACAGTTTCTTGTTTTTCATGCGCCTATTTTCGCACGCTCGTGAAGCGGCGCAACGCGCTACGAGCGCAGCCTGCGCGCAATCGCCGGCCTGGATACGAGCGCGAACAGCACGCCGCTGACGAAGCCGGCGATGTGCGCCCACCACGCGACCGCGCCGAACGCCGGACCGACGAAGGTGAAAGCGACCTGCAACAGCGCCCAGAATCCAATCAGCAGCGACGCGGGGATGCGCACGAATTCCAGGAACATGCCCAGCGGCAGCACGAGGCCGAGACGCGCGCGCGGAAACAGGCAGAGATAGGCGCCGATGATCGCCGACACCGCACCGCTCGAACCCACGATCGGCGCATTCGCGCTCGACAAGATTGCCGCTTCGGACAAGTTGGCGAGAGCGCCGCCGAGCAGGAACAGCAACAGGAACCGCCCGTGGCCGAGCGCACGCTCGGCCGGAACGCCGAAGATCATCAGGAACAGCAGGTTTCCGGCCAGATGCAGCCAGCCGGCGTGGATGAACAACGCGGTGACGAGGCCGAGCCAACGCATCCCGACAAATTGCTGTGCCAGCGGCACGCCGGTGTCGAACAGGCGTGCAGGCACCGTGCCCCACTCGCGTCTGAACTGCCAGCGCGCGGCCTCGGGCAAGAGCACGAGCCAGAGAAACAACGCGACGCAGGCGGCGACGAGCGCGAGTGTCACCCAGGGCAGTGCTGGCTTGTGCTGGCGGTGGACGGTGACGAACACTACGCTCAGGACCCCGGCCGCGGCAGCAGCAGTCGATGGCCGTTGAACACGAGAACCAGCCCGGCCGGCCGGATCTCCTGCACGGTCACGCCGCGCACGCTGTCACCTTCGACCACGCGCGCGCCGTCAATGATGACGAAGCGACGCTTGGGGTCTGGCGAGTACACCTGCATCGTGATCGGCAGCGCGGGCAGCGCACTGCGCAGGCCTGCCGGCAGATCGTCGAGCGTAGGCACGTCGTTCGCCGCTGGCGCGGCGGCGGGCGGTGCGGGTGGCGGTGCGGGTGGCAGTGCGGGTGGCAGTGCGGGTGGCGGTGTGGGTGGCGGTGTGGGCGGCGGCGTAGCGAGGGCGGGCGGCGGCGCAGCGATCGGCGACTGCGCAGGCTCCTTCCTTGCCGCGGCCGGCGGTACGGACGCAACGACGGCCGGCGGCGGGGTTGCGGCAGACTTCGGCGCGGGCACCCGCTGCACCGGTGTCGGCGATTGCGCCACACCGTCGGCAGGCATCGCCGCGGCGGCCGGCGCCGTCCGGGGTTGCGCGGGCGACGCCGACGCCGGTGTCGGCGCCGGGCGCGGACGCAGGTGGCGCCAGCCACCGATCGCGGCCAGCGCGAACACAACGGCCACCGCCAGCCATGGCAGCGGGCTGCGCCGCCGCCGCGTCGCCGCGATCGGCGTGCCGAGATCCGGCATCTCGCCGAGCCGGCGCTGCTGTTCGGATTTCTTCAGGGCTTCGAGGATCAGCGACATGGGCTCGTCATTCGTATGCTGCTATACCGTTCTGCGCATGGCGCACGTCTACTGCACGCCGCGGATCAGATGCGGACCGGCCGGATCCAGCGCGGACAACGCGAACAACGTCTCCGGACCGACGATGCCGTCGGGCTTGATACCGTACGCGGTCTGCAGCTTGCGCACGCGCTCGGCGAGCGCGTCGTCGAAGAATGCCGGTCCGGCATCGGCCGCGCCGCCGTCCATGCGTGCCAGCTCGGCCTTCACCCAGGCAACACCCGGGCCGGCATCGCCGTTGTGCAGCTGCGTCGGCACGTCGGCGGGCAGACGCCACAGGGCGAAGAACTCGCCGTCCCACACGCTGGAAAGATCGCCCTTGCCGACGCGGAAGCTCTCGCCGGCGAGATTCAGCTGCACCTGATCGCCGCTGACGCCCTGCAACAACGCATAGGCACTCGCGTTCCGCCACTTGATCGGCAGGATCAGCGGCCGGTCGAAGCGTACGAGCTGGGCAATCGCACCGTGCCCGCGCAGGCAGTTCATGCCCGGGAAGACGACGGCACGACAATGCGCGGCGTCGCGCACCGAAGTCTCGGCCGACGTCGCCTGCCAGCGCGCGAGCAATTGGGTCCATGCCGTCAGTTCGGAATCGGCGGACGTTTCGGCGAGCGCGGCGAGTTTGCGTTGTGCCGGGTTTTCCTCCGGCCTGGCCGCTTCGGCTGCCGCCGTGGTAGGCGCGCTCCCGGTCGCGGCAGGCGCGGTGGGCAGGGGTGGCGCTATTGCCGGCGGCGGCTTCCACTGCGGAAAGAAATACGCCGCTGCGCCGAACGCGATCACCAGGCACGCCGCCGCCGCCCATGGGCCGTAGTGGCGCACGCGATAGCGCGTCGTCCCGGGCAGCGTCTCGTCCGCCGCGCGATCGACCAGGCGCTCGCCGATCGCAGCCTGTTCGCGAGCGTAGCCGGCCATCAACGCCCGGTCGCCGATGATGTTGATCAGGCGCGGCACGCCGCCGGAGCGCTTGTACAACGCACGCAATCCGAGACGTGAAAACGGCGAGCGCAAAGCCCCCGCCACAGCAAGGCGGTGACGCACATAGGCCTCGGTCTCGTCACGGTCGAGGGGAGTCAGGTGATAGCGTGCGGTGATGCGCTGGGCGAGCTGGCGCAACTCGGGATCGTCGAGCTTGTCGCGCAACTCGGGTTGACCGAGCAGGATGATCTGCAGCAGTTTCTGCGTCGGCGTTTCGAGATTCGTCAGCAGGCGCACCTGCTCCAGCGAATCGGTCGACAGGTTCTGCGCCTCGTCGATGATCAGCACCACGCGCAGGCCTTGCGCATAGGCGTCGAGCAGATAGGCGTTGAGCGTGTCGACGAGGCCCTTGAGGCTGCCCTTCCGGTCGCCGATGTCGAGTTTCAGTTCGTCGCAGATCGATTCCAGCAACTCGATCGGCGACAGGCGCGGATTGAGCACGAGCGCGACACGCGTGTTTTCCGGCAATTGCTCGAGCAGCAGCCGGCACAGGGTTGTCTTGCCCGTACCGACCTCGCCAGTAAGTTGCACGAAGCCGCCACTGCCACCCTTGCCGATGCCGTAGAGCAGATGCGCGAGCGCATCCCGGTGGCGCTCGGACAGGAACACGTAGCGCGGATCGGGGGTGATCGAGAACGGAGCCTCCTTGAGGCCGTAGAACTCCAGATACATGCCGGTACTTTACCTTGGGCCGGGGCAAAAATTCGTGATTTTTCGGCTGCGCTGTCGCTTCGCCATCATCCATACCCGGGCGGGGTCGCTGCCAGGCGCACGCGCACGCACGTGCCGCGTCCGCCGGCGCCGGCGGTGAGTTCGACCGTCGCGCCGTGCGCGCGCGCGATCTCCTCGACTATGGCAAGGCCAAGCCCGTTGCCCTCGCGCTCGCCGCCGGCGATACGATAGAAACGTTCGAACACGCGCGCGCGTTCGTTCTCGGGAATGCCGGGGCCGTCGTCCTCGACTTCGAGGACGGCCAGCCCGGATCCCGCTTTCCCCGATCCACGCTCGACCCCGCAGCGCACGGTGACGTTGCCACCTGCCTGCGTGTAGGCCAACGCATTGTCGATCAGGTTGGCCAGAAGTTCGCGCAACAGCCAATCGCTGGCCTGTACCCGCACGGACTCGGCGTCGAGACCCAGATCGATGCGCGCGGCGAGCGCGCGGTCGAAGTGTGCGGCGACAACATCCTTGGCGAGGTCGGCGAGATCCAGTTCGCGGAAGTCACCGGGCAGGTTCGCCGCAGGCTCCGCGCGCGCAAGGGCAAGGAGCTGGTTCGCCGTGTGGCCGAGACGCTGCATGCCCGCGTGCAGGCGCGCTACGCGTTCGCGCAGGGCCGGATCGCTCGCGCCTTGCTCGTGCAGGTCATTCGACAGCAATTCGAGCTGTGCCTGCAGGCCGGCAAGGGGCGTGCGCAGCTGGTGCGCGGCATTGGCGAGAAACCTGTGCTGCGCGTTCGCCGCCTCGGCGACGGTCGCGAACAGGCGATTGAGCGCCCGGGTCAGCGGGCGCACCTCGCCCGGCACCTGCGATTCGTCGAGTGCGGCGAGATCGCGCGCGGAACGGCGTGCGATCTGGTCGCGCAGCGCGAGCAGCGGGCGCAGCCCCGCACGTACACCCACCCAGACCAGCAGCAACGTGCCGAGCAGCTGGGCGAGGTCGCTGGCGACGATGAAACTGAGCATGCTGTGCAGGGCTTCACGGCGTTTGTTGGTCGTTTCGGCGACGCTGATCGCAATGACCCCGCTCGCATTCGTCAGCCGATACGTGGCTACGCGCACAGGCGCGTCGCGAAATTCCGCGTCGGCGAAGGAGGGATTGTCGCGCCCCGGCGGCGCGACCGGCAGACCCGCGTCGCCGACGACGAACTCGCCGTCGGCACCAAGCACGAGGTAGTAGATCTCGTCGTGGTTGTCGGCGCGCAGCACCGCGATCGCCTGATCGGAGAGTTCCGACTTCACCCTGCCGTCGACGCCGATATTCAAATGCGCGGCCACCGCGACGATCGAACTCGCCAATACCTGATCGTAGGCTGCATGCAGCGGCGACGCGGTCGAGTAGTAGTCGATCAGCACACCGGCGGCGAGGAGCAGCCCGAGCGGTGCCGACAGCAGCAGCAGCAGGCGACGGCGGACCGAGAACGCGCGGGCGGCGACCATGCGAGTCCCTTGCCCCGGCCTCAGGGTTCGTCGAGCCGGTAGCCGAGCCCGCGCACGGTGCGGATCGACACCGCGTCGCCGAGCTTGCCGCGCAGGCGCGATACGTAGACCTCGACCGCGTTCGCCGTGATGTCGTCGCTCCAGCTCGACACGGCCTGTTGCAGGCGCTCCTTGCGCACGACCTGGCCGACATGCAGCGCGAGACATTCGAGCACGGCCCACTCGCGTGGCGTCAGTTCGAGCGACTCGCCGCCGACGCGCACCTCGCGCCGTGGCAAATCCATGTACAGGCTGCCCACGGCCAGCTGCGGGTTGCCCGCGGCCTTGCTGCGCCGGATCAACGCGCGGCAGCGCGCGGCGAGCTCGGGCACGGCAAACGGCTTGACCAGGTAGTCGTCGCCACCGATGTCGAGTGCGTTCACGCGGTCGGCAAGACCATCGCGCGCGGTCACGATCAGCACCGGCACCGTGCCGTTCGCGCGCCGCACCCGGCGCACGAACTCGAAGCCGTCCATGCCCGGCAGGCCCAGATCGACGAGGAGCAGGTCGAACGTCTCCTGCTGCATCGCCGCCTCGGCCAGCTCCGCGCGATCGACGCGGTCGACCGCGAAGCCACTCTGCACCAGCCCGCGCACCATGGCATCGGCGACCAGCGCGTCGTCTTCAATCACGAGTATGCGCATGCCTGTCTTTCCGCACCGTGTCCATCCGCTGCCCGATTCTGCCCCGGCCATGACTATACGGGGCCGAAAGCGCGAAGCGTTAGTGCCCGGCCGACGCGGGCGCGCGCAAATCGCCGCGGGACCGTACAATAGACGACGCACCGGATATCCCGATTTCAAGTGAAAGAACAACTCCGCACCCTGATCGAGCAGGCGCTGGACCGCCTGCGCAGCGCCGGCACGCTGCCGGCCGACGCCAGCGCCGCCTTCGTCCTCGAACGTACCAAGAGCCGCGAACATGGCGATTTCGCCACGAACGCGGCGCTCGCCTTGGCGAAACCCGCGCGCACGAATCCGCGCGCGCTCGCGCAGGCGCTGGTGGCGGCGTTGGCGCCGAACGCGCTGGTGGAAAAGGTCGAGATCGCGGGGCCGGGATTCATCAATTTCTTCCTTGGTCCGGCGGCGTATCACCAGGAAACGCGGCGCGTGCTCGATGAAGGGGTGCGCTACGGCTGCAACACGACGGCCGCGGGACGCAGGACCCAGGTCGAGTTCGTCTCGGCCAACCCGACCGGGCCGCTGCACATCGGCCACGGCCGTGCGGCTGCGGTCGGCGACTGCCTCGCGCGTGCGCTCGCCGCGAGCGGCGCGGAGGTGACGCGCGAGTTCTACTACAACGATGCGGGCGTGCAGATCGAGAATCTCGCGCGCTCCACGCAGGCGCGCGCGAAGGGCAGCAAACCCGGCGCTGCCGACTGGCCGGCGGACGCGTACAACGGCGACTATATCGGCGACGTGGCCGAGGCCTATCTGCGCGGCGACCGCGTGGAGTTCGAAAATCACGTCGTCACCGGCGCAAAGAATCCCGACGACATCGATGCGATCCGCCAGTTCGCGGTCGCCTATCTGCGTCGCGAGCAGAACGCCGATCTCGCCGCGTTCGGCGTGAAGTTCGACGTCTACTTCCTCGAATCCTCGCTGTACGGCGACGGCAAGGTCGAGGAAACCGTGCGCGAACTGGTCAAGCATGGCCACACCTACGAGGAAGGCGGCGCGCTGTGGCTGCGCACGACCGATTTCGGCGACGACAAGGACCGCGTCATGCGCAAGTCCGACGGCACGTTCACCTACTTCCTGCCCGACGTCGCCTACCACCTGTCGAAGTGGCAGCGCGGCTACCAGCGCGCGATCACCGAGCTCGGCGCCGATCATCACGGTTCGCTCGCGCGCGTGAAGGCGGGCCTGCAGGCGCTGGACATGGGTATTCCGAAGGACTATCCGGAATACGTGCTGCACCAGATGGTCACGGTGATGCGCGGCGGCGAGGAAGTGAAGATTTCCAAACGTGCCGGCAGCTACGTCACCCTGCGCGACCTGATCGATGAAGTCGGCCGCGACGCAACGCGGTTTTTCCTCATCGCGCGCAAGTCCGATTCGCAGATGGTGTTCGACATCGACCTCGCGCGTTCGCAGTCGAACGACAATCCGGTCTACTACATCCAGTACGCGCATGCGCGCGTGTGCAGCGTGCTGCGCCAGCTCGACGAGCGCGGGCTGAAATGGAACCGCGACAACGGGCTGGCAAAACTTGCGCGGCTCGACAACGAACACGAGAGCGCGCTGATGGTGGAGATTTCGCGTTATCCCGAAGTGGTCGAGGCCGCGGCGCTGAATCTCGAGCCGCACCTGATCGCGAGCTATCTGCGCGAACTGGCCAACGCGCTGCACGCCTACTATCACGCGCATCAATTCATCGTCGACGATGCCGACCTGCGCGACGCGCGCGTTGCGCTGGCCGTTGCCGCGCAACAGGCTCTCGCGAACGGATTGGATTTGCTGGGCGTTTCCGCCCCGGAGCAGATGTAATGGCAAAGCGGAATTCACAAGCCTCGCGCAACGGCGACCGCCGGCAGATACCGGCCTGGGCAATGGTGCTGCTCGGCGTCGCGCTCGGCGTGATCGGCTCGGTTGCCGTGCTCTACGGCGGCAGGATTCCGACCCTGCGCGGCGGCAAGAACCTGCCGCAACCCAATCCCGAGGCGGTCGCGCCGAAGGAAACGGAAAAGGCGCTGGCCGACGACACCGCCAAGGCGCCGCCACCCGCGCCGCCGAAAAGCAATTACGACTTCTACACGACACTGCCGGAAAAGGAAGTCGTGATTCCCGATGCCGAACTCTCGGCCAAGGCCAAGGCCGAACAGCAGCGCGCCAAGCAGCAGACGCAGGCGAATGCGGCGAATCCGAACAACCAGGCGGCACCGGTCGCGGCCGGCGGCCGCTACATGTTGCAGGTCACTGCGACGAGCGATGCAGCCGCCGCCGACGCGCTGAAGGCCAAGCTCGCCATGCTCGGCTTCAGCGCCAAGGTCTATACGGGCACGGTCGATGGCAAAACTTGGCACCGCGTGCGCCTCGGGCCGTTCGCGTCGCCGAGCGAAACCGAGTCCACGAAGCGCGCGCTGGCCGAGAACAGCATCAACTCCACCGCGGTCAAGGAAGCGAACTGACCGCGACGCGTTTCAGTTCCCCTCGCTGCGCCCACCCAGACGGAAGCGGCACGCGCCACCACCGCGCACGATGCATTCCAGATGCTGGACCTTGTGCCCGCTTGCCGCTTCCATGAAAGCCAGGTCGAAGCGGCAGATTTCCGGATGCGCACGTGCCAGCACGTGGAACACGCAGTTGTAGGCCTCGATCTGTGTTTCACCGTCGCGCGACACGGCTTGCGCCTCGTAGCCGAGCGCGTCGAGCTGGGCAGCCAGCGCCCGCGCCGTTTCGTCCGCATCGTCGCCATGCACGCGCCGCGCGGAGGTCGAACCCAATTCACGCCCCAGGCCGGTCAGCATTGCCTGCACGCCGGACGGCCCCGCACTCGCATACAGGCGATCGAGGATGCCGGTGGTGATCAGCGCGTAGTTGCGCGGGAACAGTTCGCGGCCGGCTTCGGTCAGCAGGTAGCGCATCTGCGGCCGGCCGCTGCTTTGCCGCGCTTCGCCACGCTCGACCCAACCGGCGTGGATCAGCGCGGTAAGATGCTGGCGCACGGCGTTGTGCGTGACTCCGAGCGCCTGACACAGGGTCTCCACGCTCGCGCCCTGCGCGGAAGCCAGCAGCGTGCGCAACAGCTTGCGCGCGCTAGGTCCGAACCGGCGCAGGGCCTGACTCATCGCCTCACGCCGCCCTGGCCGGGAACTGCCGGGCGATGGCATCGGCGAGCGCATCGGCGATCACGTCCATGTGCGCCTGCATCGCGCTCCAGGTTTTCGCTTCGGCCTGCATGTCACCCTGCATGATCTCGCGGATCTGCACGGCATGGTGACCGACGTGCGTGGTCAGCAGCGACAGCACCGCATCCTTTTTCAGGTACGGATTCGCCGAGGCGAGAAAACCCGCGATCGCATTGCCGTTGGCGACGAGATCGTCCATCGCCTTCTGCTTCGCCGCCGCGTCGCCGCGCTGCTCGGCATCGGTCAGCGCCTTGACCCCGCCCCAGTGGCCGGCCAGCAGCTGCAGCATCTGTTTGCCGGCCGCCTCGCCGTAGAACCCGCCCACCGCATCGGCGATCTGGGTGGCATTGGCGACGACCCCCCGGGCGGCCTTGTCCGCCGCTGCGGCATCGTGCGCCTTGACCGCGAAAGCGTAGGCGCGGGTCTGCTGCACGTGGCCCTGCCACAGGCCGCGCAGGGCGGCGTGCAGTTTGGCCGCCGCCGGCGCTGCGGCAACCGCGGCCGTTTCCGCGGCGAAAACGGGCGCCACCGCGCAGCTCGCGAGAGCCAACGCGATCGCGGATGAAATCACGCTCAGTTTCATGAAACGCTCCGGGTAAACCGTCAGGATGACGGCCGGATCATCCTGACAGCACCATTTTCACCGTAAAGCGTTCTATGTGTAAAGCCTGTCCTAGCTGGATTTTCGGAATGCCGCGCGCGCCGCCTCGAGCGTGTCGGCGATGTCCTGCTCGCTGTGCGCGACGGACATGAATCCGGCCTCGAACGCCGACGGCGCGAGGTAGACGCCGCGCTCGAGCATCGCGTGGAAGAAGCGGTTGAACGCGGCGACGTCGCAGGCCGTGGCCTGGGTATAGGTTTCCACTTTTTCCGCGCTGAAGAACAGGCCGAACATGCCGCAGACGCGATTGACGCTGAACGGCACGCCGGCATCGCGCGCGACCGCGACGAGGCCGTCGGTGAGCAGATTGGTCTTGCGTTCCAGCTCGGCGTAGAAACCGGGCGCCTGGATCACCTCGAGCATCGCCAGACCCGCAGCCATCGCGATCGGATTGCCCGACAGCGTGCCGGCCTGGTACACCGGGCCGGACGGGGCGATCTTTTCCATGATCTCGCGCTTGCCGCCATACGCCCCGACCGGCATGCCGCCACCGATGATCTTGCCGAATGTGGTCAGGTCCGGAGTGACGCCGTACACCGCTTGCGCGCCACCGAGCGCCACGCGGAAACCGGTCATCACCTCGTCGATGATCAGCAGCGCGCCGTACTGGGTGCACAACTCGCGCAGGCCCTGCAAATAGCCCGGACGCGGCGGAATGCAGTTCATGTTGCCGGCGACGGGTTCGATGATCAGGCCGGCGATCTGCTCGCCGACCTGCGCAAACAATTCCTTCGCTGCCTCGATGTCGTTGTACGGCAACGTCAACGTGAGGTCAGCCAGCGCCTTGGGCACGCCGGGCGAGGTCGGCACGCCCAGAGTCAACGCTCCGGATCCTGCCTTGACCAGAAACGAGTCGGCATGACCGTGATAGCAGCCTTCGAACTTGACGATCTTGTCGCGCCCGGTCGTGCCACGCGCGAGGCGGATCGCGGACATCGTCGCCTCGGTGCCCGAGTTGACCATGCGCAGCACTTCGACCGAGGGAATCAGGCGCGTGATTTCCTCGGCCATGCGCACTTCCATCGGGCACGGCGTGCCGAACGACAACCCCGCACGCGCAGCCTCGACCACGGCAGTGCGTACCTTCGGATGATTGTGGCCGGCGACCATCGGCCCCCACGAGCCGACATAGTCGATGTAGCGTTTGCCTTCGACGTCCCAGAGGTAGGCGCCGTCGGCGTGGTCGGTGAAGAACGGCTCGCCGCCGACCGACTTGAACGCGCGCACCGGCGAATTGACGCCGCCAGGCATCAGGGGTTGCGCGCGCTGAAACCAATCGTGATTCGTGATCATGTTTTCCACTTTGTCATTTTGTATACATTGCCGCGTAGCGTCGTGCGGCGGCTTCCGGATCGGCCGGCGCGAAGACACCGGAGATCACCGCGAGGAAATCGGCGCCGGCCTCGACCAGCGCCGGCGCATTGTCGGGCGTGATGCCGCCGATTGCCACCAGCGGCAGATCCAGCGGTTTCGCCGCGCGCAGCAAATCCGGCGTGGCGCGACGCGCATTCGGCTTGGTCGGCGACGCGAAGAACGCGCCGAAGGCAAGATAGTCCGCACCGGCTGCGGCAAGTTGTCGCGCGCGCGCCAGCGAGTCGTAGCACGAGACGCCGATGATCGCTTCCGCACCGAGGCGTGCGCGCGCAGCGGCGATATCGCCATCGTCTTCGCCAAGATGCACGCCGTCGGCGCCGACGGCGAGCGCGAGATCGACGTCGTCGTTGACGATGAACGGCACCTCGTGACGCGCACACAGCTCGCGCAGCGCGCGCGCCTCGAACGCGCGGCGCGCGGAGTCCGCGGTCTTGTCGCGATACTGCAGCAGCGCGGCACCGCCACGCAGGGCGGCCTCGACCGCGGCGAGGAAGTCGGGGCGCGGGCCGTCGCTGATGGCGTAGAGGCCGCGCCGAGTCAGGAGTGGGTGCATGGCGCATAGTCTACCGGTACAATCCGCGCTCGCCCGCGCGCATCGTCTCGCGCGAAGCCCGCAGGGCGCCATCCGCGCCCCGCTCCGCCTTCCCCCCCGACTCCCGTTGATTGTGCCGATGAACGCCGCCCTGCAAACCGACGACACTCCCTTCCGCAAATTCATGTGCGTGGTCTGCGGATGGATTTACGACGAGGCGCAGGGCTGGCCCGACGACGGCATCGAACCGGGCACGCGCTGGGAAGACATCCCGGAAACCTGGACCTGCCCCGACTGCGGCGTGACCAAGTCCGATTTCGAGATGACGGAAGTTTGATGCTTTGCTTCCCTTCCCGCGAGGAAGAAGGGCAGCAGGCGTCAATTCAGGCGCGGCAGATTCGTGCCGATCTCGGCAACCTGCAACGCCACCGCGTCGACGTCGTCGGCCTGCGGCACCAGCGAGAGATAGCGGCGTAGATCCTCGCTCGCCGCACGCGTGTGGCCGAGCTTGAGATAGAACTGGCCGCGGTCGCGGTACTCGCCCGGCTGGTGCGTATCGAGCGTGAGCAGGCGGTCGCAGCAGCGCAGGGCCTTGTCCCACTGTTCGCGTTCGGCGTAGACACCTTTCAGGTTGCGCAGCATGCGCGTCAGGATCGCGCGGTGGCTGGCGGGTTCGAGCATGCGCGCCAGACGCGCGTCGTCGATGTCGTGCGTGTCCAGATGCGTGCGCGCGCGACGACGCAGTTCGGCCGCATCGAGCGAACGGCCCTTCTGGAACGGATCGAGCACGACGATGCCTTCGTCCAGCGGCAGGCGCACGAGAAAATGACCGGGAAACGAGACGCCTTCGAGCGGCACGTCGAGCCGGCGCGCCAGTTCGATCTGCACGACCGCGAGCGAAATCGGATTGCCGAGGCGACGGTCGAGCACGTCGTTGAGATAGCTGTTGCGCGGATCGTAGTAATCCTGCTCGTCGCCGGAGAAACCGAGTTCGTCGAACAGAAACCCGTTCAGCGTGCGCAGCTGGGTCGCGGCGGATTCGGTGGGATCGAGGATTTTGCGCAGGCGCAGGCCGTAGTCCTGCAGCTGTGCTTCGTAGTCGGCCGCGGCCAGCGCCGGATACTCGTCCTTGGCGATCAGCAGCGCCGAGGAAAACAGCGGGATGTCTTCGTCCTTGGCGCCGCGCAACGTGATCCAGGGATTGTCCCTTTGCATGTTCTTGTTCTCCAGGGCAGGAGCCTACTCGATAGTACCTTGAAACCGGTGAATTTGTGCCAACCGCATTCCGCATCGAAGAATGCGCCGCTTGTCGGTTTTCGCGGTCGGTGACGATTGCAAGAATAAAGTCACAACCTGGCCACGCACGTTCCATCCGCCGTTGATTCACTGTCGCGGAAAGATGGTGTCGCAAAGGCAGACTTGCAATGAGCCGATTCGTGCCGATGACTGACGAGATGCTGTACCGCGTGGGCGGCCCGCCCGGCCGGCTCGTGCCGTATCGCGTCGGACTGGATTGCTGGCACGCGCTGGGCGAAGACGGGGTCTACCATTTCAACGACGATGCGCTCGTCGCGCCGCCCCAGCGCCGGCCCGAGGCAGCCAGCGGCATGCCGCTCACTTCCGCGCTGGCGCAACCAGCCTGATCTCGAACACGTTCGGCCAGTATTTGCCGGTGACGAACAGCCGATCGTGCTTTGCGTCGTAGGCGATGCCGTTGAGCACGTCGACACGCGCGAACGTGCGGTCGGCGTGTGAAAGCAGGCCGGTGAGGTCGATCCACGCCGTCACGTTGCCCGTCTTCGGATCGATGCGTGCGATGCGGCTGGTTGGCCAGACGTTGGCGAAGATGTCGCCCTTGACCCATTCCAGTTCGTTGAGCTGGTCGAGCGGGCGGCCCTGCGCGGTCACGTGGATCGCGCCGGTCTGGCGCAGCGTGTCCGGATCGAGCACGCGGATGGTCGCGCTGCCGTCGCTGAGCAGCAGGTTCCTGTCGTCGCGGGTCATGCCCCAGCCCTCGCCGGGGTAGCTGAATTTGCGCTTGAAGGCGAACGTGGCCAGATCGAAGACGTAGCCTTCCTGGGTCTTCCAGGTCACGCTGACCAGCTCGTTTTTCCAATCGACGATGCCTTCACCGAATACCGCGTTCGACAGGTCGTGTTGCTGCACGACACGGCCGCTTTTCAATTCGACCTTGCGGATCGACGAGGCGCCGTTCATGCCGGTGCTTTCGTAAAGATAGCCGTCGCGGTAAAACAAGCCCTCGGTGAACGCGCCGCGGTCGTGTGGATAGACGTTGACGACTGCGTACGACCAGACCGGAATTTCCGCCGGCGTCGGTGCGGCCGCCATCGCAGACGACAGCGGCAGCACGGCTGCGGTGAACGCAAGAATCCTGCTCACGGCATTTGTTCGCTGCCGATCAGCACGACGTCGGCGCGACGCCGCGCGAACAGACCGACGCAGACGACGCCGACGAGCTGGTTCAGCTCGGACTCGAGCGCGGGCGGATCGGCGATGCGCAGGCCGTGCACGTCGAGGATCACGTTGCCGTTGTCGGTGACCGTGCCGTCGCGCCACACCGGCTGGCCGCCGAACTTGACCAGTTCGCGCGCGACGTAGCTGCGCGCCATCGGCACCACCTCGATCGGCAGCGGAAACTTGCCGAGCACATCGACGCGCTTGGAGACATCGATCATGCACACGAACTTCTTCGACGCCGCAGCGATGATCTTCTCGCGTGTCAACGCCGCGCCGCCGCCCTTGATCAGATTCTTCGCGCCGTCGCACTCGTCGGCGCCGTCGATGTAGACGCCGAGTTCGCCCGCCGCATTGAGGTCGATCACGTCGATGCCGAGCGCTTTCAGCGCCGCGGTCGATTTCTCCGAGCTGGACACCGCCGCCTTGATGCGCTCGCGGATCCTGCCCAGCTCGTCGATGAAATGCATCACCGTCGAACCAGTGCCGACGCCGACGATGCTGCCATCCTCGACGTACTTGATCGCGGCCTGCGCGGCGAGGCGTTTCTGTTGTTCCTGCGGAGTCATCATTGTTCCAGCGAAAGTATGAAATCCCACTGCGCCTTGCTCACCGGCAGCACGGACAAACGATTGCCGCGCCGGACCAGGGCGAAATCCTTCATCTCGGCGCGATCCTTCAATTCGGTCAACGTGATCGTGCGCTTGAACTTGCGCTTGAACTTGACGTCGACCAGCGACCAGCGCGGCTCGGCACACGGGGATTTCGCGTCGAAATAGTCGCTCTTCGGATCGAACTGGGTCGGATCGGGATACGCCTCGGTCGCAACGGTCGCGATGCCGACGACGCCGGGCACCTCGCAGCTGGAGTGGTAGAACAACACCCCGTCGCCCTTGCGCATCGCACGCATGTGGTTGCGCGCCTGGTAGTTGCGCACCCCGCTCCATGGCTCGATCTTGCGCGCACGCAAGTCGTCGATGGAAAACTCGTCGGGCTCGGACTTCATCAGCCAATGATTCACGGGCGGCTCTCCGGCGGGGTGCAGTCGATCAGTTCTTTTTCGGTGGCGATGAAATCGAGCGCGACATCCCAGTCTCGCGCGGGCAGCATTGCGACCTCCTGAAAAGCGTAGCCGATTCCGACCAGCAGCGGCTGCGCAGGTCGCGCCATGTCGTGCAAAAAAGCAAAGCTGCGGTCGTAGTAGCCGCCGCCCATGCCCAGACGCCGCCCGCTGCGGTCGAACGCGGTCAGTGGCAGAAGAACGAGATCGATATCCTGTGGCGCGAGCAAATCCGCTGCGTCATGCCGGGGCTCGGGAATGCCGTAGCGATTCATGCGCAGTTCGGCGTTCGGTCGCAGCGGCGCGAAACGCAGACGACGATCCTCGTCGACAATCGGCAGGCAATACTGCTGCCCACGCGCGTTGAGTCGCGCCACGGCCGCAAGCAGCGGCACCTCGCCGCCAACGGCCCAGTAGCCGGCGACCCGTTGGTCGACGAGAAATTCGGGAAGCTGCCCGAGGCTGGCGGCAACGCCGTTCGCCGCGGCGAGGCGCTCGGCGGCGCCCAATCCCGCGCGGCGCTCGCGCATCCGCGCGCGAGTGACGGTCGCGAGGTCCGAGGTATCCATAGTCGAAGCCGCCATCGTCTCGCTCTTGAAGTTAAGAGGGACACTTCCTCGGCGGAAGCTTTTGTTTGAGAAATGCGTCCAGGGATGGCCGCTTTTTGACTTTCGCGATCACGGATGATCGCACAGGTAAAGCACGCCCTCCGCGATGCCGATGCACATCAAACGACCTTGATCCGAAGATCAGGTGGGAGGGCTCGCTGGTCGTCAGGCTTTCCGCACACGGCGGACATGCACACGGACTTTCGCACCGCCATCCCGGGGTCGTTTATAGGACCAAGGCGATATGTTTGGATGCGCTGTCGCACACCGCAGGGGACGCGCGGCTATTTTACGTGCGTAGCCAAGGCCGTGTCGAGCTTGCCGCGCAGTGTCTGCAATTGCTGCGCCAAGCTTCCGCCGTCGATGTCGGCGCGTTGTTTGCTTTGCATCAGCTCGTGCGCGATGTTGAGCCCGGCCATCACCGCGATGCGATCTACGCCCTGGGTGCGGGTGTTGCCACGCACCTCGCGCATCTTGCCGTCGAGGTAGGCGGCGGCGGCGATCAAACCGGGCCGCTCTTCGGCGGTGCACGCAATCAGAAACTCGCGGTCGAGGATGCTCACCGCAACAGGCGTTGCCTCGCTCATGAAAAGCGCCTCATGCGTTGCTCTCCAGCGAGCGCAGCCGCACGATCATCGCCTCGACGCGCGAACGCGCCTGCTCGTTCTTCGCCATCAGGTTGGCGCGCTCGGTGTTGAGCTGCTCCTGGCTCGCGCGCAGGCTGCGATTCTCCTCGGTCAAACGGCGCACCAGTTCGATCAAGCGATCCAGTCGCCCGCCGATTTCGGTGAACTCGTTGACGAAATTGGGCGTTTCGGCCATGCCGGCACTATATGCAAGCAGCCGGAGCCGGTCAACGCGGCATGGGTGTGCCGATGCCATGGTTTGGTTCTCCGGCATTCCGGCCTTCGCCGGGATGACGAGCAAAAAACGATCTACAATAACTCGATTCCAAAAACCATCCGGACAGCAGTGTCGACCACGGCGATCAGCTACAGCGAACTCGGCGACGCGCTCATTCGCGTCCAGGCCGGCGTCGGCGCGAGCGAATTGCACGGTTCGCTGGTCGGTTATCTCTGCGGTGGCGGTGGCGGCGGCGCGGATGCACGGCACTGGTTCGACGCGCTCGAATTCGACCACGATGGCGAGATCGCCGGCGCACTGCCGCCGGGCCTGCTCGAGCAACTGCATCGCGAGTGTTCGAGCTGGCTTGCCGATCCCGAACCCGGTTTCGAGCCCATGTTGCCCGCCACGGAAACGCCGATCGAGGTGCGTGCCGATGCATTGGTCGAGTGGTGCCGCGGCTTTCTCGGTGGCTTCGGTCTCGCCGGCGGCGTCCAGCACGGCTCACTGTCGCACGACGCGCGGGAAATACTCGGTGATTTCGGCACGATCGCGGCGACGCGCTTCGAATACGCCGGCAACGAGGACGACGAAGCCGCACTCGCCGAAGTGATCGAATTCATCCGCGTCGGCGCGTTGCTGCTGCATGCCGAATTGCACGCCGCGCCGCAATCCGGCACGACCTTGCACTGACCCCCTGCATGATCGAACAGAAGGAATACGCCCGCCGCCGCAAGCAGTTGATGCGCATCGTCGGCGACGACGCAATCTGCATCGTGGCGGCTGCGCCCGAGCGCGTGCGCAACAACGACTCGCACTATCCGTATCGGCAGGACAGCGATTTCCAGTACCTGACCGGCTTCGGCGAGCCCGAAGCCGTGCTTGCGCTGATCCCCGGCCGCGAGCACGGCGAAGAAATCCTGTTCTGCCGCGAACGCGACGCCGAACGCGAAGCCTGGGACGGCGCACGCGCGGGCACCGAGGGCGCGGTCGCGCGCTACGGCATGGACGACGCGTTCCCGATCGTCGACATCGACGACATCCTGCCCGGCATGATCGAGGGCCGCTCGCGCGTCTACTACCATTTCGGCCGCGACGTCGAGTTCGACACCAAGCTGATCGGCTGGGTCAACCGCGTGCGCGAGCAGATCCGCCGCGGTGCGCGCGCGCCGCACGAGTTCGTCGCGCTCGGCCACATCCTGCACGATCTGCGCTTGTACAAGACGCGCAGCGAACTGCGCGTGATGGCGAAATGCGCGAAGATCGCCGCCGACGCCCACCTGCGTGCGATACGTGCCACGCGGCCCGGCATGAACGAGCACGAGATCGAAGCCGAGCTGCTGCACGCGTTCCGCAGACACGGCACGGTGCCGAGCTACGAGCCGATCGTCGCCGGCGGCGCGAACGGTTGCGTGCTGCACTACCGCGCGAACAACGCACCGCTCAGGGACGGTGACCTGCTGCTGATCGACGCCGGCGCGGAGCTCGACTGCTACGCCTCGGACATCACGCGCACATTCCCGGTCAACGGCAAATTCACGCCGCCGCAGCGTGCGCTGTACGACATCGTGCTCGCGGCCCAGCGCGCGGCGATCGCCGAGGTGCGCCCGGGCAGGCCGTTCATCGCCTACCACGACGCCGCGGTGCGTGTGATCACCGCGGGCCTGATCAAGCTCGGCCTGCTCAAGGGCACTGTGCAGAAAAACATCGAAGACGGCGCCTACCGGCGTTTCTACATGCACAAGACCGGGCACTGGCTCGGCCTCGACGTGCACGACGTCGGCGACTACCGCATCGACGGCGAATACCGCGAACTCGAACCCGGCATGGTCGTCACCGTCGAACCGGGCATCTACATCGCGCCCGACGCCAGAGGCGTCGCCGCGCAATGGCGCGGCATCGGCATCCGCATCGAGGACGACATCGTGGTTACGCACGACGAACCGGAGATCCTCACCGCACACGTGCCGAACGATGCGGACGAGATCGAGGCATTGATGGCCAAGGCGCGATCGTGAAGCTCCCGGCGAACAACAAGCCCTCTCCCCCGACGGCTTCCTGTCGGGGGAGAGGGTTGGGTGAGGGGGTGTTTTTTGTGCGTGCGCGACCGAAACGGCAGAATCAAAAGTGCCCCCAACCCCCGGCCCGCCCCCCCGATGATGGAACCATCGAGGGAGAGGGAGCCATGTTGCGACGCGCACCGTCGCGGCTCGCCGCGTGGTTGGTGGCGATCGCTTTCACGCCCGCCGCATTCGCGGCCACCGTTCCGGTCCACTACGGTCTCTTCGGCAACGTCCACGTCGCTTCACCCGTCGGCGAGCCCAGGCACACCATCGTCTTCCTCTCGGACAAGGACGGCTGGAACGCGCGTGCCGAGTCGCTGGCAACGGCATTGAGCGCCGACGGCGCACTCGTGTTCGGCATCGACTATCCCGCATACCGGAAGGAAATGGAGTCGATCAAGAACGACGCCTGCCATTTCCCCTCCGCCCACATTCAGGAAATGAGCGACTGGATGCAGAGGGACCGCAAGCTGAAGAATTTTTCCTATCCGCTGCTGATCGGCGACGGCGCTGGCGCCGCGTTTGCGTACGCGGTCGATGCGCAGGCACCGAAGGGCACGTTCCGCGGGCTCGTCACCCTGGGCTGGGACTTCTCGCTGCGCTTTCCCAAGCCGCTGTGCAAGGGCGATGCCGGCGAGATGTCCGCAGCCGACGGCAACGGCAGGTTCCGCATCGTCGCGGTGGGTGCCCTGCCGAACCGCTGGCTGCCGCTGCCGTTCGCCGATGGTGCGCGCGCGGATGGCGCGCTGTCGGCGCTGGAAGCGCTTTGGCGCAGGCTGCCGCGACCATTGCGCGCGGACACGCACGAAGACGCCGGGGCGCAGTTGAATGCAGACGTCGCCTGGTTGACCGCACCGGCCGCGATTGCGAAACCGTTGCCCGCCGACGTTGCCGACTTGCCGCTGGTCGAGGTTGCCGCGCAGGGGACGTTCGCCGAACGCATCGCGATCATGCTTACCGGCGACGGCGGCTGGGCGGGCCTCGATGTCGCCGTGGCGGATCAGTTGGCCGCTCGAGGTATCGCCGTCGTCGGCCTCAACACGCTGAAATTCTTCTGGCAGACGCGCACGCCGGCGGAAGCGGCCGATGCGGTGGCGCGCATCATCGGCCACTACGGCAACGAGCACCCGGCGGCGGATTTCGTCGTGATCGGCTATTCGTTCGGCGCGAGTCTCGCGCCTGTCGTCGTCAACCGCGTGCCTGACAACACGCGCGCCTTGATCGCCGCGCAGGTGCTGATCTCGCCCGACCCCGAAGCCGTGTTTGAAATCCACGTCGGCGACTGGTTCGGCTCCACCCGGCACGACGGCGCGCTGGCGATCGCCCCCGAGATCGCGCGCACCACGGTGCCGGTGATCTGCGTGCATGGCGCCGAAGAAGGCGCCGACAGCTTCTGCGCGACGCTGACCGGCAAGCCGAATGTCACCGACGTTGCGCTGCCCGGCGGCCATCACTACGACGGCGACTACGACGCGCTCGGCGCGCGCATCGCCGCAAGCTTGCCGGCACGCGGCGCCGATCGCCACTGACCCACGGCCCCTGATGCGCTGGCGGGCTGTCTTGATACACCACCGTGTAAGACGTATCATGGAAACCAGCTTACATTAGTTAGGGCCTTCCATGGAAACCGTGGTTCTTTCCTCCAAGGGGCAGCTCGTCATTCCTGCCAGCGTGCGCGGCGCCTTGCGCTTGAAGGCGGGCAACCGCTTGGGAGTGACCATCGAAGGCGGCAGCATCGTGCTCAAGCCGGACAGCGGGCCGGCGTGGAAGCCGTTGAATCCGACGGGAGCGAGCCTGAGCGCCGTCGAATTGTCGCACCCGGTGGACTTGAAGCATGAAGCCCGTCGCCGTTGATACGAATATTCTCGTACGTCTGGCGACCGGCGACGATGCACGGGAATATCGCGTTGTTTCCGAATCGCTGGCAACTCGCCCCTGGCGAGTTTTCCCCACCGTGATTCTGGAAACGGAATGGGTACTTCGTTCCGTCTACGGCTACTCGCCAGCACAATTCTCCGACTTCGTTGAATGGATGGACGCCAGTGGACGCATCGTCCTGATGGACACCGACACTGTACGTGCGGCCGTGTCGCATCATCGCGCAGGTCTGGATTTTGCTGATGCACTGCATATCGCACAGACCAACGGGGAACCCTTCCTGACCTTGGACAAGGCGCTGCGGCGCAAAGCGGCCAAACGCGGCTTGCGCGCCAAAGGCGTGGCGATTGCCTGAGAGCGCCGTACAAATGGTGTTTTCCCCCGACCCCGAAGCCGTGTTCGAGATCCACGTCGGCGACTGGTTCGGCTCCACCCATCACGACGGCGCGATTCCCATTGCACCCGAGATCGCGGATACGAAAGTGCCGGTGATCTGCGTGCATGGCGCCGAAGAAGGCGCCGACAGCTTCTGCGCGACGCTGACCGGCAAGCCGAATGTCACCGACGTTGCGCTGCCCGGCGGCCATCACTATGACGGCGACTACGACGCGCTCGGCGCGCGCATTGCCGCGAGCCAGCCACCGCGAACCGACGGCACGCACTGATCATGCATCTGACCGATTCACTCTGGCAGGACGCACAGCGCGCGCTCGTGCGCGGCGACCAGCGTTCCGCCGCCGCCGCGCTCGAAGCCCTGGTCAAGCTGATGCCGGCATTCACGCCGGCGCACCTGACCCTGGGCGGCATCGCGCATGCGCAAGGCAGGTTGCGCGACGCGACGCGGCATGCTCTCGATGCTGCGACGAAACTGCCCGACGACGCCGACATGATCGGCAATGTCGTCAACGCGCTGCTGATGGTCGGCGAAGTCGTCATGGCGCGCGCCTGCCTTGCGCATCCGGCCATCGCGCGCTGCCGCATCGGCGCGGTGCTTGCGCGGCTTGCCGGCATGCAGCAGATGCTCGGCGAGCACGCCGCGGCACTCGCCCTGCTCGATCGTGCGCGCGCGGCGGGGTTGAACGATGCGGACCTGAGCTATCTGCGCGGCGTGCAGCTCACCTTCAATGGCCGCATCGACGAAGCCGTCGTCGAACTCGAGCGCTGCCTCAGGCTCGGCCCGAGCTACGGCCGCGCCGTGGTCACCCTCGCACGCCTGTCGAAGCAGACCGCCGAACGCAACCACCTCGACTACATCCGCGCGCAGTTGTCGCACGTGCCGCGCGGCAGCGAGGACCATGCGGCATTTGAATTCGCGCAATACAAGGAACTGGAGGATCTCGGCGACTACGACGAGGCCTGGCGAGCGCTCGAACGCGGCAACGCGGTCATGTACGCGCGGCTCGGCCACGACATTGCGCGTGAGCGGGCACGCATCGACGCGCTGATCGCGCGCTGCCCGGCCGAATTCGTGAACGCACCCGGCACGGTCGCGCACGCGGGTCCGCAACCGATCTTCATCGTCGGCATGCCGCGCTCGGGCACGACCCTGCTCGATCGCATCCTCGGCAACCACAGCCAGGTGATTTCGGCCGGCGAACTGGGCGATTTCGCCCGTCAGATGCGCTGGGCGGCGGACCATGTGACCGTGCAGCCGATCGATGAGACGATGCTGGAGCGCGCGCCCCGGCTGGACTATGCCGAGATCGGCCGGCGCTACCTCGCGCAGACGCAATGGCGCGCGCGCGGCAAGGCGTGGTTCATCGACAAACTGCCGATCAACTACGTGCAGGCCGGATTCGTCGCGCGCGCGCTGCCGCAGGCGCGCATCCTGCACATGACGCGCGCGCCGATGGACGTCTGTTTCTCGAACTGGCGCGCGTTCTTCGGCGGCGGCTACGCCTACAGCTACGATCTCGGCGCGTTGGCCGCACAGTACGCGGACTACCGGCGCGTGATGGCGCACTGGCACGCGGTCATGCCGGAGCGCATCCTCGATGTGTCGTACGAGTCGTTGACCCGCGATCCGGCACAAGTGGCGCGCGCAGCATTCGATTTCTGCGGACTGCCGTTCGAGGCTGCGGCGCTCGATATCGGCCGCAACACCACCCCGGTCGCGACCTTGAGCGCGATGCAGGTGCGCGGCGGGATACGCAGGCGCGAGGATGCCGAATGGGCGCCGTATGCCTCGCAACTGAATCCGCTCGCGGCCGGCATAGAAGCACTGCCACGCTGAAACTCCGCTCGGCGAAACGCAGCCATCGGCGTTCCCCCGAAACCCAATGAAAAAGGGCCGGCGAAAACGCCGGCCCTTTGTAAACGCGGATCGCGTGTTCGCCTGCTTACTTCTTGCTGCCGCCGAAGTGCACGTCCATTTGCAGCCAGACGATGCGACCGAGGCCGTTGTAGCTGTAGAAGTCGAAGTACGGCCATGCAGAGAACGTGTTGTCCCGCGGCGGACGTGAGTCGAAGATGTTGTTGGCAAGCAATGTCATCGAAGCATCATCGCTGAAGTTGTACTGGATCGATCCGTTGTAAGTCATCCACGGACCAACGGTGCCGGTGCCCTTGTAGTTGAAGGTCTTGCCGGTACGCGTTCCGATGGCGGAGAAGCTCCACGCACCGATATCCCATTCAACCGAAGCATTGCCGATGTTCTTGAACTGATTGCCGTAGCCGTTGTAGCGCAGCACATCGGTGGGTGGATCCAATGGCGAATCCTGCTGGCTGTGTGTGAACTGGTTCGAATAGCTCGCGCCGAGCTTCACGTCGCCAAACCGTCCAAGCTCGACCTTGTAGGCGAGGCTTCCGAGCAGGCTGGCGATGTGCTCGCTTGCTACGTTGATCGGGAACGTGGTCACGCTGATCAACGTGCCCGCACCCAGATTCGCAGTCAATGGCACACGGTCTACACGACCGGTGAAGTCCTTGCACCGGGCGGAATTCGGATCGACCACCGTACCGTCGCTCTGATGACCGATAAGACAGTCCGCCTCGATGCGCGAAATCGTATCGGCATCGTACAGATTGACCTTGTTCTTCAGACGAACATCGATGTAGTCCAGCTTGATGTTGAAGTTGCTGGTCGGAGACCAAACGAAACCATAGCCCCAGGATTTCGAAGTGATGTACTTCAGGTTGCGATCACCGCCGTTGAACAATTCGATCTGTGTACTTTGGTATTGCGCGGGGCACGTCGTACTGTCGAAGTTGTCGCCGCCAATCTTTCGGCAGTTGTAGTAATCCGTGACGCTCGTGTACGCCTTGCCGTTCGAGGCAAATACCTGGCCGATGTCCGGAGCCTTGAACGCGGTTGCGTAGTTGCCACGCACCAGCAGCGTGTCGATCGGACGGAATTCCAAACCGAGCTTGTAGGTGAACTTCCCTTGCGAGCTGTAGCCGGTGTCGTAGCGGTCGTAGCGACCGGAGAGGTCTGCCGTCAACTTGCTGAACAGCGGCACGTTGAATTCGAAGCCTGCACCCTGGTGGTCACGCGTACCGTGCGAGGAAGTGCCGCCCAATCCGAAAAAGTCTCCATTTACGATGCGTGGATCCAGCGGGTTGTCGATCGCCTGATCGCCGAATTCGACGAGGCCTGCGAAACCGACCGAACCGGCCGGCAGGCTGAACAGGTCGGTATTCGTCACCGTCAGATTCGCAGTTTGCGAGTGCGTGCTCGAATTGCTCGTGTTGTCGGCCGAGAAAGCCTGGAAATCGGCCGGGGTGATTGCTCCCCAGAAATGCCCTTGCTTGCTCAAGTGATAGGCGGGGTAGCCATAGCCATACGGATCAGTACCATCTTGCGGGCCGAGGAAGAAGGCGTTGACCTTCGCGGTCAGCGGACGGCGCTGACGGTAGTAGGTGTCGTTTTCCGAGCGATGGAAGTAGGCGTCGTAGTTCCAGTTCGACGAACCGAACGTGCCGCGCGCGCCGAAATTGACGACATAGGAGTGTGTGAGGAATATCGGGTTGGCGACGCTGCCAATTTCTTCCGGCGCGAAAATATGCTGGGCGAGATTGAGCAAGTGCTTGCTGTCGATGTCGTAGAAATAGCTGCCGCCGCCTGAGCCGACGCCATAGCTCCAGAACGGAGAGGCATTGCCGCCCACGGCGTAACTCGTCTTGCTGAACCCGTACAGGAAATCGCCATACAGTTGCGTCGTATCGTTCAGCTCATAGGTGGCATTCAGATAGCCGTTGGCGTTTTTGTTCTGAGGCCAAAGGGTGCCGAGACCGATACTGGTCAAACTGCCGCAGTAGTTGCCGGAACCCGGACGCGTACGATACTTCTCGTCGCCGTAGAAGAGGTTGCTGATCGCAGCGCAAGTCGCCGCGCCGGGATCCACATATTTGTTGGTGAAGGCGTCCCGGACCACGCGGTCACGCGAAGCCAGCGGAGGCTTGCCCTTCAGGGTGGGATCATCGGCCAGACTGTCGAGATAGTCGCGCTGTTTCGCATAGACGGCATTCGAGTTCTCTAGCTGCAATGCAAAGAGAACATTGAGCGCACCCCAGTTCTTGCCTCCCGACAATTCGAGCTTCTGCTGCTGTCCACCACCTTGGGTGTAGCCGCCGACGCGGAAGCGCAGGTCCACGCCCTCGATGTGCTGCTTGGTGATGACGTTGACAACACCCGCGATAGCGGAGGACCCGTAAATTGCTGATTGGTTGCCGGGCAGGATATCAATGTGGTCGACCAGCATCGTCGGAATATTGCTCAGATCCACGAAGTTGTTCGTGAATCCGTAGCTGAAGGGATATTCCGAGATCGGCCTGCCATTGAGCAAGACCAGGGTAAAGCTCGGGTCGAGGCCGAGAATGCTGACGGTATTCGCCGCCGGGGAAAAGCCGTTGGTCACCTGGCTATTCAGCACCGCACCGTTTGCTACGGGCATGGAACGCAGGGCGTCGTACACGCTCTTGAAGCCTTGGCGGTTCATCTCATCGGATGTGATGGAGATCGTCGGAGAGGCCGTTTCTATCTGCGCGCGCGGAATCAGTGAACCAGTGACCACGACGCCCTTCAACTCCGTGGTTTCCTTCTTCTTTTCCTGCTGGTCGTCGGCGCTCTGCGCCATGGCGCTGCCGACCGCAAGGCTTGCATACAAGCCCATGATGATGGACGAGACGAGTACACGCTGCTTCATGTTGTTCCCCAACAGAAATGGTACGAAGCCGGGCATTTATCTTGCCGACCCGGCGCATTGAGTGGGGGCGCGGCTATTTTTGCAGGCATCGCCGCAACCCGCGGCCAATCGGCGAGACGCCGATCTGCCCGGCAAGAAACGACGCTGGATGGCCGGCACCCGTGGCCCGACCATAACAAATGGTTAACTTTACTGTCAATTTCGTGAAGCAAACTTCATCCTTGTAAATTCCTTGCCGCTTCTCGAGGAAAAGGCGACGTCGCGAACCCGCCGCCATATCTGTGCAGCACGCGTCTGCGCGGCTAGAATCGGAGTCGATCCATATGTGGGCGGATGTCGGCACGGCCCAGGGAAGGCTTGAAAAACTCCGTAGCGGAATTTTTCGCGGGCGCTGGCGGGTGCTGCACGAAAGGGTGATGCTCGTTCCATTTTCAGTTTTCCAAAGAGGGTTAGCCATGCGAATTCTTCTTGCCACGACCGTCCTTTCTTCGGCGCTGCTCGCCGCCTGCGGTTCGTCCGCCCCGCCGCCGCCCGCCCCGGTGGTCGCCCCGATCGCGAATGCGGTGACCGGCACGGTCAGCCTGATCGAGCCGCGCGAGCTCAGCGACGCGGCCAAGGTCGATGTCAAGGTGTACGACGTCTCCCATCCCGAGATCGTGCTCGCGCAGACGACGATTCCGAATGCGAACAAGTTGCCGTTGTCGTTCAGCCTGCCGATCGACACGGCCAAGGTCGATCCCAAGGGCATTTACGCGCTCGACGCGATCCTGACCGACGGCGACCGGCGCTTCCTGAAGAAGCTCGAATACCAGGTCCTTACCGACAAGGCGCGCACAGCCAAGGTCGACGTGCAGCTCGCGCCCGAGCCGACACCGGCGGAAAAACTGTTCGAAGAATACAAAAAGGCCGCCGCGCAGACCGGCAACCTCAAGCAGGTCAGCGGCAAGTACTCGAACGACAACTTCGGCACCGCGTGGGATGCGTTCCTGTCCAACGGCAAGGTGAAGTTCGTGCGCGAAGTCACCGACGCCTACGACGACAGCGGCCGCACGACCTACAAGGCCGCCTACAAGGACGACAAACCGTGGGCGATCGTGCGCGAATCCTCGCCGGTCGGCTCACGCCAGGTGTTGTCGAGCACGCGGGTGGGCTGGGGCGACGACGGCAGCCTGGTGCTGCACGAAAAAGTTGTCAACGGCCAGACCAGCGACGTCTCCGAGGCCGACGCCAAGGCAATGAAGGCGCATGCCGAGGCCGCACTCGACGTGGCCCAGGGTCATGCGCCGAAGCCGCAGACCGGCGCGCAGACCGACGAAAAGGCAAAGAAAGGCGCGCCGGCGAAGAAGCACCGCTGACACGGCACCCAAACTGCAATTCAAACCCCTCTCCCTCGATGGGAGAGGGGTTGGCAAGGGGTGAGTCGAAGCCGACGGCATCTGCGACGCCCTCTCCCTCTCCCGGTACGCTGCGCGCGCTGCCCCTCCCGCAAGGGGAGAGGTAGCTCAGGCCGGCCATCGCTGTCCCGCTACGATCTCCGCGCCTTTGCGAACGCGTCGGCAAACGCGTTGTTCGCCGGTGTGGCGGCAACCGGTTTCGCAAGACCACCGCGATTGTTGGGTATCGGTCTCGCGCCGCGCGGATCGCGTGCCGCGCCGGTATCACGCGCCGATGCGCGCCCCTGCGCGTCGGCGCCGACAGGATCGTCGAGCCGCATCGTCAGCGCGATGCGCTTGCGCGGCAGATCGATCTCGAGCACCTTGACCTTGACGATGTCGCCGGCCTTGACCGCCTCGCGCGGATCCTTGACGAACCTGGTCGACAGCGCCGAGATGTGGACCAGGCCGTCCTGGTGCACGCCGATGTCGACGAAGGCGCCGAACGCGGCGACGTTGGAGACGCGGCCCTCCAGGATCATTCCGGGTTTCAAGTCCCTCATGTCCTCGATACCGTCGGCGAACTCCGGCATGTGGAACGCGGGGCGCGGATCGCGGCCCGGCTTTTCCAGTTCCTTGAGAATGTCGCGCACGGTCGGCAGGCCGAATTTCTCGTCGGTATACTTTTCCGCCTTGAGCGCGCGCAGGAAGGCGATGTCGCCGACGATCTGTTTCACCTCGCGACCGCTGTCGCCGACTATGCGCTCGACCACCGGATAGGCTTCCGGGTGCACGCTCGACGCATCGAGCGGATTGTCGCCGTTGGTCACGCGCAGAAAGCCGGCGCATTGCTCGAACGCCTTGTCGCCGAGGCGCGGCACTTTCCTGATCGCCGCGCGCGTGCGGAATGCGCCGTGCTCGTCGCGGTACTTGACCACATTCTCGGCGACGCTCGCGGAGAGGCCGGCGACGCGCGACAGCAGCGCGCTCGACGCGGTGTTGACGTCGACGCCGACGCCGTTGACGCAGTCTTCGACCACGGCGTCGAGCGAACGCGCCAGCTTCACCTGGTTGACGTCGTGCTGGTACTGGCCAACGCCAATGGCCTTCGGTTCGATCTTGACCAGTTCGGCGAGTGGGTCCTGCAGGCGGCGCGCGATCGACACGGCGCCGCGCAGCGACACGTCCATGTCGGGGAACTCGTTGGCCGCGGTTTCCGAAGCGGAGTACACCGACGCGCCCGCTTCGCTGACCACGATCTTTGCGAGCTTCAGGTCGGCATGCTTCTTCATCAACTCGCCGGCGAGCTTGTCGGTCTCGCGCGAAGCCGTACCGTTGCCGATCGAGATCAGGTCGATCTTGAACTGCTTGCACGCGGCAGCGAGGTAGGCGATGGACTTGTCCCATTCGTTGCGCGGCTCGTGCGGATAGATCGTGCCGGTGCCGAGTACCTTGCCGGTGGTCTCGACGATGGCGACCTTGACCCCGGTGCGGATGCCGGGATCCAGGCCCATGACGACCTTGTGCCCGGCCGGCGCGGCCATCATCAGGTCTTTCAGATTGCTGCCGAACACGCGGATCGCCTCGTCCTCGGCGGCCTCGCGCGCGCGGCCGAACAGGTCGAGCGTGAGCTGCAGCATCAGCTTGATGCGCCAGAGCTGGCGGCAGGTTTCGCGCAGCCAGGCATCCGCGGGACGGCCGCGGTCGATGATGTTGAAGTGTGCGGCAATGCGGCCCTCGCCTTCGGCGTGACCTTGTTCGACCTCGACGCCAGGTTCGAGATCAAGATCCAGAAAGCCTTCGTTGCGCGCGCGGAACAGCGCAAGCAGACGATGCGAGGGAATCGTCTGGATCGATTCGACGTGATCGAAGTAGTCGCGGTACTTCACACCTTCGACTTCCTTGCCGGCGACGACCCTGGCGCGGATCTGCCCTCGCGACCACAACCACTCGCGCAGCTCGCCGATCAACGCCGCGTCTTCGCTCATCTCTTCGAGCACGATCGCGCGCGCACCATCGAGCGCGGCCTTGGCGTCGGCCACGCCCTTCTCCGCGTCGATGTAGACGGCAGCGAGCGCCTCGGGTGTCTCGGCCGGATTGGCGCGCAGCGCATCCGCCAGCGGCTGCAGGCCCGCGTCGCGCGCGATCTGCGCCTTGGTGCGGCGCTTCGGCTTGTACGGCAGATACAGGTCTTCGAGGCGCGCCTTGGTGTCGGCATCGAGGATCTGCGCCTTCAACTCGTCGCTCAACTTGTTCTGTTCGGCGATGCTCGCGAGCACCGTTGCGCGGCGCTCCTCCAGTTCGCGCAGATAGCGCAGGCGCTCTTCGAGCAGGCGCAGCTGCGTGTCGTCCAGACCACCGGTGACTTCCTTGCGGTAGCGCGCGATGAACGGCACGGTCGCGCCTTCGTCGAGCAGTTGCACGGCCGCATTGACCTGTTCGGGCCGAGCGGCGATTTCCTGGGCAATCCTGGTTTCGATATTCGACATACGCTGTTGCTGCAACGACTTTCCATACGAAGGGATGCCATTGTAGGCGCGCGCGCAGGCTTGCAATCCAGCGCAGTTTTGTGAATCGGATCGTGCTTCTCTCCTACAATGGCAGCTTCGAAGGGACGCGCGGAAACTGCCGAAATGTTCGAATTTCGCCCAAGACAGAATGGACACGCGACGATCCTGGCGACGGCTTCCCTGCTCGCCTGCACGGCGCTTCACGCCGACGATGGCGCCGATCGCCGCCTGCAATGGAAGCTGACGCCGTCGTACTACGACAATTCCGACGGCACGCATGCCTACGATGTGAACCTGCGCGCCGACTTCGGCGACCAGCGCGTGTGGATCGGAGACTACCGCGACTCGCAGGGCTATCACCAGTCGCGTGCGGGCTTCGATGCGGTGACCCAGGTCGGCTTCGTCAACCTCGATTTCTCCGGGCAGTACGCGACCGGCGGCTTCTGGGGCGGCTCGGTCACCACGCAGATTGGCAGCGACGACAACTACGCCATCGTCGGCTGGGGCCGTACCAACCTGCACGCCTACTACAACCTCAACTTCGATCCGAACGACGCGATCACCGCGGGTTTCGGCACGAAGGTGCTTGCGCGCGGTCTCGAAGCGCAGCTCTACCACATCTGGGACGACCGCCTGACCACGCGTCAGCACGTCACGCATCTGCTGCTGCGCTACGCGATCGACGATGGTTCGCGCTGCTCGCTCGATTTTTCATACAAGCATGGCCTCGCCGATCCTGAGACCTATGTGCATGGCTATGCGATCGCAGCGACCTATGCCTGGCATCACGCGTTCGCGCGACTCGCTTACGACCAGCACGCGAATTTCAATCTGCCGAACCAGAAGCGCCTGTCGGTCGGTTTGTTCTTCTGATTTTTCGTGCGGGAGCGATCAGGTTTCTGCGCCCACCACGGCTTCGTACAGCAGCGGCAACAGGTTGAGCGCGATCAGTGTCGCCGAAACGATGCCGCCGACAATGACGACGGCAAACGGCCTTTGCGTCTCCGAGCCGATGCCGTGCGAGAGTGCCGCCGGCAACAAACCGAGTCCGGCCATCAGCGCCGTCATCAGAATGGCGCGCAGGCGACTTGCCGCGCCTTCGAGCACCGCGTCTTCCATCGCGTGACCTTGCGCGCGCAAGGCGACGATCTGCTCGACCATGATCACGCCGTTCTGCACCGAAATGCCGGCGACGGCGATGAACCCGACCGCCGCGGAAATTGATAGATGCAAACCGGCCAGCGCGAGCCCGGCGAGGCCGCCGATCAGCGTGAACGGCACCGTGGCCAGGATCAGCAACGCCTTGCGGATCGAACGGAATGCCCAGAACAGCAGAATGAAGATGCCGACCAGCGACAGCGGCACGATGATCATCAGTCGCGCCGTCGCACGCCTCTGGTTCTCGAACTGTCCGCCCCAGGCAATGCGGTAACCGCCCGGCAATTTCACTTCGTCGGCGACGCGGCGCATCGCCTCGGCGACGAAGCTGCCCTGGTCGCGACCGAGCACGTTGACCTTGATCGCGACGATGCGGCTGCCCGACTCGCGCAGCACCTTCGCGGCGCCCTGGCGCTCCTCGATGTGTGCGAGCTGGCCCAGCGGCACCGTGCCCGCCCCGCCGGGCAACGACACCGGCAACTCGGAAACCTTTTCCACCGAGTTGCGGTAAGCCTCATCGAGGCGCAGGGTCACATTGAAGATGCGGTTGCCTTCGTAGAAGTTGCCGGCGACGGCGCTGCCGAGGGCGGTTGCAACCGTTGTCGCCGCGTCGTTGACGTTGATGCCGTAGCGCGAAAGCGCGGCGCGATCCAGGGTGATGTCGAGCTCGGTCTGGCCGCCGATCTGGATTTCCTCGACGTCGGCCGAACCTGGCACCTGGCGCAGCACGGAAGCAATTTCCCCGCCCTTGGCTTGCAACACGTCGAGGCTGGGGCCGGACACCTTGACCGCGATCTCGCCTTTCACGCCCGACAGCGCTTCCTCGACGTTGTCCTCGATGTATTGCGAGAAGTTCGTCGGCACGCCGGGCATGGCGTGGATTTTTTTCTCCATATCGCGGATCAGCGCGTCCTTGTCCGCACAGCATCTATCGACATCGGGCCATTCGCCGCGCGGCTTGAGGTCGGCCATGATCTCGATGTTGTTCGGACCCTTCGGATCGGTGCCATCGTCCGGCCGGCCGGTCTGGGTGATGACCTGGGTCACCTCGGGATACGAGAGCAAAATCTTGCGCACATGGCGCTCGACTTCCTTGGTCTTGGCCAGCGCGGTCGACGGCGGCAGATCGATGGTGAGCCAGATGTTGCCCTCGTCGAGCTTGGGCAGGAACTCGCTGCCGAGCAACGGCGCCAGCGCGAGGGCGACGAGCAGCAGGCCAATCGCGGTGCCGATCACGAGCCGGGGGTGGTGCGCCCAGCGGCCGAGATCGCGACGATACCTGTCGCGCAAGCGTTCCATCCACGCGTCGTGCTTTTCCTCGAGTCCCGGTCCACGCGTGGCCCACGACAGCAGCGCCGGCACCAGCGTCAACGTGAAGATCACCGCGCCGGCGAGCGCGAACGTCAGGGTCAGCGCCATCGGCGCGAAAATTTTTCCTTCGACACGCTGGAAGGTGAAGATCGGCAGGAAGGCGAGGATGATGATCGCTTTCGAGAACAGGATCGGCGAGCCGAGCTGGGTCGCAGTTTGCGCGAGCACGGCATGGCGTGATTCGGCCGTGGCCTCGCCGCGCACCGCATCGAACGCGAGCCGCACCATCAGCGCCTCGACCAGCACGACGGCGCTGTCGATCATGATGCCGAAGTCGACCGAGCCGAGCGAGATCAGGTTTGCGTCGATGCCGCGCAGGCGCATGAGCAGGAACGCGGTCAGCAACGCGAGCGGAATCACGCTCGCCACGATCAGCGCCGCACGCCAGTTGTGCAGGAAGATCAGCAACACGGCGATGACCAGCGCGGCGCCGACGCAGAGGTTCTCGCTGACCGTGTCGACCGTGTGGTTGACCAGCGTGGTGCGGTCGTAGATCGGGCGGATGCTGACGCCGGGCGGCAGCTGTTTCTGCACTTCGGCGATGCGCGCCTTCAGCGTCGTGATGACCTTGGCCGGGTCTTCGCCCTTGGTCATCACGACGATACCTTCGACCACGTCGTCCTGGCGGTTGTAGCCGACGATGCCGTAGCGCATCTGCGTGCCTATCGTCGCTTCGCCGATGTCGCGCACGAGCACGGGCTGGCCACCGAACACGGCCACCGGTACGCGGCCGACGTCGTCGATCGTCTGGTACAGGCCGATCGCGCGCACGACGAGGTCTTCATCGCCGCGCTTGAGCAAACCACCGCCGGTGTTGACCGAGTTCGCCTGCAATGCCGCGCCGACCTGTTCCAGCGAAAGGTTGTACTTGCGCAGCAGGTCGGGGTGCACGTGCACCTGGTATTCGCGGATCGCACCGCCGAAGCCGTTGATGTCGGCGACGCCGGGCACCTGACGCAAGGCAGGTTCGATCGTCCAGTCCTGGATCGCGCGCACCTCGTCGAGCGGCATGTCGGCCGGTGCCTCGACGATGTAGCGGTAGATCTCGCCGACCGCGGTCGACAGCGGCGCGAGCTGTGGCTGGATGCCGGTCGGCAGGGTGATCTCCGAAAGCTTTTCGAGCACCTGCGCGCGCGCGAAGTAGTCGTCGGTGCCGTCGGCGAAGGTCATCGTGACGACCGACAGGCCGGTCATCGAGATCGAACGCAACTGGGTCAGCTTCGGCACGCCGTACTCGGTGCGCTCGATCGGCAGGGTCACCGCGCGCTCGACCTCCTCCGGAGCCTGCCCCGGCACGAGCGTGATGATCTGCACCTGCACGTCCTGCACGTCGGGGAAGGCCTGGACGGGCAATCCACTGAACGCGTACATGCCCGCGATCGCGACCATCAGCGTGATCGCGGCGACGAAGACGCGCTGCTTCAGGGCAAAGTCGACGACTGCTTTCAGCATGACGGCGCGATCACTCGGCCTGACCCAGCTCGGCATTGAGCAGCACCGCGCCGCGCGTGACCACGCGCTCGCCGGCCTGCAAGCCGGCCGTGACGTAGGCGACGCGCTCGCCGATCACGCCGAGCCGCACTGCTCGGCGCTTGAGCGTGCCCGGCGCCTCCTCGACAAAGACATAGTGGTGCAGACCGATGCTGACCAGCGCCGAGTCCGGCACCGCGATCTCCTTGCGCGCGTCGTCTTCGAGCGGGCTGATGCGCGCGAACATCTCCGGCTTGAGGCGCGGATCCGGCTGCTCGACCTGGGCGCGCACGGCGATGCGGCGCGTCGCCGGATCGAGCGCGGCGCCGACGTAGATGACGCGCCCGGCGAAATGCTGGTCCGCGATCGCATCGACATCGATGCGGATGTTCTGGCCATTGTGGACCTTCGCCATATCCTGCTCGGACAACTCGAAGTTCACCCACAGCTTCGACGGATCGGTGAGGATGAACAGCGGATTTGCCGCACCAGGCTGCACTTCTTGGCCGGGATTGATCGTGCGGTCGACGACGATGCCGGCGATCGGCGCACGCAGCGCGTAGCGCGTGTCGTTGCCGGTCGGATCCAGGTTCTTCAACACACTCTGCGCGCGATCGAGCTCGGCCTGTGCCTGGCCCAGATCGGCTTCGGCGCCTTCGAGATCCTTGCGTGCGAGCACGCCGAGACCGGCGAGTTCCTTCGTCCGCGACAGCGCCTTCTGTTTCATCGCAAGGTCGGCCTGCGCCTTGCGCGCGTCGGCGCGCGCCTGGGCGAAGTCGGGCGAATTGAGCCAGGCGAGCACGTCCTTCGCCTTCACCGCGGCACCGGCCTTGGCAACAAGTTCGGTGACGCGGCCCGTCACCGGCGAGAACACGCGCACGGTCACGTCTTCGTCAAAGGCTAGCTTGCCCGGCAATGCCTGCGTCGTCGGTGCGGCGAGTTCCTCGACCGGCGCGATGTCGAGATAGCTGAGCTGCTCTGCGCCTACCTTGTAGTGCAAGGTGTCGTTCGCGACTGCTGGTTTCGGCGCATCGACCCGCGTCTGCGGCTTCGAGCGGAACAGCCAGAGCGCGCCGAGCAGGAGCGCAAGCGCGAGCACCGTCGCGCCGGCAATCTCGATCGGAGTTTTCGCAAACGGTTTCTTCACGGTGTCGTTCCCTGATTTTCGTCGGGCACGGCCGCAGCCAATGCGGCGAGCGCCTCGGCAAAGTCGGCATGCGCGTCGGTGGCGTCGTCCTGCGTTGTCTTGAGCGAGCGCCGTGCATCGAGCAGGTCGGCAAGTGCGAGGCCGCCACGCGCGTAGGCGGTCTCGACCGTCTTCTCGGTGGAAAGCGCGCGCTGGATCAGATCGCTGTCGTAGCGGTGCGCCCGCCGTGCCGCAGCGCGCAGTTCGGCGCGCGCACGGTGCACGTCGGCGAGCGCGGCCACGCGCACGCGTGCGAGATTCGCTTTTGCCGCATCGATGTCGGCGCTCGCACGCGCGATCTCGCCCTTGTATTGGCTGCCGGTGAAGATCGGCACCGACAGGCCGACACCGAGCAGGGTATGCCCGACGGTGGGCGCCGCCGGCGGTACCGGATTGTGCTCATACTGGCCGCTGATCGTGATGTCGCGCGCCGTTTGCGCGTGCGCGAGCCGCAGCGCCGCGTCCGCACCGTTCACGCGTTTCAGCGCGGCAAGCATGTCGGGGCGGCGCGCGAGCACGGTTTCGGCGGGTTCGCTCGCGCCATCGAGGTCCAGCCTGGGGTCGAGTGCTCCGGCCGCGCGCGGCCAATCGTCGCGCGCCGACAGCTCGCCCGATTGCGCGGTGACATCGATCAGCGCAGCGAGCGCAACCTGCGCGTCGCGCAGGGCACCGAGCGTCGAATCCACCGCGTTGTCGGCGGCTGCGGCATCGATACGCATGCGTTCGACATCAAGCCGCGGCATGTCGCCGACACGCAGGCGTTGCTCCGAAGCTTCGATCGAACGATGCTCGATCGTTGCAAGCGTCTGCGCATTTTTATACTTTTCCTCCGCACGCTTGAGTTCCCAGTACGCCTGGGTCACGGCAAGACGCTCGCCGCGCACGCTGTCGGCGTAGTCCGCGTGCGCCGCATCGGCGTTCGCCTCGGCCTGGTCCAGCCTGTACCTGCGCTTGCCGCCACGCTCGAACGGCTGCGACAGGCTGACGACCGTGTCGTAGCTCTTGTTCCAGAAGTCGCCGGAGCCGTTGTGCCCGGCCGGGTTGATCTTGCCCGTCGACCAGGACAGTGTCGCGTTCGGCCGCTCGCCCGCGCTGATCTTGTCGGCCAACGCCTGGTCGACCGCAGCTTGCGCCGACTGCAGGTTCGGGTCGCGCGCGCGCATGAGCTCAAGCGCGCGCTTGAGGCTCAGGTTCGCCTCGACGACGGGTTGCGCAACCACCGCACTGGCGACGGCAAGCAGTGAGCCGAGCGGGAAGAGGCGAAGCGCAAGGAGGATCGTGCTTCGGCGCATGGTGGATGGGTAACCGCGATTTCGGCCCGATGCACTGCCGTACGCGGGAATGCCTAGCCTCGGGGCGCGCACGATACCGGATCAAGCTTGCAACAGCCTGACGGTGGCGCGGGGACGAAAGGCGAAGTGCGGCCGAACCTAGGCGACGCGACGCTGACCGCGTTTCAGATGCACGAGCAGCAGCGAGATCGCCGCAGGCGTGACGCCGGCGATGCGCATCGCCTGACCGACCGTCTGCGGCTGCACCGAGCGGAGTTTGTGCATGACTTCGGCGGACAGGCCATGCACCTGCGTGTAGTCGAACGCCGCCGGAATCGCGGTGTCTTCGTGCCGGCGCTGGCGTTCGATTTCCTCGTTCTGACGCTCGAGGTAGCCCGAGTATTTCGCCGTGATCTGCACCTGTTCGGCGACGCCGGCGTCGGCGACGCCGGGCCCGAGCGCCGGCACGTGCATCAACCGCGCGTAGTCGAGCTCGGGGCGGCGCAGCAGATCGAGAGCGTGCGTTTCGCGCGAAAGTTCGATGCCCAGCGTCGCATGGATTTCGCGGCCGAGCGCGTTGCCCGGCGACGCCCAGACCGCTTTCAACCGTGCGCTTTCGTTCTCGATCGCCTCGCGCTTGCGCCGGAACGCATCGTAGCGCCGCGCGTCGAGACTGCCGAGTTCGAAACCCTTGTCGCACAGGCGCAGGTCGGCGTTGTCCTCGCGCAGGTTGAGACGATACTCGGCGCGCGAGGTGAACATGCGGTACGGCTCGCGCGTACCGTTGGTGATCAGGTCGTCGATCAGCACGCCGATGTAGGCCTCGTCGCGGCGCGGCGTCCACGACTCCCTGCCCTGCGTCGAGCGCGCGGCGTTCAGACCCGCGATCAGGCCTTGCGCGGCGGCCTCCTCGTAGCCGGTCGTGCCGTTGATCTGGCCGGCGAAGTACAGCCCCTCTATCGCCTTGGTCTCCAGCGAGGCCTTGAGGCCGCGCGGGTCGAAGTAGTCGTATTCGATCGCATAGCCAGGCCGTGTGACATGCGCGTTCTCGAGCCCCTTCATCGACCGGACCAGTTCAATCTGCACATCGAACGGCAGCGAGGTGGAAATGCCGTTCGGGTAGAACTCGGTGGTGCCCAGGCCTTCGGGTTCGAGGAAAATCTGGTGCGAAGCCTTCTCGGCGAAGCGCACGACCTTGTCCTCGATCGACGGACAATAGCGCGGGCCGATGCCCTCGATCCTGCCTGTATACAAAGGTGAACGGTCGAGGCCGGCGCGGATGATCTCGTGCGTGCGCTCGCAGGTGTGCGTGATCCAGCAGGCCAGCTGGCGCGGATGATCCGCGGCTTCGCCCCAGAACGAGAACACCGGCATCGGCGTGTCGCCCGGCTGCTCCTGCAGCTCGGAGAAGTCGATGCTGCGGCCGTCGAGGCGCGGCGGTGTGCCGGTTTTGAGCCGGTCGACCGCGAGCGGCAGCTCGCGCATGCGCGCGGCGAGACGTTGCGCCGGCGGGTCCCCCGCGCGGCCGCCCGCGTAGTTTTCAAAACCGATGTGGATCTTGCCGGCGAGGAAGGTGCCCGCCGTCAACACGACGCAGCGCGCACGGAAAGTCAGGCCCATCTGGGTGACCACGCCAGTCACTTTCTGCCCTTCCAGGGTCAGGTCGTCCACGGCCTGCTGGAAGATGGCCAGGTTCGGCTGGACTTCGAGGCGTTCGCGGATATCGGCCTTGTACAACGCGCGATCGGCCTGGCAGCGCGTCGCGCGCACGGCCGGACCCTTGGAAGCGTTGAGCGTGCGCCACTGGATGCCGGCGCGGTCCGCGGCCTGCGCCATCGCACCGCCGAGCGCGTCGATTTCCTTGACCAGATGTCCCTTGCCGATGCCGCCGATCGCGGGATTGCAGCTCATCTGGCCGAGCGTCTCGATGTTGTGCGTGAGCAATAGCGTGCGCGCGCCAAGGCGCGCGGAAGCCAGCGCTGCCTCGGTGCCGGCGTGACCGCCGCCAATCACGATGACGTCGAATTGCGGGTCGAAATTCATGCGGATCGGGCGCGGGGCGCGCTCTTTCTTCCGTTGATCAAAAAGGAATTATATCAGTGGCCAATTGGCATGATCCCTGCTTCTACTCGCGAGCACTTCGAAAGACCGCACAGCCGCCGCTTCAAGCGCGCTGACAATTGGGCTCAGGGGCCGATTCGCGAAAACTCGAAGGACGCAGCAAGGAGTAGCGAAGGGCTTTCAGGAAGAAAGGCTGGCGCCCGGCGGTCTTAGGAACAGGGGGAATCCAAGAGGACCGTATGCCGGGCGCCAGTAACCCTATATTCTGCAGCGGGATTTCCGCCTCAAACCTCTGGGAGCAAAGCCCAGCGACCCCACTGTGCCCGTAGCATAGCTCGGGACATGCTATAAAAACGTGAAGACTTCCACAGCGTGGCGAATCGGCTCGCGCCGCCCCTGCCCCCTTCGCAATTCGTCCAATCCTGACCTTCCACGTCACCTTTGGCGGAATCTTCGCGGTTCCCGACACGTGGAACCGCGGAAATTGTACCTTGGCGCGTTCAAAACAGAAAATTCCGTGACGCAGGCGTCAGAACGGATTGGTGCCGGCGTCATTTCCCCAGAAAGGCGTTCAGTTGGCACGGTGATTGCTTCTCACCAATGCACCCGATTCCGGGGCCGAAGAACTCGCAGGGGGATGTCATGTTGAACGAACAACACGCCAGCATCAGCAGTGTGCAATATCTGCGGCACGACCTGATGATCGAATTGGGACGCCTGGAAATGGTGATGGAAGACTACGACCAGTACGCGACCGACAACGACAGGCAGATCACGATCGAGAATCTGCAGAACAAGTACACACACGTCAGCGCCGCATTGAACAAGCTGCCGCTGGACCGCTGAAACTGCGCCAGCCGCGAGCGTCCCGTCACGCTTGCGGCGCAGCGCACGAGGCTGCCGCGCGATCAGGTTATGATCGCGCCCATGCCAGAATCAATCCAATCGCCGCCGTCCGCAATTGCGGCTTTTCCCGGCTTCGCCGACATCGAACACGCCGCGCAGCGCATCGCCATGCATGCGGCGCGCACTCCCATCGTCGGCGCGCGCAGCATCGATGCACTCGCTCGAACATCGCTCGCGTTCAAGTGCGAGAACTTTCAGCGCACCGGCGCGTTCAAGTTTCGCGGCGCGTGCAATGCGGTCTGGTCGTTGACCGACGCCGACGCCAAGCGCGGTGTGGTCACGCACTCCTCGGGCAATCACGGCGCCGCGCTCGCGCTCGCCGCACACACACGCGGCATCCACGCGCACGTCGTCGTGCCCGAAGGTGCGGTGAAGTCCAAGCTTGCCGCGATCGCGGCCTACGGCGCGACCCTGCACTATTGCGCGCCGACGATCGCCGCACGCGAAGCCGCGGCGGCGAAGGTGCAGGCGGAAACCGGCGCCGAACTCGTGCATCCCTATACCGACGTGCGCGTCATCGCCGGCCAGGGCACGGCCGCACTCGAGCTGCTGCGTGAAGTCGGCGACCTCGATGCGCTGGTCGCGCCGGTCGGCGGCGGCGGCCTGATCGGCGGCAGCGCGATCGCGGCCAAGGCCCTCAACCCCGGCATCGAAATCTACGCAGCCGAACCCGCGGGCGCCGCCGATGCCTGCGAGTCCCTGCGCCGCGGCACACGCGTCACCGACATGGTGCCGGACACCGTCTGCGACGGCCTGCGCGGCATGATCGGCGAAATCAACCTCGCCTTGCTGCGCGATAACGGTGTGCGCGTGCTGACGGTCGAGGATGCGCAGACGATCGCGGCGATGCGCCTGATCCTTGAGCGCATGAAGATCGTCGTCGAGCCCTCATCGGCGACCGCGCTTGCCGCCGTGCTCGCCCATCCCGGGATTTTTCACGGGCGCCGCGTCGGCATCATCCTCTCCGGCGGCAACGTCGATCTGGATCGACTGCCTTGGCCCTGAAGCACCATTCGGAGGACACAATGAGCGAACTGCTGGAACGCAAGACCGATACCAGCGCAACGCTGATCCAGCGCTACTACGCCGCGTTCAACGCCGGCGACTGGCGCGGCATGCTCGGTTGCCTGGACGAGGAGATCGTGCACGACATCAACCAGGGTCGGCGCGAAGTCGGCAAGCCGGCGTTCACCACCTTTCTCGCGCACATGGAACGATGCTACCGCGAACAGCTGCACGACATCGTCGTGATGGTCAGCGCCGACGGCACGCGGGCAAGCGCGGAGTTCGTGGTGCACGGCGAATATCTCGCTACCGACGAGGGCCTGCCGCCCGCGCACGGGCAGAAATATGTTTTGCCCGCGGGTGCATTCTTCGAGGTGCGCGACGGCAGGATCGCGCGCGTGACCAACTACTACAACCTGCCGGACTGGACCGCTCAGGTGGCCGGATGACCATGGAACCCGGGCCCCTTACCCGCTGCCGCTGGGTCGAAGGCGGCAACGATCTCTACGTGCGCTACCACGACGAAGAATGGGGCGTGCCACTGCACGACGACGCCAGGCTGTTCGAGTTCCTCGTGCTCGAAGGTGCGCAGGCCGGGCTGTCGTGGGCCACGGTGCTGAACAAGCGCGAGGCGTATCGCCGCGCGTTCCATGATTTCGATATCGCCAAAGTCGCGCGCATGACCGACGCGGCGCTGGAAAAGCGCCTGCTCGATCCCGGCATCATCCGCAACCGGCAGAAGATCTGGTCGGCACGCAACAACGCGCGCGCAACGCTCAAGGTGGTCGGAGAATTCGGCAGCCTCGATGCGTACTTCTGGTCATTCGTCGACGGCAAACCGATCCGCAACCGCCGGCGCGGCCACGGCGAGGTGCCGTCGCGCACCGAGCTGTCCGACCGGCTCAGCCGCGACCTGCAAAAGCGCGGCTTCAACTTCGTCGGCTCGACGATCGTCTACGCGCACATGCAGGCGACCGGGATGGTCAACGACCACCTCGTCTCCTGCTTCCGCGAAAGCGAAGTTTGAGTCGCGGATTGCGCACGCGGATGTGCGACCCTGATCTGCCCTTCGCGCAGGAGTCCGCGCGATGCACTACCTTCGCGAACCGCGCAGGCGCTCGATCGGAAAACTCGCGATTTCACCGCCGCCGCGTCCGCGGCGCGGCTGGCCGGAGTCCGGCGCCCACGCGTGCGCGTAGATGACTTCGTAGGTGGCGGGCAGCAGACCATCGCTGCGGAAAGCCTCGTACGCCGCGACCGCCCGGCGATGACGCGAACGCCCGGTGAGGCCGCGCGCGCGCTGCGGATCGGCATTGGTCGCACCGATCGCCTTGAGTTCGCGCATCAGCGTCGTCGCATCATGGTAGGTCAGCGTGAAGTGCTCGCCGTCAAGCACCGGATCGCGGAAGCCGGCATGCATCAGCGCATCGCCGATGCGGGCGATGTCGGCGAACACGTTCACACGCGGCGCGCGGTCGACTTGCGCCCATGCGGCGCGCAGCTCGCGCAAGGTGTCGGGGCCGAACGTCGATACGGCGAGATAGCCACCCGGACGCAGCACGCGGCGGAACTCCTCGAACAGTGCCGGCAGATCATCGATCCACTGGATGCACAGGTTTGAGAACAGTACATCGACGCTCGCCTCGGCCAGCGGCAGCGCGCGCGCGTCGGCGTTCACGCGCGCGAGCGGACGCAGCCAGTTGGGCTTCACGCGATCCAGCATCGGCAAGGCGACATCGAGCGCGATCACCTGCGCGCCTTTCCAGCGCGCGCGCATCGCCTGCGCCGCATGACCCGGACCGCAGCCGAGGTCGAGCACGCGCGCGGGCACCGCGGCCACGTAGTCGAGGCGTTCGAGCAGGCGTTGCCCGACTTCGCGCTGGAGCACGGCGTTCGCCTCGTAACTCGCCGCGGCACGGCCAAAGGCATGACGCACCTGGCGCGCATCGAACGGCGGCGTCATGGCCTCGGCAACCTCTGCGCGAAGTCGCCGATGGCTTGCGCGACGTTCGTGGCGTGACTGAGGAACGGCGCGTGCCCCGACGCAATTTCCACAAATCCACTTTGCGCACTTTGTGTCGATGCCCAGCGCATTGCCGCGGACGGCACGAGCCGGTCGCGGCGCCCGCCGATCCACAGGCTTGGCATCGCCAATTGCGCAAGCGCGGCACGCAAGTCGCTGGTCTCGAGCATGTTCAGACCGCGTTCGAGCACGTCAAGATCCGGCTCGCCGTGCGCGAACACGAGCGTCTTCAATTCGCGCAGTTCGGCCTGCGCATTCGCCGAACCCAGGGTTTCCAGCGCAAGGAAGCGTTCGATCGCGTCACGATAGTTTTCGCGCAACCCGAGCGCGAACTGGGCGAACACGGCGAGATCGACGCCGAACTTCCAATCCTCCGCGTTGACAAAACAAGGTGAAGCAGCGATCTCGACCAGCCCACGCACTTGCGCGGGCCGCGCTCGCGCGGCCTGCAGCGCGACGAGACCACCCAACGACCAGCCAACCCAGATCGCCGCCGGCGTCGCATCGAGCACACGTTCGGCCCAGATGGCGAGATCGCACGTACCCGCATCGCCGCGGCTGAAGCCGTGGCCCGGCAGGTCGACCAGATGCACGCGGAAGTGTTCGGCGAGCAACGGCGTCAATGGCGCGAAGATGCCGCCGTGCATGGCCCAACCGTGGATCAGGACGAGGTCGGGACCCGAGCCGACCGTTTCGATATGCAGCATGTTTTTCAACGATCCTTCTTCATCGCGCGCCGCGCATGCGTGATCGCGCGCGCGAGGGCATTCAACAGTCTTTCCACGTCGGCTTCCTCGTGCAGCGCAGAAAACGTCGCGCGCAGCCGCGCCTTGCCCTGCGCCACGGTCGGCGGGCGGATCGCCGGCACGAAATAGCCGTCGGCCTCCAGTCGCTGCGCGGCGATCAGCGCCGCGCGGCTCGCGCCGACCAGCACGGGCTGGATCGGCGTGCGCGAATCGAGCAGCTCGATGCCGCGCTCGCCCGCGCCGTGGCGGAAATGCGCGACGAGCCGATGCAATTTGGCGCGACGCCAGTCCTCGAAACGCGCGATGTCGACCGCGGCGCTGGCCGCGGCCGCCAACGCCGGCGGCATCGCCGTGGTGTAGATGTGCGTGCGCGCGAATTGCACGAGGCCATCGATCAGCGCCTTGCTGCCGGCGACGAACGCGCCGCCGACGCCGAGTGCCTTGCCGAGCGTCGCCATCAACACCGGCGCGTCGTCCTGCTTCAGCTTCGCCTCGACGAGGCTGCCCGCGCCTTCGTCACCGAGTACGCCAAGGCCATGCGCATCGTCGACCATCAGCGTTGCCTGCTGCGCCTTGCCCAGGGCAGCAAGGTCGGCCAGCGGCGCGACGTCGCCGTCCATGCTGAATACGCCGTCGGTGGCGAGCAGTGCCGCGCTGTCCGCGCTCGCTTCGAGCTGGCGTTTCGCACTGGCGAGATCGGCGTGCACGTAGCGCTTGAGCGTCGCACCGGATAGGCGTACTCCGTCGATCAGGCTGGCGTGGTTGAGTTTGTCCTGCACGCAGACATCGCCTTCCGCGAGCAGCGCCTGCTGCACGCCGAGATTGGCCATGTAGCCGGTCGAAAACAATAGCGCGCACTTGCGCCGCGTCCACGCGGCAAGCTTGTCTTCGAGTGCCTCGTGCTCTTCGCGATGGCCGCCGAGCAGATGCGCCGCGGTCGCGCCGACGCCCCACTGCTTCGCCGCGCAGATCAGCGCTTCCTGCAAGGCTGGATGCTGGGCGAGGCCGAGATAGTCGTTGCTGGCGAAATTGAGTAGCGTCTTGCCATCGATCTGGATGCGCACGCCGTCGACCGCCTCGACCTTGCGCAGGCGACGCAACAGGTCTTGTCGGGCACGTTCGACTTGCGCCGCGGCGAGACGCTCGATGATACCGGGGCGAGTCATGCCTCTATCTTCCCTTCTCCCATCGGGAGAGGGTACCCGGAGGGCGGATGAGGGAGGGGCTCTGCAATTTGTGGCGCCGTAGGATGCTGCAAGGCTCTTCCCTCATCCGGAGCTTCGCGCCATCTTCTGCCGATGGGGGAAGGGAAGCTTACGCGGCCTCGATGATGTCCGCATGCACCGTACCCGGCTCGAGTTCCACCCGCATCGGCGCAATGCCGAGCCGCGCGAACAGCGCCTGGTCGTGCTCGACGTCGGGGTTGCCGGTGGTCAACAGTTTTTCGCCGTAGAAGATCGAGTTCGCGCCGGCGAAGAAACACAAGGCCTGCAACTCGTCGCTCATTTCGGCGCGACCGGCGGAGAGGCGTACCATCGAGCGCGGCATCAGGATGCGTGCCACCGCAATCGTGCGCACGAACTCGAACGGATCGAGCAACGTCGTGCCATTCAACGGCGTGCCCGCGACCTGAACCAGATGATTGATCGGCACCGACTGCGGTGGCTCGGGCAAGTTCGCCAGCGTGTGCAACAGGCCCGCGCGCTGCTCGCGCGATTCGCCCATGCCGACGATGCCGCCGCAGCAGGTCTTCATGCCCGCCGTGCGCACGTTTTCCAGCGTGTCGAGGCGATCCTGGAATTCGCGCGTGTGGATGATCTCGCCATAGAACTCGGGCGCGGTATCGAGATTGTGGTTGTAGTAGTCGAGCCCGGCCGATTTCAGTTTCGATGCCTGCGGCGCGCTGAGCATGCCGAGCGTGGCGCAGGTTTCCATGCCGAGCGCACGCACGGCGCCGATCATTTCGGCGACCTTGTCCACGTCGCGATCCTTGGGCGAACGCCAGGCTGCGCCCATGCAGAAGCGGGTCGCACCGGCGGCCTTGGCTTGCCTGGCCTTCTCCAGCACCGCATCGAGCGACATGAGTTTCTCGGCCTTCACCCCGGTGGCGTAGCGTGCGCTCTGCGGGCAATAGGCGCAGTCTTCCGGGCAGCCGCCGGTCTTGATCGACAGCAGGGTCGAGACCTGCACCGCGTTCGCGTCGTGATGCGCGCGATGCACCTCGTGCGCGCGCGCAAGCAGGTCGTTGAACGGCAGGGCGAACAGGGCAAGCGCTTCACCGCGGCTGACGCGCTCGCCGGCCGGCAGGGTTTGGATCGTGGCTGACATCGGGAATATCGGTTTGGGCGTAGACTTTCGGCAGTGTGATCAGCCCCCCCGCCCCTGTCAACCTGAAACAGCCAACCGAAGTTGACGGATTTTGGCAACGGCTGCAGTTCGCCCTGCTGCCGCCGCACTGCCTGCTGTGTGGCGCGCGCGGCGAAAGTTCGCGCGATCTGTGCGCCGCGTGCGCAGCCGATCTGACCCCGAACCGCACCTCCTGCGCCCGTTGCGCCTTGCCCCTGCCCACCCCTGCCGCGTTGTGCGGTGAATGCCTGCGCAGTGAACCTGCATTCGACGCGGCGTTCGCACCGTATCTCTACGGCCACCCGCTCGACCTGCTGCTGACCAAACTCAAGTTCGGCCACAGCCTCGCCGCGGGACGCGTGCTCGCCGAGTTGTGGATCGCAGCACTGGCCAACGGCGCGCGCGCCACGCTGCCCAATGCGATCGTGCCCGTGCCGCTGCACGCCACGCGCCTGCGCGAACGCGGTTACAACCAGGCTCTCGAACTGGCCAAGCCGCTCGCGCGCGAGTTCGACGTCGCACTCGCACCGGACCTGCTGTGCCGCGCGCGTGCCACCGCCGCACAGTCGGATCTCGACGCGGCGACGCGGCGCAGGAACCTGCGTGGCGCGTTCGAGGTCGACGCGAGTCGACTCGCGACAACCCGGCCTGCCCATGTTGTCCTGCTCGACGACGTGATGACGACCGGCGCGACCCTGCGCGAATGTGCGCGCACGCTCAAGCGCGCCGGCGTCGCACGCGTGGATGTCTGGGCTCTGGCGCGCGCGCCGCACCGACGCTGACAGCGATACCACGCCGCGCGAACGCGGCGTTTGCGCAGCGCAGCTACCCATCGCGTCGTGGCTGGGTATACTCGCAGAAAGCTTTTCCGTACCGCCCCATCGTTGTTTCCTTCCATCAGCCTGTTCCAAGGGAGAAAGGCATGTTGCAACAATACGGTTACTGGATCGCGCCCATCTGCGCCCTGCTCGCGATCGTCTACGGCATCTGGTCGCGCGCCTGGATCATGGCCAAACCCGCCGGCAACGAGCGCATGCAGCAGATCGCCGCGGCGATCCAGGAAGGCGCCAAGGCCTATCTGAATCGGCAGTACACGACGATCGGCATCGTCGGCGCAGTGTTGTTCGTCGTCATCGGCTTCGCCCTGAACTGGCCGACCGCGATCGGCTTCGCGGTCGGCGCGATCCTCTCCGGTGCGGCCGGCTTCATCGGCATGAACGTCTCGGTCGCTGCCAACGTGCGCACGGCGGAAGCAGCGCGCTCGGGCCTCGCCGCCGCGCTCGACGTCGCCTTTCGCGGTGGTGCGATCACCGGCATGCTCGTCGTCGGCCTCGGCCTGCTCGGTGTCGCCGGCTACTACATGGCGCTGCTGCATTTCGGCTTGCCGACCGAAAAGGCGCTGCACGCGCTGGTCGGCCTCGCCTTCGGCTCGTCGCTGATCTCGATCTTCGCGCGTCTGGGCGGCGGCATCTTCACCAAGGGCGCCGACGTCGGCGCGGACTTGGTCGGCAAAGTCGAAGCCGGCATCCCCGAGGACGATCCGCGCAACCCGGCGGTGATCGCGGACAACGTCGGCGACAACGTCGGCGACTGCGCCGGCATGGCCGCCGACCTGTTCGAGACCTACGCGGTCACACTGGTCGCAACGATGCTGCTCGGCGGCATCAGCGCTGCCACGGTGGGGGCCAACGGCGTGCTGTATCCGCTGGTCCTCGGCGGCGTGTCGATCGTCGCCTCGATCATCGGCACGTTCTTCGTCAAGACCAAGCCCGGCGCGAGGATCATGAATGCGCTCTACGTCGGCGTCGCCGTTTCGGCGGTGATCGCGGCGATCGCGTTCTACTTCATCACCAACTCGCTGATGGCAGGCACGCCGATCGGCGCGACGAACCTGTTCTTCTGCGCGCTGATCGGCCTCGCCCTGACCGCGGCGATGGTCGTGATCACCGAGTACTACACCGCGACCGAATACGCGCCGGTGCGCCACGTGGCGCAGGCCTCGACGACGGGTCATGCGACCAACATCATCGCCGGCATCGGCATCTCGATGAAGTCGACCGCGTACCCCGTGCTCGCGGTGTGCGCATCGATCTGGGGCGCCTACGCGCTCGGCGGCCTCTACGGCATCGCCATCGCCGCCACGGCCATGCTGTCGATGACCGGCATGATCGTCGCGCTCGACGCCTACGGCCCGATCACCGACAACGCCGGCGGCATCGCGGAAATGGCCGAACTGCCATCGGGCGTGCGCGCCGTGACTGATCCGCTCGACGCGGTCGGCAACACGACCAAGGCGGTGACCAAGGGCTATGCGATCGGCTCGGCCGGCTTGGCCGCGCTCGTGCTGTTCGCCGACTACACCCACAACCTCTCGGGCCAGCCGGGCCTTGCGAACGTCACGTTCGATCTGTCGAACCACTACGTCATCATCGGCCTGTTGATCGGCGGCCTGATCCCGTACCTGTTCGCCTCGATGGCGATGGAAGCGGTCGGCCGCTCGGCCGGCGCCGTGGTCGAAGAAGTGCGCCGCCAGTTCCGCGAGATCAAGGGCATCATGGAGGGCAAGACCAAGCCCGACTACTCGCGCGCGGTGGACATGCTCACGCGTGCGGCGATCAAGGAGATGATGATTCCCTCGCTGCTGCCCGTGCTCGTGCCCGTGCTCGTCGTGTTCGGCTTCAAGTGGCTCGGTGGTTCCGTCGCCGGCGCGCAGGCGCTCGGCGGCGTGCTCATCGGCACCATCGTCACCGGCCTGTTCGTCGCCATCTCGATGACCACCGGCGGCGGCGCCTGGGACAACGCGAAGAAGTACATCGAGGACGGCAACTTCGGCGGCAAGGGCTCGGACGCGCACAAGGCCGCGGTCACCGGCGACACGGTCGGCGATCCTTACAAAGACACCGCGGGCCCGGCGGTCAATCCGCTGATCAAGATCATCAACATCGTGGCGCTGCTGTTGATTCCGTTGCTGTAAGCGAAATCGAATGCCCCGGAAAAGCCCCCGTCGCCGGACGGGGGCTTGAAAGGGTACGCTTTCGCAATCCTTCGCCGTTGTGACCGCCATGCGCCAGCCAACCCGCTCGATTTCCCGCCGCGTCCTCGTCGCTCCGTTCGCGGCCACCGCGCGCCGCGTCGGCGAAGTCGTCGACGCCACCGACAATCTGCTCCATCGCAGCGGCGATCTGCGCAAAGGCAGGGCGTTGATCACGACGGTGATCGCGCTGCTGCTCGGCATCTTGAGCCTGCTCGCGGTACTCGCGTTCCATTTCCCGCAGTACCTGACGATGCCCGAGCTGCGCCACAAGTACTCGGTGGACGTGCTGCGCCAGCTGCTGTTCGCCGGCCTGCTCGTCGCCGGCGCGCTGGCGCTGACCAACCTGATCTTCAACCGCCGGCGCAACCTCAACCTGGTCGCGTTCGCCTGCGTCATCGTCGCGGTCGCGCTCGGCGGCTCGCGCGTGCCGGTCGGCGAGTTCCCGGACAACACGCCCTACATCGGCCTCGACTGGTTCATCCTCGACCTGCTCGGCTCGACCGTGATCTTCGTCGTGCTCGAGAAACTGTTCCCGCTCTACAAGGGCCAGCCGATCTTCCGCCGCGAATGGCAGACCGATCTCAAGCATTTCGCCGTCAACCACTTCCTCGTCGGCCTGATCCTGCTCACGGTCAATTTTCTCATCCATCACGTGTTCGGCTGGCTGGTCAACCACGACTTCCAGCTAGCCGTGCAGCGCATCTGGTTCGTGCCGCAGTTGCTACTCTGCATCCTCGTTGCTGACCTTGCCCAGTACTTCACCCACCGCGCGTACCACGAGGTGCCGCTGCTGTGGAAATTCCACTCGGTGCACCACTCGGCCAAGACCATGGACTGGCTCGCCGGATCGCGCCAGCACATGCTCGAGATCGTCGCCACGCGCGTGCTCGTGCTCGCGCCGCTGTTCGTGATCGGCTTCGCCGAAGGCGTGATCAACGCCTATATCATCATCGTCGGCTTCCAGGCCGTGTTCAATCACGCCAATGTGCACCTGCCGTGGGGGCCGCTGAAATACCTGATCGTGACCCCCGACTTCCATCACTGGCACCACTCGCAGGACGACGAGGCGATCGACAGGAACTACGCCGCGCACTATTCGTTCCTCGACTACCTGTTCGGCACCGCGGTGAAGTCGGAGAAGAAGTTTCCGGAACGCTACGGCGTGGTCGGCGACTACATGCCCGACGGCTTCGTCAACCAGCAGACGTTCCCGTTCAGGGCCATGGTCAAGCCCGACACGCAGGCCTGAGCGCGGTCGCAAAACCGCGGCGGACTGCCCGGTTTTGCCCGCCGCACTCGTCTACACTCGCACGTGTCCGTCTGGGGAGGTTTTGCCATGCGTTGGCGGTGGGTGATCCTGGTTCTCGGCGCGACCACTTTCTGTGGCGCCGCGTACGGTTCGGGCGATTCCGCATCGCCGGCCAGCGCCGCGCGCAGCCCGGCGCAGCCGGCCTCGAGCCCCGCAGACGGAACCGAGCCGGCGCGCCGTGCCACGCCCGCGGAGTTGCGCCGGCTCGCCGACCACGCCGCCTTCCTGCGCGGCCGCTACGTGCGCGAAGCGATCGGCATGCGCCTGGACATTCCGCGTGGCCAGCATCTGCTCGCCGGTGCCGAGGCACGCCGCGTCGATACCGCCCTGCGCGGCGTGGACGACGCGCATTTGATCGGCTGGATGATCGACGAAAACAAGAACGTCACCGATGCGAACCTGCGTATCGTTCGCCTGCGCTGGCGCCACGACGGCTTCGTCGCCAGCGACGCTGCGGCGCTCGAGCCCGCCATGCTGCTCGATGCCGCGCGCGCACGGCCACGCGTGCCGCGGCTCGCCGGCAGCGGCGGTGCCTTGCTGCGCTATGCCGATGTTCCGGAGCGCGACGGCCCGACTGTGGTCTGGAGCGAGGAGCGTCAGCCGGACGACGCCAGCACCAGCGTATTCGACTGCCACGCCCTGCGCCTTGCGCGCAAGGGCGTGCTCGAGATCAGCATCGTCGGAGTCGACGCGAAGGCGGCGAAATCCTGCGTCGGCCGATTGCGCGAAATGGCCGCGTCGGTGCATTTCGAGGCCGAGGCGGACTATTCCGCATGGGCCAGGGGTGAGCGCCTTGCCGCCTATTCCCTCAGCGGAATGATCACGCAAACGCAATAGGTCCGCCCTTGCGGACAATGGGCCACGAAAAACCGGGCCGGGCGATACGAGGATTCCGCGGCCGCCGGCGCGCAAATCGGCGGGCGCGGTCGACTTTCGGGGTGTCTTGCACCACATTCGCGCAGCCGTACGCGGTGCCGATGCTAAAATCGAGCATTGACTCTAACGCGAGCATGGCCGTCATGTCTGTTCCCGCAACCCAGTTGGACCTCGGCTACACGCTCGAGGACAAGTACACGCGCACCCAGGGCCGTATCTATCTTTCCGGCGTGCAGGCTCTGGTCCGCCTGCCGCTGATGCAGCAGATGCGCGACCGCGCCGCCGGCCTCAACACGGCGGGCTTCATTTCCGGATATCGCGGCTCGCCGCTCGGCGGATTCGACCTCGAACTGTGGAAGGCGAAGAAGCATCTGCAAGCCTCGGCCATCGAATTCCAGCCCGGCCTCAACGAGGACCTCGGCGCGACGATGGTCTGGGGTACGCAGCAAACCAACCTGTTCCCGGGCGCGAGGTACGACGGCGTGTTCGCGATGTGGTACGGCAAGGGTCCGGGCGTCGACCGTTCGGGCGACGTGTTCAAGCACGGCAACGCCGCGGGCACCTCGGCGAGGGGCGGCGTGCTCGCGCTCGCGGCCGACGACCACGCCTGCCGCTCCTCGACGCTGCCGCACGGTTCGGAACTCGAGTTCGTCAGCGCGATGATGCCGATCCTCAATCCGGCCGGCGTGCAGGACATCCTCGACATGGGCATGCTCGGCTGGGCGATGAGCCGCTTCACCGGGCGCTGGGTCGGTTTCAAGACGATTGCGGAAACCGTCGAATCCTCGGCCAGCGTCAACGTCAATCCGCATCAGCTCGACATCGTCGTGCCGACCGACTTCATCATGCCGGCCGGCGGCCTCAACATCCGCTGGCCCGATCCGCCGCTCAATCAGGAAATGCGCCTGCACCAGTACGCCGTGCAGGCCTCGCAGGCGTTTGCGCGCGCGAACCGGATCGACCGCATCGTCATCGACTCGCCGAAGGCGCGCCTCGGCATCGTCACCACGGGCAAGAGCTACCTCGACGTACTGCAGGCACTCGAATATCTCGGCATCGACGACAAGATGGCCGCCGACATCGGCATCCGCGTGTACAAGATCGGCATGACCTGGCCACTCGAGCCGGTCGGCATCCGCGAATTCGCCAACGGCCTCGAGGACATCATCGTCGCCGAAGAGAAGCGCTCCTTCATCGAGTCGCAGATGAAGGAATACATGTACAACTGGCCGACGCGCCCAAGCGTGGTCGGCAAATACGACGAGCAAGGCAACTGGATTCTGCCGTCGACGTCGGAACTGACCCCGGCGATGATCGCGCTCGTGATCGCCAAGCGCCTGTCGCGCTTCTTCTCCAACGACACGATCAAGGCACGCGTCGCCTGGATCGAGGCGAAGGAGAAGGAACTGACCCTGCCGCGCGCGAACTTCCCGCGCGCCGCGCACTATTGCTCCGGCTGCCCGCACAACACCTCCACCGCCGTGCCCGAAGGCTCGCGCGCGCTCGGCGGCATCGGCTGCCACTACATGGTCACCTGGATGGACCGGCGTACCGACACGTTCACCCAGATGGGCGGCGAAGGCGCGACCTGGTGCGGGCAGGCGCCGTTCACCGAAACCCAGCACGTGTTCCAGAACCTCGGCGACGGCACCTATTTCCATTCCGGTTCGCTGGCGATCCGTCAGGCGATCGCGGCCAAGGTCAATATCACGTACAAGATTTTGTACAACGATGCGGTCGCGATGACCGGCGGTCAGCCTGTCGACGGCAAGCTTTCCGTGCCCGACATCGCCAACCAGATGCGCGCCGAAGGCGTGCAGACCATCGTCGTGATGAGCGACGAGATCGAAAAGTGGTCGAAACGCGAGCTGTTCCCGCGCGACGTCGAGTTCGTCGACCGCGCCGAGTTCGACGCGGTGTCCAAGCGCCTGCGCGAAGTGCCCGGCGTGTCGGTACTGATCTACGACCAGACCTGTGCCACCGAAAAGCGCCGCCGGCGCAAGCGCGGCAAGCTCGAAGACCCGAAGAAGCGCGTGTTCATCAACTCGTTGGTCTGCGAAGGTTGCGGCGATTGCGGCGAGAAATCGTTCTGCGTCTCGGTGCTGCCGAAGGAAACCGAGTACGGGCGCAAGCGCGAAATCGACCAGTCGAACTGCAACAAGGATTTTTCCTGCGTCAAGGGCTTCTGCCCGAGCTTCGTCACCATTCACGGCGGCGGCCTCAAAAAGCGCAAGCCGGGCAGCGGAAAAGTGGATTTCGCCAGCTTGCCGCAGCCCACGTTTGCCAGCGATCTGAGTCAACCGTGGAACATCCTCGTCACCGGCATCGGCGGCACCGGCGTGGTAACGATCGGCGCACTGATCGGCATGGCCGCGCATCTGGAGTCCAAGGGTGCCACCGTGCTCGACCAGACCGGCCTCGCGCAGAAGGGCGGCGCGGTGACCTGCCACCTGCGCATCGCGAAGACACCGGCCGACATCCACGCCGTGCGCATCGCCGCCGGCGAAGCCGATCTCGTGCTCGGCTGCGACATGGTCGTGGTCAACGACTACTGGGCACTGTCGAAGATTCGTGCGAAACGCTCGCATGTCGTCCTCAACACCTACGAAGCGATGCCCGGCACGTTCACGACCAAGCCCGACATGCAGTTTCCTGCGCTGCAGATCGTCAACGCGGTCGGCACCGCGCTCGACGGCGACCGGCCCGAACTCGTCGATGCGACCGACCTCGCGACCAGGCTGCTCGGCGATTCGATCGCGAGCAACCTGTTCATGCTCGGCTATGCCTGGCAGAAGGGCTGGGTGCCGATCTCCGCAGCCGCGCTGATGCGCGCGATCGAGCTCAACGGCGCGGCGATCGAGATGAACAAGTCGGCGTTCCACTGGGGCCGCCTCGCCGCGGTCGACATGGCCAGGGTCAAGGAAGCGGCCAACGGTGCCGCGGCGCCTGCGGCGGCGACATCCATTGCAGCGCCGCTGGACGACGTGAAGATCAGCCGGACGCTGGACGAAGAGATCGCGCGTCGCATCGCATTCCTCACCGACTACCAGGACGCCGCCTACGCGGCGAAATACCAGGCACTGGTCGGCAAGGTGCGCAGCGTCGAACAGACGAGGGTGCCCGGCCAGACCGCGCTGACCGAAGCCGTCGCGCGCTACGCGTTCAAGCTCATGGCGTACAAGGACGAATACGAAGTCGCGCGCCTGTACACGAGCGGCGAGTTCGAGCGGCAGATCAAGAATGTCTTCGACGGCGACTACAAGATCCATTTCAACCTCGCCCCGCCGACGTTCGCGAAGAAAGACGCCGATGGCCATCTGATCAAGCGCGAATTCGGCCCTTGGATGTTCCGCGCGTTCAAACTGCTGGCCAAGTTCAAGGGCCTGCGTGGCGGCAGGTTCGACTTCTTCGGCCGGACCGAAGAGCGCAGGATGGAACGTCAGCTGATCGCCGACTACTTCACCACGATCGACGAGTTGCTCTCGAAATTGGGTCGCGATAACCTCAAGCTCGCCGTCGATATCGCTTCGATCCCGGAGCAGATTCGCGGCTACGGCCATATCAAGGAAGCGAACTTTGCCAGGGCGGCGGCGGCGCGCAAGCAGCTTCTGGGCGAATGGCGCGCCGCAAATCCGGAGACTCGCGCGGCCGCATGATTCAGATTGGAGGAGTTCGTCGAGGGGTTTCTGCGGGCGTTGAAGGGGGTTTCTTGAGTTTCCGTCGGGGGCCGATTTCGCCATTTTCCAGCGGCTTTGCGACCGTAGCCGGGCTTCGCCCCGGACTGCGGCGCGGCGGTGCGCCTGTCGCCCTGAACTTTTGTTGTTGCCGCCATCCCCAATATTTGGCCCGCACACAGCGTGACGCATCCGTGGACCGGCCATGAATTTATCGTTCAGTTTCGATACCGGCCTGCAGCAACGCGACATCCTGCATCGGGCAGCCGCGCTGTTGCAGATGGGCGAAGGCGGCAAGGCGAGGGAAGCCCTGCTTGGCGTGCGCGCGCATCGCATCTTCGACCTTCAGGAAGCGGTCATTGCGGTCGAGATGCTGCTCGACGTGAATCTGGTCGATGCGGCGCTGGCGATGGCCGAACGGGTACGCGAAATCGATCCACTGCATCCGGAATGCGCCGACCTGCTGACGGAATGCCGCTTCCTGATCGACCGACCTGCCAACTGGCGCAGGGAGGGCAGTGACATCCGCGCCGCGCTGGAACACGTCAACGCGCTTGCCCGCGCCCACCCTCGCCTCGCCGCGGATCGGCATGTGCATATAGTCTGCAATCTCGACAGCCTCGGCGGCACCGAACGCCGCGCGCTCAACCTGCATCGCATGCTCTGCACGCACATGCCGACGACGCTGTGGTCGACCGCACCGCCGCATGCGGCATATCGCGACGAGGCGCCGATCCGCCTGATCGAGGGCAGGGCAGAGGCCCCGTCGGGCGGTACGCTTGCATTGATCGGCACCTACTACGACTGCAATGACCTGCTCGAACGCGGCCGCTTCGAACGCATGATCATTTGCCACAACCTGATGGAACAGAACCAGAAACTGCTCTCGTACCTGAAGCGGATCGAGAACAACCCGGCGCACCCGCCGGTGGAGCTGACGTTCCCCTCGACGATGTTCGGCGATCTGCTTGGTCTGCCCGGAACGGCCGAATACTCGGCGGTTGATCTCGTCCGCTTCCAGCGCAGACGCGAGCATACGGCGACGACGGATCTGGCGATTGGGCGACATGGCCGTGCGTACGCCTACAAGTATCATTTCAACGACGGCGCTTTCTTCCGCGATCTCGTCGCACGCGGATACCGCATCAGGCTGCTCGGCGGCAGCGCAATCGAACGCGTGTTCTCGCACGACGCGGGTGCGCGCCCGGAACTGATCGCCGAGGGTGCAGTCGATGCGCGCGACTTTCTCGACAGTCTCGACCTGTTCGTCTTCCGCAAGCATCCGCAATGGGTTGAAACCGGCGGCGCGGTCATCCTAGAAGCGATGGCGATGGAGTTGCCGGTGATCGTGTTCCCCGAGCTCTGCGGTTGCGCCGAGCTGATCGTGCACGGCGAAAACGGATTCCTCGTTTCCAGCGAGGCCGAGGCCTTCGAAACCATCGAACGCCTGCGCGCCGCTCCCGATTTGCGCAGGCGCATCGGCGGCGCGGCGCGGCAGACCCTGATCGAGTTGCAGCGACGCCAGCAACCGGAACTACTGGCCCGCTATCGCGGCTGATCCTCGCCCGGCGAGCCGCAGATCAAACCGTGCCGCGATTCCTGCCCTGGAACGGCACGTAGTACGCGCGGATGCGCGCCATGTCGGCGTCGAGGTCGTCAGAGAGCTCGATCAACGGGCCGAGCCCGATCGTCCTGTCCGGGTAGTGGAAGTAGAGCAATTGCACCGGCACGTGCGCCGCGCGCGCGATGTGCCAGAATCCACTTTTCCACTTCTTCACTTTCTTGCGCGTGCCTTCGGGCGTGATGCCGAGCCAGAGCTTGTCGCGCCTGGCGAACTGCTGGCGCATTTGCGTGACGACGTCGTGCGCGGCGTTGCGGTCGATGCCGATGCCGCCGAGGCCGCGCACGAGCGGGCCGAGCACGCCCTTCGTGTAGTCGTTCTTGATGATGAAACGGACGTCCAGGCGCAGCGCGACCTTGAACGCAAGTGACCAGACGCCGTCCCAATTCGACGAATGCGGCGCGCCGATGATGACGAGCTTGGGTACGTCCGGCAGTTCGCCGGTGATGCGCCAGCCGGTCAGGCGCAGCAGTGCGCGGCACAATGCACCGCGCAGCGACGGCGGAAACTGCGGCGCCTGTGGCGGCACGCTCGGGAAAGCCGGCGCAGGCGTCTTCGCGTTCAATCGTCGCTCCAGTTGCGCTTCGACCGCTGCTGCTTGTGGGTACTGCGCAGTCGCTTGGCATCGAGACGGCGCTCTTTCGATGCGCGCGTCGGCCGGGTCGCGATGCGTTTTTTCGGCACGCGTGCGGCCGCCTGCAGGATTTCGGCAAGGCGCGCGCGCGCGTCCTCGCGGTTCTTCGCCTGGTCGCGAAAGCGGTTGGCCTGGATCACGAGCACGCCGGCGGCGGTCAGGCGCCGGTCGCGCAGCGCCAGTACGCGCGCGCGTAACGCCTCGGACAACGACGGCGAATTCGCTGCGTCGAAGCGCAACTCCACCGCCGAGGCAACCTTGTTGACGTTCTGCCCGCCGGGCCCGGAGGCGCGCACGAAGCTTTCGATCAGTTCGCTTTCGGGAATCTGCGGCACGAATCGTCGCCCCGTTATTTGTCGGCGATCTCGTACTTCGGCAGTTTCTTCTTCAGCAGCACACGCTTCAGGCGCGCGTATTTCGGCAGGCCGGTCCTTGCATCGTAGGGCGGCGCAGCCTCGCCGCGGATCAGCGGCTCGAAATAGGTGCGCGCGGCCGCGGTGATGTGGAAACCATCCTTGCTGATGTAGTTCGCCGGCAGCTTTTTCTCGATGTTCGCGATCTTCGTTATCGGCGCGGCCTCGATCTTCCACTTGAACGGCGTCGACGACACGCGCTTGATCACCGGCATCACCGCATTCTTGCCGGCGAGCGCGTATTCGACCGCCGCCTTGCCGACCGCGTAGGCCTGCTCGACGTCGGATTTCGACGCCAGATGCCGCGCCGAGCGCTGCAGATAGTCCGGCACCGCCCAGTGGATCTTGAAACCGAGGTTTTCCTTGACCAGGCCCGCGATGATCGGCGCCGCGCCGCCGCCGAGCTGGGCATGGCCGAACGCATCGACCACGCCCGAGTCGGTGAGGAATCGGCCATCCGGCGTCTTCACGCCCTCGGAGACGATGACCGAGCAGTAGCCGACTTTGGCCACGACTTCCTTCACGCGCGCGAGGAACTTGTCCTGCTCGAACGGCACCTCGGGGAACAGGATCACCTGCGGCGGTGCATCCTTGCCCTGCGCGGCGAGACCGGCGGCGGCCGCAATCCAGCCCGCGTGGCGACCCATCACCTCCATGACGAAGACCTTGGTCGAGGACTCGCTCATCGATTCGACGTCGAGACTGGCCTCGGCGATCGACACCGCCGTGTACTTCGCCACCGAACCGAAGCCGGGGCACGAATCCGTCACCGGCAGGTCGTTGTCCACCGTCTTCGGCACGCCGACGACTTTCAGGTCATAGCCCAATTCGGCGCTGAGTTTGGAGATCTTCAGGCTGGTGTCGGCCGAGTCGTTGCCGCCGTTGTAAAGGAAATAGCGGATGTCGTGCGCACGGCAGACCTCGATCAGGCGCTCGTAGCGCGAGCGGTCGGCCTCGATCGATTTGAGCTTGAACCGGCACGAGCCGAACGCGCCGCCCGGGGTGTGGCGTAATGCCGCAACCGCGCGGCGGTCCTCCTTCGATACGTCGATCAGTTCCTCGCGCAGTGCGCCGAGGATGCCGTTGCGGCCCGCGTACACCGGAACGCCCCGGGATCGGCACGTTTCGATCACGCCGCAGGCGCTGGCGTTGATCACCGCGGTCACCCCGCCCGACTGCGCGTAGAACAGCGCGCCCTTGCCCGACTTGCCCTGCCTCTTGCTCATGCCATCCTCACTGGATTCGGAATAAGGAAACTCCGCGATGCGCGTAGTTTCATGGTCTCGTTGACTCGGCTCCGCACTGCCGCTAGGTTAGCCTGTCGCACTTCGCATTGCATCCACCACCGCGTCCTCACGGAACCAGATATGCGCATCGTTTTCTTCGGCCCGAACGGCTCTGGCAAGGGCACCCAGGCCACCCTGCTCAAGAACGAACTGAACATTCCGCATATCTCGACCGGCGACCTGCTGCGCGCCGCGGTCAAGGCCGGCACGCCGCTCGGCCTCAAGGCCAGGGCGGTCATGGAGGCGGGTCAGCTCGTCTCCGACGACATCGTGCTCGGCATGCTCGAAGAGCGCATCACCCAGGCCGACGCGAAAGGCGGCTTCATTCTCGACGGCTATCCGCGCAACCTCGCCCAGTGCGCCGCACTCGAAGGCCTGCTCGCGCGCATCGGCCAGCCGCTCGACGTCGCGATCAAGCTCGATGTGCCCGACAGCGCCATCCTCGCGCGCTGCGAAATCCGCTTCGCCGCCGAGCACCGCGCCGACGACGATCCCGCCGTCGTACGCAAGCGCCTCGAGGTTTATCGCGCCCAGACCGCGCCGGTCGCCGACCACTTCGGCCAGATCGGCAAGCTCAAGACCGTCGACGGCGTGGGCGAGGTCAACCAAGTGTTCCAGCGGATTCTGGCGGTGTTGCCACGCTGAAACTCTTGCTTGATCCCGGCGCGAGCCGGGTGACGGACAAGGACAAGCTGATACACTGGCAAGCCGCGTCAAAATCACGCTTGCGCCCGCTCCCATGCCTCCTGTTGTAGCAATTTTCCGCGACCTGGTGCTGCTGCGCCGCGGCCCCCAGGACCTGCCGTATTCGCCGCAACTGCTCGCGGCGATGGCCGTCGCCTGCATCATCGTGCAGGCCGTCGCGCGCACGATCCCGGCGCCGGCCGGCCTCGGCGAATCGTTCCTTTCGACGCTGCTCGAAACCTTGCTCGTACTCGCCGCGCTGCGCCTGGTCCTGCGCCTGCGCGACCTCGGCAGCCGCTTCGTGCAGGCGGCGACTGCCCTGGTCGGTTGCAACCTGATCTTCACCCTGATCAACCTTCCAGTCGTGCTCGCGTTCGGCAAGATTCCGCTCGAAGCGGGGCGCCTCGTGCCCGAGCAGGTCACGCCGACGCAGATGCTGCTCAGCCCGTTGATCCTCGCCCTCGGCATCTGGCAACTTGCGGCGATCGCGAACGTGTTGCGCCACAGCCTCAACCTGAGTTTCGCCGGCGGCATCGCGGTGATCTTCGCCTGGATCGCGCTGCTGTCGCTGCTGCTGAGCCTGTTCGCCGGATGAAACTGCACATCCTCGGCATCGCCGGCACGTTCATGGGCGGCGTCGCCGCGCTCGCGCGCGAACTCGGCTTCGAGGTCGAGGGCTCGGATGCGAACATCTACCCGCCGATGAGCGACCAGCTCGCCGCGCTCGGCATCACGCTCAAGCAGGGTTATCGCGCCGAGCACCTCGGCAGCGAAAATGCTGCGCAGAAACCGGATCTCGTCATCGTCGGCAACGCGCTGTCGCGCGGCAATCCGGCCGTCGAACACCTGTTGAACGCACGCCTGCCCTACGTGTCCGGACCGCAGTGGATCGGCGATGCGCTGCTGCGCGAACGCCGCGTGTTCGCCGTCGCCGGCACCCACGGCAAGACGACGACGACGGCGATGCTGGCCTGGATCCTCGACGCCTGCGGTCGCGCGCCCGGCTTTCTCGTCGGCGGCGTGCCGGAAAATTTCGGTGTTTCCGCGCGCCTCGGCGCGAGCGCGGACTTCGTCATCGAAGCCGACGAGTACGACACCGCGTTCTTCGACAAGCGCTCGAAGTTCGTCCACTACCACGCGCGGATCGCGATCCTCAACAACCTCGAATTCGACCACGCCGACATCTTCGCCGACGTGGCCGCGATCCAGCGCCAGTTCCATCATCTCGTGCGCACCGTGCCTTCAAACGGTCACCTGATCGTGAACGCGGAAGACGAACACCTGGCCGAAGTGCTGGCAATGGGCACGTGGTCTCCGGTCACGACGTTCGGCATCGATAGCGGCGACTGGCGCGCCCGATTGATCGCGGCCGACGGCAGCGCGTTCGCCGTATCACGCGACGGCGCGGAAGTCGGCGTTGTGCGCTGGAACCTGATTGGCCGGCATAACGTGGGCAATGCACTCGCCGCACTGGCGGCGGCCGATGCGGGCGGCATCGATGTCGTCCATGCCATCGCCAGTTTGGCAGCATTCCGCAGTGCCAAGCGGCGCATGGAGCTGGTCGGCGAAGCCAACAGCATCAAGATCTACGATGACTTTGCCCACCATCCGACCGCGATTGCGACCACGCTCGCCGGCCTGCGCGCAAAGATCGGCAAGGCACGCATCCTCGTCGGCATGGAGCCGCGCTCGAACTCGATGCGTCTTGGCGCCCACGCCGACGCGCTCGCGCCGAGCCTCGCCGACGCCGACGCGGTGGTCTTTCTGCAACGCGCCGAACTGCCGTGGGATGCAGCGAAAGTTACCGACGCACTCGGCGGCCGCGGACGCACCGCGCCGACCGTCGATGCGCTGATCGCCGCGCTGCGCGCGCAGGCACGACCCGGCGACCACGTCGTCTTCATGTCGAACGGCGGCTTCGAGAATGCGCCGCGGCGATTCGTGGCGGCGCTGGCCCGGACAGGCTGACGAGGCGCGCGGTGGCAATGCTCGACGTGCCGCTGTTCCCGCTGCACACCGTGCTGTTTCCGGGCGGCGAGATCGCGCTGCGCATCTTCGAGCCGCGCTATCTGGACATGGTGCGCGAGTGCACACGTGGCGACTCGCCGTTTGGCGTGTGCCTGATCCTCGACGGCAGCGAGGTTGGCGAGCCGGCCACGCCGGCCGCGGTCGGCACGCTCGCACGCATCGTCGACTTCGCAACCACGTCCGACGGCTTGCTCGGCATCCGCGCACAAGGCGCACAGCGCTTCCGCCTCGCGCGCTCGCGCGTGCGCGACTCCGGCCTCGCCCATGGCGACGTCGAGCCGTGGGCGGACGAGATACGTACCGAGGTGCCAGTCGAGTTCCATCTGCTCGCGACCATCCTCGAACGCCTGCTGGAAAAAACCGGCGGCCCGCACGCCAAGGCGCCGCGCGCAGCATTCGACGACGCAAGCTGGGTCGGCTTCCGCCTCGCCGAACTGCTTCCGCTCGACCACCGCGAACGGCAGGCGCTGCTGCAGATGACCGCCCCGCTCGAAAGGTTGACGCAGTTGATGCACACTCTGTCCCGATTCCAATCCGGCTGACACAAAGAGGCAGGCACATGAGTTCGTTGAAAGGAAAAACCCTGTTCATCACCGGCGCATCGCGCGGCATCGGTCTTGCGATCGCGCTGCGCGCCGCGCGCGACGGAGCGAACGTGGCCATCGCCGCGAAGTCGGACGTGGCGAACCCGAAGCTGCCCGGCACGATCCACAGCGCCGCGGCCGCGGTCGAGGCGGCCGGCGGCAAGGGACTCGCGATCCGCTGCGACATCCGCGAGGAGAACGAAGTACATGCCGCGGTCGATACCACGGTTGCCCGCTTCGGCGGCATCGACGTGCTGGTCAACAACGCCAGTGCGATCTGGCTGCGCGGCGCGCTCGATACGCCGATGAAGCGCTACGATCTGATGACTCAGGTAAATTCTCGCGGCACTTTCCTCTGCGCGCAGGTCTGCCTGCCGCATCTGCTGAAAGCCGCGAATCCGCACGTCCTCACCCTGGCACCGCCGCCCTCGCTCGATCCGAAATGGTGGGCACCGCATACCGGCTACACGCTGGCCAAGATGGGCATGAGCTTCGTCACCCTCGGCCTCGCCGCCGAATTCGCCGAAAAGGGCATCGCGATCAATGCGCTGTGGCCGCGCACGCTGATCGCCACCGACGCGCTCAACATGATTCCCGGCGTCGACGCCGGCAACGGGCGCAAACCGGAAATCATGGCCGACGCGGCGCACGCGATCCTGACCCGTCCGGCGCGCGAGGCGAGCGGCCGGTTCTTCATCGACGACGAAGTATTGCGCGCGGCAGGCGTCAGCGATTTTTCCGCCTACGCGGTCGATCCGTCGAAGCCGCTGCTGGCGGACTTGTTTCTGGATTGAGTTGAACGGCGCGGGCCGGACGCCCGCTTCTTGATCTTCGCGATCGCGGACGATCGCAAAGGAAACAAATATGAAATACCTGCATACCATGATCCGCGTCCGCGACCTCGATGCCTCGCTGAAATTCTTCTGTGGGGGACTCGGCCTCATCGAAACTCGACGCATCGACAACGAGAAAGGCCGCTTCACTCTCGTGTTCCTCGCCGCGACGGATACGCCAGACGCGGAGATCGAACTGACCTACAACTGGCCCGATGCCGAAGGCAGGACCGAAGGCTACGGCAGCGCGCGCAACTTCGGTCACCTCGCCTTCCGCGTCGCCGATATCTACGCCACCTGCGCGCACCTGCAGGCGATGGGGGTGACGATCAACCGTCCGCCGCGCGACGGCCACATGGCCTTCGTGCGCTCGCCTGATTTGATTTCAATCGAGTTGCTGCAGGACGGTCACCTGCCGCCGCAGGAGCCGTGGGCGTCGATGCCGAATACGGGGACGTGGTGATATGAGCGGTTGCATCTTCTGCGGAATCATTGCGCAGAGGCTTTCTGCAAGTTTCGTTGCAGAGGATGAATCGACCGTCGCTTTCATGAGCTTGCGTCAACCCGTCCCCGGACATGTGCTCGTTGTGCCGCGCCGGCATGCACCGACGATCTACGATCTGACGCCGGACGAAGGCAGCGCAGTGATGAATCTCGCGCTGCGCGTCGCGCACGGATTGCGCCGCGCCTATTCGCCGGCTGGATTGAACCTGTGGCAATGCAATGGTGAAATCGCGGGGCAGGAGATCGATCATTTCCATCTGCACCTGCAGCCCCGCCAAATCGGCGACGGCATGTGGAATGTCTATCCGAACGGCGTGCCCGATGATTGTCCGCGGGCATATCTCGATGAACTGGCTGCGCAATTGCTGCCGCACCTTTGAGGAATCGATGAGCAACACCACCACCGCCGACCTGCTTGCCGCCGGCAAGCGCTACTACGTCCCGATCTACAAGCCGCGCGAGACGATACTCGAACGCGGGCAGGGTTCGCGCGTGTGGGACCGCGACGGCAAGGAGTACGTCGATTTCGGCTCCGGCATCGCGGTGTGCGGGTTGGGCCACTGCGATCCCGACCTCGTCGCCGCACTGACCGAACAGGCGCACACGCTCTGGCACACGAGCAACGTGTTCTATTCGGAGCCGCCGATCCGGCTGGCCGAGGAACTCGTCGAAGCTTCGCGCTTTGCCACGCGGGCGTTCCTGTGCAATTCGGGCGCGGAAGCGAACGAAGCCGCGATCAAGCTCGTGCGCAAATGGGCCGCAGCGCAGGGCAGGCCGCCCGAGAAGCGCGTGATGCTCACGTTCCGTGGCAGCTTCCACGGCCGCACGCTGGCCGCGGTCACCGCGACCGCGCAGCCGAAGTACCAGGACGGCTACGAGCCGCTGCCGGGTGGTTTCCGCTACGTCGACTTCAACGACCTGGCGCAGGTCGAGGCCGAGTTCGCGACGGGCGCTGTCGCCGCGGTGCTGGTCGAGCCGATCCAGGGCGAAGGCGGCGTGATGCCTGCCGCACCGGGTTTCTTGCGCGGCCTGCGCACACTCTGCGACCAACACGATGCGCTGCTCGTGCTCGACGAGATCCAGTGCGGCATGGGCCGCACCGGAGCGCTGTTTGCGCACTGGCACGACGGTGTCCGGCCCGACGTCGTCACTCTGGCCAAGGCGCTCGGCGGCGGCTTCCCGATCGGCGCGATGCTGGCCGGCGCGAAGGTCGCCGAGGTGATGCAGTTCGGCGCGCACGGCACCACGTTCGGCGGCAACCCGCTCGCCGCAGCCGTCGCGCGCGTAGCCTTGCGCAAGCTGTCATCACCACAGGTCGCCGCGAACGTCGAACGTCAGTCGGCCGCACTGATTGCCGGCCTGCAATCGATCAATGCCGAACTGAAGGTGTTTGACGGCGTGCGCGGCCGCGGCCTGATGCTCGGCGCAGTGCTGACCGATGCGCACAAGGGCAAGGCAGGCGCGATTCTCGATCACGCCGCGCAGCAAGGCTTGCTGCTGCTGCAAGCCGGCCCTGATGTACTGCGCTTCGTGCCGGCGCTCAACATCACTGATCGCGATGTGAGCGAGGGACTTACGCGTCTCGCGCTCGCATTGCGTGCCTTCCTTGTCGCATAGAGGCGTGAATCGGTCGAGCGGATGATCTCGCGCCAACTTTTTTGATCGACAAGCGTAAAAATCACTTGCGTCGCTTGAGGCGTATCACCGCGGAAACGTCCTCGTCGCCGTGGCCTTGCGCCATCAGTTCGGCATAGTCTGCGAGCGACTTGTCGAGCACCTCGTGGCCGACGCCAGCCGCTGCCGCGAGATCGCGCGCGATGCCGAGATCCTTGTGCATCAGCGCGAGCTTGAAGCCGACGTTGAACTCGTTGCGCATCGCCGAAGCGCCGCGTTTATCGAGATACCACGATTGCGCCGCGCCGCCCGACAACGTGGGCAGCAGCACGGCCGGATCGAGCCCGAGCGCTTCGGCCAGGGCGAGACCTTCGCCGATGCCCTGCATGATGCCGGCGATCACGGTCTGGTTGACCGCCTTGGTGTTCTGTCCCGCGCCGATGCCGCCCATGCGCGTGATACGCGCGCCGTAGGCGTCCAGCACCGGCTTGACGCGCGCGAGCGCGGCTTCGTCGCCGCCGACCATGATCGACAGCTTGCCGTTCTTCGCCCCTTCGACGCCGCCCGACACCGGTGCATCGAGGAAATCGCCGCCGGCCGCGCGCATGCGCTTCTGCGCCTCGACCGCGGTCTTCGACGACACGGTCGAATGATCGATGACGATCGTGCCGGGCTGCGCCTGCGCGGCGATCGCGCGCGTCACCTCGAGCACGTCGGCATCGGCCGAGACGCATAGCGCGATCACATTGCAATGCTTCGCCAATTCGCCCGGATCCGCCGCGCCGAGTACGCCGTATTCCCGCGCGAACGCCTGCGCCTTCGCCGCGCTGCGATTGGCGACGCCGACCAAAAGCCCAAGACGCTTCAGGTGCCCGGTCATCGCCCAGCCCATTGCGCCGAGACCAACGAATCCTGCCTTGATGTCTGCCATGCTCGTCTCGATCAGTCTTCCGCCAAATACGTGTAGCCCGTCAGTCCCGCTTCGAGTGCGACGCTCAACCGCTCGGCTTCGCCGCCCGCAATGCCTGCGCGCGCAATCTTGTTCGCGTATTCCGTGCGCAGCGCGGCGAGGTCGTAGCCGACATAGTCGAGCATCAGGTCGGTGGTGTCGCCGCGGCGCAGGTGCGAGAACTCGTAGCCACCGTCGGCGCTGAGGCGCACGTTGACCGCGTCGGTGTCGCCGAACAGGTTGTGGATATCGCCCAGGGCTTCCTGGTACGCGCCAACGAGGAAGATGCCGAGACGATAGGCTTCGCCCTCGCGCGGCGCGTGCACGGGCAGGCTGACGTCGACACCATCGGCGTCGACGTAGTCGTCGATGCGGCCGTCGGAGTCGCAGGTCAGGTCGGCGATCACGGCACGGCGGTCGGGCGCGCGGTCGAGGCCGGCGATCGGCACGATCGGGAAGATCTGGTCGATCGCCCACGAGTCGGGAATCGATTCGAAGATCGAGAAGTTGACGAAATACTTGTCGACGAGTTTCTCGTTCAACTCATCGAGCGCCTGCCGGTGCGCGCGCTCCTCGGGCTTGAGGCGCTGGCGCAGCGCGGTGACGATGGCGTAGTACAGATCGTCGGTGCGTGCGCGCTGGCGCAGCGTGAGCTGGCCGAGCGCGAACAGCGCGTGCGCTTCGCTCCATTGATGTTGCGCCTCGTGGTACAGCTCGATCACCGAACGCTCGCCGATCTCGGTATGGATCTCGCGCAGGCGGCGCAGCGCGACCGGTTCGTCCGCGTCGCGCGGCGGAATGCGGCCTTCAGGGGCGCGTTCGATGTCGCTGACATTGGTGACGAGCACGGCGTGGTGTGCGGTCATCGCGCGGCCGGTTTCGCTGATCACGTGCGGCGGTGCGAAACCGTGCTCGGCGCAGGCCTGCGCGAGCGGCTCGACGATGGTCGAAGCGTACTGGTCGAGGCCATAGTTGATCGAGCAGGCCGAGCGCGAGCGCGTGCCTTCGTAGTCGACGCCGAGACCGCCGCCGACATCGACGTAACGCACCGGCACGCCGAGCTTGCACAGCTCGACGAAATAGCGCGAGGCCTCGCGCATGCCGCTGGCGATGTCGCGCACATTGGAAATCTGCGAACCCATGAACACGTGCAGCAGTTGCAGCGAGTTGGTAAGACCGGTCGCCTTGAGTTCGTCGATCAGCGTAAGCAGTTGCCGCGGCGTCAGGCCGAACTTGGATTTCTCGCCACCGGTGTTCTGCCATTTGCCCGCGCCGAGGCTGGTCAGGCGCATGCGCACGCCGAACAGCGGATCGACGCCGAGCGCTTTTGCTTCTTCGAGCGCGGGTTTGAGTTCCGAGGGTTTCTCGATGACGATGAACACGCGCAAGCCGAGCTTGCGCCCGATCAGCGCGAGGCGCAGGTATTCGCGATCCTTGTAGCCGTTGCAGATCACGATGCTGCCCGGATGGGCGAGCGCGAGCACGGCCATCAACTCGGGTTTGGAGCCGGCTTCGAGGCCGAAGCCCGCGCCGCCAGCCTGCGCCAGTTCGCCGGCCACGCCTTTTTGCTGATTGACCTTGACCGGGTAAACCGCGCTGTAGCCGCCGGCGTAGTCCCATTCCTTCATTGCCTTGGCGAACGCGCCCTGCAGGCGCGACAGACGATGGCGCAGGATGTCGGCGAAGCGCACCAGCAGCGGCAGGCGCGCGCCCTTCACGCGCGCCGCATCGACGATCGCCGGCAGACTGAACGCCGGGCCGTCGGCACCGCGCGGACGCACGATAAGGTCGCCACGTTCATCGACGTCGAAATAGCCCTCGCCCCAGTGCGCGATCGCGTACTGCGCGCGCGCGGCATCGGTGGTCCAGCTCACTATGGTTTTGCTCCAGCAAGATGCGAAAACGCGCTTATTGTAGCGATGTGGGCGAGTCATATTCGCTACGCCCGGCTGCAATCATGCAATCGCCGCAAAACGGCTTGAGCGGCTGCCTGAAGTAGAATCCGTCTTTTCCGCACCGTGGCCGCTCCTTTCCGTGAAACTGCAATTCCCGTTCGTCCAGTTGCCGATCCGGTTCGACGCAGCGGCGCTGGCCGCCGAGGTCGCGACAGTCGACGAGGCGGAGTGGATCGCGCATCCGCAGGGATTCCACGGCAATTCGGCACTGCCCTTGATCGCGCTCAACGGCGATCCGGACAACGAGGGCCTCGAGGGACCGATGCGGCCGACGCCACTGCTCGAACGCCTGCCGTATCTGCGCCAGACGCTGGCCGCACTCGGTACCGTGCTGGGACGCACGCGCCTGATGCGCCTGTCCGGGCACGCCGAGGTGTCGCCGCACGTCGATCAGGCCTACTACTGGGTCGAACGCCTGCGCGTGCACGTGCCGATCGCGACTAGGCCGACGGTGGTGTTCCATTGCGGCGACGCCGCCGTGCACATGGCTGCGGGCGAGTGCTGGATCTTCGACACCTGGCGCATGCACAAGGTCGTCAACGGCGCCGAGGATTCGCGCATCCATCTGGTCGTTGACACGGTCGGCGGCGACGGTTTCTGGGAGATGGTCGCACGCGGCCGTCCGCACGACGTGCGTGCCGGGAGCTGGAACGCGCCGTTGCTTTCCCCCGATGCGGCGGCGCGGCCCGCGCTTGCCTGCGAGTCGTTCAACTTGCCCGGCGTGATGAGTCCGTGGGAGGCACGCACGCACATCGCCTTCCTGCTTGCCGAGGCAGAACCGCATCCGAATCTGCCGCAGGTGCAGCAGGCTTCGATGCACTTCCTGCACCGCTGGCAGGCGCTATGGGCGCAGTACGGCGACAGCGCGGCGGCGCGCGAGCTGTACGAACCGGTGCTCGCGGAATACCGCGGCGCGATCCGGCGCTACGCGCAGGACATTTCATTACGCAATTCGCTCAATTTGGCGGCGCCACTGGAAACCATCGTGGTGCGCGCCGGATTGTCGAACGGTGTGGCGTCGATGCGTCCGGTCACGCGCGCGCGGCCGCAGGCGGAACGAGTCGGTACGGATGCGGAATTCCGGCGGCCCGTGTTCATCGTCTCCGCACCGCGTTCCGGCTCCACGCTGCTGTTCGAGACGCTCGCACGCGCCGGCAACGTCTTCACGATCGGCGACGAAAGCCACCGCCTGATCGAGGGCATCGATGCGCTCAATCCGGTGCTGACGGGATTCGCTTCCAACCGGCTCGACGCCGCCGCAGCGACGCCTGCCGTGAGCGCGACCCTGCGTGCGCGTTTCCGCGCCGAACTGGTCGACCGCGACGGCGGGCCGCCGTACGGCCTGCCGCTGCGCCTGCTCGAAAAGACGCCGAAGAACGCGCTGCGCATTGCGTTCCTGGCGCGCATGTTCCCCGAAGCGGAATTCGTCTTCCTGCACCGCGACGTGCGCGAGACGCTGGCGAGCATGATCGAAGCCTGGCAATCCGGCCGCTTCCGCACCTATCCGCAATTGCCCGGCTGGCCGGGGCCGCCCTGGTCGCTGCTGCTCGTGCCGGGTTGGCGCGATCTTGCCGGCCGGCCCTTGCCCGAGATCGTCGCCGCGCAGTGGGACGCGACCCTGCGCTGCATGCTCGATGATCTCGCCGAACTGCCGCCGGCACGCGTGCATGTGGCGCGTTACGCCGCGCTGCTCGCCAATCCGGCCGGTGAGGTCGCGCGATTGTGCGCGGAGCTCGATTTTGTTTGGGATCGTCCGCTCGACGCCGGCCTGCCGCTGTCGCGCTACACACTTTCGCCGCCGCAGGCGGACAAGTGGCGCAAGCACGAGGCAGCCATCCAATTCGTGCTGCCGGGGTTGGCCGAGACGATCGCGCGCACCGACGCGGCGCTGACCGATTTCGAGAAGCAGGCTAGCTTCTAGACCTCGTAACCGAGCCGCTCCAGCATCGGCTTCAAGATCGGCAGCACCGCTTCGAAGGCCTCGCGGTAGGCGTGCCAGCGGTCGACCGACCTGCGGCTGATGCCTTGGGTGACCTGCGTATAGCTCGGCGTGCTGATGTAGCCCTTGTTTCTCGCGTGTTCGGCATAGCGCTTCAGCGGCTCGGTGTCCGCGATGCCGAGGAAGTGGCCGAGGCGCAGCACATGTTCGTCGAAGCGCTCGACCACCGATTCGTAGCGCCATTCCAGCACGCGCGGCGCGAACACCTCGGCGTGCGCGAACCACTGCTCGAAAGCCGCCACGTACCCGCGCGCCAGGCGCGGCAGCGAGGAACACAGCGCCGCGAACGGCGGCGAGCGGAACGGCAGCATGTAGCAGGAGAGGATCACGTCGCAGGGATGGCGCAGGCACAGGATGATGCGCGCCTCGGGATAGAGGCGCAGGATCATCGGCAGGGCGAGCATGTTGAGCGGATTCTTGTCCACCAACCGCCGCGTGCCGAGATCGGGCACCACCTGGTCCACCAAGCCAGCGTAGACCTGGCGCAGCATGCGCGTCTCCTCGAACGTGAGGTTGGCCAGCCCCGCAGGATAGGGCTGCCCGGCGTTTTCCATGCGCTCGATCAGCTCGTAGACGAAAGCACGCTCGTCCATCGAACGAAATTCAGGATGGGCGTCGATCATCTGCTCGAGCAGCGTGGTGCCCGAGCGCGGGAAGCCAACGATGAAAACCGGGCTTTGCGCAGGCGGCGGCAGCGTGCTCCAGGCGTCGTGTTCGCGGTGCGTGACGCGCTGCGTGGCCATCGGCAGCGAGCGACTCTCGTCCTCGATCACCCGCGGTGCGATATGGCGCAGGGTTTCGAGCTGCGCGGCGTGGGCCAGGCGAATGGCGACCAAGGCTTCGCCGGGGCGCCGCAGCTTGTCGAGCGCGGCGGCGAGACCGAAGGCGGCGCCAGCTCGCGCTTGCGGCGTCTGCGCGCGATCCAGCATCGCCTGCCACAACCCGGCTGCACCTGCATGGTCGCCTTGATGCGCCAGCAGTTGGGCTTGCGCCCGCATGATCTCGTTGGCTACATCGGAATCGGTATCCGGTAATGCGTCCAGCGCAATCTTTGCCAATTCGGCCTGTGCTTCGGCAAGCCGGTTGCTGCGCTCGAACAACCGGCTGCGCTGCGCAGCGAAGCGCTGCGCCATGCGCGCTGCGCCTTCGGCATCCGGCGGCAAGGCGGCCTTCTCGAGCACGCTGAGCGCCATGTCCGCCTCGCCGCGCTCGGTCAGGATGTCGGCCAGCATCAACGCCTGCTCCGCGAGCTGCGGCGGCCACTGCGCGACGCCTTGCAGCATTTCACCCTCGCCGGGCACGTCGCCGCAGGTATGGCAGGCCAGCGCTCCCTGCAGGCGCGCGTCGACGAAGCCCGGCGCGAGGCGCACGGCTTCGAACTGGCTGTCCCGCGCTTCAGGCCAGCGTTGCTGCTGCGCGTACAGCAGGCCGAGGTTGTAGCGGAACTGCGCGTCGTGTGGGGCCAGCTCGATGGCGCGCCGGCAAGCGTGCTCGGCCTCGCCGAAGTCAGCCACCTCGCGGGCCACGACGCCGAGGTTGTTCCAGTATTCGGGCACACCGGGCCTCGATTGCACCAACTGACGCAACATGGCGACAGCCTCGCCGTTGCGCCGCAAAGCGTGCAAGGCCAGCCCGTGCATGAGCAGCACGCCGTCGTTTCTTGCGTGAATCGTCGCTGCGAGCGCGACGACCTGTTCCATGTCGCCTGCGTGGAAAGCTGCGGCAATGCGGGTCGAGACCGGGTCCGGCGCCGCGCGCTGTTGGGATGTTCCGGAAGCCATTTTTGCATCATGCAACAAAAAAACGTCTGGAACGATTTTTGACATCGCGTCAGCGACAAGCCGCAGGGGATCGCCAGGGGCGATGGTGCCGGCTCATACCCTGGTCCTTGATGGCGAAAATCAAAGGGCGACCGTTCTTGGCCGCCCTTCTCAAGAAAAAGCGGGGGGCACGTCCCCGCTTTTTTCTTCCGATCGCCTGAAAAGCTGCGCTTGCCTAGAATTTCACCGTCGCGCGGCCCCAGACATAGCGACCCATCACGTCGTAGGTCGCCGTATCCACGTTGAAGTTCATCCCGTTGTAGATCAGCACCGGCTGGCGATTGAACACGTTGTCGATGCCCAGGTCGAACGAGGTGTGCCACGCCGGGATGGTATAGCCCACCTTGACCGAGTTGTAGGTGATCGACGGTTTCGGATCGGTGCCGGTGCCGGTGTCGACATAGGCGCCGAGCACGGTCAGGCCTTTGATATAACGCGTCTGCCACTGCGCCGACCAGTTGTCGTACTTCCAGTTCAGCGTCACCGTGGCGCGCAGGCGCGAGAGGTTGCCCCATTGCGTAGTGTAGGTGCCCGCATAGTTCGCACTCGATGCGCCGGGGATGTCCACGTTGAAGCTGTTCGTGTAGGTGGTTTCGAATCCCACCCTGAAGCGGCCCGGCACGGCGACTTCCGGCAGCAGGTAGCTCACGTTGAAGTCGACCCCGCTCGTGCTGAGCGTGCCGAGGTTGACTTCCGAAGTGGCGACGTAATAGATGCCGCCCTTGTCGGCACCGGCAGGGTTGCGATGGATCAGTGCGCAGTAGGGGCTGGCGTCGTTGCCCTTGCAGGTTTCGAACACCGTCGACGACGATAGCGGCGTGAGCAGGTCGCTGAGCGAGATGTGCCAGAAATCGAGCGTGGTGGACAAGCCTTCCGCCCAGCTCGGCGAGTAGACGAAGCCCAAGTCGAACGATTTGCCATGCTCGGGCTTGAGCTTCAGGCCCGCCACCGCACCGCCCTCGTACAAGGCGGAGATCTGGCCGCCGCCGCCAGGCGGCGCATAGCCGGGCGGCACATATTGGCAGCCGTTCGGATGCGCGGCGAGGAAGGCCGCCGTCTGGTTCTGGCAGAAATCGGTGTTGGTCGGGTTGGTGAGTGTCGGGCCGTCGAACAGCTCGTCCGCGTTGGGCGAACGGAATACCTGGGTGGCGGTGCCGCGCACCAGCAAATCCTCGACCGGCTTGTATTCGAGTGCGACCTTCCAGTTGGTGGTGGAGCCGGTGATGTTGTAGTCGGAATAGCGCACGCCGACATCGAGGTTCAACGACTTGGCAAACGGTGCGTCGGCGAGCAGCGGGAACAGGGCCTCGCCGAACAATTCCTTCACGTCGAAGCTGCCGCTGCCGGGCGAGCCGCAGGCTTCGGCGGAAACTGCGCAACTCATGGTCGACAGGTCGAGGATCGCATCGCTGGTCACCTGGTAGTCCATCGACTGTTTGCGGTACAGCACGCCGGCCGACAACTGTGCCGGACCAGCGGCCATCTGGAACAGATCGCCGGAGATGCTGAACGAGGCCTCCTTGTTGCTAAGCGTCTTGTCGTACTGCGGGTTGTTGGTGACCGACACCGGCAGGGTGGACTGCACGAATGGGTTGCCGCCGTCGTCGATGGCCTTCTGGAAACCGGCGACGTTGGGTTCGTGGAAGTTCGTCTGGTTGCGCGTCGCGTGGCCGTAGTTGATGTCGGCGTCCCAGAACCAGCCGGTGTCGCCGATCGTGCCCTTGAGGCCGGTGATCAAGTCGATGTTGGTGGAGCCGAAGCTGTGCAGGCGCGTGCCCGCACCGGTCAGACGCATGGACAATGCGTAGGTGGTGACATCCTTCGGGCAGCTCGGGAACGCGGTGTTGCAGAACGTCACGCCGAACGGATTGAACTTGTTGCTGGCTGGCACCATCCAGCCGTCGCCCGTGCTGGCGATCGCCGGCCCGTCCTGTCCGGCCGACGAGGTGTGGTTGTAGAAGAAATCGACGTAGTAGGTCAGCGAGTCCGTGATCTTGTAATTTCCGAGCAGGAACGCGTTCGTGCGCTCCTGTTTGGTCTGAATGTAGTTGTAGGCGGCGTAGTTGAATTTATCGCTGTTGACCAGGCAGCGGTAGTCGCTGAGTGACGTGCCGTCGCCCGAGCCGCGCGTGAGCGTTTTGCACCCGCGCTGAACAGCCAACGGATCGCCGGAGGGAAGGGTGATCCTGCCCGTCGGGACGTTGGACGAACCGACCGGCCCTTGCAGGCCCGAGCTGTACAGGTAGTACTGGAAGGCGGAGAATTTGCGCGCCGGAGCGAGCATCGGGCTGTACTTGTTGTAATTGAGGCCACCGACGATGTTGCCCTGATCGCCTGTCGCGCCGACCGTCAGTTCGATGCCACGGCGCGCGCCGTTACCGTCGGGAGGATAGGCAATGCCGTATCGATCTTTTATGAACTTCTTTCCTTCGCTTGACTGCGACCAGTCCTCAACCGGCGAATAGCCGCCGTTGACACTGACTTCGATTCCGCTGAAATCCTTGCGCAGGATGAAATTGGCCACGCCGCCGATCGCGTCGGAACCGTAGGCCGTGGTGGCTCCCGAAGCGAGCACGTCGACCCGTTCGATCATGTTCGCGGGCAGCATGTTGATGTCGGCATTGGCCAGGCGATGGCCATCGACCAGCATCAAGGTGCGTTGATCGCCCAGTCCGCGCAGCGAGATGCGCGAGGCGCCGTCGCCACCTTCCAGTGTGGGGCTGGCAACGCCACCGCCGTTGCTGTTGTTTGTGGGATTGGTGGCGAAGCCCCCAAAACTCGGCAGGGCCTGCAGCACGTTGCCCAAGGTTGGATTGCCGTTGTCGGTCAGCGCCTGACGACTCAGCGTCACCACGGGACTGGCGGTTTCCGTATCGACGCGGCGGATCAGCGACCCGGTTACCTCGATGGCCTGGAGGGTTTTGGTTTCCTTCGGCGGCGCGGTCTTGTTGTTGTCCTGATTCGCGTCCTGCGCATGTATGACGGCCGCGCTGGACACCAATCCAAGAGACAACGCCAACCGCACCGCCCGCGACAAGGAATTCTGTTTCGTACGCATGATCACTCCCGAATTAGTGGCGCAACAGCAATGAACGGCCCCCCTGCACGACGGGAGCCACCGATGAGATTTTTGGATTGTTATTCCCTACCCCGGAAATATCCTTGCAGGAAATGACTTGTAAAGCCAGCGTAACAATCGAACGCTTGTTTGGGCCCGTCGCCGACGTAGTTCCGCGTCGGCGAACCGATGGCTACAATCGCGCCCCTCCCCTTTTTCCCGCGGAACGCCCATGTCGAACGCACACACTTTCTGGCTCAACGAAGAGCACGAGTATTCCGGCTCCTCGATCGGCTTCCGCGTGACGAAAAAGCTGCATGAGGAAAAGACGCCGTTCCAGACGATCGCGATCTACGACACGACCGACTGGGGCAAGCTGATGACCATCGACGGTTGCATGATGGTCACCACGCGCGACAATTTCTTCTACCACGAGATGATGTCGCACCCGGCGCTGTACACGCATGCGAGCCCGAAGAACGTCGTCATCATCGGCGGCGGCGACTGCGGCACGCTGCGCGAAGTGCTTCGCCACAAGTCGGTCGAAAGTGCGATCCAGGTCGAGATCGACGAGCGCGTGACCCGCCTCGCCGAGCAGTATTTTCCCGAACTGTGCGAATCCAACCACGACCCGCGCGCGCAGTTGCTGTTCATCGACGGCATCCAGTGGATGGCCAAGGCCAGGCCCGAATCGCTCGACATCATCATCATCGACTCGACCGACCCGATCGGTCCGGCCGAAGGCCTGTTCAATGCGGCGTTCTACAAGACGTGTCTCACGGCGCTGCGTCCGGATGGCATCCTCGTGCAGCAGAGCGAATCGCCGCTCGCGCACCTGCCGCTGCTCACCGACATCCGCAACGCGCTGACCACCGCCGGCTTCGAGTCGCTGCAAACGATCTGCTTCCCGCAACCCTGCTATCCGTCCGGCTGGTGGAGCGGCACGATGGCGCGCAAGCGCGGCAAGCTCGACTCGTTCCGCGAGGCCGCCGCCGCCGCGAAACCGTTCGCGACCCAGTACTACAACCTCGACATGCACAAGACCGCACTGGCGCAGCCGGAGTTTCTCAAGCGCGCGTTCGGGTGATTTTCAGCGGCGCCCATCACGATCACGCAAGGTATGTTGTGCTGTCGCGGTTTCCACATCGGTTCGGGAGCGTGTATGCGCAAGCGGGTTTTTTCGTTGCTGGTGTCGGGCGCGAGCCTGCTCGCAGGCACGGGCGAACTCAGTCCAGCGTGGGCCGAAGGCGCTCCATCAGCGGCAACCGGCGATGCCGCCGGGCAAACCGGCCAGACCGACCCGGCGGCCGATCCCGAATCCGCACGACTGAACGAAATCGACAAAACATACCGCGCCAAGCTCGCGCAGACGCTGGGCGCCAGCGCCGACCCGCGCGACTGGGCGCTGGCATCCCTGATCACCGGCGCGCAAACGGAACTCGCCCGGTCGCTCCACACGCGCGCCGCTGACGCTCCCGGCGATGCCCTCGTGCAGTGGATCGTGTTGTCGCAGTCCTCCGCCCGTTCCGCATCGGCCGTTGCGGATGCAGACGCACTGACCCGTCTGCAAGCCATCGAAGCCGGCAACGCCAGCGTGTGGATGTACGCGCTGATGCGCGCGGCGCAACTTCACGATGCGGGCGCAATCGACGAAGCGATGCGCCACATGGCGGCAAGCACGTACACGGACGAGCATTGGTACGATGCGCAAAAGGCGCTGATCGAGGTGTTCAAACGCAATCCACCGCCGGATGAATACTTCGCGCTCGCGTCGTCCGCCCAGTCCACGCCGGGGACGGAATCGCTGACCCGCGAATCCTGGCCTTACTTCGCAAGCGTTGCCATCGTCGCAGCGATGCCGTTGCCGGCGTATCAATCCTTGGCCAATGCGTGCAAGCCGCGCGCCGACTTCCAGCCCGGCGCCGCGCGCATCGGCGACTGCGCGAAGACCGGTCGCACGATGGCGGCGAAGGGCAATACCCTGGTCGCCAATCGTATCGGCTTCACCCTGCTGCGTGTCACCCACGCCTACAACGATGACGACGTGCGGCTTGCGCGCGCCCAAGACTGGATTTGGGAAAAATCCATCGGACTCTACGCCGACACCAGCCGATTGCCGTCCGCAGCAAAGCTGATCGCACGCGTGGACGATCAGAATGCCACCGGCAACGAACTGGAGGCCATGCGCCGCGAACTCGTGCGCGAAGGCCTGCCAACCGAGCCGCCCGCGGATTGGATCGATACGCGTTCGCCCTTCTCCGCCGAGCGCCTGCGCGCCGATGAAACCGCGCTCACGCCGAAGTCGAACCGAGCGCCACCTGCGCCATAAGCGGACTCACTTTTCGGAACGCCGCGCCCGCCAGCGCGCCCAGTTCGCGCTGGCGCAGAAATCGAAGCGGTCGAGCAGGCGCGCGATGAGCTGCGATTCGCCGGCGATCAGCGCCGCGCCGATGGCCATGACCAGCAGCCCCGGCCCCGGCGTCACCAGCATGACGATGCCGACGAGGAGCAGGAGCACGCCGCCGATCACCGCGAAAACCGTGCGCACGAGGTGCGGGCGCGCCTGCCGCCGCCGATGCCGGCGGCGGAAACGTGTGCCGCTGCGTGCGGCGAGGAATGCGCGGAAATGCATGCGCAGCCAGTCGAACATGTCCGCTCCGCCTGAGGGAATCCGACTCTGATGCCGTCGCGGTCGGCGAAGTTCAAGTCCCCGAGGCCCTATCCGCTTTCGATGGACGCAAGCTGAACCGCCTGCCGCGAGGACTGCCGGCATGCGGTTACACTGGACCGACGTATCGATTTGAAGAGGACGGCCATGTCTCGCTTCACAACCCTGATTCTCGCCGCCTGTGCCGTGGCCGGCGCGGGCCACGCCCCGATCGTCGTCGCGCAGAATGCCGCGGCGGCGCCCAAGACCGCGGCCGCGCCGGCGAAGAAGGCCACACCGGCGAAAGCCGCCACGGAGAAGAAGGTGGCGCCAGCGTCGACGGCGCCGGCCGAAGACGCGACGTTCAAGCTGTTCCGCCACGACCTGATCAATCTGCTCGCGCTGAGCGGCGACGCGCGCCGGCAGATCGCCGCGGCGCAGTTCGCCGCGCCCGACCGGAAGGACCCCTCGCGCTCGGCGCTGAAGAAGACGCCGGCACTGGTCAAGCGCGCGCTCGAACTCGGTCCGCAGGACCCGCTCGTGCTCTGGATCGCGGCGTCGAACGCCTGCCTGGACCAGCCGGGCTGCGCCGATCCCGCAGCGCTGAAGACGTTGCAGGGCATCGATGCGGACAACACCGCGGTCTGGCTGCTGTCCTGGCCCGAAGGCAACGCCGAGATGCAGCGCGCCAGCGTCGCGCGCATGGCGCAAACACAGCGCTACGACGACTATTGGGGCACCGACGTCGCCGCGCTCTATCACGCCCTCGAGATCCTGCCGGTACCCAAGGAAATCACCGCGCTCGGCCTGAGCTCGGAAAGCGCGCGGATCAATTTCGCGACCTCGATCGCGAGCGCGTTCCTGCCGCAACCGCTGCAAGGCCTGCATCAGTTCTGCACCATGTCCGACGCAGCCAAGGACGACGCCACGGTGGCCGACTGCGTCGCGGTGGCACGCAAGCTCGAGGCCGGCGGCACCTTCGTCGCCCAGGGTATCGGCTTTGCGATCGAGGAAGCGCTGCTGCAACCGGGTGTCGACAAGGACGTGATGGGAGCGCGCCGGCGCGCGGCCGCGTGGCAGAAAGAGAAGTTCATGGAGCTGTCCGCACGCTTCTCGCGCGAACCCGCGCTCGCCCAGGCCTACGTCGAGGCGCTGGAGAAAGAGCCGGATGCGGCCGCCGCGTTGATCGTCTTCCTGCGCGGACAAAAACAGCGCACCGACCCGCCGGGCGACTGGCAGCCGACGCCGGCGGCGACTGCGCCCGATCCATCGGCCGCCCCTGCATTACCCCCCGCAGCACCCGGGCAGCCCTAGCCGGAGTGCGGGTCGCCGTGTACTCTTGCGCGACGATTGTTGCCCAGGAGTAGCGCGATGCTGAAGATTCTGGTGGCCAATTCGAAAGGTGGTTGCGGCAAGTCCACGGTGGCGACCAATCTCGCCGCGCACTACGCGCAGGACGGCAAGAATACGCTGCTCGTCGACGCCGACCGCCAGGGTTCCAGCCAAAGCTGGTGCGAGAAGCGCGCCGGCTACAGCACGCCGGTGCTGCCACTCGCCGGCACGCGCGCGGACTGGCGCTCGCATGTACCCAAGGGCACCCAGCGCCTGATCGTCGATGCGCCGGCGGCGATCCGGCCGCAGGACGTCGACGCCTTCCTCGACGACATCGATGCCGTGCTGATTCCGATACTGCCCTCGCGCTTCGACCTCGAAGCGAGCCAGCATTTCATCGACGGCGTCGCCGCGCTGGCACGGGTCAAGCGCGGCAAGGTCGCGGTCGGCATCGTCGCCAACCGGCTCAAGCCGTGGACCACGGCCTCGCAACTCGCGCTCGAGGAGATGAAGGCGCTGCCGTTCCCGGTCGTGGCGCAGATCCGCGATTCGCAGGGCTACGTGCTGATGGCCGGCCTCGGCAGGAGCATCTTCGACTATGCCTCCGAAGCCGCGCGCTCGCACCAGGAAGACTGGAACAAGCTGCTGCGCTGGCTGAAGAAGCTCGGCTGAGCCCCGCCCGCGGCACCATGCCTTCCCGATCGCCCTCCTTCCATCGACCTTCGTACAAGCAGATCCTGGCATGACCCGAGAACTGATCCTGCTGCGCCATGCCCACGCCGAGAGCGCGAAACCGGGCGAGGACGACGCGCAGCGCGCGTTGTCAGCACGCGGCATCGCCGAAGCCGAGGGCGCCGGCGCCTGGCTGCACAGTCACCGGGCGCTGCCCACGCGCGTGCTCTGTTCGCCGGCACGGCGCACGCGGCAAACGCTGGAGCATGCGCTCGGCGAGGTCGGCGCGGTGAGCGAACCGCGCATCTATGAGGCGACCGCGGGCGAGTTGATCGCGTTGATCGACGAGCATGCCGGCGCCGAACGCCTGCTCCTGGTCGGCCACAATCCGGGCTTTGAAACCGTGGTCGCGCTGCTGACCACCGGCCAGTCCGGCGACTTCCGCGGCATGCCGCCGGGAGGGGTCGCCTGGATCGAACTCGGCGATACGGTCGAACCCGGCGCGGGTCGGCTCAAGGCGTTCTGGGCGCCCTGAGCGAGCGACCCTGGCCATCCTGTCCGCCGCAGGTCGCGCCAGGCATGACGACAAGCCCCACACCGGCACCGCGGCGCAGGCGGATGGTCGCGGTCCACGCCGCGCTCGCCGGGCTGCTGCTTGGCCTCGTCGCCGCCGCCGGCGCCGCGGAACGCTTTCAGTACCTCGCGCTGGACCCCACGCGCTCGCATGTCGACTTCGAGGTGAAGGTGCTCTGGCTCGTCGGCGTACACGGTCGCTTCGGCAGCGTGCGCGGCATGATCACGATCGACCATTTCCGCAATGCAGCGACGGTGGAGGCGCAGATCGACGCGCGCATCGTCGCGATGCGCAACCGCAACCACGAACAATGGGTCAAGTCCGCCGAATTCTTCGATGCCGCACACTATCCGCAAATCACGTTCGTCTCCGATGCGATTCCGCTTCAGCGCCTGCAGGCGGGCGGCGACGTCGACGGCGTGCTCACCCTGCGCGGGATGAGCAAACGCGTGCGCTTCGAACTGGTCAAGCCCGACTGCCCGGCGGCGAGTGGCGACGACTGCCCGGTCGAAGCCCAGGGCAGCATCCGCCGCAGCGACTTCGGTATGAGCTCGCGCCGCGGCACGCTGTCCGACAAGGTCGAACTGAGTTTCTCGATCGCGACCCGCCCCATGCCAGGCGACAGGCAGCCGTGATGGGCCCGGCTCGAGAACGCTTGACACGGATTTGCACGGATCGAGGCGGGCAAGATCCGATCGCACAAGGGCAAATGAACCTCGTTGTGCGCTTTTGTCCGCGTCCACGCGCTTTCCTCCGCATCATATCCGCCGTGTTTTGCGTGGCCGCGCTCGTCGCGGCGGCAGGCTGCGCGATCGACCCGATCCACGCGCGGCGCGCAGCGGCGACCGCGAGCGCGGCCCAGGATCACACGCTGGACTGCGCGCCCGCACGCAGCGACACCTGCGCGATCGATTCGCCCTACCGCGCGCTCGCCTCGGCAGCGCTGCAGCAGTCGACGCCGACGGCGCCCGTGCACTACGTCAACCTGATCGAACGCGGCGAGGACGCGCTGCTGCTGCGCGTGCACCTGATCCGCAGCGCGCGGCGCAGCATCGAGATCCAGACCTTCATCTTCAGCGAAGACGACGCCGGCACCCTCATGCTCGACGAACTGGTCGCGGCGGCGCGTCGCGGCGTCCAGGTGCGCTTGATCGCCGACCAGCTGTTTTCGCTGGCCGATGCCTCGATGTACGCCGCACTCGCGCGCGCGCACGCCAACTTCGAGTTCCGCGTCTACAACCCTACCTTTCACAAAGCCTCGACGCCGCCGCTGGAATTCGCCGCCGGGGTGCTCTGCTGCTTCTGGCGCTTCAACCAGCGCATGCACGACAAGATGCTGCTGGTCGACGACAGCATCGGCATCGTCGGCGGGCGCAACTACGAAAACCGCTACTTCGACTGGGACGGTGAATTCGACTACCGCGACCGCGACCTGCTCGCCGCCGGTCCGGTCGGCGCGACGATGCGCGCCTCGTTCGATGCGTTCTGGAATTCCGCTTACACCGTGCCGCTGAGCCGCCTGCGCGACGTCGCCGGCAGCATCCTCACCGCCGGCGTCGACGCGCCGCGCTACACGACGCACGCCTATCGCAATGCGGCGCGAGTCGCCGCGCTGTCGCGCCGCGCCGACGACGCCGAGTTCATCCGCGCCAATTTCAGCGCCGATGCGCTGCGCGTCGGCCGCGTGGACTACTTCTCCGACCTGCCCGGCAAGCCGTCGCCGGGCATGGCCCGGCGCGAGTCGACGCGCCCGCTGGTCGCGCTGCTGCGTGCGGCGAAATCCGAGATCGTGCTGCAGACACCGTACCTCGTGCTCAGCTCCACGGCGAGGAGCCTGTTCCGCGAACTGCACGCGCGCCCCGCGCCACCGCGCGTGATCGTCTCGACCAATTCGCTCGCGGCGACCGATGCGTTCTACGTCTACGCGTTGTCGTACAAGTACAAGAAGCGCTATCTCAAGCTCGGCTTCGAAATCCACGAATTCAAGCCGTTCCCGGCCGAGGCGGCGGAACTGATCGCCAACTACACCGAACTCGGCGCGGCCCCGCCCGAACCCGTGAAAACGGTGCGCCAGCGTGCGCGCGGCAAGTTCCGCAATGCACCGCTCAAACATGCCGGCGTGCGCGTCGGCCTGCACGCGAAGTCGATGGTGATCGACGGCGCGATCGCGGTGATCGGATCGCACAATTTCGATCCGCGCTCGGAGAAGTACAACACCGAAGCCGGCTTCATCGTGCACGACGCCGCGCTCGCCGCGCGCCTGCGCGACGCCATCCTGCGCGACGCCCGGCCCGGCAACGCCTGGACGATCGCCAAACGCCCACGCACGCGCATCCTCGGCGGCCTCAACAACGCGATCGCCAACCTGTCCGCGGCGCTGCCGATCTTCGATCTGTGGCCGTTCCGCTACGCTTCGAGCTTCGAGTTCGACCCGACCGGCATGAACGGCACCTGCCGGCCCATTGCGCCCGGCGATGCGGATTTCTACGCCTGTTACCACGACGTCGGCGACTTTCCCGAGGTCAACCTGCCGCTGAAGACGATCTACACGCGCATCGTGACCGCTTTCGGCGCCGGACTGGTGTCGATCATGTGAAACGCCGCCGCGGCCCCCTTTGCCTGCCGCGCCGGAAACCGATTGACGCGGCCCGGCGCGCTGGATACGCTCACGGGTCTTCGGGGATTAACGGACCAGTGCCATGTCATTGCAGATCACGATCGACCTCAACGATGCCGACCTCCAGTTCTTCATCGACGCGGCCAAGCGCGCGCAGACCAAGGTTTGCAACCTGAACCCGAAGCAGATCACCGACTCGGCCAGCAAGCTGCTCGTTGACTCGAAGAACGTGCGCGTGCCCGAATTCATCGCCTCGCGTCTGACCAAGCTCAATTCGATGATCAACATGGTCAACGATGCCGGCTGGGACCTGACCGAAGCCGACAAAAAGCGCGTGCTCGCCGCACTGTGCTATTTCGCCGACCCGGACGACGTGATCCCGGACAACGTGCCCGTGCTCGGCTTCCTCGACGATGCGATCATGATCGAGTTGTGCCAGCGCGAGCTCAAGCACGAAATCGACGCCTACGAGGAATTCGTCGCCCATCGCGCCAGCGAAGCCAAGCGCCGCGGCGTCGATGTCTCCACGATCCACATGCAGCGCGTGGACTGGCTCGAAGATCGTCGTGCCGAACTGCACGCGCGCATGCAGGCGCGGCGCACCGAGTCCTATGTGCCGACGAGCTTCTCGCAGGCGCTGTTCCGCGTGACTTGATTTTCGCGGTCCTGGCGGACGGCGCGGGCGGGACACTCCGCCAAAAAAACAAGCTTCCATTCGTCCACAGGACGAGTGGAAGCTTTTGCCATTGGCCCGGACCACCAAGGCCAAGTCGCTGGGTTCCCGCCACAAGCCCGCGAGAATGACCAGCGCGGGCTACGGTCGCTCGAGAATGGCAGTCACGCCCATCCCGCCGGCCGTGCAGATCGAAATCAGGCCGCGACCTGAGCCCTTCTCCTCGAGCAACTTCGCCAGCGTGGCGACGATGCGCGTGCCGGTCGCGGCGAACGGATGGCCGAGGGCAAGACTCGAGCCGTTGACGTTGAGCTTGGCCGGGTCGATCTTGCCCAGCGGCTTGTCGCGGCCGAGGCGGTTCTTGCAGTAGTCGGCGTCTTCCCAGGCGCGCAGCGTGCACAGCACCTGCGCGGCGAAAGCTTCGTGGATCTCGTAGAAATCGAAGTCCTGCAGGGTCAGGCCAGCCATGTCGAGCATGCGCGGCACGGCCACGGTCGGCGCCATCAGCAGACCTTCGCCGTGGACGAAATCGACCGCGGCGGATTGCGAATAGGTGAGGAACGCCTGCGGCTTGAGGCCGCGTTTGGCCGCCCAGTCCTCGCTCGCAAGCAGCACCGCCGACGCACCATCCGACAGGCCGGTGGAATTGCCCGCGGTCAGGCTGCCCTGTCCCGAGGTTTTGTCGAACGCGGGCTTGAGCGCGGCAAGCTTCTCGATCGTCGAATCCGGGCGCAGGAAACCGTCGCGATCGAGGCCGCGGAACGGCACGACGAGGTCCTTGAAGAAGCCGCGCTCGTACGCGGCCGCGGCCTTGAGATGACTGGCCAGCGCCAGTTCGTCCTGTTGCTGGCGCGTGATCTTCCACTCGCGCGCCATCAGTTCGCAATGATCACCCATCGACATGCCGGTGCGCGGCTCGGCAACGCCCGGGAAGCTCGGCTTGAGTTCGCCGAGCGAGAAGCCGCTGACCGCGGCCTTGAGCTTGTCACCCGTATCCTTGGCGCGATTGACCGCGAGCAGGCGCTGCTGCATCGCGCGGCTGTAGACGATGGGCACGTCGCTGGTCGTGTCCGAGCCGCCGGCAATGCCGGCCTCGATCTGCCCGGTGGCGATCTTGCTCGCGATCAGCACCGCGTTGTCGAGCGAGGTGCCGCAGGCACGCGCTGTGGTGATCGCCGGGGTGCATGGCGACAGACCCGAGGACAGCACCGCTTCGCGCGCGAGGTTCCAGTCGGCAGCGAGCTTGATCACTGCGCCGAACGCGACCTCGCCGAGTTCGACATCGTGCAGGTCGAATTTCTCGACCAGCGAACCCAGCGTCTTCACCGCCATACCGAAGTTGCCGACCTCGGCGTAGGCCGTGTTGTTGCGGCAGAACGGGATGCGGATTCCGCCGAGAATGGCTGCGCGTTTTGTCATGGATCAAAAAGAAGGCTATGGGCGGGCTGGTATTATGCGCTCGTAGCCCGAGAATCGACCATCCATGTACGTCTTCGACACCGATCGGCTGATGCGCATCGCCAAAGAGCGTGCGGAGGAATTCCGCAACGCGCAGCCGTATCCGCACATCGTCATCGACGATTTCCTGCCGGGCGACGCGGCGCGCCGGCTGGCGAGCGTGTTTCCCGGTCCGGACGACAACGTTGCCTGGGATCACTATGCAGCTCCGGGGCTTGAAGTGAAACTCGGCTGCGGCGACGAAACGAAATTCCCGCCGGCGATCCGCACCGCGGTGCGCGACATGAACTGCGCGGCCTTCGTGCTGTGGCTGGAGAAAATGACCGGCATTCCGCACCTGCTCGTCGATCATCACCTGCTCGGCGGCGGCATGCACCTGACCCGCCTAGGCGGCCTGCTCGGCATCCATTCGGATTTCAACTGGCACGTGCAGCTGCACGCCCACCGGCGCCTGAACCTGCTGGTTTATCTCACGCCGGACTGGCGCCCGGAGTACGGCGGCGAGCTTGAGCTATGGAACACCGAGGGCACGCAGCTCGTGCGCACCGTCGAACCACTGTTCAATCGCGCCGTGCTGTTCACGACGCGCTCGGACACGTTCCACGGCCATCCGAAGCCGTGGGCTGCACCGAACGGCATCAACCGCCAAAGTATAGCTTTATACTATTATACGGCCGACCGGCCTGCCGAAGAACAGCGTCCGGCACACAACACCTTGTACAAAGGTTACAACGCCTGAACGCAGCCCTTGCCGCTCGCGTCAGGGCTTGGCCAGACGCACCGGGATCGGCCCCCAGGCCTGCTCGTTGTAGCGCCACACGTCGAGGAACGCGGCGCGGAACATCGGGATTTCCTCGCCGCGTGAGTCGTCCTGCATCGCTTCGAGCGCCTCGGTGAGCGTCATCGTGCCTTCGATCTGCGAACGGATCGAGTAGTCGAACAGCTCGGTCCACAGCGGTGAATAGGCGATGCGGCCCGCATTGGCCTGCACGCGACGGCGCTCGGCTCCGACATCGCCGCCGCCGCGACGCATCGCCACCGCCTGCACCCACGGCGAGTCACTGAACATCTCGACCACATCGAAGCCGGCGTGATCGAGGAAGGTGCGTACTTCCTCGGGGTTGCTGAACTGGTTGCGCGCGACGTCCTTGCGCTCGGTCGGGTCGACGCCGCGGAACGGATTGAGCTCGACCGCGAAGCGGCGCCAGCCGACCGGATGCGAGGTGTTCCACGTATCGAAGAACAGCAGGCCGCCGGGCTTCAGCACGCGCGCCAGGTCTTCCAGGTACAGGTAGAAGTCTTCCTTGTCCATGTGGATGAACACGGCAATGCTGTAGGCCTTGTCGAAGCTCGCGTCCGGCAGCGAGCGCAGGTCGCTGCGCGTCAGCTCGGTCAGGCCGACATTGCTGAACTTGGCCAGACGCTCGCGCGCGACCTTGAGCATGTTGGCGGAAATGTCGGCGCCTTCCCAATGCGCGATCTGCGGCGCGAGTTCGTGACCGATGCGGCCGACGCCGCAGCCGAGTTCGAGCACGCGGTCGGTCGGCTTCAGGGCCAGCGCCGCACTCACCATGCGCGCGGTGTAGGCGCCGCTCGCGCGCAACCGCTCCTCGTTCGCGCTGCCGTCGACCGACAGCATCGCGTGCACTGGAGTGGAGGACTTGGCGTCCCAGGTGGTCTTGTAGTTCGGCAGGTGCAGCATGCGGGGTCCAGCGGATATCGAACGCAGGATGATACCGTCGCGCACCGGCGCGGGCAAACCGCCGCGTCACGAATCCCCTTGTCTGTGCTGCTATTTTTTTCCACGCCGCCGCGAAGCACCGACCTTGCGCGTGAGCGTGTTGCGGCCGAGGCCGAGCTGCTCGGCGGCGCGCACGCGCCGCCCGGCGTTTTCGGCGAGCGCGGCGTCGATCAGGGTGGCGTCGAACTCGCGGCGCAGTTCGTCGTAGATGCCTTGCTCGCCACCGGCAAGCCGGTTGCGCGCGAGGCGATGCAGATTTTCGCGCCAGCCTTCGCTCACCTGCACGGCGATGGCATCGTCGCCAGCCGGCAGATCCTGCGGGCGAATCTCGCGCCCCGGCGTCATCACGGCGAGGCGGCGACAGAGGTTTTCGAGCTGGCGCACGTTGCCGGGCCATCTGCGCCGGCTCAGCTCGACAAGCGCGGACGGGGTGAAACGCTTTGCTTCGAGTTTCATCTCCTGCGCCGCGCGTGCGAGGAAATGCGCCGCGAGCAACGGGATATCGGCGGCGCGTTCGTCGAGCGGCGGCAGGCGCAGGCGCACGACGTCGAGGCGGTGCAGCAGGTCGGCGCGGAATTCGCCGCGCTCGACCTTGCCTTCGAGATCCTGATGGGTGGCGGCGACCACGCGTACGTCGGCGCGGATCAGCTCGCGTCCGCCGACGCGATAGAACTCGTTCTCGGCGAGCACGCGCAGCAGGCGCGTCTGCAGCGACAGCGGCATGTCGCCGATCTCGTCGAGGAACAGCGTGCCGCCTTCGGCCTGCTCGAAGCGGCCGGCGTTGCGTTTCACCGCGCCGGTGAACGCGCCGGCCTCGTGGCCGAACAGCTCGGATTCGAGCAGCTCGGCCGGAATCGCCGCGGTGTTGAGCGCGACGAACGGCCGCGACGCGCGTGCGCTGTGGCGGTGCAGCGCGCGCGCGACGAGTTCCTTGCCGGTACCGGTCGGTCCGGTGATCAGCACGTTGAGGTCGCTCGCGGCGACGCGGCCGATCGCGCGGAACACTTCGCGCATCGCCGGCGAGGTGCCGATCAGTTCGGTTTCCTCGACTTCTTCGGCCTTCGCCGGCGCGGCCACGGTCTGGCGGCTTTCGCCGAGCGCGCGCTGCACGGAAGCAATCGCCTCGTCGAGATCGAACGGCTTCGGCAGATAGTCGAACGCACCGTTGCGGTAGGCCGCGGCGGTCGAGGCGACGTCGGTGAATGCGCTCATCACGATCACGGGCACCTGACTGCCGGCCGCGCGCAGTTCGGCAAGGAATTCCAGTCCGTTCGAACCCGGCATGCGGATGTCGCTGACAATGACTTCGGGCGTGGCGCGCGCCAACGCCGCGCGCAGGCTGTCGGCATCGGCGAACGCGCGCACCTCGACACCGGCCTCGCGCAGCGCCTCGGCGAGGACGAAGCGGATGGCCTCGTCGTCGTCGGCGATCCAGACCTTGGCGCGATGTCGCTCAACCATGCGCTTCCCCGCGTCCGCGCAAGGCGATCGGCAAGAGCAGCGTGAATACCGTGTTTCCCGGCCGACTGCGATAGCTCAGCGCGCCGCCGTGCTCGGCGGCGATTTCCTGGGCGAGGGCGAGACCCAAGCCCGTGCCCTTGCTGCGTCCGGAGACGAATGGCAGGAACAGGGTGTCGCGCATCGCCTCGGGCACGCCTGCGCCGTCGTCGATCACGTCCAGGCGCGCAACGAGCCGCGACACCTTCTCGCCGATCAGCACGTTGTGCTCGACGCGCGTGCGCAGACCGATGCGCGCCGCGCCGGCCTGCAGCGCGTTGCGCATCAGGTTGAGCACGAGCTGGAGCAGGCGGTCGCCGTGGCCGCGCAGCAACGGCAGGCTCGGATCGTAGTCGCGATCCAGGTGCAGTTCGGGCTCGGCCTCGGCCGCGATCAAGGCGCGCGCGCGCTCGGCGACTTCATGCAGGTTGAGCGCGGCCAGATGCGGCTTGCCGCCCGGCTCGAGCAGGCGGTCGGTCAGCGCGGCGAGGCGGTCGGCCTCGGTCACGATCAGGTCGGCGAGGCGCACCAGTTCCGCATCGGCCACGCGCCGCGCGAGCAGCTGCGCCGCGCCACGCACGCCGGCGAGCGGATTTTTCACCTCGTGGGCGAGGCCGCGCAGGCTTTCCGACAAGCTCAACGGCGTGGCCGCATCGATTTCGCCGCCGAGCGGGTGCACCTCGATCAACACCGCACCGCCGGACGCGGCGCCGATCGTGAGGTCGGCATGCAGGATGCGCTCCGCACGCGTCTCGATGCGTTGGTCGCGCTGATGCAGGGTCTCGGCGCCGTGCCGCGCGCGCTCGATCAGCGGCGCGAGTGCGCGCGCGCCCTCGCCGAGCGCGGCAAGCGCCAGGCTGCGCGAGCGCGGCGGGCTGACCGCGAACAGCTCGCAGAACGCCGGATTGGCGTAGGTCAGGACGTTCTCGCGGTCGAGCACGGCGACGCCGGTTTCGAGCTGGTCGGCGACCTCGAAAATGCGGGCGGAGGCGGCTGGCAGGGGCGAAAGCGCGCTCATAGCACCATCTTAGTGCAATTTTTCGGGTACATGAACGATTTCGCTCAGTTTCGATACGCCATTCTCATCGAAGGCCTCGACCGCCACGTCGTAGGCGACACCGGCATTGAGCGCACGCAGGTCGAGCGTGGTGCCGCGAGCGGCGAATACCTGGTAGCAGAGGTTCAACCGATCCGGCTGCACGCCCCAGCGCACGTTGTAGCCGACCGCGCCGCGCACCGGCTGCCAGTTCACGCGCAGCGCGCGTGCGTCGATGCGCTGCGCGCGCACTCGCGTCGGCGCGGCTGGCGCGCCGCCGCCGGCGTCGCCGAACACGCGCAGGTCGCTGATCGCCAGATGCGCGGCGCCGACGTGGCCATGCACGTAGCGCACGTAGCGCGCGCGCACCGGCTGCGGCAGTTGGAAATACGCGTTCGGCCGATCGCGGCGCGGCGGCTCGGTTTGCGCGAGCGCATCCCAGCGTTTGCCGTCGAGCGAGGATTCGAGTTTGAATTCGGTGTAGACGTCGGGCGCGTCGCCGTAGCGACCCGACTCGTAGTCGGCGAAGTTCACCTGCACGGCGCGCAACGTTTTCGCAGCGCCAAGGTCGAGGGTCAAGGTCTGCCCCGCTTCGTTCTTTGCCGCGACCCAGAACGTGCGCGGGTTTTCGTCGCTGACATTGTCGGCGGAAAACTTCTCCAGCATCGACGAAGCGCTCGCATGTTTGCGGTAGGACAGCAGCATCCAGCCGGTGAACAACGCGTCGGGATCGGCGACTTTTCCTTCGGGCATGTAGTGCGGGAAATCGCCGAAGCGCGTGTCCACGCGCATCTGCCCATCGTCGGCGAATGCCGCCGGCCACAGGCCGATGCGCCGCTCGAACCGCCAGTTGTTGCCGATCCATGCCGAGCCGGTGTTCCACCAATTGCCGAACTTGTCCCGGAACGTATTGCCATGACCCGCGCCTTCGACGAAGCCGCCGGGCTTGTAGCCGACCGGGTTGTACGGCGCGTACGCGAACGGGCCAAGCGGCGAGTCCGACACGTACGTGCCGGTCGCGTAGACGTTGTACTCGGTGCCCGGCGCGGCGTATTGCAGGTAGTAGCGGCCGCCGTGTTTGGTCATCCACGCGCCTTCGATGTACGAGGGATGATCCTCCTCGCCATGGTCGCGGCCGAAGCGCTCCCAGCCGTGGCGCGTCGGATCAAGGGTGAACAGCGCGCGCGGCTTGCCGACATAGGCGAAGCCGTGCGCGAGATCGACCTCGATGCCGAACAGCGGCAAGCGTTCGAACGAACCCCAATACACGTACCAACGACCGTCGTCGTCCTTGAACAAATCCGGATCCCAGGGACCGGGCGCAATCCGATCGGGCGTTGGATCGCCGTTGTGCCACGCCGGCAGATCGCGGTCCCAGCCGGGCGGCACGGCATTCGGCAATTCGGGCGTGCGCCGGGTGAGGAAATCAAAATGGCCGTGCGCGGGATCGGTGGTCACGAGAATGGGTTCAGGGGTCATCGTTGCACGCATCAGCAGCAGGCGCTGGCCATCGGAGGCCGCCGCCGGCGCGACCATGCTGTCGAACGGCCACCGGTTCGGCGTGATGAAGCTCCAGTCGAGCAGGTTGGTGGAACGCCAGTAGCCGTCGGCCAGACTCATGAACAGATAGTAGGCATCAGCGTGCGGCACGATGACCGGATCGGCGCCGGTGCGATAGGAAATCCGTTCGTTGAGCTGCTCGAAGTTGTAGCGATAGTCGACGTCGACCGGATTGGCATAGGTGCGCGCAGCGGGCGGGGTTTGCGCCGATGTCGCGACGCCTGCGCAGGCGAGCGCCAGTGCGCCGATCGTCGAAATGATCCTGGCTGCCTGCATGATTGGAGCCCGTGCGAAAGCATCATCATCGCAGACTGCCTCCGGTTCCGCCGGAACATCCGCGGTGAAGCCGACGGCGCGACGCCGCCGGCTTGTTTCCCGCACCCATCACATGTCGTAGGCCGACTCGCCGTGCGAGCTGATGTCGAGGCCTTCGCGTTCCTCTTCCTCGGTCACGCGCAGACCGACGAGCAGGTCGGCGATCTTGAAGGCGACGAAGGCGACGACCACGGTCAACACGATCGTGATGCCGACGGCCTTGGCCTGGATCAGCAGCTGTGCGCCGATGCCCGGATAGCCGCTCGTCATCTTGACCCAATCCTGCACCGAGCCTGGACCGCCGAGCGAAGGCGAATTGAAGATGCCGGTCAACAGCGCGCCGCTGATGCCGCCGAGCGCGTGCACACCGAACACGTCGAGCGAATCGTCGGCCTTGATGAGCCGTTTCAGGCCGGTCACGCCCCACAAACAGATCACACCAGCGAGAAGACCGATCGCGAACGCACCTGGAATGCCGACGTTGCCCGCGGCCGGCGTGATCGCGACGAGGCCGGCGACCGCACCCGATGCCGCGCCGAGCATCGACGGCTTGCCCTTGTGAATCCACTCGGCGAAGGTCCACGACAGCACCGCGCAGGCGGTGGCGAGATAGGTGTTGATGAAGGCGAGACCCGCCGTGCCGTTCGCTTCGAGCGCCGAACCCGCGTTGAAGCCGAACCAACCGAACCACAACAGCGAAGCGCCGATCATCGTCATCGTCAGGCTGTGCGGCTTGATCGCCTCGCGGCCATAGCCGACACGCTTGCCGAGCATGAACGCGCCGACCAGGCCGGCAAGGCCGGCGTTGATGTGCACTACGGTGCCGCCGGCGAAGTCGAGCGCGCCCATCTGCCAGATGTAGCCTGCCGTCGCGGTGACCGCATCGGCCTTGGCCGGGTCGGTGTACGCATCCGGGCCCTGCCAGAACCACACCATGTGCGCGACCGGCAGGTAGCTGAAGGTGAACCAGATCACCGCGAAGATCAGCACCGCCGAGAACTTGATGCGCTCGACGATCGAGCCGAGGATCAGGCACACCGTGATCGCGGCGAACGTTGCCTGGAATGCGACGAAGACCAGTTCGTACAGTGGCGTCGCCTTCGAGAATGTCGCCGCCATCGAGAACGAGCCATCGGCCGGATTGAACGTGCCGTTGAGGAACAACCGCGAGAATCCGCCGAAGAACGCATTGCCTTCGGTGAACGCCACGCTGTAGCCGTAGATGCACCAGAGCACGCTGATCAGCGAGAACACGACGAATACCTGCATCAGTACCGAAAGCATGTTCTTGGTGCGCACGAGGCCACCGTAGAACAGCGCGAGCGCGGGCACGCTCATCAGCAGCACGAGCGCGGTCGAGGTCAGCATCCAGGCGACATCGCCCTTGTTTGGCACCGGCGCCGGCGGCGCTGCCGCGGCGGGCGCGGCAGCCTGCGCCGCCTCCTGCGCGAAACCGTGCTGCGCGAGCAACAGTGCAACCGCGCCGCCGCCCAGCGCGGCAAGGATCGGGAGGAATCGCCGGTAGTCCATCGAAGTGTGCATGGTGAGAATTCCGGAAAATTTGAAAGTGCGGCCACCGATGGCCGCTTTTTGATCTTCGCGATCAAGGACGAGCGCACTCATAAAGCATCCTTTCCGGCTTCGCCGGTGCGGATGCGCAGCGCCTGTTCGACCGGGCTGACGAAAATCTTGCCGTCGCCGATCTTGTCGGTGCGCGCGCCGGCGATGACCGCGTCGAGCGCAGGCTCGAGCAGTTCATCGGGCACGACCGCCTCGATCTTGATCTTCGGCAACAGGTCGACGACGTATTCCGCGCCGCGGTAGAGCTCGGTATGTCCCTTCTGCCGCCCGTAGCCCTTGACTTCGGTGACGGTGAGGCCCGACACGCCGGCCTGAGTCAGTGCTTCGCGCACCTCCTCGAGCTTGAACGGCCGGATGATTGCGGTGATGAGTTTCATGCTGCCTCCTCGTGTGGATCAAAAGGTCTTGGCCAGGGATACGACGCCGGTGGAACGCCCCTGGAAAGTGCCGTCCGGAAACGTGTAGACGGCCTTGTCCGCATTGGTGTCGTAGTACGCGACCGCGAGCGACCAGCCGCCGTCGAAATTCTTGGTCACACCGAGCTTGTAGTCGGTGTAGCTTGCCGCGCTGAAACCGTCGACCTTCTGCCGGCCGATGTGCGCATTGACTACCCAGGTTGGCACGAACTCGTAGTTGGCCGACAGGTCGAGATAGCCCGAGTGCTTGGTGCCGGCGAAGCCGAACAGGTTGGTGAAGGTGTGCGAGTACTTGAGCGAGACGAAGCTGTAGCTCAGCGCGACATAGCCTTCCAGCGTGTACGGCAGCTTGTAGCCGACGTTCTTCGGAAAGTCACCCGGGTAGTAGTACTCGTACAGGCCGACGTCGAGGCCGATCGTGTCGGCGATCTTGGTGCGGTAGCCGGCGTAGAGGTCGACTTCGAGGCTGGACGAAACCGCCGAAGTGTAGTCGTGCAGCCAGTTTATGTTGCTGCCCCACGCACCGGCGTAGAAACCCGAGGCGTGGTCGACTTCGATGCCGGCCTGCAGCGCCGGTTCGGTATTGGTCTGGGTCAGGCCGCGGAAGATGTAGTCGTTGGCGATCGACACCGAACCGGGAAAGGTCCAGTCCGGAGTCGGCGCGGCGGTGGGTTCATCGGCGTGCGCCCTGGCCGAAAGCAGGGCGGCGGAAAGGATCGCGAGGGTCAGGCGGGTCTTCATCACGTAGGTCTCCAGTAACGTCGGGGAAAGAAAGCGTGTGCGCCGCGAACGACGCGTTTTCCGTCCCGCCCCCAGCCCTGCGTTTTTTTCGCCTCGGCTGCCTTTTTGCAGACAACACTCAACCCTGAGCGTGAGTACTCAATCTCCAGAAATGAACTTGTATACTTTTTCCTTCCTTCTCCCGCCCGGAGAAGGCGCCCGCCGAGGGGCGGATGCGGGTTCGACCGTCGCCAGCCGAACCCTTGCCCCTATCCCGGCGGGATAGGGGCAATCGCTCAGATCGAGTAGTACATCTGGTACTCGACCGGGTGCGTCGCCGCACGGAACTTCGACACTTCACCCATCTTCAATTCGATGTAGGCATCGATGAAGTCGTCGCTGAACACGCCGCCGGCCTTGAGGAAGGCGCGATCCTTGTCCAGCGCCTCGAGTGCCTGGTCGAGCGAGTGGCACACGGTCGGGATCAGCTTCTCCTCTTCCGGCGGCAGATCGTACAGATCCTTGTCCGCGGGCGCGCCCGGATCGATCTTGTTGAGGATGCCGTCGAGGCCGGCCATCATCAGCGCGGTGAAGGTGAGGTAGCCGGTGTTCATCGGATCGGGGAAGCGCAGCTCGATGCGGCGTGCCTTCGGCGAGTGCACGAACGGGATGCGGCACGAGGCCGAGCGGTTGCGCGCCGAGTAGGCGAGCATTACCGGCGCTTCGAAGCCCGGCACGAGGCGCTTGTAGCTGTTCGTGGTCGAGTTGGTGAAGGCGTTGATCGCACGCGCGTGCTTGAAGATGCCGCCGATGTAGTACAGCGCGGTTTGCGAAAGGCCGCCGTACAAATCGCCCGCGAACAGGTTCGTGCCGCCCTTGGCCAGCGATTGGTGCACGTGCATGCCGGAACCGTTGTCGCCGACGATCGGCTTCGGCAGGAAGGTCGCGGTCTTGCCGTTCTGGTGGGCCACGTTCTTGATGACGTACTTCATCGTCAGCAGTTCGTCGGCCTTCTTCGTCAACGTGTTGAACCTGGTGCCGATCTCGCACTGGCCGGCAGTCGCGACTTCGTGATGATGCACTTCGATCGTCAGGCCGCAGGCTTCGAGCACCTTGCACATCTCGCTGCGCAGGTCCTGCAGCGAATCAACCGGCGGCACCGGGAAATAGCCACCCTTGACGCCCGGACGATGGCCGGAATTGCCGCCATCGAACTTGTCGTTCGTGCTCCACGCGGCCTCTTCGGAATTGATCTCGAAGCTGGCGCCCTGCATGTCGTTCTTGTAGCGCACCGAGTCGAAGATGAAGAATTCCGGCTCCGGGCCGAAGAACGCGGTGTCGGCGATGCCCGAGGACTTCAGGTACGCTTCGGCGCGCTTGGCCACCGAGCGCGGGCAGCGCGTATAGGCCTGCATCGTCGACGGCTCGAGCACGTCGCAGGTGAGGATCACGGTCGGATCGGCGGCGAACGGATCGAGGATCGCGCTGTCCGGATCGGGCATCAACACCATGTCGGAATCGTTGATCCCCTTCCAGCCCGCGATGCTGGAGCCGTCGAACATCTTGCCGTCCTCGAACAGGCTTTCGTCGATGGCCTTGGCCGGAAAGGTAACGTGATGCTGCTTGCCGAGCATGTCGGCGAAGCGCAGGTCGACGAACTCGACTTTGTTGTCTTTGACGAACTGGGTGAAGCTGGAGGACATGACGATTCCCTTGGTTGAATAGTTGTGACGAAAATAAAGCAATCTGGATGCCAACGATGAAAACTCTTTTGTAATCAAGAGGCATGGCCACCGAAAATCGTAACGCAGCACGAATTCGCACTATTTTGATGCAACGTCTCCAAATATGCACCAAAATCGTAGATCGCGGCGCCGCCCCAGGTCGCGGAAACTGCGCATGCAACGCCGCCACCGACACGGATATGCTGTCCCGGGGTCGAACCACACCACGCACAAGGAGTCGCAATGAAATTTCGTCATACCGCCCTCGCTGCCCTGATCTTCGCCGCCGGAATCGGCGTCGGTTTCGCCGGACAGAAGAAGCTCGAAACGTCACTGTTCCAGGGCAAGTCCAAGCAGGAGGCCGCACGTGCCCTGCTCGACGCCGCCCGTGCGCAGGCGGGCGACGGCAGTTGGGAACGCATCGCAATCGGCCGCGTCTATTACCTCGGCGGCATGAAGGCCGAAGGTCAGGCGATTTTCGACGACGTACTGAACAAGAAGCACAAGCCTAGCGACGAGTTCCGCGTCGCGCGCGTCTACCGCGAAGCCGGCGAATGGGCCAAGGCCAAGCCGCTGTTCGACAAATACACGCAGGCCAATCCGGAAGATGAGAAGGAAATCGCCGAAGTCGGCGCGTACTATCTGATGAACGGCGACCGTGCGGCGGCCGAGGACCTGTTCGGTCGCTCGTTCCATCTTGCCGCCGAACTGTGGGCCACCGTCGCCGCCGCAGGCGGCTATCTCAACGTGGCGCCGCAGGAGTAACCGCGTCACTGCCCGGTGCTCCTGGCCCCTCTCTTTGAAAGGAGAGGGAGCCCCGATGCCGGGCAGTGTCAGCTGTTGATACCCGCCGCGCGATTGAAATCGCCGATCGCGCCGACCAGCAGGGTGACTGCGTCGCGTTCGACCTCGCTGAGGTAGGGGTTCCAGCAATCCATCAGCATGACCACGCGCGTGGACGCACCGCGGTTCCACGCCTCGTGCTCGAACGTGTCGTCGAAGGTGAAACACTCGCCTTCGCGCCACTCGCGCTTTTCGCCGCCGACGACGATGGCGCAATCCTCGGGCACGATCAGCGGCAGGTGGGTGACCAGGCGCGTGTTGGTCACGCCGCGATGCGGCAGGATGTGCGTGCCCGGCGTGAGCAGCGAAAAGCAGATTTCCGGCGCGTGTTCGCGAATGCGCACCAGCGGCAGCGAATCGAGGATCGCTGCGGTGCGCGGGCACCGCGCGCAATTTTCGTCGATGCGCTCGCCGTGGCGATGAAAGAAGAATGCGTCCCAGGCGGGCGGTGCTTCCGCGCCGGCGAGCTGGTCACCGACCCGGTCGAGCGCGTTCGTGCCGAGGAACGGCGCGATGCCTGCCTCGTCGCGCAGCACCTCGTGCAGTTCGGCGCGGATCACGCCGACGTTTTCCTCCAGCGCGGCATACCACGGAAACAGCGCGCGATCGAAATACGGCGGCGTTGGCAGGCCCGGGAAATAGAGAAATTTCGGCCGCTGGCGTGGATCGGGCCAATCGGCCGACGCTTCGCCGAGATAGATGGCGAGGCAGCGCTGGACGCGCGCAAGCGCGGCGTCGCCGTGTTGCGTGCGCAGAGGTTCGAGCACCTCGGCGAAGATCGCGCGGCGATGGCGATCGACGAAATCCATCGCCTGCAGCACGCGTTCGCGCATTGCCGGCGGCGTGCTCTCCTCGCTGAGCCAGAGACCCTGCGCCTGCGCGGCAACGATGGCCCCGAAGTACTGCATCGTCGCCTCGCGCACGCGGCCGGCGCGTTCGTGGATCTGGGCGAGAAACAGGCGCGCGCGGAACGCGCCGGGATCGAGACGGATCGAGGCCTCCAGTGCGGCCGTCGCGGCTTCGCCCTGGCCCGCGGCGAGGCGCGCGAAACCGAGGTTCTTCCATGACTCGGCATTGTCCGCGTCGCGTGCGAGCGCACGCTCGAGCAACTCGATCGCCTGCGCCGGGCGCCCATCGACGAGGGCGCGTTGGGCGAGATAGTTCAGCGACTCGGCATGGCCGGGATCCTGCGTCAGCACGAGCGCGAACGCCGCGTCGGCCTCCGCGTAGCGCCCCGCCTCCACGGCGGCGCGGGCGCGCTGCAGCTGCGCGTCGGCCTGCGTATCGTGCGTCGTCATCGTCGCGTTCAACCCGCGAGCGCCGCACGTACCTGCGCCGCCTCGTCGCCGCGGCCGAGCCGTTCGAGCAGCACGGCGAGCTGCGGACGCAGCGAATCGGCATCGGGGGAGCGCCGCACGCCGTCGCTGAGGTAGCGCACCGCGGCTTCGGGGTCGCCGAGTTTTTCCATGCACCAGGCGCAGGCGTTGATCGCGCCGGCATGCGTGGGGTCGAGTTCGAGCGCGCGCTTGTAGTACTTCAGGGCCTTGACCGTCTGCCCATGCTTGCGCGCGATATCGCCGAGTCCCGCGGTCGCGCCGAACACCTGCTTGCCGGCGGCGACCAGCTCGCTGAATCCTTCGCGCGCGGCGTCGTCCTTGTTCTGGCGCATGCGCGCACGCGCGAGGAACAATTTCGCGGTGCTCGAATCCGGGTGCAGGCGCAGTGCATTGGCCAGCGCCTGCTCGGCGAACGCGAAGCTTTCCTGCGCGAACAGGCTCTGGCCGAGCGCGGTCTGGATCGCCGCATCGTCCGGCCTGAGCGAGGCCGCCCGGCTGAGGAACTTCGACGCGGTCACGCCATCGCCGCGCGCAAGGTAGATGTTGCCGAGGCCAAGCAGGATCAGCGGGTCCTCGTCTTCGAACGCATCGGTGGCGCGGCGGCCGATGCGGAAGCGATTCTCCGCGGCATCGAGGTCGCCTTCGCCCAACTGCAGATGGCCGAGCACGCCGTGTGCCTCGACCAGGTTCGGATCGAGCTCCAGCGCGCGCAGGAACGCGCCTCGCGCAGCCTCGTCCTGACCCAACTGCATGAGCACGCCGCCGAGCGTGAGATGCAGCCGCGCCACGTCCGGCGCGATGCGCACCGCCTGCAACAACGGCGCCATCGCCGCGGCGCTGTCGCCGCGCTGATGCAACACCACGCCGAGCAGGTGCAGGGCATCGACGTCGTCCGGTTGGGCGGCAAGATGTTCGCGGTACGCGCGTTCGGCGGCATCGAACTCGCCGGCACGGTGCAGCGGCAGGATTTCTTCGAGGGTCATCGACGGAAAAGACATGTGGAACCGGCCGTCATGATAGGCGAAACGGTACGCTCAGGGGCGATTGCCCAGATGCGCGTTCAGGCGTTCGGCAAGGAAATCCTCGGCCCAGCTCGACAGGCTCGCGTCGCGGATGAAGCCGCAGTGCCCGCCGTGCGGCACGATGACGCGTTCGGTCGACGCGGAAAGCTTCAGCGCATGAAAATCGGCGACCGGAATGATCGGGTCGTCCGCGGCGGTGAGGATCGTCGCCGGCACCGCCAGGGCCGACAGCGTATCGCCGGCAATCGAATAACCGTTGAAGTAGTTTTCCACCGTGCCGAAATCGGTATGACGGCTGACCAGGCTCTGGGTCAGTTCGCGCAGGTTGCCGCGCAATTCGCTCGCGGCGAACAGCTGCACCTGTGGAAACAAAGCCTGCTTGCGCTTGAGCGAACTGCGCCATTTGCGCAGGAAGTAGTATGAGTAGACCGGCGAGGATTCGATCGCGCGCATCGCCACGCTCGGGCTGATCGGCGGACAGACCGCAAACACCCACGCCAGCTCGACGCCCGCCTGGCGCGCGCGCAAGGCCGCGCGCAGGGCGAAGTTTCCACCAAGCGAGTAGCCGCCCAAGACCAGCGGCCGCTGCGAAAGTGTCGCCGCGATCGCGGCCAGCGCGCCGACCACCTCCTCGATGCGGCAGGAATGGAAGATGTCGCGGTTGAGGTGATGCGTGTCGCCGTGGTCGCGGAAATTGAGGCGGAATACGTCGCAACCTTCGGCGAGCAGGCGCGCGCCGGTATTGAGCACGTAGGTCGACTGCACGCTGCCTTCCCAGCCGTGCAGCAGGACCACCAGCGCGCGCGGCTGCGGGCGCACGGTCTGGCGCGTGTGGAAACCCTGCAGGCGCACACCGTCGCCGCAGTCGAGAACGTGTTCCGTCGCCGCGCCATCGACGAGCACACGTCGATGGCGAAAAAACAGGCGACGCACGCCGCTGGAAGCGAGCACCGACTGTACATGCGGATTGCGCAGCCAGCGGCGCGGATGAAATTCGCGGGTCGGCGCATTCATGGCGGACTCGATCCGCGCGTCGCGCCCTCGGCTCCTCGCGCTCGACGGAACAGGGGTTGGGAAGGTGAGCCGGAGCCGACGGCGGCTTCGATGCCGAACCCCTCTCCCGACGCCTTGCGCGTGCCGGCCTCGCCCGCAAGGCGGGAGGCGAAAGACTGGGCGGCTGCCGATGTCACTCGAAGCCCAGCGCCGCCGCGATGCGCGCACGCGCCGTCTCCGCAATCTCGCGCCGACCCTCGCCGTCGATCGCGAACGGTTCGAGGAAATGCACCTCGGCATCCAGCGACGGACCGCCGAGCACGCGCAGGAAGTTGCCGAAAAAACTTTCCTTCGCGCCGAACGGCACCGACAAATCCATTTTTCCATTTTTTCCATAGCACAACGCGACCGGCTGGACCGGCGTGCGCGCATCGACCGCAACCTGAAAGATGCGCGCATGGAACGTGCGCACCGTGTTGCCCGGCCCGGTGCCGCCTTCGGGAAACACGCCGGCCGACCCGCCGACATCGAGATGCGCGACCACGCTCTCGGTCACTGACGCCAGCGAATGCGTCGAGCCGCGCTGGTGGTAGATCGTGCCCGCGCGCGTCGCCAGCCAGCCAACGAAAGGCCAGCGCGCGATTTCGCTTTTGGCGACGAAACTCATCATGCGCTGGCTGTGCATCAGCTCGATGTCCATCCACGACACATGATTGGCGACGAACAAGGTTGCGCCCGGCAACGGTTCGCCGATGCGGCGGATGCGGAAGCCGAAGCGCCGGATCAGCGCGCCCGACCACCAGCGCGTCGCCCAATGATCTAGCCGTTCGCCGTTGACCGAAAATTTCGCACCGAGCGGCGAGAACACGAAAATCGCCAACGGCGGCGCGATCAGGATGTGCACCGCGAGCAAGGGCACGCGCACGAGATAGCGCAAAGGCCGCAGCCAATCGCGTTTCGATGCGGAGGTGATGGAAATTTGCGTCGATGCGCTCATCGCACGCGATGGTAGCCAAGCGCGTCGCCCACCGCCACCGCAGCGATGCAACAATCAGACAGCGATTCAGGCGGACGCAATCGCCTGCTTCGGCACCACCGCGGTCGTCAGCCGCGAGATGCAGACGAGCCTGCCTGTTTCGTCCTCGATGCGGATTTCCCAGACTTGGGTCGACCGGCCCACATGCAGCGGCCGCGCGGTACCGGTAACGATGCCGCTCGCCACGGCGCGCACATGATTGGCGTTGATGTCGATGCCGACGGCGCGGAACTGCGGATCGCAACTCAACATCGCCGCATAGCTGCCCAGCGTTTCCGCGAGCGCGATCGACGCGCCGCCGTGCAGGATGCCGTAGGGCTGGTGCGTACGCGCGTCGACCGGCATCGTGCCGCGCACGAAATCCTCGCCGATCTCGGTGATCTCGATGCCGATCGTGTTTATCAGCGTCTTCTGGTTTGCCTGCCTGATCTGGGCCAGATCGGGTTGGGTTTTCCACAAGGACATGGGTCGATCCTTTCCTTCGTTTGCGAGACGCCGATCTACTGTCGCGGCAGTACGAGCGTGGGCACACCGTGCGCGCTGCGCTGCTCGACCACGCTGGCGCGCGTGTCGAGCGCACCGCGCAAGGTATCCGGCAGCGATTCGGTCTTCTCGCCGCGCGCCGCGCGCAGGGCATTGCGATAGGCGCGTTGTGCGGTGTCGTTGTCATTCGCGCCGACACACGCGTCGCCGAGCGCTTCCCACAGCGGCGCATCGGCGGCGATCGCGAGGCCGCGGCCGAGATACTCGCGCGCTTTGCCGAAGAGTTCGCTTTGATTGCACAGGCGGCCGAGCGTGAGCATCAGGCCGGCGCTGTTCGGCTGCGTGGCGATCCAGGCTTCGGCCTTGCGCAGGCGTGCGGCGACATCCGAAGGCCCAAGTTCACCGTAGGCGCGAACCAGATTCTCCGACCAGTCGCGGCGCAGCGCGGACTCGATTTCGCCCATCGCCGGCAACGGCTGGCCGAGTGCGGCGGCGCGCCTGGCGTAAGCGACCACGAGCGGCTCGCGCTGACGCTGCGCGCGACTCAGGTTCGACCATGCGCTGGCCAGCGCATCGGCGCGGGTCGCATTCGTCAGCGCCATGGCCAGCGTGTTCGTTTCAAGTTCGGTGAAATCCGCGTCCGCGAGCGAATGGTTTTTTGCCAATGCCGCGAGCGCGGCAAACGCCGTGGCCGAATCGCCGCAACGACCGGCCGCTTCGATCAGGCTGCGCAGCGCCGCGGGCGGCAACGGCGCCTTGGCCATCGCGGCGTTGAGCAGCGCGAGTGCGTCGGCGTTGCGGCCATCGTCGAGCAGGAAGCGCGCGCGCAGCGCGAGTGCGGCCTGCGGCGCAACGGGTTCCACCGCATCCAGCGCGGCCGCGGCCTGCTGCGTATCGCCTTGTCGATGCGCGGAGCGCGCGCGTTCGAGCAGCGCCGGCGCCTGCAAGGCTTCGATGTGTGCCGCACGCTCCAGCGATTTCGCCGCCTGCGCGTGGCGGCCTTCGACCGCGGCGACGAGGCCGTCGGCGATGCGTTCGTGCCCGCGCTGCAACGCGCGCCGGCGCAGCGCGCGACCCGGCCAGAACACGGCGCGGAAAACGAGGCTCAGGATCGCCCACAGCAACAACGCGGCGACTACACCAAACACGAAACTTGTCTCCAGACGCCAGCCGGCAAAGCGCAGGCGCACCTCGCCCGGATCGAGCGCGAGCGCATGCCAGCCCCAGGCCGCGGCGACCGCGACGATCAGCAGCAACAACACGGCGGTCCACGATCTCACGACTGGCCTTCCGGTTGCGCGGGTGCCGCAGGCTTGGCCGGCGCAGCCGCGGGCGGCGCCTGCAAACTGTGCGTCGTGCGCAGGTTGCGCAGTTCCTTGAGCGCGGCACCGAGCACGTTCGGCGCGGGCGGCGCGATCGCCGTTTTTGCCAGCGCATCGAGCGCCGCCTGCGCCTTCGCCACATCGGGCGCGGCGGCATCGAAATCGTGCGCAAGCTGCGCACGAGCGGTGGTCAGCGCCTGCTGCCAGCGCGACGCGTCGCGAATCAACAGCGCGCCCTGCGCGCCGCGCAGGCTCGCGTCGAGCAGCGCGCGCGCCAGCAGTGGATCGTTCCTGCCGAAGCGGCCGCCCGCATCATCGTCACGACGGATGCGGATGAACTGGCCAAAGATGCGCGCGAAGCGCGAGCCCGGTTGCGCCTTGTCCGATTCTTCGTTGTTTTGCCGGCTCGGAAGTTGCGCCAGCGAATCGCGCAATTGCGCCAGCGACTGTTGTGCCATCGATGGACTGTTCGTTTCGAGCGCGCCCAACGCAGCGACTTCGGCCTGGATGCTCTGCCGCACCGAGGCGAATGCCGCATCGTTGGCCTGCGCCAGCGCCGCGTCGGCGAGCCGATACGCGGCCAGCGACGGCGCCGGATCGGCGAACAGCGCATAGCGTTCCTGCGCGAGCACGAGCAACAGCTCGGCTTCGTCGAGCAGGAACGCATCGTGGCCCGACAGGCGCTTCTCGGCGAGATTGGCGATCGCGTCCTCGGACAGGCGCGCGCGCTCGGACAAGCCGAGCACCTGCGCGCGCAGCGATTCGTTGACCTTGGCCGTGTCGTCCAGCCGCGTGCGCAGCGTCTGCGCTTCGTTCTTTGACGCATCGGCGCTGCGACGCAACGCCTCGACCTCGTCGCGCAGCTTCTGCGCAGCGGACGCTTCCGTCTGCACGGTCGCCTCGTGCCCCTGCTCGATGTTCTGCAGTCGCCAGTAGCCGTAGCCGGCCGCAGCGAGGATCAGGACCAGCAGCAGCCAGCCGAAGCCGCCCGCGCCGCGGCGGCGTACCGGCGTGGGTGCAGGCGAACTTTCCGCGGGCGGCGGCAAGGCACTGAAGGAATCGGCGGCGTCGTTCTCGCTCATGCTCGCATGCTAACCAAACAGTGCGCGGCGTGCACGAGTCGCAGGCCCGACTGAAACAACAACCGGCAAGAAGCGACCTTTACGCAGCGGCCTTGTCGGAAATCGCACGTCGGGACGCACCTTTGCGCTTGCCAACCAGCTTGAGCTGCAACTCATAGCCCACCGCCTCTGCGTATCGCTTGAGCGTGTCGATCGACGGCGAATGCCCGCCTCCGCTCAGTGCCGACTCCAGCCGCGTTATCGCCGGCGCCTGTGTGCCCATGAGCGCTGCGACATCGGCTTGGCTCATGCCCGCCTGTGCACGTGCGCGCAACATCTGACGCAGCAATTCGAACTCGGGCGCCAAAGCCTGATATTCCGCGCGGACTCCCGCCTTGCGCAATGCTGCTTTCTTCAATTCGCTGTGTTTCATGATTTCTTCACCTCTGCCAGCAGCATCCTTGCCTTTTTCAATTCTTCGGGCGGCGTCTTCTCCGATTTCTTGACGAACCCGTGCAGCATTACGATGCGCTGTCCGATGCGGGTACAGTAGAACACGCGCGCGATGCCTTCCCTGCCCTTGATCCTGAGTTCGAACAAACCATCGCTCATCGCCCGCGTATGCGGCATGCCGAGATTCGCTCCGAACTCGATCATCAAGTCGGTCAAGCGCAGATACCGCGCCAGAAGACCCTCCGGCAAGCCGAGGACAAAGACCTCGACTGCTTTCGTGTGATACGAAATGCTCCATGCCATGCGCGCATGGTAACATATTTGTTATGCGACCCAGGAGGACGAAGAAAGCGTCAGCGCGCAAGACAGCGAAAATCGATTGGAGCCGATGCACCATCACGCAATGCGGCGGTATCGCCGCCACGATCGCCACGCTGCACCGCACGCGCGGACCGGACAATATCCTGTAAGCTCATAGGCTTGCGACTTTGCGGCGCAATGCGCTGCGCTTATTGCGCCCTACTCGCTTTGCCGAGGTTGACAGGAAGTCTCTTACGGGAATAGTTATGCCTGCCCTTGCCAGCGCCCCGACTCGAACAGCATGAGCCACGGAGCTTGCACAGAAGGAGATGCTGCTCGGAGTTGGAAAGGCGGTGACATGGCTGCTTGAGACCACAGAAGCTCGAACTCTGCGCGAGCAATGACGATTGGTTTGCCCCAATGCTTTTGCCAAGTTTCACCATACCGAAAATCGGCCAGCGTGCCGAATTGATCTTCCCAATGCTTCCGGTCGTAGCGAGTAAAGTATCCGTTTTCATACGCATCAACTTGACGAGATGTGAACCCATCGTCGCCGAGTTCGATGTAACGCACGAATGAACCCCAACCAAAGGACTCTTTCGGCGTATACGCTGCCTGAAGTGGTGACTTTTGGTAACGGGCTTTGTCGACGTTAGAGGCAGACATAACGCTAACTAGGCCTCAATCATCCTCGCCAATTCCGCCTTGAGCGCATGCCCGCGCGCCTTGAGCCATTCGCGCTGACCCTTCCAGTCGGGATAAAGCGAGCCGACCAGCGCCCAGAAGCGTGGGCCATGGTCGCGATAGCGCAGGTGGCAGAGTTCGTGGATGACGACGTACTTGAGCGCCTCGGGCGGGGCGAGCGCCAAGGCGAGATCGAGCGTGACCGCATCGCGCGTGTCGAGGCTGCCCCACAGGCTTTTCAGCGATTTCACGCGCACGCCGGTCGGCGCGCGGCCGAGTTCGGGCACGTAGCGCGCGAGCAGGCGCGAGACGTCCCGGCGGATCTGCGCCTGCAAAAACGAATGCAGCAGCGAGCGCGCCGCGCTCAGCGTGCACTTGTTGTGCGGCTTCGGCAGCGTGAGCACGAGGCGATCCTCGCCGTCGAGTTCGATGTGCGGAAACGCGCCATCGCGCCAGATCAGGCGCTTGGTTTCGCCGCGCAACGGGATCAGCGTCGGCCGGCCGGGTTCGATCGGCGGCGGCGCGTCCTCGATTTGCAGTTCGTCGAGTTTGCGTTCGAGCCAGTCCGCGTGCTTGCGCAGGAAGGCGAACACCTGCGCCGGATGCGTCGACGGCGGATACGACACGCGCGCGCCGCCCGAGGTGACGGTCAGGCGCAGACGCCGCGCGCGCGGGTGCGCGGCACGCAACACCTTGATCGTGTCGCCGTCGTCGGTGGCGAGTTCGAGATAATTGTTCTGCTCTGCCAAGGTCATGTCGATAAACCTCATATATACCTCGGCGTCGCGTAACCGGGTCGAACCTGTTTTGAAACTGCTGCGCTCGACATCTCGCACGCCGGCGGTGCTCGGAATCCTCACGTACTGGAAGTACGCTCCGGTTCCTGTGCTCCGGCGTCACGCGACCTGTCTTCGCTCGCTACGTTTCAAGACAGGTTCGAGCACCTATTTTTTGTCGGATGGCCGGGGCAACCCGAACCATTCCTCGAATTTTGCAAACAGCCGTCTCAATTCCAGAGACATCAACGCGAACACCGCGTCGAGTTCGGCGGCGGCCTGATTTTCATCAGCACGTCCCTTGTCGCCTTCGCCGAGTTCGTCCTGCACCACGTCGAGGAAACGCAGCTTGCGCACCACGAGGTCTTCGCTCAAGGAAAAGCTCATCCGGTCCTCGAACGTCAGCCCCAGCGCAAACACCTGCTTGCCGCTCTTGAGATGCTCCCGCACCTCGTCCGTTTCAAGCTCCTGGCGGCGGCAGCGGACGATCGCGCCGGACTCGACCGGATCGCGCAGTTCGCATTCGTCGCCGAGCACCAATCCCGCCGGCAATTTCCCTTTCGCGAGCCAGTCCGTCATCAGCACGCGCGGCGACTCCTCGGCCGCCATCGGTACCGCCGGAAAGCTGCCGAGCGCCTCGCGCAGCTGCGTGACGGCTTCCTCGGCGGCTTTCTTGCTCGCGGTGTCGACGACGAACCAGCCGTCCTGGCGGTCCAGATAAGCCTTCCGCTTTGACAAGCGTATGAAAGCGCGCGGAAGCAGGTCGGTCAACACCTCTTCCTTGAGTCGTTTGCGCTCGCGACCACCCGGCTTTCTACCAGTTTTTTCGGCGATCTTCTGCAAACGTTCAGTTAATTCCTCGTTTATCACCGAAGATGGCAGAAGTTTGTCTTCCGCGCCGATGGTTAAAAGGGCGAATTCGCCAGTCCGGTGCGTCAGCGTGTCCTCATTGCGTCCGAACGGCGAGATGAACCCACGCGTGGCCAGTTCGACCGGGCCGCAGGGGCGCAATTTCTTTTCGGCGAGATCCTCATCGAGCGATTTGAGTGATTTGGCGACAGCCGGGGAGAAACGGAACAGGGTCAGGTTACGAAACCACATGCTTGGGTTTTCCAGAGTCAAAAGCGTTGAACGCAGATCAAGGCGGATAAGAACGGATAGAAGCGGATTTTTGAATCTTTTATCCGCCCTTGTCCGCTTTGATCAGCTCTGATCTGCGTTAAGAAAGGTTTTCAGAAATACCGTCGCCGAGCAGCCAGTCGGTCATGCTTGGCGGCGGACTCGGCGAGCGCGCGCCGAGCGTGGCGAAGTCGAACAGTTCGCGGTCGGCGAGTTGCGAGGGAGCGATCGAGGTCATCGCGCGGAACACGTTCTCGATGCGACCCGGCGTCCTGCGCTCCCACTCGTGCAGCATCGCCTTGATCGCCTTGCGCTGCAGCGTCTCCTGCGAGCCGCAAAGATTGCACGGCATGATCGGGAACGCACGGCGTTCGGCGTACTCGGCGATGTCGGCCTCCTTGCAGTAGGCGAGCGGGCG
>JAFEFS010000009.1 GCA_018240465.1 Pseudomonadota bacterium
ACGAACCACAGATCGGCGGCGCTCGGGGCGAACAGCATCGAACCGACGAGCGGGCGATGGCGGACTTCGCACTGCCACAGATCGCGCCGCGCGATCAGGTTGAAATCGCGCACCGGTCCGTCGATCAGGCTGCCACGTGTCTGCCAATCGCCGGAGAAGGGCACGAAGCGCAGGCGCTCGTTCAGCGTGGCAGCCGCGTGGCCTTCGAATTGCAGGCGCATGCCGTTGCCTTCGAGCAGTGCGATCCAGCGGTCGCATTGTGGAAAAGTGGAAAATGCGCCATCGCTCTCGATGTCGGCGATGCTGACGCGCCAGCCGAAACCTTCGCCGCCATCGGACAGCGGGTGGCTGTACAACTCGGTGGTCCAGCCGCCGCCATTCTTCCAGCGCATGCGCCGGTAGTCGGATTCACGCAGGAGGCGGATCTTCATCGGCGCATCACCCGCAATCGGCCGCGGTCTGCACGAACCGCGGCGCGGCGACGATTTCGTGCAGGTGCGCGCTCGACAGGGCGAGGCTCTCGGCCCAGGTGTAGCCGACGATCTCGCCGCCGGTGGCTGCATCGCGGAAGTCTTCCTTCTGCCCCGGCGCGAGCAGGTGGCGGTAGTCGACGGTGATTTCCTCGCCCGGCGCGAGGTCGCGCAGGGCGAACACGAAGCCGAGATGCCAGAGCCCGTTCGGCGCGAACGAATGGTTGATGTAGCACTCGTCGGGCCACTCCGGCGTCACCGTGTAGCGGTCCTCGAACCAGCGCACCGTCGCGGCGAGCAGATCGTGCGAATTCGGCAGCGCCTCGACCTCGCGCCACTTGTATACTTTGCGGATGTCGTCCGGCGCGGTGACCAGGCGGCCGCGTGGAATCGCCTCGTCGAGGAACAGGCCTTTGCCGGCGCCGGTGATGTTCGAGGCGGCGATGTGGTAGCGGGGCAGGATCATGGAAGCGGCACGTGTTTTCGCAAAGTGCATATTCTAGACTTTGGCGTCGCAAATTCGCGATGTCTTCGTGCCGTGCCGAAATCATGACGAGCAGGATTCCATTGGGGCCGACGGTTGCCGCGTGCGCGGCGCGTGCATTGCTGCTCCTCGCTGCTTCGTGGAGTTGCCGTTCCGTTTCGGCGTTTGCGGACGAGCAGCTGGCTGCAGCGGATTTTTCCGTGCGCTATCCGGCTCTCGCGGCGGTCGGCACGCGTTCGTTCACGCTCAAAGGCGTGCCGGGCGATCCATTGAATCTCGCCTTCGTTGGCAGCGAGGGCGACTTGCTGCGCCTGATGGCGAGGGCGGGCTGGTTTCCGGCGGATCCGGTCACGCTGCGAAGTTCGCTGCGCATCACGATGGACAGCATAGTGCGGCGGCCATATGTCGACGCGCCGGTGAGCAGCCTCTACATCCGCAACCGCAAGCAGGACTTGGCCTTCGAGCAGCCGGCCGCGGGCAATCCGTCGAAGCGCCATCACGTGCGTTTTTGGCGGATCGATGCGTCAGGAACCGCGCAGTGGATGGCGGCGGCGACGTACGACGCGAGCATCGGCCTGAGCCGCGTCAATGGACACGTCACCGATCACGTCACGCATCATATTTCCGCCGATGTGGACGCGGAGCGCGACAAACTTCTCGCCGATCTGCGCCGCGCGGGTGGCGTGACTATTGACTGGGTAGACGACTTCCAGCCGGCGCACGATGGGCGCAACGGCGGCGGCGATCCGTTCCACACCGACGGCCGCCTGGCTGTGTTCGCTATCGCCGCCGCTCAGTGATTCCGGCGAACGCTGTGGGCTGGTTGCGCTAACATGCTGGGCATCGCGGCAGCGGCCGCTTGACTCGAGCGTTGGCTCCAAGGAGTTCTCGCATGAATTTTGAGCAGGCAGTGCGTGCAACGCCTCGTCTTCGGAGCCTATGGCTGATTTCGCTGTGCATATTCGCTATTAGTCAGTCCTCTTTCGCGAAACCGCCGCTCGCGGTCAACGACGCTGCTCATTTCATCGGGACGTGGGAACTCGTCTCGGTTGTAGCGGCCTGGCCCGATGGTCACGCAACAAACCCTTGGGGCGACCATCCGCCAGGGCGTCTCATCTATACCAAAGACGGCCGTATGCTCGTACTGTGTATGCACGAGTTTCGCAACGAAGCCGCGCGCAGCGTGATACCGCCCGAACTGCAGAATGAAGCTGCCGGGTACTTTGGTACGTACAAGGTTGACTCCGACAGACACGTTGTCAGCCACGCAATAGTGGCGACTCTCCGTCCATCGGAATCCGGCACAATAGATCGTACATACGAGTTTAAAGATGGGGAGCTCTATCTGCGAGCAAAAGCTACGCGCGACGGGCTGCCGGTGACTTACGTTCTGGTCTGGAAGCGAGCCTGACTATTCAAGCGGACCGTGCCGGCGCGAGTGCCGGAACCGCGCACCGTGGAATGTCGTCCTAATTGAAATCGGCTGCGAGCGCCGCGCGCGTCATCGCGTTGAGCGTATGCCGGGCGGCATAAGCCGGATGATCGATGGCCACGACGACTTCCGATGCGGCGAAAGCATCGACGTGCGCCGGGTTCAATTCGAAACGCAGGAAGTGCACCGCGGCGGTCTTGGTGTCGGTGCTGCGGTCGAGGTCTTCATCGGCGATCGCAACGACCGGAGCGAGATCGGCGATCAGCAACGCGATCCGGTGTTCGATGCCGTGCAATTCGACCAGCTTGCGCGCCCGCTCGTTCTCGTCGGGATATTCGATCAGCATCGTCGCCTTGAGATTGGCGCCGTCGGGGATCAGCGGATTGTAGGCGTCGAGTTCCTCGGCGATGCCTGCCGCTTCGAAGATGCGCTCGACGCGCAGCATCTCCTGGATCTGATACTGGATCGTGAGCCGATCCTCGAACACGAGGGTGACGTGCGCGCCGACATGGACGATGCGTGCCTGCTTGTGCGCGAGCACGCGCGCGCGGAACGCGGCGCGCTCTCGCGCGTAGGCTTCGAGGGTAAACAGGTCTTGTTGCGTCAGTTTTTGCATGATTCTCTCTTTACTTCCCTTCTCCCGGTGGGAGTGGGGAAGCAAGTCAGATTCCGTAGGCCAGCCGCAACAGTCCGAGCGGGCTTTCCGCGGACGGCCTGTCGCCGAGGCCGTGCGCGATGTGGCTGCCGGCCATCGGGCAGTCGCTGGCGAAGTGGGCGGGCGCGATCTGCTCGACGCGCGTCTCCACGGGTTTGGCGATCTTGCGCGCGAACGCGTAGGTTTTCGCCTTCACCCCGTAGGTGCCGTCGTGGCCCGAGCAGCGCTCGATCGATTGAATCTCGGTATCGGGAATCAGGCTCAGCACTTCGCGCGTCTTCGGTCCGATGTTCTGCACGCGTTGGTGGCAGGGCGCGTGGTAGGCGACCTTGCCGAGGCCCTGCTTGAACTGCGTGTCGAGCAGCCCGGCCTGGTGGCGCTGCCAGAGATACTCGAACGGGTCGAAGATGTGGCGCTTGACCAGTTGCACGTCCTCGTCATCGGGAAACATCAGCGGCAGTTCCTGCTTGAACATCAGCACACACGACGGGATCGTCGCGCTGATGTCCCAGCCGTCGCGAATGGCATTCGCGAGCACCGGAATGTTTTGCTTTTTATACTTTTCCACCGAGGCGAGATCGCCCAGTTCGAGCTTGGGCATGCCGCAGCAGACCTCGCGCTCGATCAGCTTCGCCGCGATGCCGTTGTGGCGCAGTACCGCGGCGAGATCCTCGACCGGCTGCGGCGTCGAGTAGTTGCAGTAACAGGTGGCGAAGATCGCGACCTTGCCGCGTGTGCGCCCCGCCGGCAGCGCGTCGCCTGCGCCATCGAGATGCCGCAGGCGCTTGCGCGCCGTGTTCGCGGTGTACGCGGGTACGCGCGCGTTGCGGTCCACGCCGAGCGATATCTCGAGCAGCTTGCGCGCGGCCGGTGCGCGGTTGAGCGCGTTGACTGCCTCGACCACGACGGGAATCGTCGACAGCTTGCCGACCGCGTCGGTTGCGGACAGAATTTTCGCGGCGAGGCGGACTTCCCCGCGCTGGAACGCCGCCGCCTTGGCACGCAGCATCAGGTGGGGGAAATCGACGTTCCACGCATGCGGCGGCACGTAGGGGCACTTGGTCTGGTAGCACAGGTCGCAGAGATAGCACTGCTCGATGACCTTGGTGTAGTCGGCCTTGGCGACGCCGTCGACTTCCATCGTTTCGGAAGCATCGACGAGATCGAACAGGGTCGGGAACGACTGGCACAGGCTCACGCAGCGGCGGCAGCCATGACAGATCTCGAAGACGCGCTCGAGTTCCTTGTCGATCGCGGCCTGGTCGTAGAACCCGGGATTCTTCCAATCGAGCGGATGGCGCGTGGGCGCTTCGAGATTGCCTTCGCGCGCGACAGGCGGGGTAGCACTCATGACAGGGCTCCGCAGGGCACGATTCGACGTGCCCCGCATTGATCCGGGAAAGCAGTGGCGCGACCGGTCGCGCCACTGCATGCGGCCATCACTGGCAGCGTCAGGCGAGCTCGTTCAACGCCTTGGTGAACCGGTTCGCGTGCGAACGTTCCGCCTTGGCCAGCGTCTCGAACCAGTCGGCGATCTCGCCGAAGCCTTCGTCGCGCGCGGTCTTGGCCATGCCCGGATACATGTCGGTGTACTCGTGCGTCTCGCCGGCGATCGCGGACTTGAGATTGTCCCTGGTGCCGCCGAACGGCAGGCCGGTGGCCGGATCGCCGACCGCCTCGAGATACTCCAGATGGCCGTGCGCGTGGCCGGTTTCGCCTTCGGCGGTGGAGCGGAACACCGCGGCCACGTCGTTGTAGCCTTCGACGTCGGCTTTCGAGGCGAAATAGAGATAGCGGCGGTTGGCCTGCGACTCGCCGGCGAACGCGGCTTTCAGGCTGTCTTCGGTCCTGGAACCTTTCAGATTGCTCATGACACACCTCTTGCTGTGGTTTGGCTGGAGGGAGCGGTGACCGCAGCTCGTGCTGCGGATGGCGCGAGCGTAGCGCAGAACCGGATTCTAATGAAATTGATTGTAACGATTGATTCGATAGTCTTTGCCTATTTCTTCCGCAACAGGAAATCCTCACGCGAGTCGGCGTAGGCTGTGCAGCGGCTTCGCGCGACATCGATGGATTCGAGGGACGGCCGAATGAGGACCAACGCAGCATTGCCCACGGCGGACATCGTCGCCGGCCTGTCGATTGCGGGCCTGCTGTTGCCCGAGGCGGTGGCCTACTCGGGTGTTGCCGCGCTGCCGCCGCAGGCCGGCGTCATCGCCCTGTTCGCCGGGCTGGTCTGCTACGGCCTGATCGGGCGCAGCCGTTATGCCATAGTCAGCGCGACCTCTTCCTCGGCCGCGGTGCTCGCCGCGGCGACGCTCGCGATGGTCGGTCGCGACGTGGCGGCGCGAGCGGCGCTCGCCTCGATCCTCGTGGTCGGCGCCGGCGTCGCCTTCTTTCTTGCCGGCGTGCTGCGCCTGGGTGTGATGTCGAACCTGATCGCGCGGCCGGTGCTGCGCGGCTATGCGTTCGGCCTCGCCCTCGTCATCGCGGTCAAGCAATGGCCGACGCTGGTCGACATGCATGCGCAAAGCGGCAATTTCTTCACCCTCGTCGCGGAGATCGTGCGCCGCGCCGGCGAATGGAAAATACCTAGCCTCGCCTGCGGCCTTGCCGCGCTGATCGCCTTGTTCGTGCTCGAGCGTGCGCGCCGCGTACCCGGTGCGCTGCTGGTGATCGTTGCCAGCATTGCCGCGTCGTCGTGGCTCGCCGCGCAGGGCGTCGCGCTGACCGGGCCGATCCATCTCGCACTGGAATGGCCGACCTTCGCCCAGCCGGGCAACGGGCAATGGCTGCAACTGATCGAGTTTTCGTTCGCGTTGATGTTCATCCTCTACGCCGAATCGTACAGTTCGATCCGCACCTACGCGCTCAAACACGACGACGCGGTGCAGCCGAACCGCGACCTGATTGCGCTGGCTGTCGCCAACGCGTTGTCCGGCCTGTTCCACGGCGCGCCGGTCGGTGCGGGCTATTCCGCCACCTCGGCGAATGAGTCGGCCGGTGCCCAGTCGCGTCTTGCCGGGCTGACTGCCGTCGCGGTCGTGCTGGCTCTCGTGCTGCTGTTCCTGCCTTTCATCGAGCACATTCCCGAGCCGGTGCTCGCGGCGATCGTGATTCACGCGGTCAGCCATTCGCTGCGCGTCGGCGTGTTCCACAACTACTTCCAGTGGCAGCGCGACCGCCTCGTCGCGCTCGCGGCGGTGATCGCTGTGATGGCGTTCGGCATTCTCGATGGCCTGCTCGCCGCGATCGCGTTCAGCGTGGTCATGCTGCTGCGCACGCTCGCCAGCCCGCGCCTGGTCGAGCTCGGTCGTGTCGGCGCGCACGATTACGTCAGCGCGGCGCGCTTTCCGACTGCGGCGATGGTGCCGGACATGGTCGTGCTGCGCCCCGAGGAGCCGTTGTTCTTCGCCAACGCCGAGCCGTTCTTTGCGCAGGCGCGTCAGCTGGTCGCGCAGCGCGGCGCAACCAGGCTCGTCGTGCTCAGCCTGGAGGAATCGCCGGACCTCGACAGCACGGCGATCGAATCGCTTGCCGAATTCTGCACATGGCTCGGCACCAAGGGCGTCGCGCTGCGTGTCGCGCGGCTCAAGGATCTCGCCCGCGACGCGCTCGTGCGCGCGGACCTCGCGCAGTTGCCGCCGGCGACCGCGCTCGACTACTCCAGCGTCGACGACGCGGTCAAGGGCGAGGGCATCAACGCGACGGCATCTCTTTGAGTCGGTGCCGCGGTCGCGGCGCAACCCGGGCACGCGTCTTTTGCGCCGAATGCGGAGCCGGATCGGGCAGCGTGTGCGGATCGAGCAGAGTACGCGGCAACTCGCGAAACACGGCGACGAACTTCTTCAGGAATGGCGTCAGCGCCGAGCTCTTGCGCCAGAACATCGCGATGCGCCGGCTCGGCGCGTGGCCGCGGAACTGGACGAGGTGGATATTCTCCGAGCGTGCCACCGGCGGTTTGACCGCAAGCGTCGGCAGCAGGGTGACGCCGACGTTCGCGGCAACCATCTGGCGCAGTGTCTCCAGGCTGGTCGCGCGGAAACCGGATTTTTCGCTCGCGCCCGACAGCTCGCAGACTTCGAGCGCCTGGTCGCGCAGGCAATGGCCGTCCTCGAGCAGGAGCAGGCTCTGGTCGGAAAGATCGTCGAGCTTGAGTGTCTTGCGTTTGGCGAGTTCGTGATGCTCGGGCACGGCGAGCAGGAACGGTTCCTCGAACAGGAACTCGGCGTGCAGCTGGTCGTCGTGGATCGGCTCGGCAAGCACGGCGGCGTCGAGGCGGCCTTCGCGCAGCAACTTCAACAACGCGTCGGTTTTTTCCTCGACGAGCAAAAGCTCGAGCCGCGGAAAGCGCTCGCTCGCCTGCGGCACCACATGTGGCAGCAGGTAGGGGCCGAGCGTCGGGAAGATGCCCAGGCGCAGGGTGCCGGATTCGGGATCGATCGTGTGCCGCGCGATCGCCTTGATCTGCTCGATCTCGGTCAGCACCTCGCGTGCGCGCGCGACGATTTCACGGCCCGCCTCGGTCAGCAGCACCTTGCGCGGTGTGCGCTCGACCAGGGCGACGCCGAGCTCGTCCTCGAGCTTCTTGATCTGCGTCGACAGGGTAGGCTGGCTGACGAAGCTCGCCTGCGCGGCGCGGCCGAAGTGCTTGTGCTCGGCGAGCGAGACGAGATAGCTGAGATCGCGCAGGTTCATGGTTCTACTTCGGGCACGAGTCGATCGGCATTGTCCATCGCCGGGCGGCATCAATCAATTCAAGCCGGCCAATTTCCTTGCTCGTCATTCCCGCAAGCTCCTGGCGGAAATCCAGTCTTTCTTTTTTTCGCGAATGACCAGCAAGGGCGTCAAGCCGCGACTGCGCGCGGCGCTTCCTGCGGCGACGCCGTTGCTGCCGGCATGCGGATCAGACAATCGAACGCCGACAGCGCCGCCTTTGCGCCATCGCCCGCGGCGATGACGATCTGCTTGAACGGTACCGTCGTCGCATCGCCTGCGGCGAACACGCCGTGCAGCGAGGTGCGGCCGTGCGCGTCGACTTCGATCTCGCCGCGGGGCGACAGCGCGAGCGTGCCCTTGAGCCAGTCCGTGTTCGGCAGCAGGCCGATCTGCACGAACACGCCGGAAAGCTCGATTTGCTTCGAGTCGCCGTTCGTGCGGTCGGTGTACGCAAGCCCGGTGACCTTGGCGCCGTCGCCGAGCACCTCGGTAGTTTGTGCGCTGAGGATCACATCCACATTTGCCAGACTGCGCAGCTTGCGCTGCAGCACTTCGTCGGCGCGCAGCTTCGTATCGAATTCGAGTACGGTTACATGGGCGACGACGCCGGCGAGATCGATCGCTGCTTCGATGCCCGAGTTGCCGCCACCGATCACGGCGACGCGCTTGCCCTTGAACAGCGGGCCGTCGCAGTGCGGGCAGTAAGTTACGCCCTTGGTGCGGTATTGGTTCTCGCCCGGCACGTTCATGTTGCGCCAGCGCGCGCCAGTGGCGAGCACGATCGTTTTCGACTTCAGCGTCGCGCCGTTGGCGAGCTTCACTTCGAGGTGATCGCCGTTGGCGAGGATCTTGTCTGCGCGTTGGCGGTTCATGATGTCGACTTCGTAGTCCTTGACGTGCGCTTCGAGCGCGGCCGCGAACTGCGGGCCTTCGGTGTGCTTGACCGAAACGAAGTTGGCGATCTCCATCGTGTCGAGCACCTGGCCGCCGAAGCGCTCGGCGACGACGCCGGTGCGGATGCCCTTGCGTGCGGCGTAGATCGCCGCCGCGGCGCCCGCAGGACCGCCGCCGACGACGAGCACGTCGTAGGCTGCACGCGCGTCGAGTTTTTCCGCATCGCGCGCATCCGTGTCCGTCTCGAGTTTGGCGAGGATTTCCTCCACGCCCATGCGGCCCTGGCCGAACTCCTGACCGTTGAGGAAGATCGCGGGCACCGAAAGAATCTGTTTCCCGGTGACTTCCTGCTCGAACGTGCCGCCCTCGATCATCTCCACGCCGATGCGCGGATTGATCGTCGCCATCAGGTTCAGCGCCTGCACCACCTCGGGGCAGTTCTGGCAGCTCAGCGAGACGTAGGTTTCGAATTTGTATTCACCGTCGAGCGCGCGAATCTGCTCGATGGTCTCCGGCGACAGTTTCGAGGGGTGGCCGCCAACCTGCAGCAGCGCGAGCACGAGTGAGGTGAACTCGTGGCCCATCGGCATGCCGGAAATGCGTAGATGGATGTCCTGGCCCGGCGTGGTCAACGCGAACGACGGCACGCGCATGCCCGGCTCGGCGCGCTCGACGAGCTTGAATTGCGGTGACAGGCCGACGATGTCGTTCAACAATTCGCGCAGTTCCTGCGACTTCTCGCCGGCGTCGAGTGCGGCGGTGATTTCGACCGGGCGCGTGAGGTTCGCGAAATGGCCTTGAAGCTGGGATTTGAGGTCGTTGTCCAACATGGCGGGTGACTCCGATTTACTACGTTCGCGAACTGACGCGCATCCTGCGCGCCACCCTTGGGGCGATTCCGTCATGACTTCGCCGCGGCAAACGGGGCCCGGGATCAAGATCAAAAGCGGATCAAGAGCGAGGGCCCGCGTCGCCGGGCGGCGTCGCCCGCTGCTTAAATCTTGCCGACGAGATCCAGCGACGGCTTCAGCGTTTTCGCGCCTTCCTTCCACTTCGCCGGGCAGACTTCGCCGGGGTGCGCCGCGGTGTATTGCGCGGCCTTGAGCTTGCGCAGCGTCTCGCTGACGTCGCGGGCGATCTCGTTGGAATGGACTTCGGCGGTCTTGATCACGCCATCCGGATTGACGACAAAGGTGCCGCGCAGGGCCAGACCTTCTTCCGGGATCAGCACGTCGAACGCCTTCGACAATGCGTGCGTCGGGTCGCCGACGAGGAAGAACCGGGCCTTGCCGACGGCCGGCGAGGTTTCGTGCCACACCTTGTGCGCGAAATGGGTATCGGTCGAAACGACGTAGATTTCGGCATTGAGCTTCTGGAACTCGGCATAGTTGTCGGCCGAATCCTCGATTTCCGTCGGGCAGTTGAAGGTGAAGGCCGCCGGCAGGAACATGAACACCGACCACTTGCCCTTGATGGACTGCTCGGTGACTTCCTCGAACTTGCCGTTGTGGAACGCCTGCGCCTTGAACGCTTGGACGGGGGTATTGATGAGGGACATCGCTTGCTTCCTTTGGGTTGGTGTTGAAGGGAACGAGGTGCACTCTAGTGCGCGGCGCCTAATCTGTAAAATTGATTTATTACAGATTTTCGATTGATAAAAACTATCGAAAAGTGATCCACGTGAAATGGATGACTTGCGGCGGTTGCCGAGGCCGCAGCTATCGGGTCCGATTTCGCGCGTCCCAGTAGGAGGTTCCGGTCCATGCGCATGACAAGCGGGTTGCTTGCCGCGGCGATGACAGCCGCGTTGCTGTCGCGGGCGGTCGTTGCGGCCGAAGCGGTGCCCACCGGCAAGCTGCCCGATGACGCGAAACCGCTGGCCTACGCGCTCGACCTGAAGATCGACCCGAAAGCCGATCGTTTCAACGGTCACGTGCGCATCAAGGTCAGGCTCGCCACGTCGGCCGATCACCTCTGGCTGCATGCGCGCGAGATCGATGTAGCGACGGCGGCCGTGATCGACGCGGCCGGCAAGCCGCACGAGGCGAAGCTGAGCGTGCGCGATCCGTCCGGCGTGGCCGAGGTCGCGTTCGGCACGACGCTGCCGGCGCAGGATGTGGAACTGGTTTTCGACTACTCCGCGCCGTTCAACACCAAACTGCAGGGCATTTACAAGGTCATGGTCGGCCACGACGCCTACGTGACCACGCAGATGGAGGCGATCAGCGCGCGCCATGCGTTTCCTTCGTTCGACGAACCGCGGTTCAAGACGCCGTTCGACATCGTGCTGACGGTGCCCAGAGACGAAGCCGTGCTCGCGAACACGCAACGAACAGGGTATTCGGAGTCCCCTGACAAAAAGTGGAAAACGATCGCTTTCGCGCGGACCAGGCCACTGCCGACCTATCTCGTCGCGCTCGCGGTCGGGCCATGGGACGTGGTCGACGGGCCGACGATCCCCGCGAACGCGCTGCGCAAGGATCCGGTACCGCTGCGCGGCATAGGCCCGCGCGGCGCCGGGCCGCAGCTCAAGTGGATCCTCGGGCAGACGCCGGCGACGGTGAAGTACTACGAGGACTACACGCAGCAGCCGTATCCGTTCGACAAGCTCGATCTGCTCGGTGCGCCGGACTTCTCCGCCGGCGCGATGGAGAACGCCGGCCTCATCGTCTACCGCGACGTGTTGCTGCGCATCGATGACAAGTCGCCGGCGAGTTCCTACCGCAGCGCGTTCAACGTCAACGCCCACGAAATCGCGCACCAGTGGTTCGGCGACCTCGTCACCGTGCCGTGGTGGGACGACGTCTGGCTCAACGAGGCCTATGCGACCTGGGCGCAGGGCAAGGCCACCGTCGCGCTCAGGCCCGAATATCTCGGCGACCTGTCGCGCCTCGAAGGCACGCTGCACGCGATGAACGGCGACAGCCAGCTGTCGGCGCGCAGGATCCGCCAGCCGATCGCATCCCAGGACGATATCGAGAACGCCTTCGACGGCATCACCTAGCAAAAGGGGGCGGCCGTACTGCGCATGTTCGAGGAATGGGTCGGCGGAGACACGTATCGCGAGGCGATGCGCGACTATCTGGCCAGGCACAAGTTCGGCAGCGACAATTCCGACGACCTGATCGCAACGATTGCACGGGTCAGCGGCGAGGGCGAAACGCTCGGCAAGGCGATGCGCAGCTTCCTCGACCAGCCGGGCCTGCCGCTCGTGCACGCCGAGCTGAAATGCACCGCAGCGGCCGACGGCGGCAAGGGATCGATCGAACTGAGCCAGTCCCGCTATTTGCCCTACGGTGTGGTCGACCCGGGCAATTCGCAGTGGCGCATTCCGGTTTGTGCACGCTTCGCGAGCCAGGGCAAGTCGAGTCGACAATGTTTTCTTCTCGACAAGCCGAAGCGGACGTTCGCATTCGACGGCGGCTGCGCGCAGTGCGTGATGCCGAACGCGGACGCGTCGGGCTACTGCCGGTTCACGCTCGACCAGGGCGACTTCGGCACGCTGGCGCGGCAAGCCAAGGACCTCGCGCCTGCGGAGCAGCTCGTTTACGCCGACGCGATTTCCAGCGCCTTCGACCAGGGCACGCTTGACCCCGGCGTCGTGCTCGATGCGCTGCCGACGCTGGCTTCATCGGATATTCCGCAGATCGCGCTGGCGCTGACCGGCTCGTTCCGATGGATTCGAGAGCAGCTTGCGACCGACGCGACGCGGCCGGCGCTCGATGCTTACGCGACGCGTCTGTACGCGCCGCACCTGAAGAAACTCGGGTTGCACAAACTGCCGGGCGACAGCGATGCGGTCACACGACTGCGCATGGGCGTGATCGAACTGCTCGCACTCGATGTGCGCGACAAGGTGTGCGCGCGCTGCTCAACGCCGCCGCGCGCGCCGCGCTCGGCCTCGACGGCGGCAATCTCGATCTCGACAGGCTCGATCCCGACATCCGCGGCATTGCACTCAAGGTGGCCGTGCAGGATTCCGGCGAGCCGGCGTACAAAACCGTGCAGGCGGAACTGAAGACGAACACGCAGACCAAGCAGCGCTATGAATTGCTCGCCGCGCTCGGCGCCACGCACGATGCGAAGCTCGGCGAGGATGTGCGCGACTATGGCCTCACTTCCGCGGTCGCCGTCGGTGAAATTCCCTATCTTTACGGCAGCCATGCCGGCGAAGAAGAAAACCGCGCCGGCTTTTGGGCTTGGCTCAAGCCGAATTTCGACGCGCTGCGCAAGCGACTGTCGGATTCGCACCAGTCGCTCGCGATAGGCCTTGCGGGCGCCGGACGCTGCAGCAAGGATTCCGGCGAGGAAATGCGCGACTGGTTCGCGCCGCGCATCAAGGAGATGCTCGGCGGCGAACGCAAGCTCGCGCAGTCGCTCGAAGGCGTCGCCACCTGCAGCGCGCTGCGCGAATACTTCGGTGCGAAGGCGCTGGCGCAGTGGGCGGAGGCGCATCCGCCGCGCTGACCCTGGTGTCCCTGCTACGTCCGGGGAAAGGGGCGCTAGCGGCGCGGCGGCCTGGCGATGAAATCCAGCATGTCGCGCAGTACCGGCGGCTTGCCGTTGCGCCCGTGCGCGAGGGCGACGAGCAGATCTCCGTGGTCGGCGCCGGGATAGAGTTTGAGCACGGCGGAGCCGTTCATCGCATGCTCGCGCTCGGCCATTGCCTCGGCATTGTTCGGCGTCACCTCGTCGTCGTCGAGGCCCTGCAACAGCAGCAGCGGTGGCTCGTCGCCGTCGACGAAGTTGATCGGCTGCGAATCGTAGCGGCCTTTGGCGTCGTCACCGAAGATTTCCGCCTCGTCGTCGACGTAGGGCAGGAACGCGTACGCCCCGGCGAGGCCGATCATGCCGGCGAGGTCGCGCGGAGCCAGGCCGACCGCGGCGAGATAGCGCTTGTCGCAGGCGAGCAGGGCGGCGATATGCCCGCCGGCGGAGTGGCCGGAAACGAAGATGCGCCGCGCATCGCCACCGAATTCCGCGGCATGCTCGAAAGTCCACTTCGTCGCATTCGCCGCATCGACCATGAACTCGGGGAAGCGCACGGTCGGAAACTTGCGATAGTCCGGGATCACCGCGACGACGCCGTGGCTGGCCAGCGCCTCGCCGACGTAGCGATACCAGCGCCGCCGGCCCTCCTCCCAGCTGCCGCCGTAGAAGAACACGACCACCGGAGCCGCCGATGCGGCATGCGGTGCGTAGACATCGAGCTTGAGCGCGTGATCCGCGTCGAACACGATACCGCGACGGACGGCGAGATCGTGCGTGCTGTCCGCGCTGCCGAGCGTCGCGTACCAGATCTGCGCGCATGCCGCGAGCAACAGCGATGCCAGCGCCGCCGCCAGCGCGCGTGCGCCGCGCCAGCGGCGAAGGAAATTGCCAAGGCGCGGCTTCGTTCCTATCATCGTGCGATTGTTGCAGGAATCATGCTCGGCGGAAATCGGCATTGGGTGCCGCGAGGGCCCGGCTGCGCTCGATGTCGCACGTCGGCGGTGCCCGGACAGCGCAACCGCTCCGAACGGCGAGCCGCGGAAGCGGCGAGTCATCCTCATGTGCATTTGAGTACACTCCGGATCCTGCGCTCCGGCGACGCGCAAATTCCCTTCGCTCGCCACGGTCTTTCGAGGTGCCCATGGGTGACGAAGCAATGCAACGCGGCCGGGAGCTTTTCGCCGACATCCCCGAGCGCAATACCGGCGATGTGCTGTTGCGCACCACCCAGCAGCATCATGTGTCGCTGAGCATGATGGCGGACACCAAGGCGAGCATCGTCATCACCGTCTGCTCGATCGTGCTGACCCTGAGCCTGGGCAAGCTCGCCGATCCCGACTTGCGCTATTCGGTCCTGATCCTCGACGCGTTCACTCTGCTCGCGCTGTTGCTCGCCGTGCTCGCGGTGCTACCGAAATACCGGCCGTTCAAGTTGACGGGGTCGGGCTTGCCGCCCGGGTTCAACCTGTTGTTCATGGGCCACTTCGCCGAGTTGCCGCGCGAACGTTTCCTCGCCGAGATCGCGCATTCGATGCGCACCGATGGCTCGGTCTACAGCGCGATGGCGAACGACATCTACAGCCTCGGTACCTACCTGGCGCAGCACAAGTACCGCTACCTCCGCCTGGCCTACCTGAGTTTCCTGACCGGTTTCGTGCTCGCACTGCTCGTGCAGACGTGGCGCCTGCTGTTCGCCCATTGAACCTTCGCGGAGCCACGCGTGACGAATTCCCGGAATACCCTGTACGGCGCCGTCGAGGCGGGTGGAACCAAGTTCGTCTGCGCGATCGGCGAAGCCGGCGGTCGGCTGCATGCACAGGCCGCGTTCGCGACGACGACGCCGAAGGAGACGCTTGCCCGCGTCGCCGACTTCTTCCGCGAGGCGCAGGTCAGCCACGGGCGCGTCGCCGCGGTCGGTATCGGCTCGTTCGGCCCGGTACACGTGCGCCCCGGCGCCGCGCAGTACGGACGCATCGCGCGTACGCCGAAGCTGCGCTGGGAGGGGATCGACATTCTCGGCGAGATCGCGCGCGCGGCCGCCGCGCCGGCCGCGATCGACACCGACGTCAACATCGCCCTGCTCGGCGAGGCGCGCCATGGCGCCGGCGTCGGCTACGACGACCTCGTCTACGTCACCGTCGGCACCGGCATCGGCGCCGGCGTGCTGGCGAACGGAAAAATCGTCTACGGCTTCGCCCATCCCGAAGTCGGCCACATGCATGTGCCCAAAGCGGCGGAGGACGCGGCATTCGCGGGCGTCTGCGCGTTCCATGCCGACCGCTGCGTCGAAGGCCTGGCGTCGGGGCCGGCGCTGCGGGCGCGCTGGGGCACCGACGCGGAAAGCCTCGCGCCGGAGCATCCGGCATGGACGCTGCAGGCGCATTATCTGGCTGCGCTGTGCGCGAACCTGCTCGTCGTCTCGGCACCGCGCCGCATCATCTTCGGCGGCGGCGTGATGGCGCAGACGCACCTGTTCCCGCGCGTGCGCGCCGCACTGGGCGAGCTGCTCAACGGCTACTTCGATTTCGCCGCCTACGGCATCGAGCTCGATGATCTCATCGTGCCGGCGCAACTCGGCGGCCGCGCCGGCGTGATCGGCGCGCTCGAGCTGGCGCACGATTTCGCCGCGGCGAAATAGGTATTCCGCAGGGCGGGCAACGATGGACAGCCCGGCGCGTATTCTCGTCATGCCCGACAAGTTCAAGGGCACGCTGACTTCCGACGAGGCTGCGCGCGCGATCGTGCGCGGTCTGCGTTGCGCGTGGCCACGGGCGCGATTCACGACACGGACGCTGGCCGACGGCGGCGAAGGATTTGCCGCTGCACTCGTGCGCGCGACCGGCGGAACGTCGCGTCGCTGCGCGAGCGTAGATGCGAGCGGATACCCGTGTCGCGCAGTCTGGGGCTGGCTCGGCGATGGCCGCGGCGCGGTGCTCGATCTCGCCGCCGCGAGCGGTCTGGCGCAGTTGCCGCGGGCTCTGCGCAGTCCGTTGCGCACTTCGACGTACGGCAGTGGCCTCGTATTGCGCAAGGCCATCGACGCGGGCGCGGCGAAGATCGTGATCGGCCTTGGCGGCAGCGCGACGAATGATGGTGGCATCGGCCTCGCCGCGGCGCTGGGCTGGAAATTTCTCGACCGCCGCGGCGGGGAGATCGAGTTGAACGGCGCAGGCCTGTTGCAGCTCGACCGCATCGTCGCGCCGAAACCGCGTCCGCGCCTGCGCATCGTCGCCGCCTGCGATGTCGATAATCCACTGTTCGGCCGCAACGGCGCGGCGTATCGCTTTGCAGCGCAGAAGGGCGCCGACGCCGCGGCGGTGCGCGCGCTCGACCGCGGCCTGCGCCGCCTCGCGCGCATCGTCGAACGTGATCTTGGCCGCAATGTCGCGCAGGTCGCAGGCGCCGGCGCTGCGGGGGGAGCGGGCTTCGGCCTGATGGCGTTCTTCGGCGCGCGCCTCGAATCGGGTTTCGAGATCCTGCGCCGCGAAATGCGCCTCGATGCGCTGCTGCGCGAACACGATCTCGTCGTCACCGGCGAAGGCGCGTTCGACCTCACCTCGCTGTCCGGCAAGGCGCCGTATCGTCTGGCGCTGCATGCGCGGCAGATGCGCGTGCCGGTCTGGGGCGTGTTCGGGCGCATCGATGTGGCCGTCTCGCGGCTGCCGTTTGCGCGCGCCGCGGCTCTGGTTGCGCGCGACGCTACGGTGCCGGCATCGCTGGCTTCGGCGAAACACGCGTTGCGTCTCGAACGGGCTGCGTACGAACTTGCGGTTCGCGGTTGAGCTTCGTGCTATGCGTGCGTCGACGCTGGCAATATCATCGCGCGACGCGGGATCGGGATCTGTCGACCGGTCCTGACCCCGCGACAGGTCATCGTACGTTGCAAGCTGCATCGACTGCCGTCCAGGGAACAAACCATGCTTCGATCGTCGCTGCGTTGCCTCGCGTTGCTGGTTCTGTGCAATTTCACGTTCGCCGCGCCGCCGGACGATGCGATGATTCCGTCCGTGCTGCGCGACTGGCGCGGTTGGGTGCTCAAGGATCTCGATTTCCGCGCCTGCCCGTTCCTGGCCACGCAGATGACCGACGACGCGAACGGACGCATCTGCGCTTGGCCCGGGCGCCTCAAGCTCGATGCCGACGCGAATGGTGCAAGCTTCGCGCTGCACTGGCGCGTCGATGCGCCTTCGTGGATCGCGCTGCCGGGCGACGCGCGGCATTGGCCGCAACAGGTCAAGGTCAACGGCCAGACGCAGCCGGTGCTCGACCGCGGCGGCACGCCGATGCTGTGGCTGGCGACGGGCGGCTACGACGTTGCCGGCACGATTCCCTGGCATGAGCGGCCGCAGTCGCTGGCGCTGCCGGACAACATCGGCCTCGTCGCACTCAGCGTGGACGGCAAGGCTGTCGCGCCGGTGCAGCGCGATGGCAACACGGTCACGCTGGGGCGCAGCGCCGCGGTGGCGCCCGAGGCCGACAGCATCGAGCTGCACGTGTTCCGCGAACTGGCCGATGGCGTGCCGGCGCTGTTGACCACGCAGATCCGTTTCAACGTGGCGGGGCAAGCGCGCGAGGAAACGCTGGGGCCGGTGCTGCCGGCCGGATTCGTCGCCACCGCGCTCGGCGGCGGCTGGCCGGCGCGCCTCGGCAACGACGGCCGTCTGCGCGTACAGGTGCAGCCGGGCGACGCGACGCTGACCCTGACCGCGCGTGCGGTCGCGCCGCTCGTCGAGGTGGCCGCGCGTCTGCCCGCGGCGCCTTGGCCGAAACAGGAAATCTGGAGCTACGCGGCGGCGCCGCGCCTGCGCGTGACCAACGCCACGGCGGCACTGGCGGTCGATCCGCGGCAGGCGCAGGTGCCGGCGCACTGGCAGGGCCTGCCTGCATTCGCGCTGGGTGACGGAGAAAAAATCGCGATCGAGGAGCGCTCACGCGGCCTCGCCCCCGGCGAGGCGAATCGCCTGAACCTGCAGCGCGAAGCCTGGCTCGATTTCGCCGGCACCGGCTGGTCCGCGAAGGACCTCGTGTCCGGTTCGATGGTGCAGGGCTGGCGTCTCGACGTTGCCGCGCCGTTCCAGCTCGAGCGTGCGCAGGCGAATGCGGGCAGCGGCGAAGCGCTGCTGGTCACGCACGGCGCAAACGAGATGTGGTCCGGCATCGAGTGGCGCACGCCGAACGTGCAACTCGCCGGCACCGTGCGCATCGATGCGATATCGAACCTGCCGGCGGCCGGCTGGCAGCAAAGCTTCGACCGCATCGACACGACCCTGCATTTTCCGTACGGCTACAAACTGCTTGGCGCGCCGGGTGCGGACAGCGTGCAGGGCAGCTGGATGTCGCGCTGGACCCTGCTCGACGTGTTCGTTTGCGCGATCCTCGCCCTGCTGGCGTGGCGCCTGCTGGGAGCGTTTGGCGCACTGGCCGCGCTAGGCTATCTCGCGCTCGGCTACCAGGAGCCGGGTTCGCCGCTGTGGACCCTGGTCGCCGTGCTCGCGCTCGCCCTGATCGTGCGCGTGCTGCCAGCGGGCAAGCTGCAAACCGCCGCACTGTGGCTGCGCCGCGCGGCAATGCTGGCCCTCGTTGTCGTCGCGCTGCCGTTTGCGGCGAACCAGGTGCGCTATGCGCTGCATCCGCAGTTGGAGGAAGGTGGCTACCCGTACTACGCCGCCGCCGATGCCGAGGGCGACGCCGGTGGCGCGGCCGCCAACTACGGACCGCTCTATCGGCACAAGCAGCATCGAACCATGCCGGCGCAGGAAGCGCCAGCGGTTGCGAACGCTCCCGCGCCGCCCGCGCCGGCCATGGTGGGCGAGGCTGTGCCAATGGCCGCGCCGACGCCGGGGCCGGTGGCGGGGATCGTGGCGAAACGCGCGCCGCCGGGCGTACATCTCAACGCCGGCGCATTGCAGGCGGTGGCCGGCAGCGCCATTCCGAAATCGACGCTGGTCGACCACTACAGCCAATCCACCGTGATGCAAACCGGCGCGGGCGAACCCGACTGGCGCATCGGCAGCACCGCGCAGCTCGGCTGGAGCGGTCCGGTCACGCCGGCGCAGAACGTGCATCTCGTGATCGCCTCACCGTGGCTGGTGCGGCCGCTGCGCATCGTGCTCGCGCTGCTGCTGGCGTGGTTGGCATGGAGCAGCTGGCGTGGCCGGCCGGCCACGCCGGCACGGCCGGGGCGGGCAGCGTCCGTGGCTCTCGCCGGCCTGCTGCTTGCCACCAGCTTCGTGCTGGCACCGCGTGCGCAGGCACAGGGCATTCCGTCCGACGAGTTGCTGAACCAGTTGCGCGAGCGTCTGACCGAGGCGCCGAAGTGCGCGCCGGCCTGCGCCGCGATCGCGCAGATGCAGGTGGCTGCCGGCGGCGATGCGATCGACGTCGTCCTCGACGTGCATGCGGGTGAACGCCTCGCCGTGCCCCTGCCGCGCACCGATGCGAACGCAACGCTGAAAAGTATAAAAGTGGACACCATCGCGGACGTTGCGGTCGCGCGCGCCGCCGACGGCAGCGCCTGGGTCGCGCTCGATCGCGGCGTGCACCGCGTCGAGGCGGCCTACGTCGCGCATGCCGACCGCCTCGCGCTGAATTTCGTCCTTGCGCCTGCGCGTGCGCTGTTCTCGGGCGCAGGCTGGAGCGCGAGCGGCATCGAGGACGAGCGCCTGCTCGGCGGCTCGCTCAACCTCGCGCGCGTGCGCGACGAGGCGGGTGCGGGCGCGAAGCCCGAACTCGGTGCGCAGCAGTTTCCGCCGTACGTGCGGGTCGTTCGCTCGCTCTCGCTCGGCCTCGACTGGGGCGTGCAGACTCAGGTTCTGCGTGTTTCTCCTGCAGCGGGAGGCATCACCGTGGCGCTGCCCGTGCTCGCTGGCGAGCATGTGTCGACGCCGGGCATAAAAGTGCAGAATTCCACCGCAACTGTCGCGATCGCCGATGGCGAGGCGCAGGCCTCGTGGAACGGCACGCTGGACAAGGCCGACACGCTGACCCTGACCGCGCCCGCGCTCGCCGATCGCGCCGAGGTCTGGCGCGTGCTCGTCAGCCCGACCTGGCATGTGGAGTTTTCCGGCGTGCCCGCGGTCGGCCTCGAGCCGGGCGAGGACGCGAACGACTATCGCAACTTCGAGTTCCACCCGTTGCCGGGCGAGACGCTGATGGTGAAGATCACGCGGCCTGCACCGGCGTCCGGTGCGACGCGCGCGATCGACGCGGTCAGCCTGGTCAGCGAGGCCGGCCAGCGTAGCGCGACGCACACGCTCGATTTCACCTTGCGCGCCAGCCAGGGTGGCGAACAGGCGATCGGTTTGCCGAAAGCCGCCGAGGTCACCGCCGTGCAGCGCGACGGCGAGGTGCTGAGCCTGCGTGCGCAGGGTGGCAAAATGACGTTGCCGGTCAAGCCCGGCAGCCAGCGCTACCGCGTCGTATTCCGCGACGACAGCGCGCTTGGTTTCGCCGTGCGCACCCCGCAGGTGGAGTTGGGGTTGCCTGCGGCGAATATCCGGCTCGTCGCGCATCTGCCGGCGGATCGCTGGCTGCTTGCGACCTCCGGCCCCGCGGTCGGCCCGGCCGTGCTCTACTGGGGCGAACTCGCGGTCGTGGCCGCGCTCGCCTGGGCGCTCGCGCGCACGCGACGCATGAAGTTGCGCTTCCGCGACTGGTTGCTGCTCGGCCTCGGTTTCTCGACCTCGTCGTGGCTGGCGCTGATTGTCTTCGTCGCCTGGCTGTTCGCGTTCGACTGGCGCGCGCGCTGCACGACCGGAGCGCCGTGGTGGCGCTTCGATCTGGTCCAGATCGGGCTGGCCGTGTTGACCGTGATTGCGCTCGTTGCGCTGGTCTCGACGATCCAGCTCGGCCTGCTCGGCGTGCCCGACATGCACGTCGCCGGCAACGCTTCAAGCGCCGCCTCGCTCAACTGGTTCGCCGATCGCGCCGTCGACGCGTTGCCGCAGGCAAGCGCATTCTCGCTGCCGCTGTGGATCTACAACGTGCTGATGCTGGCCTGGGCGTTGTGGCTGGCGAATGCGTTGATAGTCTGGCTGCGCCAAGCATGGACGGCGTGGACGCGCGGCGGCTACTGGCAGTCGCGGCCCGAGGCGCCGCGCACGCCGTCGACGGGCGGCGTGCAAACCGGCACGGAGAAAACGTGACTACGACAAGGGTGCGCGACCTGATCGCGCAAGCCGTGCGCGTATTGCAGACGCCGGCTTCGAGCCCTGTCCCGCAAAAAGACTTCGGAGGACAGGGTGGGGTGTGCTCTTCCGGTGATGGAAGCGCTGAAAGCGTTCCTTCGTCCCGATCCTTTCGCCCAATGGAAGAGCCGTTGGGCGAGAGGGAATGGAATGAGGCGCGGCGCGAAGCGGAGTTGCTGCTGCAGTACACGTTGCGCGTCGATCGCGCCTGGCTGTTCGCGCACGCCGACGACGAGGTCGCCGCGGTACTTGCCGGACAATTTCGCTGCCATGTTTCGCGCCGTGCCGAGGGCGAGCCCATCGCCTACATCACCGGGCGGCGCGAATTTTTCGGACTCGATCTTGTCGTTACCCCCGACGTGCTGGTGCCGCGCGCGGAAACCGAGCTGCTGGTCGAGGCCGCGCTGGAGAGGATCGCGCACGATGCGCGGGCGCGTATCGCCGACCTCGGCACCGGTTCCGGCGCGATCGCGCTCGCCCTCGCGCACGAGCGCGCGCATGCGCGCGTGCTTGCCACCGATGCGAGCGCGGCTGCGCTCGCCGTCGCGCGCGCGAATGCGCAACGGCTTGCGCTGGGCAACGTCGAGTTCGCCCAAGGCGAGTGGTGCGCCGCGCTCGGCGCAGGCGTGTTCGACCTGATCGTGAGCAATCCGCCTTACATCGCGCTCGGCGATGCGCATCTCGAGCAAGGCGACCTGCGCTTCGAACCCGCACTCGCGCTGTCTTCGGGCGCGGACGGCCTCGACGCGATCCGCATCATCGCGCGCGATGCGCGCCGGCACCTCGCGCCCGGCGGTTGGCTGCTGTTCGAGCACGGTTGGGATCAGGGCGCCGCCGCACGCGGAATTCTCGCCGCACTCGGCTACGCGGAAGTCGCGACGCTGGCCGACCTGGAAGGCCGCGACCGGGTCAGCCAGGCGAGACACGAAGACGCGCGTGTTATGCTTGAACAGGCCAGTCAATGACGCCCCGGCGATAGACCCGGCCCGGCGGCGGCAGGATAGTCCCCTTGATCGAAATTCCCGGTTATCACATCTTGCGCCAGCTCGGCCGCGGCGGCATGGCCACGGTGTACCTGGCGACGCAGGAATCGGTGCAGCGCGAGGTCGCGCTCAAGGTGATGTCGACAGCGCTGTTGACCGATCCCGATTTCTCCGAGCGTTTCCTGCGCGAGGCGCGCATCGCGGCGCAGCTGCATCATCGGCATGTCGTCGGCATCCACGACGTCGGCCGCCATGGCGACCACAACTACATCGCGATGGAATACCTTGGCGGCGGCCCGGTGTTGCCGCGCGACGGCTCGGCGCGGCCGCTTGCGTTCGTGTTGCGCGTCACGCGCGAGATCGCGCTCGCGCTGAACTATGCGCACGCGAAAGGTTTCGTCCATCGTGACGTCAAGCCCGACAACATCCTGCTGCGCGAGGACGGCTCCTCGGCGTTGACCGATTTCGGCATCGCGCGCGCGGCCGATGCGGCTACGCGTATGACCCGCACCGGCGCGGTGATCGGTACGCCCCACTACATGAGTCCCGAGCAGGCGCGCGGCAAGACCGTCGACGGCCGTGCCGACCTGTACAGCCTCGGCGTCGTCCTGTACGAAATGCTGCTCGGGCGTGTGCCGTATCACGCCGAGGATTCGCTCGCGGTCGGCATCATGCACATCACCGAGCCGGTGCCGGTGTTGCCCGGGCGCTTCGCCGCGCTGCAGCCCGTGCTCGCGCGCATGCTGGCGAAGAAGCCCGACGACCGCTACCAGAACGGCCAGCAGCTGGCCGAGACGATCGAGCGCCTCGAACGCGCGATCGCCGCCGGCGAGCATGCGCAGCTCGCGGATGCGGACGGCGACAGTGGCGAATTCCGCATCGACGCGATCGATCTCGGCGCCGACGGTGCGCCGGTGCCCGGCTCGGTGCGGCCGACCACGCCCGCGGCGGCGTTCCAGCACCGCGCCGACCCGTCGCTGGGCCGCATCGAGGACCTCGGCGAGACCGGCAGCTATCGCGCGGTAGGCCGCGTTGCCGCGCGGCGCGCCGCACGGCGACGCCACGACAGGCTCGGCTGGCTCGTTCCTGCCGCGCTCGCCCTCGCCCTTGCCGTGCTCGGCGCGGCGGCATGGCATTGGCAGGATCGCCTGCGCGCGCTGGTGCCGAACACCCAGCTCAACGAAACGATCGCACGTGCGCGGAAGGCGCTCGCCGCGGGCAATCTGCTCGGCGCGGGCGGGGCGCGTGAGCTGTTCCAGAGCGTGCGTGCGCAAGACCCCGACGACGAACGCGCCCGCGAGGGGCTCAATCAGGTCGGCGAACGCCTGCTCGCCGAGGCGCGAGCGAGCCTGGGGAAGAACGATCTCGCCAACGCGCGCGCGACTCTCGACGCCGCAAATGAAATACTCGGCGGTGGCACCGAAGTCGAGGAATTGAAGGGCGCGATCGACGCAGCACAGGCGCGCGGTACGCAGATCGAAAACCTGCTCGCGCGCGCGGACACCGCGCTGGCCGACAAGCGCCTGCTCGGTGCCGACGGCGCGGCGGCATTGTACCGGCAGATCCTCGAGGCCGACGCGGCCAATGCGGTGGCGAAGCACGGGCTCGACAAGGTCGCCGTGGCGCAGGCTCAGCTTGCGCGCGAGGCGCTTGCGCAGGGCGATGTCGAGCTGGCCAGCCAGCGCATCATCCAGCTCGGCGAACTTGCGCCGGACCACGCGGCGATTCCCGGGCTGCGCAGCGAGCTGGCGCGGCGGCGCGCGGCCGACGCACAGGCTGCGGCACGCCAAACGCCGCAACCGCCGCCACGCCCCACGCCGCCGCGTGGGCGCCCGGCGCGCGACGCGGCCGAACCCGAAACCGCGCCAGCACGCGAGCCCAGCCTCGCCGAGCGCGCGCGCATCGAGGAGATGCTTGCCGACGCCGACCGCGCGCTGGCGGCTGGCAATCTGATGGACCCTGGCGGCGCCTACGACAAATACCGTGCCGTGCTCGGCATCGACGGCAACAACGCACTCGCGCTGGAAGGCTTGAGACGCATCGCGCCGCGCGCGCGCGCCTTGTTCGACGCGGCGCTCGCCGAAGGCCGGCCGAACAGCGCGCGCGGTTATCTGGATGCGATCGCCGACACCGATCCGGGCAACCCGGCCCTGATCGGTCTGCGCGAGCGGCTTGCCAACGTCTACCTCGACCAGGCCGGCCGCTACGCCGACCGCGGCCTGCGTGGTGATGCGCTGCGCACGCTCAACGCGGCGCGCCAGCTCAGTCCGGGCAATCCGCGCAACGCCGCGCTCGAGGCGAAGATCGGCGGCCTGCCTCCGGGCGGTTGACCGAGGACGATCGTCGCTCATGTGCCTGCTGCTGCTCGCCATCGACACCGTGCCCGGGAGGCCGTGGCTGCTGCTCGGCAACCGCGACGAGTTCCACGCGCGGCCGACCGCGCCGGCGCAGGAATGGGGCGATGTTTTCGGCGGACGCGACCTGCAGGCCGGCGGCTTCTGGCTCGCGCTCAACCGCAACGGCCGCTACGCTGCGGTGACGAACCTGCGCCGGTCCGGCGCGCCGCCGGCGCGGCGTTCGCGCGGCGCGCTGGTCGGCGGATTCGTCGGCGGCACGGTCGGCGCAACGGCCTACGCCGCGACCGTTGCGCGCGAGCGCGCCGAGTACGGTCCGTTCAACCTCGTCGCAGGCGATACGCACGGCGCCTGCTTCGTCAGCAGCATCGACGGCGCAGTGCGCACGCTTGCCCGGGGTGTGCACGCCTTCAGCAACGGCTCGCTCGAGGACGAATGGCCGAAGATGCGGCGCCTGCGCGAGAAGTTTTCCGCGTTGCTGCAAAGTGGAAAAGTGGAAGATGCCGCACTCCTCGATCTGCTCTGCGACGACACGTACCCGCTCGACAGCGACCTGCCCGAAACGGGCATCGGCCTCGAACTCGAGCGTCGTCTTGCCTCGATCTTCGTCATGCCGATGAGCGTGCGCGGCGATGCCTACGGCACGCGTGCGAGCACGCTTGCCTATGCAAGGGCGGATGGTTCGCACGCGTTGCGCGAGCGACGCTACGGGCCGGACGCGCTCGTGACCGGAGAGTCGGCGCTCGATTTCTGAGCTGGCCGTGTTCTGGTCGGGGTGGCCGTCGAGGACGCTGGGCCCGAGCGAGGCGCGAGTCCGTCAGCCCGACAGGATGGCCTTGAGCGCCGCGCGCGCGGCGTCGAACGAGAAATGCGCGCGCACGTTGGCGAGGCCGTTCGCCGACAGCGTGTTCCACAGCGCCTCGTCGGCGTAGAGGCGGACGATCGCGTCGGCGAACTCGGCCGGCGCGTCGGCGACAAGCACGTCGCTGCCGGCCCGCACGTGCATGCCCTCGACCGCGGTCGTCGTCGCGACTACGGGCAGGCCGTAGCTCATCGCCATGTTGACCTTGCCCTTGACCCCGGCGCCGACGCGCAGCGGCGCGACCGAGATGCGGCAGCCGTCCATGTACGGCGCGATGTCTTCGACGTAGCCGTGCACGATAACGCTCCCGGTCGCGAGGGCGAGCACTTCTTCGACGACCTTGCTGCCGATGACGTGCAGCCTGATCTGCGGCGCGCGCGCCTGCACGAGCGGGAACACCTCGCGTACGAACCACTGCATCGCGTCGATGTTCGGCGGGTGCTGGAAGCCGCCGACGAAGACGAGGTCGCTGCGTTGCGCGTAGCCGCGGCGCAGGCCGTGGATCTCGTGCACGTTGCTCAGCACTTCGACGCGCGCCTCGGGCACTTCGTGCGCGAGGATCGCCTTTTCCACCGGGCTGACGACGAGAGTGATGTCGCAATCGCGCATCAGCTCGAACTCGGCCTCGCGCGTCGCCGCGGCCTGGCGCGCGAGCTCGGCGTTGCCTTCGAGCTCGGCGCTGCGCTGTTCGCGCAGATAGTGCAGGTCGACGGTGTCGAAGATGACCTGGGCGCGGTTCGCGTACACGCGCACGAGGTCGAGGTAGTTGCTCGCGACGTAGTGGCGCGAAAGGATCACCGCGTCGAGCGAGGCACCGTTCTCGCGCAGCCACGTGGCCGGGTCACCGAAGAACGGGTGGTACAGCGCCTCGACACCGAGAGCCTGCAGGCTCTCGGTATACTTTCCCGCATGCGCCCAGTTGTCGGGCAGGAAGCTCACGCGCCAGCCGGCCTCGCGCAGCAGGCGCATCAGGTTGGTCATGCGCAGCGAACCGGAATCCTGGTCCGGCGTCGGCGTATAGGCGTCGATCACGAGCACGTGGCGCGGATGGCGGAAGTTCGCCGCCGCCGGCGCGAGTTTCGCGGAATCTATCGGCGCGGGCTGCAGCGCGAGCGCATCCTTCCACTTGGCGAGGAATTTCTCGCGGTTGACGACCTGGTACTGCTTGATCCCGCCGCTCGTGTCGGTGCCGGAGGTAACGCCCTCGAAGTGGACGACGACCGCGCGCGGTTCGTAGTAGACCTTCTTGCCCGCCGCGCGCACGGCGAAGGCGAGATCGGTGTCCTCGTAGTAGGCGGGAGCGTAGCGCACGTCGAATCCACCGAGCCGTTCGAACAGCGCGCGCGGCAGCATGATCGCGGCGCCGGAGCAGTAATCGGCCTCGCGCCGGTATTCGTAGCGCGGATCGCCCGGGTTGTCGAAGCGGCCGTAGTTCCAGCCCGAGCCGTCGCGAAACACGATGCCTCCGGCTTCCTGCAGGCGCCCGTCCGGATAGACGAGCTTCGCGCCGACCAGGCCGGCGTCGGGTTCCTCGGCAAAGCAGGCGGCGAGCGCTTCGAGCCAGCCACGGGTTACGACCGTGTCGTTGTTGAGAAACAGCACGTACTCGCCGCGTGCGATCGCTGCACCGGCATTGCACGAGCCGATGAAGCCGAGATTGCGCTCGTTGCGCAACGTGCGGATGCCTTCGATCCGTGCGAGTTGCGCCGGCGTCGCGTCGCTGGAGCCGTCGTCGACGACGATGGCCTCGAACGCGACCGTGCCCGCGTGCTCGGCGAGCGAGCGCAGGCAGGCGACCGTGTATTCGATCTTGTTGTAGACCGGGATGACGATGCTGACCAAAGGCTGCGCCGAACCCGGCACGGCGAAAGTCTGCAACGGCGCATCCGCGGCAGCCGGCTGCGGATGTGCGTCGATGATCGGCGTCGGCACCGGCGCGCCGCGCTTGCGTGCGAACTCGTCGCCGATGCGGCGGACCGTACCGAGCAAACCCCTGCGTGCCAGGCTGCCGCGCGTGCGCGCACCGGCGCTGCGCACGCGCTTGAACTGGAAGGCGATGCGCGCGCGCGCGTCGCGCAACGTGCGCACCACGAAACGCAGCGGGCGGGTGATGCGCCATGAGGTGCTTGCGAACATTTCCTGGACCTGGTTGTCGAGCTGCAGCGCCCAGCGCGTGCGTTCGTCGAAATCCTGCTGCAAACGGCTATGCGCGTTGTCGAGCTTGCCGTACTCGGCGCGCGTGTCCTGCAGCTCGGCGTCGAGCTGCTGTGCCCAGCGCGTGCGCTCGTCCATGGCTTTGTGCGCGATCCGTTCGCGCGCGGCGGCCTGGCGCGCCCATTTCGTCCGTTCGACGATCGTCTGTTCGCGCTCGGCAATGACTTTGCGGCCATGGCGCACATCGCGCTCGAGGCCGAGCGCCCATTCGATGCGTTGCGACAATTCCTCCTGTCGTCGTGCGATCTCGGCGTGCAGTCCGGCGTTCAGACGCTGTGCCTCGCCGAGCTGCCCGGCCCGCACCTGCGCACTGAGCGCAGCGGGAGCGGGATCGCGTGCCGGTATCGGCGAGCGTTGCCGTGCCACCTGCGGCAGCAAAGCGGCGTAGTCGGCGGCCATCCGGGTCAGATCGCGAGGCGGGGTGCCCATCAGCCGTTCCCGTGCCGCCGCGATCGCCTCCGGCTGTGCGGCCAGTGTCGCGACGCGCCCGACGACGGCGCCGGCGTCGGGTGCCACCAGCCACCCGCTGATGCCGTCGTCGATGCGCTCGGCGAGCGCCCCCAGTCGCGTGGCGATGACAGGAACGGCGAGACCGGCCAGTTCCGACAAGGTGTAGCTGAAGGTTTCCGCGACGGTGGGCAGCAGCAGCGCCGCATCGGGACGCAGTTGCGCGAACAGTGCGGGCAGGTCTTCGCGTCGATAGTTGAGTACGACGTGGACATTCGCCTCGCCGAAAAACTGCTCGCCTTCGGCGCCCGCACCGAGCAGGAAAATGTCGGCATGCCGACGCAACCCGGGCAGCGCGGCACGCAGCAATTCGGCGCCCTTGCCGCGACGCACGCGGCCGGGTACGACCAGGCGCAGGCGGTCGCGCGGGGGTGGTGCCGGCGTCGGCACCGGCGCTGCGGGCGGCCAGGGCGCGAGGCCGTGCGCGATCACGCTCGCGGTGAGCGACGCGAGGCGCGGCTCGATGCGCAACAGGTTGGCCAGCGCGGAACGGCTTGGCGCAACGATCTGCGCTTTCGCGGCGAGCACCGCGGCGACATAGGCCGCACGCAGGCTGCGCCAGTAGTCGGCGTCGCGCTCGGCGAACTCGAAGCCGTCGCCTGCGGCGCGCAGGTCGGCGACGAGCTGTGCGTCGTCGAAAGCCAGGCCGGCATTGCCGAAATCGCGATGCAGGATCGGCCACAGCGGATAGTAGTCGTGGGTGACGAGCACGGTCGGCAGCCCCGTGCGCAGCGCGTCGAGGCTGTGGCCGATCAGCGAGGAGACGATCAGCGCATCGACCTGGAAATCGCGCAGCGCTTCGGCGAGGAAAGCCTGGTAGGTCGCATCCCCGGTCGCGGTGCTGCGGATCGGATCGGGCAATGCAAGGCTGCGCAGCGCCGGCGTGGAGAATTCCGCATCGAGCAGTTCCAGCGATTCGCCGTAGCTGCGGCGCGGGAAGTTGCCGCGTGCGACCAGCACGAGGTGGTGGCGCATCGTGTCCGCTGCGGCGAGATCGCGCACGAAACGTTCGGCGCCGCCGCCCCAGCCGTGCAGCACGTGCAGCACGACGGGCTTGCCGTCGAGGCCGTAGTACGCGCGTGGCCTTCGCCCGTCCCGCGCGAAGGGAAGTTCACACGCATCGCGCGTGGCGGATGTTTCCATCGCCGCCAGCGCGGCGCACACCTTCTCGCGCATTTCGCCGAGCGGCGAGAGCGGTCGCGCGTCGCCGCCGGGCGGAACTGGCGCGGGGCCGCGCAGCGCGCGCGCCGGGTCGGCGACGTAGAGGTGGTCGAACATCACGCCGCGCAGCGGCGCCAGGGTCTGCGGCAAAGTATGCGATCGCACTTTTTCCGCATCGATACGGCGCAGGTTCGCGCCGTTCCAGGCGCTGAGCAGCGGCGACCAGGCCGAGGTGGCGATCGCCTGGCCGCGGCCGTAGGCGTGGCAGAGCGCGTCGATCGATTCCGCGTCGGCGTCGCTGTGTTCACCGGTCGCCAGCGGTGCGCGCGCGGGGTCGACGTTGTCCAGCGGCGAGGCGACGAGCACGTCGTCGCCGATGGCATTGACGAGGCGGACGAACCACAGCGGCGGCAGCACGGTATTCGCACGCAGCATGATCAGGTCGTCGCCGGGCCATGCCCGGGCGGCGGCGCGCAACACGGCCACGGCGTCGTCATCGGCGATTGCGGCGAACGCGCCGTGCGCGGAGGCGCCGGCCAGCGCCGAGGACGGGCCGAACAGCTCGAGCCCGGCGTTCGCGATCTCGTTGCGTACGCGCGCCAGCCAGGTCGCGCTCGCGGCCTGCGCGCCGAACACGCACAGGCGCCTTTGGTTCGTGGAATTCGATTCGGTCAAAGCAAGGTCCGTTGCGTGCCCTGGCTCGGCAACCGGCGCGCGAGGGCGGAATCCGGGGCCAGTTGTGGCAAAACGGCGAAATTATCGCGGATGAGGCGCGCAAAGTCATCGCGGCGGCTCGGCATTCAGGCGGATCGGGTAGACTTTTTGCGATTCCACCGACTTCGACCCGCATTGTCCTTCCTGTCCGGTCTCCTGCAAACCCCGGGTTTCCTCTGGCGCTGGCTGCGCGTGCCGTTCTGGCTCGGCCTCGGCTTCGCGCCCGGATTCCTGCCGTTGTACGTGCACAATCTCGACGCGCAACTGCGCAGTCGCTTCGATGATTTTTCCTGGGACCTGCCCAGTCGCGTCTATGCGCGCCCGCTCGAACTGCGCGCGGGCATGCCGATGTCGGCCGATACGCTGCTGCTCGAACTCGACGCCGCGCGTTACGAGGCCGATGCGGCGGCAAAGGTGCCCGGCACCTACGCGCGCAACGGCGCGAAGTTCGTCATCGCGCGCCGCGCGTTCGTCGATGCGCAGGGGGCGCAGAAGCCGCGCCGCGTCGCGGTGGTGCTGACCGCGAACGCGGTCGCCAGCGTCGGCGATGCCGACACCGGCGCCACGCTCGACTACGCGCGCCTCGATCCCGCGCGCATCGCCACCCTGTATGGCTCCGAGCAGGAAGAGCGGCGCGTGGTCAAGCTCGAACAGCTGCCGCCGCTGCTCGTTGCCGGCCTGCAGGCGGTCGAGGACCGCGAATTCAAGCATCACCACGGCATCAACACGTTCGCGATCGCGCGTGCGCTTCTCGCCAACCTGTTCGCCGGGCACGCGGTGCAGGGCGGCAGCACGTTGACCCAGCAACTGGTCAAGAACCTGTTCCTCGACAATAGCCGCAAGTTCACGCGCAAGTTCAACGAGGCGATCATCGCGCTGCTGATCGAGGCGCGCTACGACAAGCATCGCATCCTCGAAACCTATTGCAACGAGGTCTTCCTCGGTCAGCAGGGCGGTCAGGCGGTGCACGGCTTCGCGGCGGCGGCGGAGTTCTACTTCGGCCGCGACGCCAAGGACCTGAAGCCGGCCGAGATCGCACTGCTGGTCGGCATGGTCAAGGGGCCGAGTCTGTACGATCCGCGGCGCAACCCCGAGCTTGCGCTGAACCGGCGCAACGTCGTGCTCGCCTCGTTCCACGATACCGGCCTGATCGACGCCGACACACTCAAGTCGGCGCGCGCGGAAAAGCTCGGCGTGGCCGACACCCCGGGCTTGCCGCGCAACCGCTATCCGGCGTTCCTCGACCTCGTGCGCCAGCAATTGACCAACGACTATCCCGACGCGCAACTGCAGCGCGCCGGCCTCGTCGTCTACACCACGCTGGCGCCGTCGACCCAGGCGTTCGCGGAGGCCGCGCTGACGAAGACGCTCGACGGCCTCGGCAAGAAGCAGGCGGAGACGCAGGGCGCGATGGTCGTGACCGGCGCGCGCGACGGCGAGGTGCAGGCACTGATTGGCGCGCGCGATCCGGCCGATCCCGGGTTCAACCGCGCGCTCGACGCCCGCCGGCCGATCGGTTCGCTGGTCAAGCCGTTCGTCAATCTCGTCGCCCTCGCGCAGCCGGACAAGTACTCGCTGGCCACGCTGCTCGACGACTTGCCGGTGGACATGGCGATGCCGAACGGCTCGCGCTGGACGCCGCAGAACGACGACCACGAAAGCCACGGCCAGGTGCCGATGATCGACGTGCTCGCGCATTCGTACAATCTCGCGACCGTGCACCTCGGCCTCGCCCTGGGTCTTGCGAAGATCCGCGGCCTGCTCGAATCGTTCGGCCTCGATGCCGAGATCAACCCCAATCCGTCGCTGCTGCTCGGTGCTGTCGACCTGTCGCCGTTCCAGGTCGCGCAGATGTACCAGTATTTTGCTGCCGATGGCCACGCATTGCCGCTGCGCGCGCTGCGCGGCGTGGTCGACGCGCACGGCAAACCGCTCGCGCGCTATGGCGTGAAATCCGGCGCGGGCAACTACATCCAGCCGGCGCGGCTGGTCACGTTCGCGATGCAGGACGTAGTCGAGCGCGGCACCGCGCATGCGATTTCCGACCAGGGCCTCGGCGGTCTGCACGCCGCGGGCAAGACCGGCACCAGCGACTCGCAGCGCGACGCCTGGTTCGCCGGTTTCACCGGTTCGCACCTCGCCGTCATCTGGGTCGGCCGCGACGACAACAAAGTGACCGGCCTGTGGAGCTGGAGCGGCGGCGTCGCCACCTGGGTCGCGTTGTTCAAGAAACTGCCGAGCGCGCCGCTGACCGTTCCGCTCGACGGCATCGAAATGGTCACGGTCAACCCGCAATCGGGCGAGCGCACTGACGAGCAATGCACCGGTGCGCGCCAGTTGCCGTTCATGGCCGGTTTCGCGCCGACCGCGGCCGACCATTGCGTGATGCAGGAAATACGATCGATTTTTTCGGGAAATCAGTAAACTATGCAGTCGCTGTCGTCCCGGCATTCGCTGCCGGAACGACGGGCAAAATGAACTGCATTCCGCCCAAGAGTATACAAATGAAATTTTTCCTGTCTGTGATTGTTGCCGTCGTTTGCGGCGCGCTGCTCGCCGCCTGTTCCCAGCCGGCGCCGCCGGCGAAGGCCGCGGCGCGGCCCGACCGCGATCCGGTCGCCGCAGTCACCGCGATCCGCGCGGCCGGTGCCAAGGTCGATTCCGCGCTCGAGGTCAAGCCGCTGCGCGACCCCGCCGCCGAAGGCCTGCTCAAGCAGGCGCGCGACCTCGAAGCGCAGGCCCAGCCGGCGCCGGCGCTCGATGCCGTGCGCAAGGCGGAGAAGATCGCCGGTCCCGCGCCCGACATTCTCCAGTTCGAGGCCGAACTGCTGATCCAGACGCGTGCATGGCGCCAGGCCGGCGAGGTCGCGCAGAAGGCTTACGACAGCGGTCCCAAGGTTGGCGCGATCTGCGCGCGCAACCAGCAGACCCTGGTCGAGGTGCGCAGCGCGCTCGGCGACGCCGCAGGCGCAGCGCAGGCGCAGCAGATGGTTGCGACCTGTCGGCAGGCGGCGCCGGCGCGCTATTGACACGTTGGCGCTGCGCTTGGCTTCTGTTCTCGCCCGTCATTCCCACGAAGGCGGGAATCCAGTTCTTGCTTTTCGGTTTTCCAGAGCAAGAGCTTCCACTAGCCTGCGGCGAGCGGGTTACTTTCTCTTGCTTGTGCAAGAGAAAGTAACCAAAGAGAACACACCCCAGAGCATTGCGCCCTGCGCGCATCCTGCGCTCCGGGTCCGCGCCAGCGGTCGGGTTCCGCTGATTGCACCTGCGTGTGCAACAGCGCAATGCGCGCGGTCCTCGCGCGCCCCCTGCGGGCCTGATCGACCGCTGCCGCCGCAATGCAATGGGGGCCCGGAAGGGCAAGAGCAGCGCGCTGTTGCGCGCAGAAGCGAAAGCAGAAAAGCCTTGCACGCTGTGGCTCTTGATCTCCGGGTCCCCGTTTGCCGCGGCGAGGGCATGACGGAAACGCCCGCAGGGTCGGCGCGATGGATCGCGCCGAGTTCGTTGCCTGGACGGGGAAGTTCAGTCAACGAACCCCGGCATGACCTCGCGTACCCGGAGCGCGAAGCGCGCAGGGCGCGGCATCCGGGGTGCATTTCTTTGGGTTACTTTTCTTTGTGCAAGCAAAGAAAAGTGACCCGCGCGCCGGACTCGCGCGGAAAAGCGAATGGACGCGGCAACAATGAAATGAGAGGCCGAAGAAGAAACTGGATTCCCGCCTTCGCGGGAATGACGAGCAAACGCACGGTCGCGCTCGCATGAACACTCACAACCAAAGTGCGCGCGAACTGCTCGGCCCCGACGGCCCGTTCGCCCACGAAGTTCCGAACTTCGCCACGCGCGAATCGCAGCAGGTCATGGCCGAAGCCGTCGAGGAAGCGATCGCCGATCGCGAAACGCTGATTGCGGAAGCGGGCACCGGCACGGGCAAGACGTTCGCCTACCTCGTGCCCGCGCTGCGTTCGGGCAAGCGCGTGATCGTGTCGACCGGCACGAAGACGCTGCAGGACCAGCTGTTCCATCGCGACCTGCCGCGCGTGCGCGAGACGATCGGCGCGCGTTTGAAAACCAGCCTGCTCAAGGGGCGGGCGAACTATCTGTGCCTGTACCGCACCGACCAGGTTGCGCGCGACGGCCGCCTGGCTTCGCGCGAGCAGGTCGCGCATCTGCAGGCAATCCGCGCCTGGGCCAAGCGCAGCGGTTCGGGCGATCGCGGCGAGTTTGCCGAAGTGCCCGAAGACTCGCCGCTGTGGCCGCGCGTGACTTCGACCGCGGAGAACTGTCTCGGTGCTGAGTGCCCGATGTTCGGCGACTGCTTCGTGGTCAAGGCGCGGCGCGCGGCACAGGAGGCCGACCTCGTCGTCGTCAACCACCATTTGCTGTTCGCCGATCTGGCGATCAAGCAGGAGGGCTTCGGCGAGATCCTGCCCGGCGCGCAGGCCTTCATTCTCGACGAGGCGCACCAGATTCCCGAGCTGGCCGGCGTGTTCTTCTCGACCAGCGTTACCTCGCGCCAGATCGCCGAACTCGCACAGGACGCGCTGGCCGAATGCGCTTCGGTCGCCGGCGCGCTGGCCACGTTGAAGGAGCCGATCGAGGCGGTCGCGCCCGCGCTGCGCCGCACCCGCCTCGCGCTCGACAAGCTGCCGGCGAAGGGCGCGTTCGCATTGATCGAGACCGACAGCATCGCGCAGAGTGAGCTGCACGATCTCGAGGAGGTGCTGCGGAAACTCGCGGAGGCGCTGGCTCCGCACGCGGAACGCTCGCGCGGCATGGACTCGCTGCAGCAGCGTGCCGAGGCCCTGTGCCAGCGCCTGCACGCCGTGCTCGACGGCGCCGCACACGACGCGGTGCACTGGTACGAGCTGTTCCAGCAGGGTTTTTCGTTTCACGCGACGCCGCTCGACCTTGCGCCGCCGATGCGCGCCCTGCGCGAGGCTTCGCATGCGAGCTGGATCTTCACCTCGGCGACGCTGTCTGTCGCGGGCGATTTCCAGCATTTTTCGCGTCAGCTCGGGCTCGACGATCCGGTGCGCCTTTCGCTCGACAGCCCGTTCGACTATGCGCGCCAGGCATTGGCGTACCTGCCGAAGGGCCTGCCCGATCCGAATGCACAGGACTACACCGAGCGCGTGATCGCGGCGGCGCGGCCCGTGCTCGACGCGGCGCGCGGGCGCACGTTCCTGTTGTTCACCTCGCATCGCGCGCTGCGTCGCGCGGCGGAACTGCTTGCCGATGCGCCGTTTCCGCTGTTCATCCAGGGCACCGCGCCGCGGCACCAGTTGCTCACCGAGTTCCGCGAATCGGGCAACGGCGTGCTGCTCGGTGCGGCGAGTTTCTGGGAAGGCGTCGACGTGTCGGGCGAGGCGCTGAGCTGCGTCATCATCGACAAGCTGCCGTTCGCCGCACCCGACGATCCGGTGCTGGTCGCGCGCCTCAACGCACTGCGCGAGAGCGGTGCCAATCCGTTCTTCGACTGGCAGGTACCGGCCGCGGTGATCGCGCTCAAACAAGGCTCGGGCCGCCTGATTCGCGACGTCGCCGATCGCGGCGTGCTCATGCTCTGCGATCCGCGCCTGACGACCAAGGCCTACGGCAAGCTGTTCCTGCGCAGCCTGCCGCCGATGCCGCTGACGCGCGAGCTGGGCGACGTGCAGCGGTTTTTCGATGTCGCGGCGGCCGCCGGATGAGTACCGCGATTTTTCCACGCATCGAATTGAACGGCGAAGCCGCAAGCGCGGACGACCTGCGTCATCTCGTGCAGACCAACTACGGCCACTTCACCGCGTTCCGCGTGGAAAACGGAATGGTGCGCGGCCTCGATCTGCATCTGGATCGCCTGCAGCACGCGACGCGCGAACTGTTCGCCAGCGAACTCGATCGCGAGCGCGTGCGCGCCTGGGTGCGCCGCGCGGTTGCCGGCGAGACGCGCGAGTTGTCGGTGCGCGTCAATGTCTTCGCGCGCGCGCTCGACCGCGAACGCCTCGACCAACCGGTCGCTGCCGACGTGCTCGTGATCGTCGCGCCCGCATCGACGCCCGCAACGACGCCGCTGCGCGTGAAGTCGTTCCGCTACACGCGCGACCTTCCGGCGATCAAGCATGTCGGCACATTGCCGCTGTTCCACCATCGCCGCCGTGCCCGGCAGGCGGGCTGCGATGACGCACTGTTCGTAGACGCGGACGGCCGCATAAGCGAGGGCTCGGTCTGGAACATCGGCTTCGTCGACCGCGACGGCGGCATCGTCTGGCCCGATGCACCGCAGCTCGACGGCGTCTCCATGCAGTTGCTCAAGGCCGGGCTGGCGCGGGCCGGGATGCGCAGCATCACGCGCACGATCCGACTCGCGGATCTGGGCGAATTCCGCGCCGCGTTCTTCACCAATGCAACGACACCGGTGAGATCCATCGCGAGCATCGATGCGCATGATCTCGACGTCGACGACGACGCTTTCGCGATGCTGGGGCGCTGTCACGGATCCGAGTCGTTGCAATTGCCCTGATCGCTGCGCCACTCGCTGCATGGCGCGTCGACAGCGGTGGGCGATGCGCGAGGTGATGGTGATCAGCAGCGCTCGATCCAGAAGCCGCCGCCGGCGAATGCGTGACCATTCGGATGCGCGAGCGCACCACGTACCAGTTCGGGCAAGCGCCAGCATGCGTAACTGCAATCGAACAACACGCGAAAGCCATTGTCGTACATCAACAGCGTGCGCGGCAGATACTGCTCGTTCCGACTCCGGTTTTCCACGATGACCAACTCGCGCGAACACCGCTAAGACGGACAAGCATGATGGTGGACTGTGCCGATGCTGCCCTTCAAAAGCCAGTGAACGCCCGCGTGCCGACCTGCGTCTTGCCGCGCGACGCCCGTTGGAGCTGCTGCAATGGTGCTCAACATCGGCCCCTCGGAAAAACACACCATGTTCACTGCAATCGGGCAATCGATCACGCTCAAGGTGCTCGGCATCGGCTTGCTCGCGCTGCTGATGCTGATTCCGCTGTTGCAGGTGCAAGGCCTGATCGGTGAGCGCAGTGGCTTGCGCGCGCAGGCGATCGGCGACATCGCCCGGCGCTGGGGCGCGGCGCAGCAGGTCGGCGGCGCGGTACTAGCGATTCCCAAGCGCGTGCGCGTGTCCACGTCGAACGGCTGGATCACGCAGGAGGGCACGGAGATCGTGCTCGCCGACCGGCTCGACATCACCGGCACGCTCGCGCCGGAAGTACGCAGCTACGGCATCTATTCGACGCCGGTGTATCTGGCTGAGCTGAAGTTGTCCGGGCAATTTCGTGCGCGCGATCTGCGCGCGCTCGCGGGGCGCGCGGGCGCGGCCGAGGAAACGCGCGAGACGACCTGGCTGTTCGACCAGGCCGAACTGCGCCTGCCGATTACCGATGTGCGCGGCATCCGCCGCATCTCGGCGCTGAAGGTCGATGGCGGCGAACATGCATTTGGTCCAGTCAACGGCAACGGCGCGTTGCGCGCGATCGCGTTGCCACTCGACTTGTCCGCTTGGCTGAAGGCGCCGGGTGACGAGGCGCATCGCTTCGAGCTGGAATTGACTCTCGCCGGCACCGGCAGCCTGCAGTTCCTGCCGCTCGCGCGGCGGACCGAGGCCAGCCTCGCCGCGCCGTGGCCGAATCCCGGCTTCGGCGGTGCCTTCCTGCCCGCGCAGCGCGCGCTCGACGCGAAGGGATTTTCCGCGCAGTGGCAGGTGCTCGATCTCAACCGCAGCTACGGCCAGCACTGGCAGGAAGGCGAGGGCGGCATCGATCCGACCGCCGCGGCGTTCGGCGTCAACCTGTACCAGCCGGCCGACCTCTATCAGCGGAACGAACGCGCGGGCAAGTACGGCGTACTTTTCGTCGCCCTGACCTTCGTTGCGTTCTTCCTGTTCGAGGTGCTGAAGAAGCTGCGCGTGCATCCGGTGCAATACCTGCTCGTCGGCCTCGCGCTGACGACGTTCTATGTCGTGCTGCTCGCCCTGTCGGAGCAGATCGGTTTTGCTTGGGCCTATCTTGCCGCCGCAACTTCCGTGGCAGTGCTCGTCGGTGGCTACGCGGCGGCGGTGTTGCGCGCACGAAAGGCGGGAGCGGTACTCGGTGCCGCGCTCGCGCTGATCTACGCGCTGCTCTACGGCCTCGTTGTCAGCGAGCAGTACTCGTTGCTGATGGGCGCGCTCGCGCTGCTCGCCGTCGTCGCGGCCTTGATGTACCTCACGCGCAAGGTCGACTGGTATGCGTACTCCAGCGTGGTGCGGCAGAGTTGAATTCGCATCGAGAGCCCCTCTCCCCATCGCTTTTTGATGGGGGAGAGGGTAGGGTAAGCGCGCGCTCCGGACTTCGATATCGCCTGCAAAGCGCCCCCTCACACCACCCTCTTGCGACGATGAATCCGTCGGGGGAGAGGGTATTTCCCGAGACCTCGCTGCCCATGTCCAACCTTGCCATTCTCGCCATCGACACCGCTACCGAAGCCTGCTCGGCCGCGCTGGGCGTCGACGGACATGTCATCGAACGCAGCGAGATCGCGCCGCGCCGGCACGCCGAGTTGATCCTGCCGATGATCGAGTCGCTGCTCGCCGAGGCGCGCCTGTCGCGCCGCGATCTCGGCGGCATCGCGGTCGGGCGCGGGCCGGGCGCGTTCACCGGAGTGCGCCTGGCGATTTCAGTCGCGCAGGGCCTCGCGCTCGGGCTCGACCTGCCCGTCGTGCCGGTTTCCTCGCTGGCCGCGCTTGCCATCGATGCACCGGACGATGAGGCGCATCGAGGCAACGCGATACTCGCCGTGATCGACGCGCGCATGGGCGAGATCTACGCGGGCGTGTTCCAGCGCACGACCGATGGTTTGGTCGAGGCGATCGCCGACGAGAGCGTCGGTCCGGCGCAAACGTGGATTCGGCCGCGTAACCCGGATGAAGCGGCAGCGGAATCCGGCACGCATTCCCCGGGATTGCGGCGCGACGCGCCTCCATCCGGGCTGCACGGCGTTCGCTGGAGCGTGGTCGGCAGCGGCTGGGATGCGCATCGCGCTGCGCTCGCCGCGCGTTTGCCGGCAGCTCCGGTGTTCGCCGACGGTGCGCGCTACCCGCAGGCGCGAGCCGTGTTGCGTCTGGCGGCACCGCGCTTCGCGCGTGGCGAAGGCCTCGCGCCCGAAGCCGCGCTGCCGGTCTACCTTCGCGACAAGGTGGCGCTGACGCTGGAAGAACAGCGCGCGCGCTGAAAGCGGCGCATCGTTCGCCGACGAAATCGATCGCCGCCCTGATCCTGACCTTGTTTCGATGCGGCGGGCCGCGCGATCTCAGCGCTCGTATCCGCTTGCGACGGTCGAGACGGGTATCGCCTGCAATTCGTCGGGGGAGCGCAGGCCGCGGGCGTAACCGCTGTAGCCCGCGGGTTGCATGCGCGCATCGCGCACCGCATAGCCGACGACGCGACGGTCGCGGTCGATCAGCAGGAAACCGTCGTGTGGCGACGGTTGCGCCGTACGCAGTGCGACAGCGGTGCCGGGCTCGCCGAGCAGGTTGGCGTCGACCGGTCGGGTTTCCAGCGTGACATCCACGACGGGAATGCCGCTCTGCGCGGGCAGCGTCTTGCCGATCGTGGCGGCGGCGGGTGTGGCGAACTGGGCGACGCGATGCGCGGCCAGTATCGGAATGCCGCGAACGAATTCTTCGGGAATCGTTTCGCCCAGGTTTCTGCCGCGATCGATCACGCCGACGATGCTTGCGGTCGCCATGTTGTCGATGTCGCCGCGCACCAGCGCAGCATAGATGTTGCCGCCGTGTTGCGTGGGCTGGGCGAATACGGGCAGCGCCAGCGTGAACGCGAGGATGGCCACGACGATGACGCCGGGTCGTGGCGACGCGACCGTGGCCTGCGCGCGCGTCGCGCGCGCGAGGCCGACGAGGGCGAGGCCGAGCCAGAACAGGCATGCCCAGCACAGGTAGCGGTCGGCGTAGATCTGGCCGGGATATTGCTGGAAGTACGTCAGCCGCGACAGCGAAACGATGCCTGCGGCGCCGAGTCCGAACCAGGCGATGCCGAGACCGAGAGCCTCGGTCGGTGCGGCCGCTTCGCGCGCGAGCAGGCGGCGCAGCGATGCGGTGATCAGTGCGAGCATGCCGAGTGCGCCGAACAGCGCCTGCGGCATGACGCTGGCGTGCAGGTCGACGCCGTGGCGCGCGGCAAAGCCGGCGACGGCAACGACAAGGTGACGTGCAGCCCGGTTGGTCACCAACCCGGTCGCGCCCGGATCCCACAGAAACGAAAACAAGGCAACGAACGGCTCGCCGAGCCAGCGCGCGCCGACGAGCAGGTTGTCGAGCGGGGCGAAGTCGATCGAGGCGGTGACGCCGGTGCCGCCGGGGGCGCCGAGATACAGGCCCGCGGCGAGCAGCAGGCCGCCCATGCAGACGGCGAGCTGGCGACGGTCCGCCTTGCGTGCGGCGAGCGTGGCCGCGACGCCGACGAAAACGGAAAGGCCATAGCCGAAACTGAAGGTCGCGGCGAAACCAAGCAGCAGCGCGGCGATCAGTCCGTGCAGCGTGCGCTCGCCGCGCGTCGCGCGGATGCACAGCGCGATCGCGAGCATCAGGCAGAGCATCGGTAGCTTGGTGTGGAGCAGCTCGGTCGAATGGAACAGCGTGCGCACGTTGCCCAGCCAGAAGATCGCCAAGCAGCACAGGAACGCCGCGGCCGCGCGACGCACTGCCGTCATGCCGCGGTCGCGCATGCAGACCCACGCCGCAGTCGCGGCCGCGGCGAAGCCGCAAAGCAGGCCGATCGCGATCTGCAGCCATTGGTTGCCGTCGAACCAGCGAATCTCCAGCCAGGCGATGAGATTGGGCAATACCGAGCGATGGCCGTTGTCGGAAAACCAGACGTTGCCGGGAAAAGGCAGTTGCAGATAGGTGAGGTATTGCCGCCATTGGTCCGCATACAACGCATGCGGCGCGAAGCGCAGCACGACATAGATGCTGTTGCCGACGTAATACAGCCCGGTTACCGTGAACCACAGCAAAGCGAGTACGACGAGTGTGCGACGCAGGTTCATGCGCCCGTCTCGCGCGCGCTGCGCGGCCGGTCCGTGGCGCGGTTCGCGCGGGCAGAATTCGGGAGTGAGGCGCTTCCGGATCGTCATGTTTTTGGGCTCTTTCCGCAAATTATCCACTGCCGCCGGCCGGCGCCGGCGCAGCACGGCGAGCATGCGTGGGGCGAGACGTTGCCGGCGAGGATCTCCGCTTCGTCGCGCGCCTGCATGCGGTCGACGAAGGTGCAACGAATTTGCCGCCGAACTCGCGACATCTTTTCCGCGTTCACCGATTCAGCGCATGAATTGCGCAGATATTTCCGATGACGTGCCGGTTGTCAGAAATGCCGGCTGCGCACGTAGCAGAACGCGCGCTCGTCGCCCGTGTTCGTTGCTGGATCGGAACTCTCGGTGTTGCCTATTGTGACGAAGTCGAGCACGTCCCAGCCGGTGCGTTGCAGGATGCGGCGCAGTCCCGCATCGGTGAACATCCAGAAATTGGTCGCGTCGTTGTTGGTCTCGTCCGGCGCGACCAGGTAGGCGGCGGGGATGCTCGCGATCTCGACACGCTCGCGATTGGTGCCGCGATAGCGGTTGTCGGACGCATCCGCGATGTTGTAGCGCGCGATGCGCGTACTGATGAAGGCGTGGCGCACGCGACGCGCGAGCGACTCGAGCACGAAATACGGGTTCTTCAGGTGATAGAGGATGCCGAGGAAGAAGGCCAGCGAATATTCCTGCGCGGGCAGGGAGAACTGCGAGTCGAGATCGGTCTCGAGGATTTCGACGCTCGAGCCGAGCGATTCCTTGAGCAGGCGGATGCCGCGGCAACTGTTGTAGTTGGTCGGCGCATAGTCGATCGCGTGCGCGCGGTAGCCGAGTGACTCGAGGAAAAACGCCGTGTCGCCATCGGCCGCGCCGATGTCCGCGATCGGGCCCGATCGTGCGGGGTCCGGCAGGAAAACCCGGTTGTCGCCGCTGAGCAATTGATCGAGGATCGGAAAATTGTGCATCGTGCCGTAGGGATACCAGCCGAACCCGGTCGGTGCGAGCGTGCGCTTGCGTTCGTCGAGCGTGCGCAGAAAATCCTTGGAGCGGGTAGCAAGTTCGGCTATGTCCATCCAGCGTGCTCCGGAAAACGGACGGCGATTATAGCCCAGACCCGGTTTGCGCCACGGCACGCGGTTGTCCGCGCTCGGGGATGGAACGTTTCGCGATTACTTTTCCGCCGCCGTTCGGGCGATGTCGCCAAGGAAGATGGCCGGTCCTTGTGTCCGCGGGAGGAGCGCGAGGGTGTATTCGCCCTCGCTGCGATAGTTGCGGATGTAGCCGTCGAAGCCGCTCTTGCGCGGCGTGTCGTAGAGCAGCGCGCTGTCGCGCACCAGGTAGCTGAACTCGGCAAGGCCGACGATGCGTTTGTCTTCGTCGAGCACGGCAAGCTGGCCGTCGTGCGGGATTCCGGCGGTGCCGGCAATGACCTTGCCTTCGAAGTGCGCAGCGTGCATGCCGGTCAGCGAATCGTCGAACGTGTTGCTGATGCGCGCTTCGGCGGCGAAACGAGTCGAGTGTTCGAGCGGTGCGTTCATGGTACTGCCGACGCGTTCGAACGCCGGATCGGCGAACATCGCCAGATGCCGCTGCCGGAACATCGCAAGGCTGCGTTGCACGTCGTCGGCGCTGGCATCGTCGCCGTTCGGAAACAAGTCGGCCTCGAACAGCCCGCTGCGCACGATCGCGGCCGATTGTTGCGCGTGGCGGTAGACGATGGCGGCCCAGTCCGCGTACGTCTGTTGCGTCGGCAGCGCAACCAGCGGCAGCAGAATCAGGGGTATCGCGCCGACGGCACCGAGCCCTCGCCAGCGCAGACGTTGCGCTTCGAGCACGAGCAGGATCGCGAGCCCGCACCAGAACAGGTTGGGCCAGACGACGTAGCGGTCGGCCCAGACCTGCTCGGGATATTCGACGAAGTAGTCGAGCCGGCCGAGGCTGATCACGGTCGCGGTGGCCAGCGCGAACAGGCAGAACATCAGCGCCAGCGTCTGCAGTCGCGTCGGCTTCGCCTCGCGCACCAAGGTGAAGCGGCCGAGCAGGAGCAGGAACAGGCCGATGCCGGCGAAGCCGGCGAGGCGCGCGAGCATGCGCCACGACAGGCCGCTGGCGCCTTGCAGCCAGGCGGCGCTGGCGACGACCTGCCGGCCGAGATCCGCGTAGGGCATCGCGTGGGTGAACGAGTCCTCCAGCGGCGGCGGGGCATGACCGAGCCAGAGCCGCACCCACGGCGAGGAGATCCAGTCTGCCGCGACAAGAACGCTGTCGATCGGGCGGAAGGCGAGCATATTGCGCACGCCCTGGTCGCCGGGCAGGGCGAACAGGTACAAGAACAGACAAAGCGCCAGCACCGCGCACGGGATCGCATACCAGCGCGAGGGCAGGCGCAGGGCAAAGGCGAGCACGATCACCGCGGGAAAGCTCGCCACGCCCGAGCCGAAGCAGAACATCGCCACCGTGCACGCGACGCAGGCCCACGCGAGCCAGCGCCGCTGCTGCCGGCGCCAGGCCTCGAAGGTGGCGATGCCGGCGAGTGCGACCGACAGCGTGAGCAGGTAGACGTGCACCGATTCGTAACTGTGGAACAGCATGCGGCCGTTGACCAGGCCGAGCACGCAGACTACGCCGAGCATGGCGCAGGCCGCGCGCCCGGCCGCAGTCAGCCTGCGCTCGCGCCACGCGCACAGTGCGACGACGAGCGCGGTCGCGACTGCGCAGAACAGGCCGAAGGTGAACTGCAGCGAATGGTCGGCGGCGAACCAGCGACTCTCCGCCTCGATCAGCAGATTGGGAAAGATCGGACGATGGCCGTTGCCCGACTGCAGCACATTGGCCGGAAACGGCAGGTTGAGGAAAGTCTGGTAGTTGACGTACTCGTCCGAGAACGGCTGGCGCAGGCTGAAGTTGACGATCGCGCAGATCGAGGTCCAGGCGAAGAAGATCGTCCAGCCCCAGAACCAGATGGACAGCAGGTAGCGGACAGCAATGCGGGGCAAGAGCGCGGATGTGGCCCGCGTCGTCGCCGGCTGCGTCTGTGCATCGGGCAAGTTGCTGATTGCCATGGTTCCTAGCGGTATGAGCAGTCTTGTAGTCTAGAACATTTCCGAATCATGTGATTGTGACAGTGTGCTCGTACCTCTCTTCTTGCGGGGAAGGTGGGCGCGCGAACCGCGTCGTGAGAGGGTTGGTGCCGAAGGCGCCCGCTGCGCAGGCGCCACCCCTCTCCCCAAACTCCCCGCCCGCAGGAAAGGCACTGTCGATGCAAGCCGATCGGGTATGATTGCGCCCCTTTTTGCAGAATCGATTCCGAATCCGGAATCGCGACACCGATGTCCGCTCCGACGCCGTCCGTTTCCATATGCATGCCCGCCTACAACGGCGCGGCGCATCTGCGTGCGGCGATCGACTCGGTGCTGGCGCAGACGCACGCGGATTTCGAGCTGGTCGTGATCGACGACAACTCCACCGATGCCACCGCGGAAATCGTGGCAGGGTATGCTGATCCGCGCGTGCGCTACCTGCGCAACGCGAGCAACCTGGGCCCGCAGGGCAACTGGAACCGCTGTCGCGACGAGGCGCGCGGCAGGTACTTCAAGTTGATGCCTCAGGACGATCTGCTTGAGCCGGACTGTCTCGCGCGCCAGCTGGCAGTGTTCGAGCAGGATGCAGAACATCGGCTCGCCTTCGTATTTGGCGCGCGTGACGTCGTCGATGCGTCGGGCCGCAAGATCCTGCGTCGTGCCGCGTTTGGCGGCGAATCCAGACGCATCGAGGCGCAGGCACTGATCCGCGCCTGCCTGCGTCGCGGCACCAACCTGATCGGCGAGCCCGGCAACGTGCTGCTGCGGCGCGAGCTGGTCGAGCGGCTCGGCCCGTTCGACGCGACCTACGGCTACATGATCGATCTGGATTACTGGTTCCGTGCGTTGCGGTGCGGCGATGCGTATTATCTGGCCGACACGCTCTCGGCGTTCCGCATTTCCGGCGGCTCGTGGAGCGTGGCGATCGGTGCGCGCCAGTATCAGGAGTTCCGCGATTTCGCCAGAAAGTACGCGGCGATGCCGCAATACCGCATCGCCCCGCGTGATCTCGCCCAGGGCATTGCGATGGGCTGGATCAATGCCCGGGCGCGGCAATGGATCTATCGCTGGTGGTTGCGCTGATCCGCCCCCGGCCCGACACGAAGATGAGGAAGCGCAGTGGCAAGTGAATCATCCGAATTCGGCTCGAACTATGCGGCCGAGCAGCTGCGCCGCAGCCGCCATCCGCTGCGGCGCCTGATCAAGAAGTTCTATCTCGATCGCGTGCTCGGCGAAGTCGAGGCCGGACCGACGATCGATTTCGGTTGCGGCGCGGGGCAGTTGCTCGCGCGCCTGCCGGCGGGTTCGGTCGGGCTCGAGGTCAACCCGCATCTGGTCGAGGCGCTGCGCGCGGAAGGGCTCGACGCGCGGCTGTACGACGCCTACGTCGACGATTTCTCGCTGCGCCTGCTCGATGGTGGACGCTACGCAGCGTTCACGATCTCGCACGTGCTCGAACACTTCGCGGACACGCCCGCGGTGATGAGCAAGCTCTGGCGTGCCTGCGCGCGCCTTGGCGTGACCACGATCGTCGCCATCGTACCCGGCGCCAAGGGCTATGCCTCGGACGCGACGCACAAGACCTTCATCACGCGTGAATGGGTGCGCGACAACGGTCTCGAGCAATGCGAGGGTTACACGCTCGAGCGCGCGAACTATTTCCCGATCGACAAGGCATCGGTCGGCGACTGGTTCGTGTTCCACGAGTTGCATCTGGTCTACCGACGGACAGCGTAAGTGGCCGCGTCGGGAAGTTTCTGGACGCGCCGCATCGCGCCGCTGCTGCGCCCGCAGTTCATGCGCTTTCTTCTCGTCGGTGCCGCGAATACCGGCTTCAATATTCTCGTCTACTGGGCATTTCTCTGGATCGGGCTCGCGGTGCCGCTGGCCAGCCTCGCGTCGCTGGTCGTCGGCATCCTGATCAATTTCACTACGCAGAGCCGCTTCGTCTTCGACAATCGCAATCCGTGGAAGCTGCTGCCGTACTTTGTGGTCTGGGGGATCCTCTATGCGACCAACCTCGGCCTGATCTGGCTGTTGATGCGCTGCGGACTCGACGCCTACCTGGCCGGAATGCTGTCGACTCCGGCCACCGTATTGCTATCCTATTTCCTGCAGAAGTCCTTCGTATTCCGGCGTGCGTAACGATTTTCGCCATCCGATGACAAGATTTCCCCACAATTCCGCGGTCGCTCATTGCCTGCTGCCCGGGGCGGACACTTCGTGCATGCACACATGCGCGCATGTCGCAACGTGCATGCGATGCCCATGATCGTCGGCTCGGGGCTGATCGCGACTACCTTCGCTCGCCATGCGGCGGACGACGAGTCAGTGTGCTTCTACGCTGCGGGTGTGTCGAATTCCTCGTGCGGCGATGCGCGTGAGTTCGAGCGCGACCGGCTCAGGCTGGAGCGACACCTGGCAGACGTCGCCGCGGATATCCTGTTCGTGTACTTCAGCACCTGCAGCGTCGAGGATCCGTGGTCGAAATCCAGCGCGTACGTTCGGCACAAACTCGCGCTCGAGGACCTGGTGAGGCAGCGTGGCAACTATCTGGTGTTCCGGCTTCCGCAGGTGGCAGGACGTACGCCGAACCCGCACACGATACTCAACTATCTGCATGCGCGGATAACGCGGTCCGAACGTTTCGACCTGTGGCGACAGGCCGCACGCAACATCGTCGATGTGCATGATGTGGCGCGGATTGCGATGGACCTGATCGAAAACGAGGGCGCGCGCAACGAGACGATCAACATCGCCAGTCCGCGCAACTCCAGCCTGCCCGATATCGTCGCTGCGCTGGAATCGACGACCGGGCACCGGGCGATCTACGATGTCGTCGACAAGGGCGGCGAATACGCCATCGATACATCGCGCATCGCGGCGTCGATCCACCGTTGCGGCATTGTCTTCGACGATGCGTATCTGGCGAGAACCATAGCCAAATTCTATGACTGACCACACCATCCAGGGCGTTTCGGTTTCCATCGTCGTGCCGGTCTATCGCAGCGAGGCGATCCTGCCGCATCTCGTGGCCAAGGTGCAGGAAGCGATGGCAGGCAGCGGTCTCGGTTATGAGTTGATCCTGGTCAACGACGTCAGCCCGGACGGGAGTTGGGAGGTGATCAAGCGCCTGGCCGCCGAGCACAACTTCGTCCGTGGCGTCTGCCTGTCGAAGAACGTGGGCCAGCACAATGCGACGATGGCCGGCCTCGGCCAGGTACGCGGCGGGGTCGTGATCGTCATGGACGACGACCTGCAGCATCCGCCGCAGGCGATTTTGAAGCTGGTCGACTCGATCAAGTCCGGCCACGATGTGTGCTATACGCGTTACGCGCACCGGCAGCACGCCGCATGGAAGAAGCTCGGCAGCTGGTTCAACGACCGCGTTGCGACGTTGCTGTTGAACAAGCCTGCGGGTCTGTACCTGTCCTCGTTCAAGGCCATGCACCGGCGCGTCGTGGACGAGGTGGTGAAGTACGACGGCCCGTACGCATACGTCGACGGCCTGATCCTCGACGTCACCCGCAACATCGACGTGCTGACGATCGAGCACCAGGCGCGATTCGCCGGCGAAGGCAACTACAACCTGCGCCGCTCGCTGTCGCTGTGGCTCAAGATGGCGACGAGTTTCTCCGTGGTACCGTTGCGCATCGCCACCGTGCTTGGGTTGTCGATCACCGCGCTGAGCCTGATCATCGGCGTAGCCATCATCCTGCGCAAGCTTTCGCATCCGGATCTCGCCTCGGGCTGGGTCTCGTTGATAGTCTCGATACTGTTCGTCGGCGGCATGCAGACGTTCTGCCTTGGCCTGCTCGGCGAGTATCTCGGCCGCGCTTACCTGAAGATCAACAAGAAGCCGCAGTTCGTCATCCGCGAGAAAACCTGATTCAGGGGCGCCGACGCAGGCAGAAGCGCGGAGTCAGGTGCTTCCAGATCCGTGGCGCGTGGCCGGCGCCTGCGCCGTGCCCGGCACGCATCACCGCGAGCATGTGCGTGGGCGAGAGGTTGCCGGCGAGGATCTCGGCCTCGTCGCGCGCATGCACGCGGTCGATGAAGGCGCAGTCGCGTGCTGATTGCACATCGAAATGCGGACCGAAGCTGCGATCGATGAACGGGTCGATCAGGTTCGAGTGGGCGTAGAAGAAATCGAAGTCGAAGCGACCGAGCAGCAGCGGCAGGATGTCCTGAGCACGCACGCCCTCGAAGCTCTCGCGTGCGCAGTCCCAGTCGCGGAACGTCTTCTCGCGACGCCGGAGTTGCAGGTTGTACCGGTACTCCATCGGCAACTCGCGCCAGAATTCGCGCACGATCGCGAGTGCTTCCGGCCAGCGCTGATGTCCGTTGCGTCCGATGATGTCAGAGGCGACGAAGACGCCTTGCGGCGTCAGGCATGCGGCGATCGCATCAATCAGTCCTTCGAGATTGACGACGTGATGCAGGCTCTGGTTCGCAACGACCGCGTCGTATCGGGTTTGCGGTTGCCAGCGGTTGAAGTCGCCTTCGAGTGGAACCACGTGCGCCGACACGCCCGCCTCGCGCGCGAACGCGGCACCACGCTCGCGCATCGAACCGTTGAGTTCGAGACATTCGATCGTGAAATCCTCGATACCGCGCCCGATCAGGCTTTGCGCGATGCGTACTTCGGCATCGCAGTTGCCGGCGCCGATGCTGACGAAACGCGCCGGCCTTGCGCGCGCGTCGTGGAAAGCCCGTTCGAGAACCTGGCCGAAAAACTGTTCGGGATCGGAGAAACCGAAGGTTTCGAGTACGGGTCGAAGATGCTTGTTCGACCAGTAGTGGGCAATCGGCGGCAGGTCGTGTACCTCGGTCTGCGCGTCGAAGCGGGCGGTCTCGGTCTCGATGTGGCTGCGGTAGGTGGCGTCGTCGATGCGTCCCGCGCGCGCAACCGCACGCGGGGCGAAGGCTCGCCACACTTCGCGCAGCGGTTGCTGCAGCGACGGCGGCAGGCGTCGCGCCAGCGGCACGGCATGACGGCGCAGGAAGGTGCGGATCATCGTCGCCACGCGCGCCGCGGACGCGGTCGGCTCAGCCGCGCCAGCGGCGCAAAGCGACGCGCGCCAGGTGGCGCAGGCGGCCGAGCCTGCCGCCGTACAGCGCCGCCTGCGCCCGCTCGAACTGCGCGGTCATCGCGGCGAGGTCGCGGTAGAGGCGCAGGTTGTGCTGGTCGCGGCGCGCGACGAGGACGCGTAGCTCGTCGACGTCGGCCGCGTCGAGCGTGTAGCCGCAGGCGATGCGCTCGGGCAGTGGCGCATCGACGTAGATCGTCGAATGCGTGCCGGCGGTCTCCTCGACGGGGCGGTCCCGCGTGTAGAAATACAGCGCGACCGACTTGCGCGTGAGCATGCGCTTGTCTTCCGGCAGCGCGATGCGCGGGAAGCCGTGCCAGCTCGTTTCGGTGGTCTCGAAGATCACCGCGCGGTTGAACTTCGGGGTGATGGTGATGATTCGGTCGTCGGCACTGCGCGGGTCGCTGTGCAGTTGCAGCGACCCGCCCCAGGCATCGTCCCAGTCGTGGTTGAGGTAGACGATGAGATTGAGGCGCCGATGCCAGCGGTTGGCCGGGTGGCGGTTGAAATCGACGTGCGCGTCGAGGTCCTGGCCGTGGCGGTTCTCGTGCGTGCCGCCGCCGAAGTACCACGGGTCGTAGAGCAGGTCGTCGATGCCTGTGACCTTGCCGACGAGATCGAGGAATTCGCGCGACTGCACGAGATCGTCGAGCGCGGCGTACGCGTTGCCGAGGCCGCGGATCTTCTCGACGGTGGACTTGTTGCCGAGCTCGCCGGCTTCGTTGCGTGCGTTGCCGTGCTCGAACGGCGGGAACTGGGCGAGCACCCGTGTGGCGTAGTCGACATCGAAAAAGTCGTCGATGACGACGTGGCGGAACGGCGCGCGCGGGTGGAAGCGCGCAGCGAGATCGTCCTGTTTTGCAATGACGTCCGGATTGATCAGACTCGACATTTCCATGCAGTCGGAGGGAGAAGAACGAGGGCCGCAATAATGACACAGGCCCGCGTGACGAGCTCAGCGCGGGTGTGCGCTCAGTGTTGCAGGGTTTCGAGTACCCGCTCGATGCCGGCGCGCGACTGCGCGCGCAGCAGGGCCTTGGCCGCGGCACGCAGCCTGGCGTGATTGCTGAGCGCGATCACCTGGCGCACTTCGAGCAGCGAGGACGGGTGCATGGAGAAGTCGGTGAGGCCGAGCGCGAGCAGCATCGCCGTGTAGCGCGTGTCGCCGGCCATCTCGCCGCACAGCGCGACCGACTTGTTCGCGCGCCGGCCGGTGGCGATGACCTGGGCGAGCAGTTTGAGCATGGCCGGATGCAACGGGTCGTGCAGCACGCCGAGCGCGTCGTTGCCGCGGTCTGCGGCGAGGAGGTACTGGATCAGGTCGTTGGTGCCGATCGAGACGAAGTCGAGATGGCGCAGCAGCGTGGACAGCGCGATCGCCGCCGCGGGCACCTCGATCATCGCGCCGAACTCGTAGTGGTCGGCGATCTCGTGGCCCTCGGTACGCAGCTCGCGCGCGCACTGCGCAGCCAGCGCGCGCGTGGCGATGACTTCCTCGGCCGTCGCCACCATCGGCACGAGGATGCGCACCGGGCCATAGCGGCTCGCGCGCAGGATCGCACGCAACTGCGTTGCGAACAGGTGCGGACGCTTCATCGACAGACGCACGCCGCGCACGCCGAGCGCGGGATTGTCCTCGTCGGTCAGCGCGATGCCCGAGCTGTCGGCCTTGTCGGCGCCGAGGTCGAGCGTGCGGATCGTCACCGGCAGGCCCCCCATGCCGAGCACGAGTTCGCGGTAGGCCTCGAACTGTTCCTCCTCGCCCGGCGCGTCGCCGCGCTGCAGGAACAGGAATTCGGTGCGGTAGAGGCCGACGCCGCTGACGCCGAGCGCATGCGCCTGGGCGATGTCGGCCGGCTGCTCGGCGTTGGCGTAGAGGCGGATCTCGACCCCGTCGCGGGTCAGCGTGCGCGCGCCGCGCAGGCGCGAGAGTTCGTCGGCGCTGCGCGCCTGCTCGCGCTGGTAGTTGCGGTAGACGGCAAGATCCTGCGCGGTCGGATGGACGACGACTTCGCCGCGGCGGCCGTCGACCAGAATCAGGTCGTCGTCGGAGATTTCCCTGAGCGCGTCGTGCACGCCGACCAGCATCGGCATGCGCATCGAGCGCGCGAGGATCGCGCTGTGCGACAGCGGGCTGCCGCCTGTGGTGACCAGCGCGAGCACGCCGCTTTCGCGCATCTGCGCAAGTTCGGCCGGCGCGACCGTGTCGCTGACCAGGATGGTGCCGACACGCGCGGCGATCTGGCGTTCGGCCGGAGTCTTGTCGCGCGTCAGTTCGCCCTGCACGCGGCCGATGACGTGGTCGACGTCCTCGCGCCGGCTGCGCAGGTAGGGATCGTCGATCGCATCGAAGGCGGCGACGAGGCGGTCGCGCTGCACCTTGAGCGCCGCGCTCGCGCGCAGGCGTCCGGTGCGGATCAGGTCGTAGAGGCCGTCGACGAGTTCGGGATCGTCGAGGATCATGCTGTGCGCGTCGATGAATTCGCCGACTTCGTGCGACAGCGCGCCATGCAGTTTGTCGCGCAGCGCGGCGAGTTCCGAGCGGGCGGCGCTCAGCGCGGTGGCGAGCTTGGCGACTTCGGCTTCGACTTCGGCGGCTGGCAGCGGGCGTTCGTCGACGCTGATCTGGTTCGGCTGGACCAGGCGCGCACGGCCCAGTGTCATGCCGCGCGCGGCGGCGGTTCCGGTCAGGACGAGGCGGCCGCTCACGCAACCGCTCCCGTCAAAAAAAGTTGTCGTGCGCTCGGCGCGCGACGATCACTCCCCCTCTTCCTCAAGCTGCGCCTGAGAGGAAAGGATTGGGGCGAGGGGGGCTTTTGATCTCGTTCCCGCGGGATGGAAACGATGAATGGCGCACCCTCAAAGCCGCCTTCCCCGGCAAGGAGCCGTCGCGGGAGAGGACCATCCAGGTGAACGCTTGCGTCGATCACTCACGCGCCCTCGTCGAACTTGCGGTTGAACAGGTCGACCATCGCGTCCATCGCCGTCTCTTCATCGGCGCCTTCGGTGCGCAGCGTGATCGGGTTGCCGACCCCGGCGGCGAGCATCATCACGCCCATGATGCTCTTCGCGTTGACCTCGCGGCCCTTGAAGATCAGGAACGCACTGGCCTTGTAGCCTTGCAGCAGTTGCACGAGCTTGGCCGAGGCGCGCGCATGCAGGCCGAGCTTGTTGCTGATCGTGATTTCGCGTTCGAGCATCCGTGATCCTTGCGTTCTCAGTCGATCTTGATCCCCGCGCGACCGCCTTGCTCGGCTGTTTGCGCCAGCTCGAGCAACGACTGTTCCGGGTAATTTAGCACGCGCAACAACATCGGCAGATTGAGGCCGGAGACGCGCTTGGTAGCCACCCCCGTCGGCGCGATGCGGTCGAGCACGTTGCTCGGCGTTGCGCCGAATACGTCGGTGAGCACGAGCACGCCGTCGCCCGAATCGAGCGCGCGGATGCGCGCGCCAGTCGCCTCCATCGCGAAATCGATGTCGGCACCGGGCGGAATCGCGAGCGCATCGACCTTGAGGCTGATCTTGCCGAGCAGATGGCGCGACGTTTCGATCAGCGCGTCGCCCATGCTTTCGTGGGTGAGCAGAAGGATGCCGACCGCCATTATTCCAACTCCCGATGAAAGGTTAGTACCTGTTCGCGCGTCGCACGAAAGTGCTCGGCCAGCTTCTCGGCGAGGTAGACCGAGCGGTGCCGGCCACCGGTGCAGCCGAGGCAGATCGTCACGTAGGAGCGGTTGTCGGCCTCGAAGCGCGGCAGCCAGGTGTCGAGAAAAGCGGACACTTCGTCGAGGTACTGCATCACCTCCGGTTTCGCGGCGAGCCAATCCTTGACTGCCGCGTCGCGGCCGGACAGCGGGCGCACGCGCGCGTCCCAGTGCGGGTTCGGCAGGCAACGCGCATCGAAGACGAAATCGGCGTCGGCCGGCACGCCGCGCTTGTAGGCGAACGACTCGAACAGCAGCGACAACTCGCCGCCGACCATGCCGAGCTCGGTCGCCATGAGCCGGCGCAACTGGTGCACGTTGAGCTCGCTCGTGTCGACCACGCGATTGGCGATGACCGAAACCGGCTTGAGGCGCTTGCGCTCCAGCATTATCGCGTCGGTCAACGAAATGCCGTCGCCGGTCAATGGATGACGACGACGCGTGTCGGAGTAGCGTTTGAACAGCACGTCGTCGCGCGCATCGAGAAAAATCAGCTCGTACTCGATGCCTTGCTGCGCGAGCCCGGCGAGGATTGCCGGCACACGCTGCAGATCCTCGCTGCGGTTGCGCACGTCGATACCGACCGCGAGGCGTTGGTGCGGGTTCTCCGTGTCGATCGTCGCCGCGGCGACGAACGCGGACATCAATGCCGCGGGCAGGTTGTCGACGCAGTAGTAGTCGAGGTCCTCGAGCGCACGCAGCGCGATCGTCTTGCCCGCGCCCGACATGCCGCTGATCACGACGAGGCGCGTTGCCGAACTGGCGGTCTTTTCGCTCATGAGAATCGGGGTCCGGGAAAAACGAATGCCGTGCGACTGGCCAATCCGCAGGTACGGCGACGGCGATCGAGGCGAACATGTGCGCAACGGAACCGGAACTCGAATCCCGAGTCCCGGACCCCGGCTCCCAGGCTCACCATGGCGACTGCCTCAGCATTTGATGCGCCTGACGGTCGAGGAATGTCTGCGCCGGGTCGATGCCCTTGGTCTTGAGCATGTGGTTGCGCACGGCTGCCTCGACAAGCACGGCGAGGTTGCGTCCGGCGGCGACCGGAATCGTGGTCTGCGGCACGCGCGTGTCGAGGATCTCGCGATAGCTGTTGTCGCCGTAGATGCGCTCCAGACCCGTGTCGTCGTTGTCGATCTTCCTCGTCGTGGCGAGGTGCACGATGAGGCGCAGGTATTTCGACGGCTTGACCGCGGTCTGGCCGAACATCTCGCGTACGTTGAGGATGCCGAGGCCACGCACTTCGAGCAGGTCCTGCAGGATCTCGGGGCAGGAGCCGTCGATCACGTCAGGGGCGATCTGGGTGAATTCGGGCGCATCGTCGGCGACGAGGCGATGGCCGCGCGTGATGAGTTCCAGCGCGAGTTCGCTCTTGCCCGAACCCGACTCGCCGGTGATCAACACGCCGATCGAGTAGACCTCCATGAGCACGCCGTGCAGCGTGACGCGCCGCGCAAGCAGGCGCGTGAGGTGATACTGCAGATAGGTCAGCAACTCGTGGCCACGCTTGGGGCTGAGCCAGATGGGCGTGTTGCTCTCGTTGGCCGCGGTCAGTACATCGGCGGGCACGTCCTGATCCTTGGTCACGATCAACGCGGTGGGCTGGGCTGCGACGATGCGTTCGACCGCCTCCCAGCGTTCGCGCGCGTCGAGGCCGTTGAGCCAGTTCAGCTCCTCGGTGCCGATGATCTGGATCTTGTTCGGATAGATGATGTTGAGGTAACCGGCCAGCGAAGGCCGGCGCGCCTGCTTCTCGGCCGGTGCGAGCGCTCGCCTGTCGCCTGCCTCGCCGGCGACCCAGCGCAGGGCAAGTCGCTCGGATACCTTGTCGAACAGTTCGCGGGCGGTTAGGCGTTCCATGACGGCAGATCGGATCGAAGGATCGACATTCTGCCAGTTCGACGGAGCGGTTGCGACACGCGGCGCGCGGCCGCGTGCGCACGTTCCGGCGATGGCGCAACGCCGCCGCACGAGGCGGCGCTGCGACGGCTACTTCTTCTCCGGCTCCAGCCGCTGCGCCGCTTGGCCGAACACGTAGCGCCAGCCTTCGCGCCGGTGCACGTAGACGTCGCTGAACCAGAGCTTGTAGTCGGCTGTCTTGCCTTCGCGCGTGTACTTGATCCAGAGCAGGGCGGTGACGACGGCGGTGTCGCCGTAGACGCGCACCTTTTGCGTGCCGGGCATTTCCTCCTGGCGTTCGTAGACGTATTCCTTGGCGCGCGCGCTGGCGAGCAGGTCGGACTTGGAGTAGGCCTGGCCGCGTCCGCTGACGAGGGTGAAGTCGTCGGCGAGGATACGGTCCATCGTCGCCGCATCGTTCGCGGCGACGGCGGTCTGGTATTGCGTGTCGAGCGAGGCAACCGTGGCGGCGTCATCGGCAAGTGCCATAGCCGGCGACAGGGCGGCGGCGAGCAATGCAGCTCGCTTGAAGCGGAAAGGCAAGGTCATCGGTTCTCCTGATCGACGCGCGGATGCGCCTCGCGGAAACCGATGCTAGGGCGAGGACAAGAACCGTTCTTGGAGAATCTTGCGGTCGCCGCGCCGAAGCTGGCGGAATGCGCGCGGCGACACGCCCGCGGCGCGACGGAACGTGCGCACGAAGTTGGACAGGTCAGCGAAGCCGCACTCGAAGGCGATGTCGGTGACCGCATGGTCGGCATCGCCGAGCAGGCGCGCCGCGCGGCGCAGGCGCGCGCGCACGAGGTACTGGTGCGGGGTCACGCCGAGCGCCTGGGTGAACACGCGCAGGAAATGGAAGGCGCTCAGTTCCGCCTTGCGCGCGGCGGCATCGAGGTCGATCGGCGCGTGCGCGTTCGCATCGATCCACAAGGCCACCTCGACCGCGCGGCGGCGGTCCCGCGGCGAAGCTGCGGCTTGGCGCCGCCCTTGCCCGCGCAGCAGGTCGACGAGCCGTGAAGCCACGATGAGGCCGATCTCGTCGAGCGCCTGGTCGCCGAAGCCATCGATGCAGGCTTGGGCCAATTCCGCGAACACGGCCAGTTCGGCGAGCGGCGGCAGGCCGCGGCTTTGCCAAAGGCCGTCCGCGCAGGCCAGCGCGTCGAACAGGTTCGGCGCGAGATGGAACGACAGGCATTCGTCGCCGCAGGGATGATGCTCGTGGGTGCAGACGAACTCGTCGCCCGCGCGGCCGAGCAGGAAGGAACCGGCAACGAGTTCGTGCTCGGCACCGCGGCAGCGATAGCCGAAACTGCCGCGGCGCACGTAGGAGAAGGAATGGCCGCCGTGTCGCTCGGCGAACGGGCGCGTGTGCGGACCCGCGTCGCAGCGGTAGTCGGTGACGATCAGCGCACCGCGGTGCAAGAGCGTGGGAGTCGCCATGCCGCCCAGTTTACGTCAACCGGGCGGCAGGCGCGGCAGGACGTCAGCTCGCGTAGCGTGCCTCGCGTACGGTGTCGCGGTGGTGGTTCTGCAGTTTTTCCTTGTGTTTCTTCACCTGGCGGTCGAGCTTGTCGGCGAGGCCGTCGATCGCTGCGTAGAGGTCGGCACCGGTGGCGTCGGCGTGAATGGTCTTGTTCGCGCCGCAATGCACGGTGGCTTCGGCTTTCTGGAACAGCTTCTCGACGGAGAGGACCACAGCGGCATCATGCAGGTGCTCGAAATGTCGGACAATGCGTCCGAGCTTCGATTCGGCGTAATCGCGCAGCGCGGGGGTGACGATGACTTGATGCCCACTGACGGTGATCTGCATGACGAAATCCTCTGTATTGAAGTTTCAGGTTGCCCGCCAAACGCGGCGGACAAAAATTCAGACCGATGCCTCGATGGTTGGTTCCGTGCCTGCCTCCTTTTCGTTGGATGGAAGTGGGTTGAGTCGTGGCGCGCCGGTCATGGCGCGGAGGCGGCCAGACACAAACGGCCGCGCTCGGAGGAAGAAGGAATATTCATGCCCTCGCGGTACTTCGCCACGGTGCGCCGGGCGACCTCGATGCCGCGCTTGTTCAGCTCGGAAGCGAGAGCCTGGTCCGACAAGGGCTTGCGCGGAGTTTCGTCGTCGATCAGCTTCTTGATCATCGCCTGGATCGCGGTCGCCGAGGCCGCGCCGCCGTCCACCGTGCCGACCCCGGAGGAGAAGAAGAACTTGAACTCGAACGTGCCGCGCGGCGTGTGCAGGTACTTGCGCGTGGTCATGCGCGAGACCGTGGATTCGTGCATGCCGATCTCGTCGGCGATGTCGCGCAACACGAGCGGGCGCATCGCTTCGGCGCCGAAATCGAGGAAGGCGCTTTGCGCGCGCACGATCGCGCTTGCGACCTTGAGCATCGTGTCCGCGCGCGTTGCCAGACTCTTGATCAGCCAGCGCGCCTCCTGCAATTGGCCGCGCAGATATTGGGCGTCGTCGCGCTGCGCGCGCGCGATCAGGCCCGAGTAGTGGCGATTGATCGACAGTCGCGGCTGGCAATGCGGGCTCAGGGTGACGTTCCAGCGTCCGCCCTGGCGACGCGCGTAGGCATCGGGTGCGACGAATTCAGTCGCGGTCGCGCTGTACCGTGCGCCGGGTTTCGGGTCGAGAGAACGGATCAGCGCGATCGCCGCATCGATCTCGGTGGTATCGGCGCGCAGCAGCTTTGCCAGGCGCGCGCGATCGTTGCGCGCCAGCGTTTCCAGATGCGCGGTCACGATCTCGCGCGCGGCCTTCCAGCCAGCGGTCGACGGATCGAAAGTGTCGAGCTGCACGCGCAGGCATTCGCCCAGGTTGCGGCTGGCCACGCCGATCGGATCGAAATGCTGGATGCGGTGGCGCATCGCCTCGACTTCCGCGGCCGTCGCCGCGTTGCCGTTGACGGAAGGCAGGCCGGCGAGCGAACCGCACAGCGATTCGGCATCCTCGTGCAGATATCCATCCTCGTCTATCGCCTCGATGATCGCCGCACCGATCGCGCGGTCGCGCGGCGACAGCGCGGTGAGGTTGAGTTGCCAGAGCAGGTGATCGCGCAGGTCTTCGGGTTCGGGATCCTGCTTCTCGACGCCGTCCTCGTCGACCGGCTTGGGGCTGCCGTAGTCGCTGCCGTCGTCCTCGAAGTCTCCGGCGAGTTCGAAATCGTCGACCTCGCGTGTTTCGTCGCCGGCGTTGTCACTGCGTTCGCCGGCATCGTGCTCGGCTTCGGCGGGCTCGGTCGTCGCGGATTCACCGTCGAACGAATATTCGTCGCTTGCTGCCGGGTCGTCGTCGTTGCCGGCTTCGCTCAGTTCGAGCAGGGGATTGGACTCGAGCACCTCGCGCAGTTCGATTTCGAGTTCGACACTCGACATCTGCAGCAGTTTGATCGCCTGCTGCAGTTGTGGCGTCAGCGAAAGCTGCTGATGCAGGCGGAGTTGTAAAGCGGGTTTCACGGAGACGGCAAACTCACCCAGAACGACGGCGGAATCAGCATAGCGCCAAATCGGCCGGTCGGGTAAATCCGGAAGCACAAATTTTTCCGCTGGTCCATCGCGGCGGGCCGGTCCCGGCAGCCGTGGCCGGCAGACCGGACGATCGCCCCGCCCTAGGCCAGAGGCAGATGGATCTCTATTTCCAGGCCGCCGCCGGAGACGTTGCCGGCGCAGATTCGCCCGCCCTGGCGTTCGATCGCGCGCTTGGCGATCGCCAGGCCCAGGCCAGAACCGCCGCTCTTGCGCGCGCGCGCATCGTCGGTGCGATAGTAAGGCTCGAAGATGCGCGCGAGGTCGGATTCGTCCACGCCGGGACCGGCGTCGGCGACGCGCAACCGCGCCTCGCGCTCGCTACGGTCGAGGCGGATGCGGATGGTCGAGTCGGCGCGCGTGTAGTTGACCGCATTGCGCACGACGTTTTCGATCGCGCTGCCGAGCAGGTCGGCCTCGGCCTGCACCTGCAGCGGCGTGCTTTGCTGGATCAGCAGCGAACAATGCCGCGCCTGTGCTTCGAATGCCGCGTCGGCGACGATGTCGGCGACGAGCGTGTCGAGTGCGAGCGGCTCCACCCTCGAGGGCGTGGTCGTTTCCATGCGCGAGAGCTGGATCGCCTGCGCGATCATTTCTTCGAGCCGTTCCGACTCGCGTTCGATGCGGTCGAGCTGGAGTTTGGCGTCGCCGGCCTGCACCTGCGCGCGCGCGAGTTCGAGCGCCACGCGCTGGCGCGCGAGTGGCGAGCGCATCTCGTGCGAGACGTCGCGGATCAGGCGGCGCTGACCCTCGACGAGTTCCTTGAGGCGCGCGGCCATGCCGTCGAACTCGCTGGCGAGGGCGAGCATCTCCGCGCTGCGCCCGAATTTCAGTGCGCCGACGCGCGCGTCGAGATCGCCGCCGGCAACACGCCGCGCGCCGGCGCGGATGCGCGACAGCGGCGCCGCGATGTAGGCGGCGAGGATCAGGGAGAACATCGCGCTGATCACGCTGGCGATGACTACCTGGTCCCAGAAATACGTCGGCCGCCGGGTGAGAATGCGCAACACCGCCGACTGGAGATAGGCGGCGACCGCGGTATAGCGTGTACCGTCGGGCAGGGAGATCGCGCGGATGCGCGTGCGCCGCGAATGTAGCCCCTGTTCGTCGACGACTGCGCCGGCTACCTCCTCGGCTATGCCGGGCCCGGTCTCGTTGCCGAGAATGTCTCGGTTGTTCGCGTCGAGCACGTACAGGGTGATGCCGCGATCGCTCGCGCCTCGCTGCACCTCGCGCAGCGCCTCGATACCGCCCGCGTGCAGGGCACGACTCGCGCCGCGCAACTGGTCGTTGAGCACCGATTCCATGCGCGTGATGCCGAGCCCTGGAATTTCCTCGTTCTCGAACGTGTACGAGGTGCTCCAGGCGATCGCGAGAATCAGCACGAGGGTGCCGGTCCAGAACAGGGCGAAGATGCGCCAGAACAGGCGGCGCATGGCGTCAGGTTTCGTCGACCACGCGGAACAGGTAGCCGCCGCGCTGGATCGTGTGGATCAGCGAGTCGCCGTCGGCGGCGGGGCCGAGCTTGCGCCGCAGCTTGGAGATGTGCACGTCGATGCTGCGATCGAACGGGCGCAGCGTGCGTCCGAGTACCGCCTGCGCGATCGCGTCCTTGCCGACCACGCGACCGGCCTCGCGCATCAGCATGGCGAGGATATTGAACTCGGTGCCGGTCAACGCGATCGCCTCGCCGCGCACGCTGACCGTGCGTGCCGCCGCGGCAAGCTTGACCGGGCCCAGGCTGAGGTCGCCCATGTGCGCTGTCTCGGCCTCGCCGCGCGTGCGGCGCAGGATCGCGCGCAGGCGCGCGGCGATCTCGCGCGGGTTGCACGGTTTGGGCACGTAGTCGTCGGCGCCGAGCTCGAGGCCGAGGATGCGATCGATGTCCTCGCCGAGCGCGGTCAGCATCAGCACCGGCAACTGCGACGCGCGGCGCAGCTCGCGCAGCACGTCGATGCCGGATTTCTGCGGCAGCATCACGTCGAGGATCACCGCGTCGTAGTTGCCTTCGGTGAGGGTACGCAGGGCCGAATTGCCGTCCCCGGCGACATCGACGTGGAAGCCTTCGCGCTCGAGGAAGTCGCTGAGCAACTGGCTCAGTTCCTCGTCGTCATCGGCGAGCAGAATGTTGGCATCACTCATGCTGGCAACTATACCGCGCCAGCGCGCACTGTCACCTCCCTGCGCTAGTTTTTGCAAATGCTTACATCCGCTTACGGCGTGCGCCGATGCTCTGTTTGCTCGTCTGTTCCGGTGCAGGCGGGACTGCCGAGGCAGGATGCCGAAACGGGCATTCGCGCTGCGAATGGCCCGCGGGACGCGTGCCACGCGAAAGCCGAGCCGGCTACGCGCCTGCCGGCATCAACAGCAACAGGGCCGCGCCGAGTGCGATGCGATAGAGCGCGAACGGTGTGAAACGATGGGTGCGGATGAAACCGAGCAGCCACTTCACCGCGACGAAGGCGACGACCGTCGAGACGACGAAGCCGAGCGCGAGCGCGCTCCAGTCCTCGTGGCCTGCGCTGGCTTTCATCGCCTTGAGCAGTTCGTAGGCGGAGGCCGCGAACATGGTCGGGATGCCGACGAGGAAGGCGAATTCGGTCGCGGCCGCGCGATTGCTCGCCCCGGCGAGCATGGCGACGAAGATCGTCGCCGCCGAGCGCGACGTCCCGGGGAAGATCGCGGCGACGACCTGGGCGAGGCCGACGAGGATCGCGACCTTCCAGGTGATCGTCGACGAGTCGCGCAGTTTCGCCGCAAAATGCTCGGCCGCGATCATCCACAAGCCGCCGATGACGAACGCCCAGGCGATCGGCGTGACGTCGTCCTTGAGCTTGAAGCCGAGCTTGGTCATCGCGAAGCCGAGCGTGCCGGTGATCAGGAACGCGACGATGAGCTTGAGCGCATAGTCGCGATTCTCCGGCTGTTGGAAATGGGTCGCGAGTTGCCACAGTCGCTGGCGATAGATCAGCACGACCGCGAGGATCGCGCCTGCCTGGATGACGACGTTGAACATCTCGCTGCGCTCGCCGAGCCAATGCTCGGCGACGAGCAGATGGCCGGTAGAGGAGATGGGCAGGAATTCGGTAATGCCTTCGATGATGCCGAGCAGGACGACGCGGAGGAATTCAGGCATGGGAGGTGATGGTCGGGTGCGTAGAAATAGTTTGGTCTGACGATGTGGAAGATTGCTCGCGCGGTGGCGGTTTCGTGCTGGAATTTCCCCGCCGGCAAAGGCCTTGCCTGTCACGTTATGGCATCATACGTCACCTTCGTTAAATTCCGCTTCCCGAACCCATGCTGATCTTCGAACAGTCGCAACCCGGCCGCACCGCGGCTGCGCAAATCCCGGCCGCAAGCTCGACGCCGGCCGACCTGCCCGAACAGTTCCGGCGCAAGACGCCGGTCGGCCTGCCCGAAGTCTCCGAACTGCAGGTCGTGCGCCACTACACGAACCTGTCGCGCAAGAATTTCTCGATCGACACGCAGTTCTACCCGCTCGGGTCGTGCACGATGAAATACAACCCGCGCGCATGCAATTCGCTCGCCCTGCTCGACGGATTCCTCGCGCGCCATCCGTACGCGCCCGAGTCGAAGTCGCAGGGCTTTCTCGCCTGCATGCACGAGCTGCAGGAAATCCTCGCCGACGTCACCGGCATGAAGGGCGGCGTCTCGCTCGCGCCGATGGCCGGCGCGCAGGGCGAGTTCGCCGGCGTGGCGATGATCATGGCCTACCACAAGCATCGCGGCGACCTCGGTCGCACCGAAATCATCGTGCCCGACGCGGCGCACGGCACCAATCCGGCGACGGCGACGATGTGCGGTTGCACGGTGCGCGAGATCCCGACCCGGGACGATGGCGACATCGACGTCGAGGCGCTGAAGAAGGTGCTCGGGCCTGCGACCGCCGGCATCATGTTGACCAACCCGTCGACGATCGGCGTGTTCGAGCGCCGCATCGCCGAGATCTCCCGACTCGTGCACGAGGCCGGCGGCCTGCTCTACTACGACGGCGCCAACCTCAACGCGATCCTCGGCAAGGTGCGTCCGGGCGACATGGGCTTCGATGCGATCCACATGAACCTCCACAAGACCTTCTCGACGCCGCACGGCGGCGGCGGTCCGGGCGCGGGCGCGGTCGGCGTGTCGGAACGTTTGCGGCCGTTTCTTCCCATTCCGATGATCGAGAAACGCGCCGACGGCCGCTATGGCTGGATCCGCAAGAAGGACCGCCCGCTGTCGATCGGCCGCCTGACCAGCTTCGCCGGCAACGCGGGTGTGCTGCTGCGCGCCTACGTATATGCACGCCTGCTCGGCCGCGAAGGCATGCCGCGCGTCGCCGAATACGCTACGCTGAACGCGAACTACCTCGCCAGGCGACTGGCGGAGAAGGGGTTCGATCTCGCCTATCCGAATCGCCGCGCCAGCCACGAATTCATCGTCACCGTGTCGAAGCAGAAGAAGGAGAACGGCGTGACTGCGCTCGATTTCTCCAAGAGCCTGCTCGACCGCAACATCCACGCGCCGACCAACTACTTCCCGCTGCTGATTCCCGAATGCCTGCTGATCGAGCCGACCGAAACCGAATCGAAGGAGACGCTGGACGAATTCGTCGAGGTCATGGGCGAACTGATCCGGCTCGCGGCCAGCGATCCGCAGAAGATGAAGGACGCGCCGGTCACGCAGCCGGTGCGTCGTCTCGACGACGTCAAGGCGGCGAAGGATCTCGACATCGCCTGGAAGGCGCCGCACGCGCCGCATATCCACATGACGACGGCGGCGCCTGCCGCGGTCTGAGCACGCGGAAAAGGGGAGAGGGAGATGCCCAGCACCGAGCCGCGCGGCCCGAAGCAGATATACAAGGCGCTGATCTGGTCGCTGAAGGGCTTGCGCGCGAGCTGGACGTTCGAGGCGTCGTTCCGTCTCGAGGTCTATCTCTCGATCGTGCTGTTCCCGCTCGGTCTCTGGTTCGGCCGCGGCGCGGTCGAGAAGGCGATGCTGACCGGTTGCCTAGTGCTGGTTCTCGCTGCCGAGATTTTGAACTCGGCGATCGAGGCCGTAGTCGACAAGACCACCCCGGAATTCCACGAACTGGCCGGTCGCGCCAAGGACATGGGTTCGGCGGCGGTATTCCTGCTCATGCTGAACGTGGCGCTGTGCTGGGGCTTGATCCTCTGGCAACACGCCACGACCTGAGTGTGACGCGCGCTTTTTTTTCACGAGGCTAGACGAGATTGGATGCCGAACTCTGGATTGCCCTGTTCACCCTGAGTACGCTCGAAATCGTCCTCGGCGTCGACAATCTCGTGTTCATCTCGATCGCGGTCAGCCGGCTGCCGGCGCAGCAGCGCCCGCTCGCGCGCAAGCTCGGCCTCGCCTTCGCCTGTCTGACGCGCATCGCGCTGCTGGTCACGCTGGCCTATTTCGCGCGCATGGACGACAAGCACATGCCGCTGTTCCGCTTGTTCGGCAAGATCATCTCGGTGCGCGACATCATTCTCGGCGGCGGCGGTGTGTTCCTGATCGTCAAGGGCATCATGGAGATCGTCGATGCGATCCGCGGCAAGCACGCCGAGGTCGTCGCCAGCACGGCGGCGGCGAGCTTCGCCTGGATCATCGCCCAGATCGCGATCATCGACATCGTCTTCTCGATCGACTCGGTGATCACCGCGGTCGGCATGGTGCGCAACATTCCGGTCATGGTCGGCGCGATCATCCTCGCCGTCGCGGTGATGCTGTTCGCGTCCAACCCGGTCGGCGAGTTCATCGACAACAACCCAGCGATCCGCATGCTTGCGCTGGCGTTCATCGTGCTGATCGGTGTCGTACTCGTGGCCGAGTGCTTCGATCTGCACATCCCGCGCGCCTATATCTATGGATCGATGGCGTTCTCCGCGGTGGTCGAGGTGCTCAACCTGCTCGAAGCCAGGAGCAAGAAGCCGCCGGCCTGATCTGCGGCAATGCCGCAACGCCGCTTGCGCGGTGTGCGGGCGCATTCGGTATGATGTTCCCGTCATCGTCCATCGGAGGGGTAAGACCATGCACCTGCAACGCATCGCACTGCTGTTGATCGCCGCGTTCGTCCTGTCCGGCTGCGGCTACAACGCGTTCCAGTCCAAGGACGAGGCGGTGAAGGCCGCCTGGTCCGAAGTGGTCAACCAGTACCAGCGCCGCGCCGACCTGGTACCGAACCTGGTCAACACGGTCAAGGGTTACGCCGAGCACGAGCAGTCCACGCTCGAGGCAGTCACCAACGCGCGCGCCAGCGTCGGCAAGATCACCCTGACGACCGACGACCTTTCCGACGAGGCGAAGATGAAGGCCTTCCAGCAGGCCCAGGGCGAGCTGTCCAGCGCGCTGTCGCGCCTGATGGCCGTATCGGAGAACTATCCCAACCTCAAGGCCGACGGCCTGTTCCAGAATCTGCAGGCGCAACTGGAAGGCACCGAAAACCGGATTGCGGTTGCGCGCAACCGCTACATCACGGCGATCCAGGACTACAACACCTTCGCCCGCAGCTTCCCGCAGAACCTCACCGCGATGATGTTCGGCTACAAACCCAAGGCCAACTTCACTGTCGACAACGAAAAGGCGATTTCCACCGCGCCGACCGTCGACTTCAACAAGCCCGCGGCGCAGCCGGCGCAACCGCCCGCCCAGCCGGCGCATTGATCCGCGCCGCACTTAGATGAAGCCGATGAGCCGTTGGCGTCGCGCGCTGTGCATCTGCCGGCGCGCGTTTGCCTGCGTAGCCGCGATCGCGCTTTCGCTGGCGGCGCTCGCCGCCGACGGCGACCCGCAGCCGATTCCGCCGCTCAAGGCGCACGTCACCGACCTGACCGGCACGCTCGATGCGCAGCAACAACAGCAACTCGAAGGCGAACTGACCGCGCTCGAACAAAGCAAGGGTTCGCAGCTCGGCGTGCTGATCGTGCCGACGACGCAGCCTGAGGACATCGCGCAATACGGCATCCGCGTCGGCGACGCATGGAAGCTCGGCCGCAAGGGCACTGACGACGGCGTGATCCTCATCGTCGCCAAGAACGACCGGCGCGTGCGCATCGAAGTGGGGCGCGGCCTCGAAGGCGCGGTCCCGGACGCGGCCGTGTCACGCATCATCCGCGAATACATCACGCCGAAGTTCCGTACCGGTGATTTTTTCGGCGGCATCCATGACGCGACCGATGCGCTGACCAAGTTGATCCAGGGCGAACCGCTGCCGCCGCCGTTGACCGACGAGAACAAGTCCTCGTCCGGCGACGGTGACCCGTTCAACGCCGCGATCTTCGCCGTGTTCGCGATCCTGTTCGCGCGCTCGCTGTTCGGCGGTTTGTCCGCGCCGCCTCGCGCGGGGTTGACCGGGCTCGTCGGCGGCGGTGCCGCGTGGCTGTTGTCGGGCGGCATCCTGCCATTGGCGGTGGGCCTCGGTGTTGTCGGCCTGGTCCTGGGCCTGCTCGGCGGTGGCGGCGGGGGCTTCGCCAACCGCGGAGGCTGGGGCGGATTTCCGGGCGGTGGCTTCGGCGGTGGTGGTTTTGGAGGCGGCGGCGGTGGCGGTTTCAGCGGCGGTGGCGGTTCGTTCGGGGGCGGCGGCGCCTCGGGGAGCTGGTGACATGGACATCGCACGCATAGCCACGCATCTGTTTTCCGAAGGCAGCGCGCGGCGTTGCTTTCCGAACAGCGTACTCGACACGATCCAGAAAGCGGTCGAAGCCGGCGAGGCGCGGCATCGGGGCCAGGTCTGCTTCGCCATCGAAGGCGCGCTGTCGTTCGGCGAACTGCTGCGTGGGCGCAGCGCGCGCGCGCGCGCGAGCGAGGTGTTCGCGCGTCTGCACGTGTGGGATACGGAGCACAACTCCGGCGTGCTGATCTACGTGCTCATCGCCGATCATGCGATCGAGATCGTCGCCGACCGTGGCATCGCCGCGCGCGTGGCCGAATCTGAATGGCAAGATGTGTGCGCGCAGCTGCGCGAACGCTTCCGTGCCGGTGATTTCGAATCGGGTGCGGTCGCCGCGGTCGAAGCAGTCAGCGAAATCCTCGCGCGCCACTTTCCCGCCGACGGCGAACCCGTCGCCAACGAACTGCCGGATAGACCGGTGCGGCTCTGAGCAGCCGCGCGCATCCTATTTCCGGTTTATTCCGGCTTCGAGCAGCGAGGGCTCCGTGATCGGCGGATCGCATTGTTGGCCGCGGCAAACGTAGGCGACGCCGCCGGCAATATACGTTTGTGCGGCGAGCGTTCCCGGCAATTCGCCTGCGTCGTCGGGAACGAAGTACGCATCGACGCGGCGCGCGTTGTCGCAGGCAAGCAGCGCGGCGCGCCAGGCCGTTTCCTCTGCCGGCGCGCCGCAGCGGATGACGACCAGCGCACGTGGATCAAGGAAGTCGTTGAGCGCGCGCTGCAGCGTCGCGCAGGCCTGCGGCATCTGCTGCATCGTGGCGTACGCGGCACGCAGCGTGCGTTCGGCGGCATCCAGCCAGCGCGTTTCGCCGAGCAGGTGACCGAGGCGCAACAAGGCGCGCGTGGCGACGCCATTGCCGGAGGGCAGCGCTTCGTCGGCGAACGGTTTCGGGCGCTGGATCAGCTGTTCATGGTCGTGTGCGGTGAAGAAGAATCCGCCGTGCTCGCGGTCTTCGAAGCGTTCGAGCAGGATGTCGGCGAGGCGGATCGCCCAGTCGAAATGGCGGTTGTTCCAGTCCACCTGCAGGAAATCGAGCAATGCGTCGAGCAGGAAGGCGTGGTCGTCGAGATAGGCCGGCAGGCGTGCGCCGCGATCATCGATGCTCGCGTGAAGCCGATCGTCGCGCCATGCGTTGGCACGCAGTGTGTCCAATGCATTTTCCGCGAGTGCGGTGAATGCCGGATTGCCTGTCGTGCGCGCGGCGCGTGCGAGACCGGAAATCATCAGCGCATTCCATGCCGTGAGGATCTTGTCGTCGAGTCCAGGCGGGGTGCGTTCGGCGCGCGCGGCAAACAGCTTCTTGCGCGCGCGGAACAGAAGCGCATCGACTTGTTGCACCAAAAGATTCGCCGTGGCGGCAACGGTTTCGAGCGATTGCGCGACGATCGGATTCCAGGCGCGATGCTCGAAGTTCGGCGGACGGTCGAAACCAAAGCGGTGTTCGGCCGCGGTGAATTCCTCGTCGGTCAGCAGCGCACGCACCTCGTCGCGCTGCCAGACGTAGAACTTGCCTTCCTCGCCTTCGGAATCCGCATCGAGTGCGGCGTAGAACGCGCCATGCTTCGAAGTTCCCGGCCCGGCGATCATTTCGCGGCTCAGCCATTCGGCGGTTCGCTGCACGACTTCCGACCGGAGTTTTTCGCCGCCGACCTCGGCGCCGTCGGCATACAGCGGCAGCAACTGCGCATTGTCGTAGAGCATTTTCTCGAAATGCGGAATCTCCCAGCGCTCGTCGACGCTGTAGCGGCAGAAGCCGCCACCGATCTGATCGTGGATGCCGCCTTCGGCCATGCGCGCCAGGGTCAGTTCGACCATTGCGCGCGCGTCGGTGGAACCGATATCGAGCAGCAGTTCCATCTCCGGACAATGCGGGAATTTCGGCGCGCCGAGGTGGCCGCCGTGTTCATGATCGAAACCGCGCTCGATCTGCGCGAGCGCGGCGCGGATCGGCGCGTCGTCGAGCGCCCCGGCATGCGCATCGGACGCATCGTAGTTCGCAAGGAATTCACGCAAGGTCGCGTTCTGCGCACGCACCGCGTCGCGGCGCGTGTCCCAGAAGCCGCGCACCTGTTCGAGTACCCAGGCGAACGGCGGCATGCCGTGGCGCGCCTCCCTCGGGAAGTACGTGCCGGCGTAGAATGGGGCGAGGTCGTCGGGCGCGAGAAACACGGTCAGCGGCCAGCCGCCGCCACGCCGGGTCAGTGCCTGGTGCGCGAGTTGATAGATTCTGTCGAGGTCGGGCCGCTCCTCGCGATCCACTTTTATACAAATGAACTTTTCGTTCATCAGGCGTGCGCTGGCCTCATCCTCGAAGCTTTCGTGCGCCATGACGTGGCACCAGTGGCAGGCGCTGTAGCCGATCGACAGCAGGATCGGCTTGTCCTGCGCGCGCGCCGCCGCGAGCGCCGCGGCGTTCCACGGCCACCAGTCGACCGGGTTGTCGGCATGCTGGCGCAGGTAGGGGCTGGTTTCGGCGGCGAGACGATTGGTCATCGGACAAGCCTAACCGATCGATCCTGAAACCGACAAAAAAAACGCCCGGCGTCAAGGCCGGGCGTGGCTTGCCGCGCGAACGCGGATCAGCTCACTGCTTCGGCGCGCCGGGGCCCAGGTACTTGAGCAGAAACGCTTCGGTGATCTTGTAGCGCTCGGTATTGTTCTCTTCCTTGAAGAAACCGTGGCCTTCCTTCGGTCGGGTCATGTACTCGACCGGCTTGCCGGCCTTGCGCAGCGCATCGCGCATTTCCTCGGCATTCTTCACCGGCACGCGCTTGTCGTCCTCGCCGTGGATGATGAGCACGGGCACGTTGAATTTGTCGACGTGGTCGATCGCCGAGTTGGCCTTGATGTAGGCCTCGTCGCCCATGCCCCAGGCCTCGCGCAGGAAGTTGCGCCCGCCGCGCGAGCGGCGCGTGTCGCTGCGCTCGGCCTGCACGCGGATGTCGGAAACGCCGGCGATCGCGACCGAACACTTGAACGTGCCCTGCGGTGCGTACACGGGCTGGAAGAACGCGGTATAGCCGCCGTAGCTGGCGCCGTAGACGCAGACGCGACTCTTGTCGACATAGCCCTGGTCGACGGCCCAGTTCAGGCCGTCGAGCATGTCCTGCATCATGCCGGTGCCCATCTGGCGGTAGCCGGCGTCGTGGAAGTTCGCGCCGCGCCCGCCCGAGCCGCGATAGTTGACCTGGACCACGGCGTAACCGCGCGAGGCGAGGAATTGCGCTTCGCCGTTCTCCCAGCCGCTCGCCAGCGACCAGCCGTCGTTCGGGCCCATCGGCCCGCCGTGCGCGATCAGCACGGCCGGCAGGTTCTTTTCCACGCGCCCCGGCGGCAGGGTGAGGTAACCGCCGAGTTCCGTGCCGCTGGAAGCCTTGAACCAGAACGGCTTGCGCTCGCCGAGCTGCGCCGGATCGAACCAGGGCTTGCTCTGGTACAGCGGGCGGATCGCGTTCGTCTTCAGATCGAACATCGCGTAGGTGCCCGGATCGCGATCGCTGGCGGCACCGACAAGCGCCACCGAGCCGTCCTCGGAAATGTCCGAGAAGCCGACGTAGTGGTCGGCGAACTTGG